>JAEUKT010000004.1 GCA_016794125.1 Alphaproteobacteria bacterium | reverse complement strand
CTTCTGCCTTCGTCCAGAAACTGGAAGCGCATCTGCAGCGGCCACTCGCGCGCCAGAAACCTGGACGCAAACCGAGAACGGAAAATACAAAAGCGGCTTGAATACGATAATCGCTAATTAAGTATAGTGTCCCCAGATATCACGATTACTCATCGATCAAAAAATCTCGACGATTGTCAGCGTGCCTGCCCGCCCGTCGCGCGCGTTCCATTCGATGGTCTGGCCTTTCGACAGGCCCAGCAGCGCGACGCCGACGGGGGTCATGATGGAAATCTTTCCGGCTGAAATATCGGCCTCGGCGGGCATGACCAGCTCGACTGTTTTTTCTTCCCCGGCCGATGTCGCGAAGGTCAGTTTTGTGCCCAGCCCGACATAGTTTTCGGCATCGCCGTCCTTCGCCGTTCCGGCGCGCTCCAGCTCGCGCATCAGCTCTTCCGCCACTTCGGACGCGGCGCGCACGCCGGAAGCGAGGCGCTCCAGTATCTCGCGGTCGCGATCGGTGACATGAATTTCAGGCTTGGATGCGTGATGTGTATTCAACATAAATCTCCTCCTTGCAAAAGGGGTTGATGCGGAAATTCCCGCAGAAAGTCAGGATTGCCAGACGTTGGGATTGCCAGACGTTAGAATTGAATGTGTTTGAAGGGCCCCGTGCCCGGAAGAGAATTCCGGACAGGGGTTAATGGCCTGCGATGATTTGGCCCGAAAATGCGCTGCTGAAAAGCGCGCCGATTTTTTCAAAAAGATAGTTCATATTAAAAAAGGTAGGGCGGGAGAGGCATATTGTCAAGGACAGCCAAAAGCGCTGCCTTAATCAATCACCGCCTGGGAATTCCGGGGACACGTACCTAATTCATCCATATGTCACGCTGCTTTCAAGATATCTAAAGACACACACCTATATCGAACGATCATCATTATTCATTTATATCATGCTACATGATGCATGAGAACAAATGCGTTTTTACAGCGATGATTGGATTTGAATAATCTACGGATATATTCGAAACGCCGGTTCGGGTATCACCCCGGCAGTTGGCCGCAGAAAGCGTCGAAGGGGTTGAAGGTGATCTCTTCGGCACCTGCGGAGGACGGGTGATGCAGGGCGATTGAGATGAGCAGGCCCAGTAGAGCGCTTGCCATGACAACCTGTTTTTCGCGCAGGGATGCCGCATCGCCACGTAAGTGAAACCAGAGCGCAAGCCCCGCGGCGCTGGCAATTGCGCCGAAGATAAACATGGAAAGCGGCAGCGCGGCGGCGGCTCCCGCGAAAATTGTCGCGGCAAGGCAGCCGGCATGGCCTGCCAGCAATCCGCTGACCCCGCCGCCGGTGCAGGCGAGGCATTTTCTGACCGCAAGTTTCATCGTCCCCGCGCCTTTCACCTTTTCAGGTTACAGGCGGCGGGGGGATGATGCCTTGATATTTGTCAGGATATTTGTCAGGGATGCGCCGAAAGCCGGGGTTATTCCGGCCTGTTTTATTTCGGCTTGTTCTGGATCGACGTTTTGACCAGCGCCGCAAGCGACGGCAGCTTGTGTTTTTCAAGCACTTCCACATCCGTCGCGTCGAAGTTGTTTTTCGGCAGCAGCGCTGCAAGGTCGGCATCGCTGCCCACGCGGCGCGCGACGCTCATGAACACATCGGTCGCCTTCAGGTAACCCAGCGTCGCTTCCTCGTCCGATTTGGTCAGCAGGCCGCGCAGCGCGTTTCTTTGCTGTTCGTTTTCGGCCTCGGTCGGGGCTTGCGCGAATTGCTGGAATTTTCCGGCGGCGTTGAAATGTTCCTTGACCGCGACCGACATGCGCCAGCCGAAGGCGTCATGGATTTTTTCCAGGCGCTCGTTTTCTTCTGCCTTCGGCATGATGCCGCTTGCGATCATCACTTTTTCAATCGCATCGAAGATCGCGCCATAGACGGCATTTTCGGTTCCGGTTTGCGCGGGTGTCAGCTTGGCGATTTCCTGCGCGGCGGCGGTAACCAGAGGGTCTGCCGCATTGCCCTTCAGCACCGCCAGCTGCTGCACGATTTCGGCCAGCGCCTGTTCTTCGCGGATGGCGGCCTGCGTATCGGGCGCCTTGGTGTTGATCCAGGCGGATTTGGCGGGCGCCATGCCCATGTCGTCGATATAGCTGCGGAACGTTCCGGTCAGTTGCAGCAGGTCTTTTTCAAGCGCGTCCACAACAACGTCGCGCGTTTCCGCGGGCAGCGCGGCGAGCGCGGCGAATTGCGCGCGGGTCTGTTCGGCGCTGGTCAGTTCGCCCATCGCGCGGGCAATCTCGGCACCCGTCTTGCCTTGAAACAAGTTGGTCATGAAATCCTCCGGTTTTTCGGTTTATGGAGGATTTAATAGAAACAACCGCATGATATGTCAAGTCAATAAACCCGTTGTTGAGCGGGTTTGCCTGACGGAGACAAAAAATAATTCTTTGTGTTTTTAACAGCTTATTTCCGCAGCACCCAAAAAAATGCCGCGCGTAAGACGCATGTAAGCTTGCGGTGCTATTTTGGAATTATGGCAGCGGGAAGCGCCGCGCACCTCTGACGCAGCAGGGGGCTCTCCCAGCGAATGCCGATGCGCGGATACTGCAGCGTCAGCGCTGCCCTTCAATCAAAATCACCGTGACACCATCAGAAAGAGGCATCACATGCTCCTGATCGAAAAAATTTTTAAGCCGTTCAAACGACAGCCGGCAGAGGACAATGTTTTCGCCAGAATAAACCGGCAATTGCTGTTCGCGCAGAGCGAACCGCTGACGCTGGGCGTGGAATGTGAATTCGGCATCGTCAACCGCGACACCTGCCTGCCCGCGCCGCTGGGGCTTGATATCGTCAAGGGTGCGAAACATCCGGGCGTGCAGCACGAGCTGTACCAGCACATGATCGAAATCACGACCGATGTCTGCAAAAACGTGCAGGAGGTTGAAATCCACCTGAACGACCGGCTGTCGCGCATTACGCCGCAACTGGCCGCGCATGACGCGATGCTGGTGGGCGCGGGCGTGCTGCCGATGCTGAAGCAAAGCCAGGTCACGCCGACGGAAACGGAGCGTTACAAACAGCTGCGCGAAACGCGGCAGGAGCTGTACCGCCGCTTCACGACGCTGGGCATGCATATCCATATCGGCATGAAGGACACGCAGTCCTGCATCCGTTACCACAATTTCTATATGCGCTTCCTGCCGCACCTGCTGGCGCTCAGCGCAAGCTCGCCGTTCGAGGAAGGCCGCGACACAGGCTTTGCCAGCATGCGCCCCGCCGTGACGGAATCCATGCCCATCGGCGGCATGCCGTACCAGTTTGAAAACTGGCAGGAATATAAGGGGCTGGTGCGCGCGATGACGCGTTCCGGCTCAATTTCCGACCTGAAGGACATGTGGTGGGATATCCGCCCCTGCCCGCGCTACGGCACGCTGGAAATCCGCATCTGCGACCAGCCCGCGACGATTGCGGAAGCGGCGGCGATCACGGCCTTCGTGCATTGCCTCGGCCACTGGTTCGCGGAACATCAGGGCTGGCTGGACGACATGCCCCGCCCCGCCAGCTGGCGGATGCGCGAAAACAAATGGCGCGCGATGCGATACGGGCTCGATGCCGATATCGTGGCCGACGATTTCGGCGATGTGCGCCCCCTGCGCGAGGATATTTCGCAATGGATCGACAGGCTGGATCCGTTTTTTGAAAAACTGGGTTACCAGCAGTACCGCGACACGCTGCTGGGCATCCTTTCGCACGGCAACAGCGCCGAGCGGCAGCGCCGCGCGCTGGCGGCGGAGGGGAATTTCAAGGCGGTCTATGCCCATGCGGCGGCGGAACTGGCGGCGGGGCATCCGCTATGGGACCAGCCGGAGGCCGTTGCGGAAGAACCGCAGGTCGCGGCGCTCGAGGAAATCAAGCCATACCAGTATCCGCATTACCTTGCGCAGGGTTACGGGCTGTGGCTGTTCTGACGCGGCAAACAAAGGGGGAATAATAATGAAAAACAAAAAACGTGTGGGCGTGTTTTTGCCGCCCAAGCACCCGTCCGGCAACGTGATCGAAGGCAACGGGCTGATGCCGGACGATGTGCGGCAGGCGGTGATCGCGGGATTAGCGGCGCAAAGCGATATCGAGGTTGTGCCCTGCGACCTTGCAAGCGCTTATGTGCATAACGGCAAGGTGTATGACGCGAACGGCTGCCTGTCGGATCTTGACCTTGTGCTGTGGTATTTCGTGTCTCACCAGCCGAACAGCTGGGGCGTGACGGTCTTGCGCACGCTGGCGAAATCGACGCGCGTGGTGCCGGATCCCGAAGGTCTTATCAACGGGCTCGACAAATTCAACGCGCATACGATTTTGCGCGGCGCGGGGCTGCCGACCGCGAATTTCTGGATGTTCCCGGCACAGAACGCAAATGCCGTGGCATCCGATGTCGTGGCGTCGGGCCCTGCGCTTTTGAAGCCCACGCTGGGCGCTTTCGGGCAGGGCATCCATATGGTGAAAACCCCGCGCGAGCTGGTCGACGCGGTCGAATACGGGCAATCGTTCTATCCCGAAAAACTGCAGATATTCTGCGAGGAATTCGAGGAAAACGACATCACCAAATGGATCAGCACCACCGTCATCGACGGGCAGCTGGTCTATGGCTACCGCAAGAAACCGGAAAAATTCGTCGATAACTGGAAGGTCTATGATGCCGACCGCAAGGGCGGCGGCGTGGACTGGGTCGATGCCGCGCCCGTGCGCGATGTCGCGCTGAAGGCCGCGCGCGCGTTGCAGGCCGATGTGATCGGTTTCGATTTCATTTATTCGACCGCGCAGGGGAAATACCTGATTGTCGATGAAAACACCTTCCCCGGCATGTATCCTGACTGCTTTACCCAATCGGGCGGCGGCAGCTGGGACAGCCATTTCCTGCGCATGGCGCTGAACCATCTGGGGCGCGGGCCGCGGCAGATGGCGGCGGCGTGACCGTCAGTCGATGATCGCCTGTTTCACGTTTTCCGCCGCGCCGTCCTGACGCTCCAGCAGCTTCACATCTCCGCCGCCGACGGCGAAAACATAGCGCGTGCAGTTTGGAATGGGATTGGCGTGATGGTCGCGCCAGAATTTCGTCATCGCATCTTGTGTGACCGTATCGAAATTGCCGTCCAGCGCGTGCAGCACGCCGCGAATAAAATGCCCGTGGCTGAAGGCCGCGGTGATGCCGGTCGTGCAGCCCATGCGGGCGATGAAGGCGCGGCAGCGGGCCGCGAAATCCGCGAAGCTTTCGCCGTCGCCATCGTTGAAATACGGGTCGAGGCGTTGCCAGTATGCGTCGATAAAGGGGCGGCGTTCGTGGGTTGTCGTGCCAGCATATTTATCGGCTGACATATAGGTGAATTCGTGGATGTCCCATTCCTCGACCGGCACGCCGGCAAAGCGTTCTATCAGCGGTGTCGCCGTCTGCGTCGTGCGGATATAGCGCGAGGTGACGATGCGGCCGGGCGTGGCGGGAAAGCTGGCCGCATTCGCCCGCGCCCCCTGCCAGCCGCGCTCCGTCAGCGTGGTGGATGCGGCATCCAGCGTTTTTTCGCCGGCATTCGATGCGCTTTCGCCGTGGCGGATCAGGTAGAAAAAATGCGGCATGGCATCAGGTCGGGACAAGGAACAGGACAGCCGTCTGCCCCGCGACGGGGTGGAGGCCTGTTAGCAGCGCGATATCGACCCAGCCGGATCCGGTGCCCGTGCCGTCCAGATCGACCTGCACAAAACTTGCACCGCTCTTGACCACATGCCGCACGAAATCGCTGGCGTTATCGGTCAGCGGGTCGTAACCGGTCAGCAGGTCCGTCACGTCGATCACGTCACCCTGCGCCAGGCTGTAATCGCGCACGATATCGACCGGCGTTTCAAAGGCTGTGGAATCGAAATGGAAATTATCCGCACCCTCGCCGCCGAACATGATGTCGCGCCCCGCACCGCCTGTCAGCGTGTCGTTGCCCAGTTCGCCGTACAGTATGTCGTTGCCCGCGCCGCCGGAAATGCTATCGTCGCCGCCGCGCCCGTAGAGCACGTTCGCGCCGCCATTACCGTTGATAATGTTCGCAAGTGCGTTGCCCGTGCCGGTCAGCGCCAGCGAGCCGGTAAGATTCAGGTTATCAACGTCCTGCGACAGCGTATATGTGACGCTGGAAAAAACGGTATCGCTGCCTTCGGCGATGTTTTCAATCACAACGTCGGCGGTGCTATCGACGATATAGGTGTCGTTGCCAAGCCCCCCGATCATGGTATCCGCGCCCTGCATGCCGTTCAGGCTGTTGCCGCCGTCGTTGCCGGTAATGACGTTGCGCAGGTTGTTGCCGGTGCCGTTGGTATCCATCGTGCCCAGCAGCGTCAGGTTTTCAAGCCCCTGCCCCAGCGTATGGCTGGCATCGGTTGCGAACACGACATCGAAACCGCCGGTGTCGCTGGTGCGGTCGCCGTCGTTATCGACGAAATAAACGTCGTCGCCCGCGCCGCCCGCCATCACATCCGCGCCCGCGCCGCCGTCCAGCGTGTTGGCCCCGCTGTTGCCCGTCAGCGAATTTTCAAGCGCGTTGCCCGTGCCGTCCGCCGCCGCCGTGCCGGTCAGCACAAGATTTTCAACCTCGTTCTGCAGCACATGGGTGAAGGCGGTGCGCACGGTGTCGATGCCCTCGCCCGCGTTTTCGATGATCGTTACCGCCGCGCCGTCGATCACGTAAACATCGTTGCCCGCGCCGCCCGCCAGCGTATCGTCGCCGCCGCGGCTTTCCAGCGTGTTGTTTCCGGCATTGCCCTGAATGGTATTAATGCCAGCATTGCCGAAGGCATTGACGTTCAGCGTGCCGGTCAGCACGATATTTTCGATATCGGCCGTCGCCGTGTAGCTGGCAGCGCTGCGCACGGTGTCGGTACCGCCCGCGTCGATAATCACATCACCCGCCGTCACGACATAGGTGTCGTTGCCCAGCCCGCCGTCCAGCGTGTTTTTGGCGTTGTTGCCCGTCAGCGTGTTATCTCCGCCGTCGCCCGTCGCGTTCAGCAGCGCGGTGCCGGTCAGGGTGATGTTTTCGATGCCGGTCCAGTTCGCATATCCCGTCGAGGCGGTAAAACCCACAACGACCGTATCGCTGCCCGCGCCGCCATCCACGATATCGGTCGCATCGATGACGAACACGTCGTCGCCGTCCTGACCGTCCAGCGTATTGACCGCGCTGTTGCCCGTAAGGGTGTTGGCGTTCGCGTTGCCCGTGCCGTCAATCGCAGCGGTGCCGGTCAGCGTCAGGTTATCGACACCCAGCGTATTGACGTTCAGGTCGCGCGTGACCGAGGACAGGATGACGCCCGTGCCATTCACCACATCGCCCGCGTCATCGACGATAAACACATCGATGCCGCCATTGCCGGTCAGCGTATCCGCGCCCGCCAGACCGTTCAGCGTATTGTTGCCCGATGTGCCGGTGATGACGTTAACCAGCGCGTTTCCGGTGCCGTTCAGGTTTGCGGTGCCCAAAAGGTCAAGGTTATCGACCTCGGCCGCCAGCGTATGCGTAACGGTCGCGCGTACGGTATCAATCCCCTCGCCCGCCAGTTCGATTATGGTCTTGCCGGTCGTTGCGTTGACGATATACACATCATCGCCCGTGCCGCCGCGCAGCGTGTCGTTGCCCGCGCCGCCGTCCAGCGTGTCGTCGCCCCCTGCGCCCGACAGCGTGTTCGCACCCGCATTGCCGGTGATGACGTTGCCAAGCGCGTTGCCGGTGCCTGAAATCGCCGCCGTGCCCGTCAGCGTCAGGTTTTCGGTTTCGCCCGATGCCGTCAGGTCGAAGGCGACGCTGGAAAATACCGTGTCGATGCCGCCGACTGCGTCTTCGCTGACGATATCGCCCGTGTTATCGACGTAATACGTGTCGTCGTCGCTGCCGCCGATCATGACATCCGCGCCCGCGCCGCCGTTCAAGGTATCGTTCCCCGCACCGCCCGCCAGCGTGTTGACGGCGGTATTGCCGGTCAAGACGTTATCGCCGCCATCGCCGGTGCCGTTGATCGCGGTTGTACCCGTCAGCACAAGATTTTCCACGTTCAGCGCGGAAGACAAATCGTAGCTCAGGCTTGCGCGGATAGTATCGACGCCGTCCGCATCCAGAATAATGTCCAGTAAATCATCGACGACATAGGTATCGTTGCCAAGTCCGCCCAGCAGCGTATCGGTGCCGCCCATGCCGTTCAGCGTGTTATCGCGGTCGTTACCGGTGATGAGGTTATCGAGCGCGTTGCCCGTGCCATGAATAACCGAGCCCTGCTCCAGCAACAGGTTTTCGACGTTGGCGGCAAGGGTATAGGTGACATAGGCGCGGACTTCGTCCACGCCCTCGCCCGCGTTTTCGGTCACGCGGTCGGCCGTGTTATCGACGATATACACATCGTCGCCGGTGCCGCCTGTCATCTGGTCGCCGCCAAAGCCGCCGTCGATCGTGTCGTTGCCGTCGAGCCCGAACAGCTTGTTTGCGCCGCTGTTGCCCGTCAGGATATTGTCGAGCGCGTTGCCGGTGGCTATCACCCCCGCCGCACCCGTGAGCGTGAGGTTTTCAAGGTTCGCCCCCAGCGTGTAACTGACCGATGATTCAACCGTGTCGTTACCTTCACCCGAAAGCTCGACAATCAGGTCGCCCGCGTTATCGACGACATAGGTATCGTTACCCGCGCCGCCCGTCATGGTATCCACGCCGGCACCGCCGTCCAGCCTGTTGTTGCCAAGCCCGCCCACCAGCGTATCGAGCCCGATGCCGCCCAGCAGCAGATCTTCGCCGTCGCCGGAATTGATGACATCGTTGCCTGCACCGCCGTCCAGGATGTCGTGCCCGTCGAAGCCGTTCAGCGTGTCGTTGCCGCCGAAACCCTTGACCGTGTCATTGCCGTTTGTGCCGTCGAGAGTATCCGCGCCGTTGCCGCCTTCGACCAATGCCATGTGATATCCCCGAAACAGAAAATTCCCTGTTACAAAACTAGTCCGAATACGGGCAAAAGACACCGGAAATCTGCGATATAACAGGTTTCCGGAAAATTAATTGCGCGGCAGGTTGCGGATCAACCCGCGCCCCAGCGCCAGCACGGTGATGCGACGGAAAAATGCCAGCACGGGGTAAAGGATTTTCGCGCGTTTTGGCGACCTGAAGGCCGCCGCCGCAATCCGGTTGATAAAACCCGAGCGCGTGGCAAGGACGGAAAGGATTGTGATCGCCGCATCGGCGTAATAATCCTGTCCGCCATAGGTGACGAGCATGCCATGGTCGAGATCATAACCCTTTTGTGTCGCCGCATCGCGGTCACCAGAGTTTTCGCGGGCATTGACCAGCTCGACGGTCAGGTTTTCGCGCAGTCGAAGCAGCTTGACGTATCTTGTGCAGAACGGGCAGTCGCCGTCATACAGAATGCGGATCGTTTCCATCATTTCACCGCCCCTTCCGGCGTACAGAGATCATACACCGTTTCTGTCATGGCGGTCGAAGTCAAACTTTGCGGTTCGCGCACGCGCAGTTTCGCCTGCTGCGGTTTTTTCAGGTACGGGCAGAAGCCGCGCAGGCCTTGCCGATACGGCACATGGCTGGGCGAAAAATTGCAGCCCGAGACGTTGAACAGGCGATAGGTGATGTCGGATGCCTCGAGGCTGCCGTCCGCCGCCGCCAGCGTCGCCAGCGTTTCGGGCAGGAAACCGAAATCCTCCCCCCTGCCGAATTCCACCTGCGCCAGCGGCACGCAGCCGCAATAGAGCTGGAACGTGGGATGCGGCCCCATCTGCTTGATGAACCCCAGCGCGGGCAGCGCGATAAACAGGGCAATGGCGGCAATATTCAGCGCCGGTTTATACGCCAGCGCGCGGCGGTTGCCGATGAACAGGAAAATAACCAGCGCGTCCATATACACATTTGTCGGCCAGACGGGCAGCGCCTGATTATGCCCCAGCGGCCCGATCGACAGCAGCACGACCGACAGCATTGAAAACGCCAGTATCTGCGAAAGCCACCGCCAGCGCGGGAAGAACAGCAGCAGCCCGACCGCCGATTCAAGGAACGGCACGGCAAAGCCGATCACTTTCGCGGCTTCGGGGAACGGAAAAAAGGGGGCGACGAACCACGGAAAGACTTGCGTGATGAAGATGGCATTCAGCTTGTAAATGCCCGCCCAGATATACACCCCCGCCAGCATCAGGCGCACGGCATCGAGGTGTTTATCCTCCACCCGCTTCGGCGCTGCGGCGCAGGCGAGCAACGCGAAAACATACATATACAGGTAAAACTGCCCGCGCAGCTGGTCCTGCAAAACGAAATAGATAAATGCGGGCGCCACCAGCGCGCTCCAGCGCCGCAGTTGCGGCCGCACACATAGCAGCGCGCATAACGTCAGCATCAAACCGTACAGGAAAATATTGAGCGATGCCGGCAGCCCCGCCAGCACAGGTGCCGGCGCATACAACCGCCCGTCCACAAACCACAGGTCATGCGTCAACAGCAGCGAGACAAGCACGCAGAACGCCGTCAGGCGCACCACCACATTCATCACCCGCTGCGGATCGGCCACCAGCGCGAGCAGATATTTCGACAGCGCGCGGATTTCGTCGGGTGCGTGCGACTGGAACCAGTTTTCGAGGGATGACGCGATGCCGGACATATTATGAATATTCAACCCGCGCGAAGAGTTTGGAGCGGGCGACGGGATTTGAACCCGCGACTTTTTGCTTGGGAAGCAAATGCTCTACCACTGAGCTACACCCGCATATCCGCATATATAAAGCATATTTTGCAGGTTTAACAAGTTTTTGCGCGCGCGGAGCGCGGTAGGTGATACTTATGTGAACTAAAGAATCCCTTTTTGTGTCCTGAAAACCTCTTTACAAACATGCCCTTAACACGATAAGTAGAGTAACTCGGACAAGGCATCCATTTGAAAAACAAACCAAAAGTGATGCGTTCGCCGGCGGACAAATTTTATACTTTAATGGAGTAGTTCTTATGAAGATGCTTACCAGGCTTTGCGCCGTCTCTCTGGTGCTTGCCGTTGCCGCCTGCACAGGCGCTAGCAGCAACTCGACCGTTCAGGCGCTGAACAAGGCGGAAGCGACGGGTTCGCCCTTCACGAAACGCCTCGCGGCTGAATACCGCGACTACGCAAACGGCCGCCAGCACAAGGCGCTCGATTACGCAGATGCCATCCACTTCGCACGCAAAGGCCTCGCGGCTGCAAGCGGCGTTGTCGTGATGCCCGAAACGCTGGACGACTGGGATCTGTCCGACAAGAACATCGTTGAAATGAGCAAAGGCCGCGCCGACCTCGTCGACGCGCTTGAAAACGGCGGCCGCGAGCTGGCTTCCGACAAGGCAGCCGTTGCACAAGCCCGCTTTGACTGCTGGGCTGAACAGCAAGAAGAAGACTGGAACAAAGACGTTCCCTGCAAAGCCGCTTTCTGGGCTGCTCTGAAGGACCTGCAATCGGTTATCGCCGTGCAGCCTGAACCCGCCCCGATCGTCGCGGCCGAAGAACCGGGTGCCCCCACCCCCGTTGAACAAGCCATGTTCATCGTGTTCTTCGATTGGGACAAGCACAACATCTCCGCCGGCGCGAACGACGTGCTGGACGCTGTTGCGCAGGAAATCAAGAACCGCAAGGACGTGCACGGCCTGACCATCATCGGCCACACCGACAGCTCGGGCACAACCAAATACAACGACCGCCTGTCGCTGCAGCGCGCGAACGCTGTGCGTGACGGTCTTGTCTCCCGCGGCATCCCCGCTGACATGGTGCGCGTCGAATCCCGCGGCGAAAGCGACCTGCTCGTGAAAACGGCAGACAACGTCCGCGAACCGGCAAACCGCCGCGCGCAGATTACCCTCGAGTAATCTTCGTTAAAGCGAAACGGATAAAGGAAACCGGCCGGGCAACTGGCCGGTTTCTTTTTGTGCGCCTTTCTGCCCTCTTCCCCTTTCCTTTTGCTTTTTTCGTGAACAGGCGTAATATCCGCCCATGTACACAACCACCACCAGCAATGTGACGGTATCGGTCGTACCCGCCTATCTCGACCATGAATCGAAGCCCGATGAAAACATCTGGGTCTGGTCATACACCGTGCGCATTCAAAATAACGGCAACGACACCGTGCAGCTGCGCACGCGCCATTGGAAGATCACCGACGCATACGGCCGCACGCAGGAAGTGCGCGGCCCCGGCGTGGTGGGCGAAGAACCCGTGCTGAAACCGGGGCAGAGTTTCGAATACACCAGCGGCACACCGCTCTCTACTCCGTCGGGCATCATGCAAGGCAGCTATGCGATGGAGGGGCCGAACGGCATGTTCGACGTCGCGATCCCCGCCTTCTCCCTCGACAGCCCCGGCGGCCGGCGGCAGGTGAATTAACGTCATGAATTTCCGCCCCGTCTTTTACGTCAACGGCATCCTGCTCCTCGTCCTCGCGGCGGCGATGATCGCGCCGATCCTGGTCGATCTCGCGGATAACAGCCACGACTGGCAGGTTTTCGCCAGCGCACAGGCCGTCACGGCCTTCATCGGGCTTGCGCTGGTGCTGATGAACCGGCAGCAGGGATTTAAAATCTCGCTGCGGGAAACATTCCTGCTGACCACCTTCGGCTGGGTGTTCATGGCCAGCTTCGGCGCGCTGCCCTTCGTGTTTTCGCAGGCGGAAATGAACTTCACCGGCGGGTTTTTCGAAGCGATGTCGGCGATCACCACCACGGGTTCCACCGCCATCACCGGCCTCGACGCGCTGCCGCGCGGGATCATTTTATGGCGCTTTATGCTGCTGTGGATCGGCGGTATCGGGTTCCTGATCATCGCGCTGGCCGTCTTTCCGCTTTTGCAGATTTCGGGCATGCAGATCTTCAAGACCCAAAGCTTCCAGATCGAAAAGGTCATGCCATCGGCCTCGCAAATGGCGGCGTTCCTGTGCCTGATTTACACGGCGCTGACAACCCTGTGCGGCATTTTCCTCTATGCGGCGGGCATGACGCCGTTCGATGCCATCTGCCATGCCATGGCCGCGATTTCGACCGGCGGCATTTCGACCCATGACTCGGCGGTCGCGTGGTTCAACAGCCCGATTATCGAGCTGATCCTTGTCAGCTTCATGATCATGGGGGGCATCCCCTTCGTGCTCTACCTGCGCTTCCTGCGCGGCGACCGCGGCGCGATCTGGCAGGACAGCCAGGTGCGCACCTTCTTTGCGATCATCGCGCTGATGACCGTCACCTGCACATGGTGGCTGATCCATACCGACAAGATGCAGGGCATCGAGGCGTTCCGCAACGCGCTGTTCCTGACCGTGTCCTATATCACCACCACCGGCTTCGTGAACGGCGACCACAGCGACTGGGGGCATTTCGCGGTCGGTATCGCGTTTATCTCCATCTTCATGGGCAGCTGCTCCGGCTCGACCGCGGGCGGCATCAAGATCTTCCGTTTGCAGATTTTGTTCCTGATGCTGAAACAGCAATTGTCGAAACTGATCACGCCGCATGGCGTGTTTCAGGTGCGCTATAACGGCAAACTGGTCGAGCCGTCGGTGCAATCCGCCGTTGCCGGTTTCTTTTTCATCTTCATCATGTCGTGGCTGGTGATCGGCGTGGCGCTGCAGCTGACCGGGCTTGATTTCGAAACCGCCTTCTCCGGCGCGATTTCGGCCATTTCCAACACCGGCGTCGGCACCGGCGACCTGATCGGCCCCTCCGGCAACTTCGCCAACCTGCCGTCATCATCGATCTGGGTGATGTCCTTCGCCATGCTGTTCGGGCGTATCGAATTCCTGACCCTGCTGGTCGTGCTGATGCCGCGGTTCTGGAAGGGCTAATTCCACCCAAACGTCCGCTTCACGCTGCTTTCGATCCCTTTGCGCAGGTCCTGCATGATGTTTTCATCCAGCGTGAAGAACGCCATATCGCGTTCAGCGGGGGATGAGTCTTCCAGCAGGGTTTGCGTGCGTTCCGACAGGACGAAGGCGTCGGCGACGACGCGGTCGGGGGTGTCATCGGCGACCAGTTGGAATTTCAGCGACACGCGCGCCGCGTATTCTTCGGATTGTTCATTGGTAAAGAAACCGGTGAAGCCATCTTGCACGGGCAGGTCTTTTTTCACGACCGACGCGTCCTCGATGATCACGCGCAGGGTGTGGTTCGACCCGTTGGCGACCAGCTGTTTTTCAATCACACGGCGGGCGACTTCGCGGGGCGGCTGGCGGAACAAATGATCGACGTTCGGCGCCTTCATGGGCGGCTGATATTGATCGACGATCTCGATGCGCGCGACATTCATGTTGATCTGCGGCAGCGTATCGAACATCAAAACCGGCGTCTGCGATTCCGGCGGCGCGCCCTGGCAGGACGACAGCATCAGGACGGCGGCGAACATCGCCAGAAATTTCATTTTCATGCTTTTTCTCCATAAACAGCGTCAAGCTGATTGGCCTTGTACACATATTCTTCCGAGCAGAATTCGCATTTGATCGACACTTTGCCGTTCTTCTCGCATTCCTCCTCAAGTTCGGCGCGGGGGATGGTGCGCAGGATATTTTCCACCTTTTCGGCGGAGCAGCGGCATTTGAAGCGCACATGCGTGGGCGAGTAAATTCGCACGCCGTCTTCGTGGAACAGGCGGTACAGCACATCGGACGTCGCCAGCACCGGCGACAGCATTTCGCCGTCCGAACAGGTCTGCAGCAGCATGGCCGCGCGCGTCCAGTCCTCCAGCGAGGTTTCGGCGCCCTTCCCCGCTTCTTCGCCCTTGCCGGCTTCGTCATCCGGCAATTGCTGGATCATGATGCCGCCCGCGCGCCAATGCGTATCTTGCGGATGCACGGAGATTTTGAACGATGTCTTGATCTGTTCGGACTGGGTGAAGTAATGCTGCACGGCCTCCATGATCGACGTGCCCTTCAGCTCCACGATGCCCTGATAACGGTCGTTCACGCTGCCGCCCTGATCGACGGTAAAGGCCATAAAGCCCTTCTTGCCCAGCAGGTGGTAATGGTGATGCACGGGGTCTTTTTTGCGTTTGGCGGCCTTTTTCACCGCCGCTTCGTCGAAGCCGGCATAGGCGCGCACTTCGCCCTTGCTGGTCACATCGGCGACCAGCAGGCGGATGGGGCCCGACCCCTTGATCTGCAGCGTAAAGATGCCTTCGTATTTCATCATGCCCGACAGCAGCAGGCAGACGGTCACCACCTCCGACAACAAACCGGATACGGCGGGCGGGTAGTCGTGCTGTTCCATGATCTGCTTCAGCACGTCGCCCATGCGCACCATACGGCCGCGCACGTTCGATTTTTCGAGGCGGAAAGGCTGGACGACGTTATCGTCCACCAACCCCGATTGAACCGAGCCGTCTTTTTTGATACGAATAGCCATAGCACCCTTCCGGTTTAACGCCTTCACAATATAGCATAAAGTAAGCCGTGACCGCCAAAAAGCAAAAACAGCCCCGCAAGATCAGCGCCCAGTATTTGGAAAATGCCGCCCTGTATTATTTGCAGCGGTATGCCACCAGCGCCGAGAATTTCCGGCGCGTGATGCGGCGGAAAATCATGCGTTCCTGCCATTTCCACAAGGACGACCCGGAGAAATTTTACCCGCTGGTCGATGCGCTGGTGACCCGTTACGTGGCGGCGGGGCTGCTGAACGACAAGGGCTTTGCGGAGGCGCGTGTGACATCGCTGCGGCGGCAGGGCCGGTCGAAAAACGCGATCATGGCAAAACTGGCCGCCAAGGGCCTGCCAAAATCGGCGGTCGAGGATGCCCTGGAACACCATGACGACGAAGAAAGCGAATTGCAGGCCGCGCTGAAACTGGTGAAGCGCAAAAAACTGGGCAATGCGACCGACCCGAAGGACAGGCAGAAAGAAATGGCCGTGCTGGGGCGCGCCGGTTTCAGTTTCGAAATCGCGCGCGCGGCGCTGGAATATTCGGGGGATGACGACGAATAATTACTGCGCCGCCTTGCGCTTCGCCCACCATGCCTTCGCGCTGTCGGCGGCGGCATCGACGGCGGGGTGGTCGCGGGCGTAGTCCTTGTAGGCACGCTGGATGTCATGTGCCTCGTCCATGTGCTTGTATTTAAAATCATTCATCTTCTGGTGATTGTGATACGCATCGCTGCTTTGCGCGTCCTGCAACTGATCCAGCGCTTCTTTCGCCTTGCCGGCGTATTTGGTGGCTTTCGCGCCGTCGCCGCGTTTCCATTCCTCGAATTCGCGCGATGCATCGCCCGCCATTTGGTTTGCGGCTTCGCTGACTTTTTTGCCGTGAGCTTCGCCTGTCTCGCCAGCCTTTTGGCGCTGGCGTTCAAGGCCGATGCGCAGGCGGTCGTTGATCTGCTGCTTTTGTTCGGGCGACAGCGCTTCGTATTGTTCGCGGGCGGCGGCATCCAGCGCGCCTGTTTCCTGCGCCCATTTCTGCCGCCAGTTCTGCGCGGCTGCCGTGTCGGCATATTCGCCCTGCGCAAATGCATAGTCAGGCGCTGCGGCGGCAATGGCAAGGACGGCAAACAGGGCGTATTTATTCATGCGGCAGCTCCATTGTTCGATCATAGCGAAAAGGCCTTAAAATTCCCCTTCCGCGCCCGCAACCGCGCATGAAAAAAGCCCGCTTGCGCGGGCTTTTTCCTTATCTTTTCAACGCGCTTACTGTGCAGGCGCGAAGGGATCGGCAGGTGCCGCCAGGGGGTCGGGACCGGGCGACGGCTGCAGTTCAGCCGGGGCCGGAGCCGGTTCCACGGGCGCTGCCATCGGCGCGGGTGCCGCCTCAGGTGCGGGAGCCGGTTCAACCGGTGCCACAGGCGTCGGTTCGGGCATAGCGGGCGGTGCTTCAGCCACGGGCGCAACAAAGGGAGCGGGTTCGGAAACGGGTTCCGGCTTCACTTCGGGTGCGGCGACGGCTTCAACGGGTGCTGCCTGTTCGACGGCTGCTTTTTTGGCTTTCTTTTTCTTGGCGCGGTGCTTGCGCTTGTATTCCTCGGTGCCGGGGCCGTTCATGACGAGCCCTTTGGGCAGGCCGTTTTCGCCAGTGGTGACGAGGCTGGGGCGGTTGCCGCCGGCGGGTGTCACATCGGGCGACAGCGCGGGCGATGCTGCTTGCGGTGCCATATCGGCGCTGACGCCGGTATCGGTGTTGCTATAGACTTTTTGCGTCACGGCAGGAGCTGCGGGAGCCGCATCGAATTCGGGTGCGGGCGCAAGGCCTGCATCGTTGTTCATCGCACCAGGACCGGCGGGCGAGAAGCCCTGCTCCACGGCCGCTTTTTCAACGGCGGTCAGGGTGCGTTTCACGGCGGTTTCGTTGGTCGGCTGCGCATAGGCAGGCGCGGCGATCACAAGCGCCAGCGCGGTGAGAAGGACGTATTTTTTCATCAGGGTAATCTCCGGAAAAACTTTGCAAAATCGCCGTATGCCTGCCCGAGGCATTTGCGCTGGAGGTTACTATGCTATGGGCGTAGGGCAAAATCCAGCAAAAGACGAAACTACTGATAAATATGGATAAAAAAGACACAGGGAAAATAATTATTTCATCATTTCCCGAATCGATATAGTGTAATTGTCATGATTATCGCAACCACACATAATCTGCCCTACGCATACCCCTCCGCGCTTTGCGGTGCGCAGGCCCGCGACCGACGTATCAGCCGCTGACAGCGGCTGGAGCCTTCCTCGTGGCTTAAACGGGCAAACCTCCAAACAACCTGAATATCACGACACCCTGCGGGGCGCCGTTCGACCGCATTCATTTTTGGAGTAGCCTGAAGATGACCACCAACGACAACAACAAAATCCTGAAAACCGGCAGCCTGAAGAAAACGGGCGCTTCTTACGAAATCATCACCCTCGCCCCGTCCGATATTCCCCAGATCCTGAAACTGCAGGACGAGGTGTTCGACAGCCTGACAGCCGACGAGCAGAATTTCCTGCTGCGCAAGGACAAGTCGTTTTTCGAAAACCATTTCGCCAACGGCAATATCGTTCTGGGCATCGTATCCGAAGGCAAGCTGGTCGCGCAGAGCGTGATCCTGCACCCGACAGCCGCGCAGCCCAAATCCGGCATGACCGACATGGCGCTGGATGCCAAACCCGAGGAAGTGACCGTGCTGCAGGGTGTCATCGTGCATCCCGATTACCGGGGCAATAAACTGATGACCTTCATGGTCGATGAATGGCTGGCAGTCGCCAATGCGCAGGGCCGGAAACACGCGCTGGCCGAAGTGACCACCGAAAACTTCTTCAGCTGGACAGTTTTCATGAAAGAAGGCCTCGGCATTCACAGCCTTGGCTGCGACAAATCCGACGGCACCGACCTTTACAACATGTATGCCGAAGTCGCCCCCCTGATGGAAAAGCGGCTGACGGGCGCGTTCAACAGCGCGGCTGCGGTTGTGAAAGTCCCCCTGCTCGACCTCGACAGCCAAAAGACGCTGACCGAGGCCGGTTTCCTGGGCGTGGCTTTCGAGGCCGCAAACCAGAACATCGTGTTCGAAGCCCCGAAAAAAGCCGCAAAAGCGCCCAAAGCCCCGAAAATCTGAGCCCCTGCCGCACCCGATTGCCAGCAGCGGCGGCGATATGGTACAAAATCCTTACGCGCCGTCCGGCGTCACTTGAGGTTTTGCCATGCTCGAGACTCTCGTTTTCGACA
Source organism: Alphaproteobacteria bacterium (assembly GCA_016794125.1). Lineage (GTDB taxonomy): Bacteria > Pseudomonadota > Alphaproteobacteria > Micavibrionales > UBA2020 > JAPWJZ01. The sequence goes on along the minus strand of JAEUKT010000004.1, from coordinate 730,941 downwards.
CACAAAAGCCCGGCCCTACCCTGCTGGTTTTCGGCGCCATTCACGGCAACGAAAAATGCGGCACGCATGCGATCGCCCGCACAGCCGTCGAACTGCGCTGCGGCATCTTCGGACTGAAGCGCGGGCGGCTGGTGATGGTGCCCATCTGCAACCCCGAGGCGTATAAGCGCGACATACGCTATGTGGATGTCAACCTGAACCGGGTTATCAAGCAGCACCCGAAAGTCCTGCGCTATGAACACGGGCTGGCGAACGACGTCGTCGCGCTGATCGACCAATGCGACGTGCTGCTGGACCTGCATTCCTATTCATCCGGCCGCCGCCCGTTCCTGTTCCTCGACAACGACACGCAGGAGCAAAAGGATTTCGCAGCCGCGCTCAACATCCCCTACTGGGTCACCGGCTGGAACGAGATGTACGAAAACCAGAAAGACCTGCTGCAGGGCGATACCACGACCTATGCCTTTTCCAAGGGCAAAATGGCGCTGCTTGTCGAATGCGGGCTGCACGAAGATCCGCAATCGGCCGTGGTCGGCTATAAATCGCTGCGCGCCGCGCTTGCCTATCACGGCATGGCCGAGCCGTTCGAGAAAGCCTACAGCGAGCCGCCCACCATCACGCGCATGAAGGCGATGCTGGTGAAAAACCGCGAAGGCAAGTTCCTGAAGGACTGGCAGCACCTCGACCCCGTGACCAAGGGCATGCCCATTTTGCGCTTCGAGGACGGCATGATTTACCAGTCGCCCGTCGACGGCGTGATCCTGCTGCCCGGCAAAAAAGCGCGGATCGGCGAGGAATGGGTTTATTTCGGCGTCGAAGGCCGGTAACCGCCCGCGCTCCTTCGCCACACTAAAAGGAGCATGACAGATGAAAATCGGTATTTTCGGCTGCGGCAATGTGGGGGCGGCAAGCGCCTATGCCTGCGCGCTGCGCGGCATCGGCACCGAACTGGTGCTGGTTGATAAAAACCACGCGCTGGCGCAGGCGCAGGCCGAAGACATCCTGCATGCGACGCCTTTCGCCAATCCTGTCGATGTGCGCGCGGGCGGGTATGACGACCTTGCCGATGCCGCCATTATCATGATCGCGGCGGGCGTCAACCAGAAGCCCGGCGAAACCCGGCTCGACCTGCTGAAACGCAACGGCGATGTTTTTGCCGACATTATCCCGCGCATACGCAAGGCGGCACCCGGCGCGATTTTGCTGAACGCCACAAACCCCGTCGATATCATGACGCATTTCGCGGCAAAATTTTCGGGCGGCGGCGCGGGGCGCGTTATCGGATCGGGCACGATACTCGATACCGCGCGTTTCCGTTCCCTGTTGGCGCAGCATTTGCGCGTGTCATCGCATTCCATCCATGCGCATGTGCTGGGCGAACACGGCGATTCCGAAGTGCTGCATTGGTCGGGCGCCTATGTCGGCAACATTTCTCTTGCCTGTTTCGCGCAGCAGACCGGAAGCCCCGTGACTGACGAAGTGCGCGCGTGCATCGACGAAGGCGTGCGCCGCGCCGCCTATAAGATCATCGGTGGAAAGGGCGCCACATGGTACGGCATCGGCATGGGCATGGCGCGCATCGCTCAAGCGATACTCGACGATGAATCCGCCGTGCTGACCTGCTGTGCGCCGGTTGACAGCGTCGAAGGCGTGAACGACGTGACACTGTCCCTGCCCCGCATCGTATCATCAACCGGTATCGGCCCCGCGCTTTATCCCGCGCTCGAACCCGATGAACGCGCCAAACTGAAGCACAGCGCAGAAGTCATCCGCGACGCGCTGGGGCAGTTGGGGATTTAATATCTTTATTAAAGACCGAACAGACCACGAATGCGGCTTTTCTTTTCACCCGCATAAGGGTGGTCATAGGCACGCTTGATCAGCGCTTGAAGGCGACTGTTGTCGGTATCGCCCGTGTCACGCAGCACGTAATCCTCGAAGCTACGGGCGGCGAATTCAGGGGCGGTTTGCGGCCAGCCGAGACGCTTCAACAGATCTTTTTCACCGTCGAGGAGTTTCTGGAGCGAGGGCAGGTGTATGACGGCAAGGCTTTCCATGCCCGGCTCAACCGCGTCGCCCCACATCCTGTCGCCGATATTGAAATGCCGCACGCTATAACCTGCCCGCGCATTGAACTGCCGCGCCAGCGTTGCGCCGTCATGCCCAAGCTCCGCGATTTCACGCAAAGTCAGCAACCCCATCGCCTTGGATTTCCCGACCTGCAACAAATGCCCGATATGTGGATGGTTTGCCATTTATTGTACCTGTATTGCCGTATTTATACGCCCCTTCCCCTGCACTTTTCAACAAAAAAGCCCGCCGGTTTCCCGGCGGGCTTTCCTTGTTTGTTAAACCTTACTCGGCCGCGACGATGCGGGGCTTTTTGGGTTCGGTGTCGGGGTCGGCATCGGTCACGAGTTCCAAAGCCTGCATGTCGTACAGGGCCTTGTATCTCGATTCCGGGCGGGCCATCAGGCTGGCATGGTTGCCTTGCTCGATGATCTCGCCTTTGTCGAACACCAGGATGCGGTCGGCTTTCTGGATTGTCGAAAGCCTGTGCGCGATCGTGATGGTCGTGCGCCCCTTCATCAGCTCCTCCAATGCCATCTGGATGTAGTGTTCCGAAATCGAGTCGAGGCTCGACGTCGCTTCATCCAGAATCAGCACCGGCGCATCCGAGAGGATGGCGCGGGCGATAGCCACACGCTGGCGCTCGCCGCCCGAGAGTTTCACCCCGCGCTCGCCCACCAGCGTATCGTAGCCCTTGGGCAGCGTTTCGATGAACTCGTGAGCGAAGGCTTTTTTCGCAGCCGCCACGATTTCCTCCTGCGTCGCGTCGGGCCGCCCGTAGGCGATGTTTTCCGACAGCGACCGGTGGAACAGCGCCGGTTCCTGCGGCACGAGGGCGACCTGCTTGCGCAAGCTCTCCATCGTGACACCCGCGATGTCCTGCCCGTCGATCACGATCCGGCCGTCTGTGACGTTATACAGACGCTGGATCAGTTTCACGAAGGTGGACTTGCCCGAGCCCGAAGGCCCGACCAGTGCCAGCTTTTCTCCCGACGAGATATCTATGCTCATATCCTTATAGATATATTTGTCGGTCGAGGGGTATTTGAAGCCCACGCCCTGGAACGATATCAGGTCCCTGCGGCGCGACGGCTTCACGATCAGGGGCTCGGCCTTCGCGTTGTCCTGCACGTCGTCTTCACGCATCCAGAACATCACGATATCCTCCATATCGGCGACCGCGCGCTGCAGGTGGGAAATATGCATCCCGATATCCCGCAGATAGCCGCCGATGATGAAGAAGGTCGTGATCACCAGCACGATGTCGCCGGGCGTCGCCTGCCCCGCTTTCCACAAGTAAATCGTGGTTGCCACCATGCTGGCCATCATCAACAGGCGGAAGATCGAGCGGAACGCATCCGCCGAAACACCCGTCTGCCACGACCAGATCGCCTTGGCGCGCCAGTTGTCAGCGACCGTTTTAAACAGCGCGTCCTCCCGTGCCTCGGCGCCGAACGATTTCACGCTCGGGTTGCCCGTGATGATGTCCGCCAGCGTCGCGCCCACTTTGGTATCGGCGTCAGCCGACTGCTTGAAGCGGGGAGCGAGGATTTTAACGGACATCCAGATCGACACAGCGCAGTAGATGACGATCATCGTGCCGGCAGCCAGCCCCACCAGCGGCAGTTTCACGCCGAGCATGATCGACATGCCCACCATGATCGTGACCGCGGGTAGAAGGCCCATCAGGATCGTGTCTTCGAAGCTGTCGAAGGCCCACATACCGCGCGTGATCTTGCGCACCGTGCCGCCCGCGAAGGTGTTGGCGTGCCAGTCGGAGCTGAAACGCTGCACCTTGTACAGCCCGTCCACCACGATCTTCTGCAGGTTGCGCACCGCGAAACCGTTCCAGAAGTACAGCGACCCGACGCGCAAGGCCTGGTGCAGGAACGCGAGGACGGCGAACGCCCAGAACGCAGACCATGCATCATTCCATGCCGATGTGTCGCCGGGCGAATGCCCGACCATCGCATCGACGATCTTGCCCGTATAGATGGGCACGATCGCGTCCATGCTCACAGAAGTGAGCATGAGCGCCGCTGCGGCGATACCGAACCATTTATTCGGCCGCCAGTAGTGCCATGCGAACCGCATGACATCCCTGTAGGATATCTGCCGCTCTTTTTTCTCTTCTTCGTCACTCATGACTTTTGATGCAGGGCGTTTATTAAACGCACCCGCGTTCCCTTTGTTAAAGACCGTTACGGATCCAGACCAAATGCCAGCAGAGGCAAGTCGAGCTTTGTCAGTTCTAGAGCTTTAGATATCAGTGGAGGCTTGAGTAGTTCTCCGGCTGAGACCTGGACCGTTTAGTTCTTCCAGGCGCCGGTTGAGACATTACGTCGTCAGCGAAGGCCCGGAAATGATGTTGAAAATACTGATGTGTTCATTCATTTCCTCCGTCGTTAGGGTTGATAATGTGATGACTATGACACAGAACAGTGTCACAGGAAAGAGACATTTTTATTTCGCGCGCGGTTTCGGGCTTAAACTTCCCAAATAACCATCTTGTTGAAGGGACATTCGCGGCAGATTCCATCAATGATTTCAGCGGTGATGAAGGCTTCGTGCGGCAAAAAAATCACAGGCACGTCCGCATTATCCATCAGCGCCTTGAACTCGGCCGGATCCATCGCGCTTTTAAGGTCGACGGTCTTGCGGATGATCTCGGCCTGCCAGCTTTTCGGCTGGATGCGCGCGATGCGGCTGCCGTGGTTCATGCCAAGCGCCGCGCTGTCGGTCGCCTCGTGCAGCGCGAGCGTTTGCAGCACGTCGCGCATGTATTGTGCATTCACTTGCATAGGATATTCCTTTCAAATTAACGCGCGGGTGCTGCCACTTTCGCTTTCGGTTTCATGATGCTGGTGAAAACGGCGGGCGCTTCCTTCGCTTCATGGATCATGTCGCCCAGCGTCGCATCTTCGGGGATGATCTGTTCGTTGGGGTCGCTGCCCGGCATGACACGCGGCAGCGGGCACTGTACCGCGAACGCCCTTACGATCATTTCCGTCACTTCCTTCGCGTCGGCTACCGCCATCTGGTTGTCTTCGCCGCGCACGCGTGCGCCTTCCACCAGAAACTTGTTGACGGTTTCGGCGGTCTTGGGATCGTCCTTGACCACATACTGCACCCCGCCCTTGGCAAGCTGCGCTTCGAGGTCGGGAGAGATCGGCTCCGGCCCGACCATCATGTAACGGTGCCAGTCGGTCTGCGTCTTTTCAAGGCGCGCCTTGTCCTCGATCAGCCACAGATAAACCTGTTCCTGCTTTTCATTCGTCGCATTGAGGACGGTGAGGTTGAAGCCCCACTTGCCTTTGCCTTCGTTGATGTTGTACGGCTCGATTTTCTCGGGGTTCTCGGCATCGGGCGGGTTGTCCAGCCTTTCAGTCAGGCCGACCGGCCAGAAACGCTCGCGGTTTTCCTCCATATACTTGGGTGCAACCAGGGCGCCCAGCACCGCGCGATAATCCATCAGCTCGAACGCGTTGTCGTCTTCGGGCAGGTCGAACACGGGGATCGCCTGTGCCGCCACCAGAGGCGACGCGCCGATCGTGTTGACGTCGTCGTTGGGGACGATAACGGTTTTCACTCCCGCCTGCTTTTGCTCGTCTAGCTCCTTCACGGCGCGGATCAGGCTGACCATCGGGATGATACCTTCATCCGACTGACGAATATTCTTGAATTGCGCGCGGATTGCGGCAGTTGCGATGGTGCGCAGCGCCTGCAGCTCTTCGGATCCGCCGATCTCCGGGTTTTCCTCGAACTTCAGGAGTTGCGACAACGGCTTGATCTCCTCGCTCGGCAGCGCTTCCTTGAAATCCTCGGGCGTGATGCCGTTGTCCTTCGCCAGCTTCATAAGCGCACCGCGCGTTTTCTTCATGCCGACGGTCGCATTGACGATGTTCCAGCGGATCGCTTCGGCCAAATTCGCGCCGAAGCTGTGCCAGCCGGGCGCGGTCTGCCCGATGACGCTGGTATCAAGGTTGTTGAAAGTCGATGCAAGGTCGAGGTTGACGACCGCTTCCGACACCGGGCGCGCCTCCGGCGTGGTGTGGCGGGCGTCGTTATACGATGCGGTAATGGTACGGAACGTGATGCCGATGTTGCGCGCACCTTCTCCCAATTCGTCAACAAGGCCTTTATAGGCATCCTGCGCCAGCAGCGGGCTGTCATCGCGCGACAGCTGGTCCTGCTCGCTCCAGAAGGTCGAGACCTGATTGGCGGCCTTGACCGTGTCCGGATATTTCATCAGGAATTCGATCTGGTGCGGCGGGATCGCGTTCACTTCGTCGGCCGACAGTTCCAGCTTGCGCAGATCGACGAGGAATTTGCCAAACGCTTCGGGCTGCGCCTCGGCCGCTTTGCCGAACACGGTATAAAGCGTCGTCAGCGGCAGGCCGGTCCAGACCTGCGACGTACGATGCGCCCAGTCCGCCTGCCCCGCATCACCCACGCGCATGACATACAGGCGCGAGCCAAGCGATTTGGAAAGTTCGTGGGTCGTGATACCGTCCGACGCCTCGTTACCCGCAACGCCCAAAATCCAGCTGGCACGCATGTCACGCGCATTGAAATCGAGGTATTTGGGGCTGTCGTTATCGGCGCTGTCGCCCGATTCAGACATCGGGTTATAGACGCGCGCCGACGTGCTTTCGCCGTTGAACACCTGCGTGACCGTGTTCAGAACGTCGAGGGATTCGGGGATTGCCTTGGTCAGTTCGTCGAGCAGCAGCGGCCGGCCGGTGACCCATGATTCATACAGCTCGCCCGGTACCGTCTTTACACCGAAAGAGTTTTGCTGAACCGAAATGCCTTCTTTCTCATAAAGGAATTCCATCAGGCCTTTCGCGCGGCGCACGGCATCCCCACGGTCTTCGGTCGTCTTGCCATCTGCGTCCTTTGCGGGCTTGCCGACAGCGTCCCAGTTGATGCGGGCAGAGCCGTCTTCCTTGCGCATCACGGAATTGGGGAATTCTTCTTCCAGCGTCGCCAGGGTATCGGACGACACTTTGCCGCTCTCGACGCGCTTGTCGAATAGGTCTTTGACACCCTTGCCATAGTCGATGACGGTGCGGAACAGGATTTCGTGCATGTTCATGCCGCCGCAATCGACCTGGATCGCGCCTTCGGGGTGCAGCATGCGGCCGATTTTCTTGAACTCGTGCGATTTACCGTAGGACGCTTCACCGAGGAGAGCGATGATGCGGTCGGAGCGCGAGGGATCGGTACGTTCAAGGATTTTTTGCGTCATGTGCATCATCGCGGGGATGGCCATTTCGCGGTACATGATGCCGTTGACTTTTTTCGTGGACATGTCGGAGAACACCACGATCGGGTTGCGCGTATCCTGCACGATCTGCACCTGATGCTGGACGTTGCCCTGCGCGTCTTCCACAAGCTTGATCTTGGGATACGGCAGGCCCGAAATACCGACCGGGCGCTTCAGGCTCGCGATTTCCGCGGGCGTCAGGTCGATCCTGCGCTTGGTCATCAGGGATTCGGTTTTTTTGTCTTCAGCCATTTGGTTTCTCCTGTTAAAACCTTTTTATCCAAAAATCACATTTCGTTCAGCTTGCGCGAAACGGCCTTGTAAATGGCGCGTTTGCGGTCATCCGGCACGACTTCGACCTTGAAACGCTTCACGCGCTGCAGGGTGCGGCGGGACAGCTCCAGCGGCACAGTGCGCGCGTCGTCGCCGCGCAGCACGCCCACCTTGCGGTCGCCGGTTTTCGCCGTAATTTTGTTAATCATGCGCTCCATCTCGGTCGGCGCCTCGCGGCTGCCCTTGCTGACAAGCACGGCGACATCGATAGAGACGTTTTTCGTGCCTGCCGTGATCGCCTCGATGCGCTTTTCCGCCGCCGCCTCGTCCTGAATCTCGCCGTCGGAATAGACCATGATATGCGACGATCCGCTGATCGTGCCGTTTTTGTTGCGGTGTTCGGCCAAGGTCTGCATCGTGGTATCAAACGCGGGCGCCAGCGCCGTGCCGCTGTTGATGCCGCCGCGCACGCGCTGCACGTTTTCGCCGACTTCCTTGAGCGGCATGTCGGGAGATGCCACAACCAGCGGCTTGGCATTGCCCCAGATGATGATCCAGCCGTCAATCCCGGCCTTGCGCGCCGCCATATAGTTGATGACCGCGCTTTGCAGGGCCACTTCCATCGCATTCACGCCGTTGCCGAGATTTTTCATCGGCATGGAACCCGAACCGTCGATAAGCGAGATGATTTCGATGGTTGAATCAGCAAAGGCCTGTTCGTCGCGTTTGATCTTTTTGAAATCCTCGACGTTCACGGGCTGGCCGAAAGCCTGTTTCAGCTTCGTGCGGCGGGATTTTTCCATGTCATGACGGCCAAGGAAGTTGCCGTCGGGCGCGATGAAGGAATGCTGGTCACGCGACATCTTGCGGATCGCGCGGCGCTGTTCGGCGCGGATGTTCTGGTAGATGCGCGCCTGTTGCGAGATGACCGGCGACAATTCATAAACGCGGCGGTTAAAGTCGCGGTAATCGCCCTTCGCCAGTTTAGCAAGATCGACATCCTGCGTATCCTGAGCCGTGTTGCGGTCGAGCTTGTTGCCCTCCGGCATATTCTTGGCGGCTTCGCGGCGCTGCTGCTTTTCCTGTTCGGTCAGGTCTTCGCGCGCGGGCTCTTTATCCTTATAGTCGCTGACTTTTTTGGGCTGGCTTTTCTGTTCCTGCCCGTTCTGGTCATTGCCTTTCTGGTCTTTGCCGTCTTGTGCGTTGTCGTTCGCATTGGCTTCGTTTTCGGCGGCTTCCTGTTCGCGGCCGTCTTCCGGCTTTTCATTCAGGTCGCCAATCTGGCTCATGTCCTCGTCGTCGAGCTCGACTTCGTCATCGTCGCCCGCGCCGCCCTTGCCGTCCTGATCTTCGTTTTCCTGACCTTCACCGTCATTGTCATCGGAGGGGTCGCCGTCGTTCGACTGGCCGTCGTTTTCATCGTCAGTGATTTCAATGCCGCTGTCCTGGCCCTGACCATCGTCATTATCGTTGTCGCTGATATCGGGCTCGGAATCCGCGCCGCCGGAGCTGCTGCCCTCGCCGTCACTTGAACTGCCGCTGCCGCCCTGCTGGCCCTGCTGGCCCTGCTGGCCTTGTTGCCCCTGTTGGTTCTGGTCGTTTTTCTTGTCCTTCTTCTGCTCCATTTTTTTGTCGAGTTTTTCCTCATAGGCTTTGAGGATGACATCGGCATAGGGCTTCAGATAGGTGTCCCAGACATGTTCCATGACCATGCCGCGCTGTTCGGACGTATAGCCGACGACGGCGCGGTAGCTGTCTTGCAAGGTGTTATAAGGCTCATGCTGCAAAATACGGTCGGCGGCCTGCGGCTGCAGGTTGCGGATGCCATGCGCCTTGGCGGCAAGGAACAGCACCGATTCAACCGGGTCGGCATCGGGTGGTAAGTTGGTGATTTTCAGCTTGGTCAGCAATTCGCGCGCGTAATCGGCGGCGTTTTCGGCTTCGGATTTTTCGACGCCGGCATCCATATCGTCAAAAGCATTCGCGAGATCGAGGAACGACGTCGTCGCTTTCTTGACCTGCACCTGTTCTGCCATATGCGTGATCGCGCGTTGGCGATCCAGCGGAATGCGCATCAACTCTTTGTTCGGGTTCACCTGACCGACCGACATATCGATCAGGTATTCGAACGCATCCTTGCCAGCGGCGCCCGGGATGCCGGATACATCGACCGCGCGACGGATATCCTCCGGGATGATGTGCAGGCGTTCCCAGTTTTTATCGACACCGCGGAACATGCCGTTCTGTTCGTAATAGGCCAGCAACACGGCCGTGTTGATCTGGTCGAACATTTTGGTTGCGATTTCCTTGGAAATCTGGCCGGCCTGGATTTCTTTGACTTCGTCGTCGGTCAGCGGCGTGGTCGCGCGGCGCAGGCGTTCGGCGCGTTCTTTTTGAGCATCTTCTTTTTTCTTCTGCTTTTCTTCCCATGCGGCGCGTTTCGGGTCGTTCGCATCGGGTGGCGCGTCGGTGGAAACCTTTACGTCGCGCTTGAACGCGTCGCCCGACATCAATTCGCCAAAGCCTTGCAACACCGCGCTGACGTAATTCAGCGAGTTGCCGAAGTTCTGGTTGATCTCGCCCGATTTATTGGCGGAGAACTGGTTGACGACCGTATCCTCGGTCATGTGCCACAGCTTGAAGCGCAGCTGCCATTCGGCGACATCCAGCATCAACTGACGGTATTCCGCCTTTTTCATCTTGATGCGCGGCTTTTTCTTGTTCGGGTTTTCGGCATCCGGGTTCGCCGTGCTGGGGTCGATCAGGATTTTCACCTTTTCGTACAGCTTCTTCATCGTCGGCGAATAGGTGTTCGACAGTTCCGAGTGGCCGATTTCGTGCAGGTGAACCGCGCGCACGTGTTCAAAGCCCATCAGCAGCGTGTAATACATATCTATATTGATATGGTTCTTTTTGGGGTGGTAATAAAACCACGTGCCGGGTGCGCCCCAATCAAAGGTCGTGTCGGCGTTTTGCAGCGAACGAGCGATGACCTTGGACACGCCGATCGCTTCGTTGTTGAAACCAACGGTATCCTGCATCTGTTTCCACAGCGGGCTGGCCGAAACCTTCGCCTTTTCATCGCTGCGCATCATGCGTGTGAACACGGCAGCCCAGAGCAGCTGTTTCGCGGGCGAGTTCAGCTCGATATCGATGGGGTCGCCGACTTCGCGTTTCTCCGCCGCCTGTTTCGCAACAGCAACCTGCCCGCCGAGGTTATCGACCTTGGCAAGGCGATCAACGAAGTTTTCGAATTGTTCCTGCGTGAATGCTTTATCCTGATAGGCGTGCTTCAGCTCGATACGCATCTGCGTAATGGGCAGGGAGAGAATGCGATCAATCTCTTCCTTTCCGAATACTTTTCCAGCCGCGTCTGTGAGCCCTGTGGCCATTCGCCGGTTACCGCCTTTTACACACCTCTAAAGGTCTGCCCTTTATCAAGCATGACCTATTATTTTCGATAATAATTAAGTTACGCTTAATTTCCAAATAAAAAGCATAACGCCCTATAAGTCGTTGAAATAATTGTGTAATAAAATTACCCAAAAACTAAATTATTGATAGTTATGGTAATTTTTGGTGCCAATATGGATTCGTCCTGAATTCGTGATTTTGGTTTCGAGTCCAACCCGCTACATTATAAACGGGCATATCCAAGGGGGCTTCGTTTCATGTTCCAGCGCGACTTTTTCAAGATCACCGCATTATATACCGTCGGCATCGTCGTCACGCTTAGTGCGTGCTGGCTGCTGCTGGGGCTTGCGATGCCGGATGCGAAGCTGGATGTGCTGCAAACGCTGACCAGCGTTTTCGGCATCAACCTGCCGAACGACATGCCGCTGAACCTGGATACCGAGGCACGGATTGCCTCCGTCGTGCTGATCATCGCGGTGATGTCGATCGGCCTTGTGATTTTAAACGTGTTCTTCAGCGCGGTTATCACGGCTCGCTTCATCCGCCCGCGCGTGGATTTGATTTTGTCGAAGCGCGGCGTTCTCAGCACCCAATGGAACCCCAGCATGCCCTATGTGCTGGTGCGCATGTCGAACTTTTACCCCGCCGACCTTGTCGATGTGACGCTGGCGATCGCGCTGACGGTCGAAGAAACGCATATCGTGGATGGCAAGGAAGACACTTTCCGCACCTATTTCACCATCGAACAATTCACGCCCCAGCGCATACTGGTAATGGAACAACGCATGCCGTGGAGCATCGCGGTGCCGGGCGATATCCTGCTGTCGAATTCCAAGACGCGCGCCTACCCCTTCCGCCCCGGCAAGGCGATTGTGGATTCCGTGGCGAAGGAAGGCGTCCGTCCTGCCCGCGTGCGCCGCTGCCTGCAAATTCTTATTCAAGGCACGGATGCCCGTTCCTATTCCCATTTCGTCATCCACAAGAATATCTTCGTCGATGAACAGAACGGCATGGATTACAAGCTGCTGCTGCACAAGGGCATCTTCAAATCGCTGCCCATGCGCATCAGCGACCAGAAAGAAATCGAGCAATACGCATGACACAAGACCTGACACCCGAACAAAAAGCCCGCGGCACCGCCATGGTGATCAATATCGTGCGCGGCACGGGCGCGGTTTTGATGCTGGCCGGCACGGCGGTTGCGCTGAATATCGGCGGCATTGCGACGCTGGTCGGCCTTGGCGACGGCCTGCACCTGATCGTGGGCGTTTGCGTCGGGTTTGCGGGGCTGGTGGATTTCTTTGTGCTGCCGACGATAATCGCGAAAGCACACCGATAATTACGGCTTTCTGGCCTTCGCCAAAATCCTGTCCAGCTGGTTGGAAAATTCCTGACGTTCCTTGGGGCCGAAACCGGGACCGCCGCCACCGCCGCTGTTTTCCAGCACCGCGCTGCCGCGCATGGAATCCATGAAATCGCGCATGTTCAAAATCTGTTTGATGTTCTCGGTGGTATAGAGCCGTCCTGCGGGGTCCAGTGCGGTTGCCCCCTTCTCCACTACTTTCGCCGCAAAGGGAATATCAGCGGTGATCACAAGGTCGCCAGCCGCGCACAGCTCGACAATCCGGCCATCCGCGACATCGGGGCCGTCCGGCACCTGCATCAGTTTGATATGCGGCGCGACGTTGAGGCGCAACGCCTGATTGGTGACAAAGGCCGTTTCCAGCCCCGTGCGCTCCGCCGCGCGGATCACGATCTCGCGGATGACTTTCGGGCAGGCATCGGCATCGACCCAGATTTTCATGTTAAGGATTCAGGCCCGCCTTTGGCGCGGAGGGCGTATTTGGCGGCAGCTTGTAAATGCCGCCCCGCCACGACCACAGGTCGGGCGCTTCACCAGCCAGATGCGCGATGCTTTTTTCGGACAGATAAAACGCCATGATCACGCGGGTACTAAAAAGGCTTTCCCGCGTGATGTTCAGGATAGCGGCAGCGCCCGCCGTTCCGTCGTTAAAAGGCTGGCGTTGCGACAGCCATTTGTCGCCGCCGGTGACATGAACAAGATCATATCCCTGCGCCTTGATGTCTTTCAAACGGTCGAGCAAATCCGATACCTTGGCGACGGATGACAGGTCGAGTGTTGTCGATGTGCCGGAGGTTTTGTCGAAAACGCTTGATACCTGCGCGATCAGGTCGCGGTCGGCGGCACCGGTGTTATCGATGATCCAGAAATCAGCTCCGCCGCGTTTGACGGTCGCGGACTTGAAAAGCCTTTTAAGTTCGAGGTCTTCCGGTTTGGGATTGCTCATGCCATGACCATTTGGGAAAGCACAGATTTATATATGATACCCGACCGTCTGAATTATGCCAATTTAATTCAATAACAAAAAACGCCCTTCCGGCTACGGAGAGGGCGTTTTTTGCAATCAAATGAATGATTAGAACGAGATGAACAACCCGCCGTTGACGGAGATGTTCGTGCCGGTCACATAGCCTGCGCGGTCGTTGCACAGGAAGCTGACGACATAGGCGATTTCGTCCGGCTGCGCCATGCGGGCGAGCGGGATTTGCGCCACGATAGCGGCGGAGATGTCGGCGGGGATCGCCTTGGTCATCGCGGTCTCCACATAGCCGGGGGAGACGGAGTTGACGGTAATGCCCTTGCGCGCGACTTCCTGCGCGAGCGCCATGGTGAAGCCATGCACGCCAGCCTTGGCGGCCGAGTAATTGGTCTGGCCGAACTGGCCTTTCTTGCCGTTGACCGACGAGATGTTGACGATACGGCCATAGCCACGATCGGTCATGCCGTCGATATATTGCTTGGTCACGTTGAACAGGCTGTTCAGGTCAACATCGAGGACGGCCTGCCAGTCTTCAGGGTTCATCTTGCGCAGCGTCTTGTCGCGCGTAATGCCCGCGCAGTTGACGAGCACGTCCACCTTGCCGTACTTGGCGGTGATTTCCTTGGCCGATGCGGCGCAGGATTCAAAATTCGCAACGTCGCTGGACGCGATGTCGATGGAGAGGCCTTCCTGCTTCCATTCGGCAAGGCGCGCCTGCGCCGTTTTTTCTTCCGCCGGGTGGTAGCCCGCGATAACTTGCTGACCCTGGAGGGCAAGTTCACGGCAGATTGCCGATCCGATGCCACCAACGCCGCCCGTCACGAGGGCTACCTTTTTTGCAGTTGCGCTATTTGTCATTTCTGCATCCCGACTAAGAAGAGTTAAAAGCTGGCGCTTATATTACGCTGCTTTTTTCGCTTTGGAAGCGGTTTTCTGACCGTAGTCAGCAGTCGCTTTCAGGGTGGTTTCGAACAGCTGGTTGTAGGTTTTGCCAGCTTCAGCGATGATGTCGGCAGCCGAACGAGCGCTGTCGAGCAGCAGCTTGCCGGTTTCCTGAGCCAGTTCAGCCTGCAGGGAAGCCAGTTCTTTCACGTCTTTGGTTTTTGCAGCTGCTTCAGCCTGTGCGGTGGTCGCTTCGACCAGGGCAGCGGTCAGCTCGACTTGCTCGGAGAGCAGTTTTTCACTGATTTTCAGGTTGGTTTCGCCGAGTTTCTGCCAGTTCGCGAGGGTCTGCTGGGTCAGTTTGTTCAGGGTTTCGAAGATTTCGTTGTTCATGGTGTATCTCCTAAGGGTTGTCGTGTTGTTTTATTGAAGTCCTAAATCGCCTAAAGAATCACAATGCTGCACCGCACCATTGCTGCTATGCAACATATAGGATTTCGGGGGTTTTTGTCAACTCTTGCCAATAAATTCAACATTTTCAATTTGTTAACTTCCGGCTGGTATAATGGATAAGGCACGTTCCTGATAATAAAATTACCCGCCTGCCACGGAACAAGCCGCCACAATTTATGGTTGGACTGCAGAGTTTAACCGCCACCTTATTGGGAGACCGCCCCATGACACGCAAGATGCTCACCCTCACCGTTGCCGCCGCAGCCCTTACCGCCAGCGCATTTTATATGCCGAAGGCCGTTCAGGCGCAGCAGGCCGAAGTCGGCTCGATCCACTACCTCGGCCTGACCGACGAGGAGTTCAAGCGCGACCGCCGCCACTGGGCGCGTTACTTTGAATACGAGCATCGCGAAAACTGCCAGAAATACGTGGCTCCGCCCGAAGGTTTCATCCGTCGCGGCTGCGCCCTTGAGCGCGTGGCCGTGGCCGAAGCCGTGACCGAAGTGGTCGCCCCCGCCGCCGTTGCCGCCGAACCGCCCCCTGCACCGGCGCCCAAGACCTACACCTTATATTTCGACTTCGATAAATCGAATATCCGCGGCGATGCCGCCCAGACCCTGTCGGAGGCCGTGACCGAAATCACCTCGCGCAAGCCCAGCATGGTGACCGTATCCGGTCATGCCGACAAGGCCGGCCCCGATGAATACAACGACCGCCTGTCGGAACGCCGCACCGACGCCGTCAGCGATGCCCTGACAGCCGCCGGCATCGACAACAAGGTCATCAAGGAACAATCCTTCGGCGAACACCAGCCCGCCGTAAACACGCCCGACGGCCAGCCTGAACAGAAAAACCGCCGGGTTACGATTGATTTCCAGTAGGTGAAACTGCCCAGTAACGGGCGACCAGCGTCGCTGCAATAGCACCCGCCAGCTGTGCCATGATAAATCCAGCTGCGTCCTCCGGCCGGATACCCGCGAAACTGTCACTAAAGCCGCGCGCCAAAGTGACGGCGGGATTGGCAAAGGATGTGGATGACGTAAACCAGTAGGCCGCCGTGATATAACATGCCACCGCGGCAGGCACGGCGGGAATTTTGTGCCGTACACAACCCCAGATCACAGACAGAAGACCGAAGGTAGCAATAAATTCAGACAGCCATTGCCCGCCGCCCGTACGGATTTTTACGGATGCAGTAAACAGCGGCTCGCCGAACATTAAATGCGCGAGCGCAACGCCTGCGAAGGCCGCCATAATTTGCACAACGGTATAGGCAGCGGCATCGGTTTTCGCGATGCGCTTTTCCAGTGCCATGCCAAGCGTCACCGCCGGATTGAAATGCGCACCCGATACAGGCCCGAAAATCAGGATCAGGGCATAAAGCGCGCAGCCGGTGGCAAGGCTGTTGGCCAGCAGCGCAATCGCATCATTTCCCTGCGCCAGCCGTTCGGCCATGATGCCCGAACCGATGACAGTCATCAGCAGAAAGGCTGTGCCAATGAATTCGGTGGTCAGGCGGCGCGGCAGGTTCACGACACACTCTCTCCGATATGCCGCAGGGCGGCAGCGAAGTCTTTCTTGTCCAGCCCGGGCGACAATGCCAGCAGCGCCTTGATCCGCGCCTCCAGCGTTTTATAGGCCGCTTCGAACGCCTGCATGATTTCGGCATCTGTGCCGGTCGCGTGGGCGGGATCGGGAACACCCCAATGCGCCTTGACGGGCGCGCCCATGAAGACGGGGCATGCCTCGCCCGCAGCGTTGTCGCAGACGGTTATGACGGCATCGAATGTCGTATCGGCGAATTCATCCCATGACTTGCTGCGGAAGCCGCCGGTTGCGATGCCTTTCGATGACAGCAGCTCGAAGCTTTTGGGATGCACATAGCCAGCAGGCTTGCTGCCCGCGCTATGCGCGATAATACGCCCCTGCCCCAGATGGTTCAGCGCCCCTTCCGCCATGATCGAGCGGCAGGAATTTCCCGTGCAAAGGATCAGTATTCTCAATGGAGCCGACATTATCCGCAGCAGCCGCCCGATGACGTTTTTTCCGCAGGCGCGCAGCAACCGGACGCTTCGGCGGATGCGGTTTTTTCCGTCTTGAAAATTTCCGCGTCTTCCATGGTGCGATAGGCTTCCCACGGAATTCCCGCAGGGTCCTGCACCCATGATTTTTCGGACTTGGCGTAGCAGCAGACGGTTTCGCCTTCGTCCTGCACATCCATATCGGCTTTTTTCAGGCGGTCGCGCAGCTCGGCCAGTTCGGATTCATCATCGACCTGGATGCCCAGGTGGTTGACACCCGTCTCGCCCGCGCGGGTGGAAATGGCGAAATTGACATGCGGGCTTTCCAGCATCCATTTCGCATAGTCGGGCTTGGTCTTGACGGGTTCAGCGCCGAACAGCGCGGAATAAAAACGGATGGAATGCGCAAGGTCTTCGACCCCGACATGGATATGGAGACGTTTCATGATTTCTTTCCCTTCGTTTGTGGCGCGCAGCAGTCGGCAAGTTCTATGACGCTGCAGCCTGTTGCCTTGTCGTCGCGGATGCTGGCGAATTCGACGCTGCAGCAGTCCTTGACCATGAAGCGGATGAGTCCCGTAAAAAACGGGAAATTCGCGCTGTAGATAATCGACCGCCCTTCCCGCCTTGACTGCACAAGGCCGGCATTCGCCATATGCGACAGGTGGAACGACAATGTATTGGCGGGGATGCCCAGCCTATCGCTGAGTTTGCCCGCCGGTGCGCCCGCTGTGCCATGCTCCACCAGCAGCCGGAAAACCTTCAAACGGGTTTCCTGCGAGAGCGCGTCAAAGGCGATAAGGGCTTCTTGTATGTCCATAGTTCTAGAATAATGGAAGTATTAGAGATTCGTCAAGCTGTTTTTGAAAAACTCATACAGATTTGATATTTCAGGGTTGGCACTCCGACACCCCGCTTTCAGTAAGGCAGATTATCCGTCCAGCGCTTCCGCCAGCGCGTCATCTGCGAGCGTCTTGAGACTGAACTCGTCACGCAGGCGGTTGCGGCCATACCAATCGGCGATGTCGATCTGTTTGCCTGCGTATCTCAGCATCACAAGCCCGAAGAGCGGATGCTCTTTATTCTTGATCGCAAAATCCTTGCGGTCCAGATGCTTGTCGGCTTCGTAGGCAACTTCAATTTCATCAATGAGTGACGTGAGGGCATTCTTCAAGCGGGTTTCAACATCATTGAGTTTGGAAAGATCGATTTTGAGTTCGATCAAGGCGGCCTTGACGTCGTCAAGCCTGTTTTCCAGCGCAAGCCATGCAATATCACGCTCGCGTAGGAAACTGACCGCGTCATGAAGTCGCGAATACCAAGGGCATTTGATCTTTGCCATGTCGCCATTCGCAAACTGGATAACGTAACCTTCCTTATCTTTCATGCCCTCCAGGGATGAAAGGATTTCCGCTACATCCGCGCCCTCGACGCGCGCGACGCGGGGAACATCAAATTTGGAAATCATCCCGTGAACGGCATGAGAAGGATCGAGCAGCACATACGCCCCCGTTATATTGTCACGAATATGCAACAAGCGCAGGCGGGGCTTATCCGGAGCGACAATGATACGCGCCTCCGGATGCGTGAGTTCGAAAATCGCCGTCATGCCGCTTTTCGCAACTTCTTCGGCGAAAGCGGCAATATGCGCATTATCGGGTTCAGCCAGAAACTTTCGCGTCAGTTTGACAACCTCGGATTCGAATGACTGCTTGGAACGCCAATGCAGCGTTCCGTTTACCCAGCATGTTGCCAACATCGAGCCATCTATTTTCTCGTAAATGCCGACGATATCCGTTCTTGCCTTGACCTGCTCAGGGGCAAGCCACGCCTTTTCGCCAACATTGAAAAATTTGTGTAACGGGCGGGAAACAACTGCGCCATCTTCACCAAAACAGATACCCCGGCATTCGAGCGCCTCGGGCGTCTCGAATGTATCTTTATCCATGAAAAGGTAGCAGCCAAGCGTGACGCCGTTCGGCTGGCGAAAGAACTTGATCTCTTTTTTCTGCGCGACGACGGGCTGAATATCGGAAATATGCTTTACAGTTTTAAACATGGCAAATATCCCTGTGTGAAGGACTATTAAAAATCAAAGATTTGAAGAAGGAAATTACTTCCGCTTTTTCTTCGACTTCGGCTCGTCGTCTTCGGCTTCGGGCGCGGGAGGGCGGATGCCGCTGGTCGCGATGTCGAGGAATTTCTGCTGCATGTCCTGCCAGAACAGCAGGTTGCGTTCGGTCGTTTCCTGCACGATGCGGGTGACAGGGTTGTCGATCAACCCGCCCATCATCTGCTTCTGCTGTTCGGTGAACATCTGCATGTTTTTTTCGAGGAATTCGCCGAACAGGTTCTGCGCCGCATCGTCATAGAAGCGGATGAATTTGGTCAGCATATCGGTCGTGAAAATCGGGGTCTCGCCGTTTTCCTGATCGATGATGATCTGCACCAAAATCGAGCGCGTGATGTCTTCGCCGCTGTCGGCATCGACAACCTTGAAGTCCTTGCCGGACTTGATGATCTTGTGCACTTCGGCAAGCGTAATATACGAGCTTTTCTCGGTGTCGTAGAGACGGCGATTGGGATATTTCTTGATGACGCGCATGTTGACCGTTCCTCTACTTCTTGCTCATTAATCCATAAAATGGCCGCCATTGGTGGCCAGGTTCGCGCCGGTGATGAAACCGGATTCATCCTGCATCAGGAAAGACACCACATGCGCCACATCTTCGGGTTTGCCGAAGCGGCCGACGGGGATCTGCGCCACGATGCTCTGGCGCACGTTTTCAGGCACCGCCTGAATCATGTCGGTATCGATATAGCCGGGCGAAATCGTGTTGACGGTGATGCCTTTTTTCGCAACTTCCTGCGCCAGCGCCTTGGTGAAGCCGTGCATGCCGGCCTTGGCCGCCGCGTAGTTCGCCTGACCGAACTGGCCTTTTTGCCCGTTGATCGAGGAGATGTTGATAATGCGGCCGAAATTGCTTTCCAGCATGTAATCCAGCACGGGGCGGGTCACGTTGAACACGCTGTCGAGATCGTTGGAAATCACGTCGCGCCACTGGTCGATCGTCATTTTGCGCAGCGTGCTGTCGCGGGTGATGCCGGCATTGTTGACCAGCACGGTGATGGGGCCCAGATCGGCCACGATCGCCTTGATGCATTTACCGGTGTCTTCAAAGCTGGCGACATCGCATTTGTAAATGTGGAACGTATAGCCCAGCTTGGCCATTTCGGCCTTCCAAGCCTTTGCTTTTTCTTCGTTTCTGTAGGTGGTGGCGACCACATGGCCCTGCTTGGCAAGGCGCTGGCAGATCACGCTGCCGATGCCGCCGGTGCCGCCAGTGACAAGGCAGATACGGGGCACGGTGCCTGCGACGGGGGGATTGTCGTTCTGAATGGATTTTTGGGCAGATTCTTGTTTCATGACATTGGCCGTGGTCGGGGTCATTGGTGGAAGCTCCCTGAAATTAAGTAATTAAAACCGCAATAGCAACCTTTCATTGCCTGAAAGCCCAAGCGCCGCAAAATAACGACCCCAAAGTCTCTCGGCAGCGGATATAACATAACTTTTTTGCTGCACCCCCGCAAGCGAATTCTCCAATAAAACCGCGTTTTCCCGAAACACGGGCTTGGATTTTTGTTGCGGCGCACCATGTTATGATATACTCAGATACCAGATCATTTTTTATTGGGCATCAAACCGGAGATTACACTCATGGCCGCCACCAAATCCGCACAGAATTCGACAGACGCACCCAAAGAAGGCACGACGCAAAACTGGGACAACTGGTTCCAGAACCAGCGCGCCTATTTCGACCAGCAGGTGAAGGCCGCAACCGATATGCAGGGCCAGTGGGCGGGCTTCTTTCAGGAATGGCAGAAGAACCTCTCCCCGACCCTGCCGGGCGCAGGTCAGTACCAGCAATTCTTCACACAGGCTGGCAAGCAGTTCCTCGACATGCAGCAGCAATTCGCGCAATGGTCGGGCCAGAACAAGCCCGTGAACGACATGACCGGTGACTGGCTGAAGGGTCTGCAATCCTTCTTCCTCGGCATGCTGCAAACCAACACCCAGCCCTATGATCCTGCCAATGCGTGGAAAAACGTGTCGGAAAGCTTCATGAAGGGCGGCAACGCCTGGGCATCGGCTTTCAACAGCGGCGGCCCGTTCGGCCAGTTCGGTCAGGGCTTCGGTGGTAACCCCTTCGCGGGCCAAGGGTTCAACCCCGCCGCCTGGACCTCGGCGCAGCCGTGGAACAATGTGCAGGGCGCAGGCAGCTTCCAGAATTTCGACCCCTTCGGCTTCTACGCCTCCCTGCCCGGCATCGGTTATACCCGTGAAAAGCAGGATGCGTGGAACCTGCTCTACAAGCTGTATCACGAGTTCGAACAGCAGACCCGCAAATACAACGCCGCCATGGCGCAGGTCGGCATCGAGGCTGTGCAGAAATTCCAGGAATATGTGGCGAACCCGCCCGCTGATGCCGCCCCCCTCACCTCGCTCAAAGAAGTCTATGCGAAATGGGTCGATGTCTGCGAAGACGTTTATGCGCGCTACGCGACCTCGGACGAATACACAAAACTGTATGGTGAAGTCGTGAACGCGCTGATGGCGTTCAAGGGCCAGATGAACACGCTGACCGACGATATCGCCGACCAGTTCAACCTGCCGACCCGTTCCGAAGTCGACAGCCTGCACCAGCGCCTGCACGCACTGCGCCGCGAGAATATCGAACTGCGCAAGGCCATCGACGAAATCCGCGGCGTGAAGTCGCCCAAGGCAAAAGCGGCTGGCGCGCCCAGCCAAGCCAAGAAACCCGCTAAAAAGGGAGGCAAATAATCATGTCCGCCATTCAACTGCAACCCGACCAGATCCTGAAAGAAATCACCAACTTCAACACGAAGCTGGCCGAAGGCATGAAAAACCTGCGCAGCGTGGGCGACCTGCCCTCCGGCGTGACGGAAAAAGAAGCGATCTACACCGAAGACAAGGTGACGCTGTACCACTATAAAAACCCGAACGGCAAAGCGGCGACCAACAAAACGCCGATGCTGATTTCCTACGCGCTTGTCAACCGCCCCTATATGACCGACCTGCAGGAAAACCGCTCCACCGTGCGCGGTCTCATGGAACAGGGCCTAGATGTCTACCTGATCGATTGGGGCTATCCCGACCGCTCCGACCGCTTCCTGACGATGGATGATTACATCAACGGCTATCTGGATCGTTGCGTCGATGCGGTTTGCGAACATGCGGGTTCGGAACAGGTCAACCTGCTGGGCATCTGCCAGGGCGGCGCGTTCTCGCTCTGCTACACCTCGCTGCATCAGGACAAAGTCAAAAACCTTGTGACGATGGTCACGCCGGTCGATTTCCACACGCCCGACAACATGCTGGGCCAGTGGATCAAGCACATCGATGTCGACCTGCTGGTCGATAGCATGGGCAACATTCCGGGCGACCTGATGAACTGGACGTTCCTTAACCTGAAGCCCTACCGCCTGATTGCGCAGAAATATATCGACATGGTCGATATCCTCGACAACCAGAAAGCGGTCTGCAACTTCATGACCATGGAAAAATGGATCTTCGACAGCCCCGACCAAGCTGGCGAATGCTACCGCCAGTTCGTCAAGGATTGCTATCAGGACAACAAGCTGCTGAAGGGCGGTATTGACCTGGGCGGCGAGATCGTCGACCTGAAAAACATCACCTGCCCCGTGCTGAACGTCTATGCGCTCGACGACCATCTGGTGCCCCCGTCCGCGTCGAAGCCGATGGGCAAGGCAATCGGCTCGACCGATTATCAGGAAGTATCGTTCAAGGGCGGCCATATCGGCATTTACGTGTCGGGTAGCGCTCAAGCACTGGTGCCGCCATCGATCGGCAAGTGGCTGAACGAACGCGACTAACTCTTTGATCCCCTCTCCCGCTTGCGGGAGAGGGGGCTAAGCAGTTCCTTTAAAGCGTAAACGTCTTCCCTGCCGCCTGCGCGGTCAGCTGTTTCAGCATGACTTCGGCTGCCTTCACGCTGGCTTCGGAAATCGCGTCGAAACCTTCGGGCTTGCCCATGTTTTCGGCGCCGGTTTTCAGGTTTTCGGTGATCAGCACACGCTCGCGGCTTTCGAAGTTGAAAATCTCGGTCAGTTTACGCCCGATCGCTTCGGCGGTCGTCACATGCGCGATGCTTGTTTTCGACATCAGCGCCCAGCTTTCGCCGGGGTTCAGGTTGCTGTCGTTCACGGGTTCGGCGGGTGCGGGCGCTGCAGGCGTTTTGATGCCGGCGGCTTCGCGGTCCAGCTGCGCCGCCTCTTCCCGCCTGATTTCCGCGATGCGCTTGGCCAGCATGGATGCAACGCCCTGCATGCCGTTTTTCTTGGCGTCGTCCAGCATCTTGCCCTTGATCTCGGTGCGCGGATCGGTCGCAAGGAACAGGGCGATGTCATGAGTGCGGCGTTCGTTCAGCGCGTAATCGATGGGAGAGAAATTGTAGGTATAACTGTTGGAGGTATAGGTGACCAACTGGTTCGGATTGTCGATATATCCCATCAGTGTTCGGAAAATATCCACGTTCTGCCGGTCTATCGCCAGCTTGGTCGCCCAGCCCTTGTCCGCATCATCCATATCATTTGGAAACAACGCGCGAACCGCGTCTTTCACCTGTTGTTCGCTGCCGGTCTGGATGGTGTCGTAAACCGCCTGTTTGCGTTCATCGCGTTCGCGGTTCATGCGCCACTTGCGCCGGAGGTTATCGAACATCATTACCTGCTGTGTTGTTTCTGATGCCTTACATACTATAGTACCGCTTTGTTTTGGTCAAATATGCGCCAAATTACCCTGAAAATTCAATGCACTTTAAGGGTATTCGCCATAATTTAACGCCTACTGACGCATAATCATGGTCATGGAAGTTATTCTATCAAATGATGAAAAGACCGTGCGGGAATTGGTGGCGCAAGGCTACTGCCCTGTCGAATGTTCGATCAACGGGCACAGTATCGTCGATGACCTAGTGATGGACCACCATGAAGACAGATCACATCTGGAGGCCGTTTCCATCCGCGCCATCCGCGACCATGCCGGTGCGCGGGCGCATGATCCGCGCTTTGTCGTCGTCGGTGCCTGCGATGGCGATGCGTCATTTGCGATTGCCGCGCTGGCGGGGCTAATCCCCGTCAATGCCGCGACGGTGACGCTCGGAAAAACAATCGGACTCATGGACACCGACCCGATTGGCCGCGATCTTTTCAGCCTGCCCTATGGCGGGTTCCTGTCGCTGTGGGACACAGATCATCGCAAAACCAACCGCACGCAACAGGGCGCGGTCGATGCCGTCATGGGCTGGAAATATTTAAGCGAAAACCTCGACAACCCGCCGCCCGCATTGCAGGACAGGCTGACCGAAGCCAAGGCGCGCGAGGAAAAGAATGTCGAGACCGCCAGACAGGACCTTGCCAAAGCCACCATCAAGGGCGGCGTCTGCCTGATCCACCATTCCGAAGTTTTCGGATTTAACACATGGCATGGCCGCGTCGAGGAACAACCATCGGACAAGGCCGCCGGCTGGGTGAACCCTGTCGTGCTGATTTATAACCGCGACAATAAAAATATGGGCCTGTCCTGCCCCAACAAAGGCGTAGCCGAGGAGCTCTTCGGCACCGGCGGACTAAAGAACGTATTCCCCAAACTGGGCGCATGGGGCGGGCGTGAATCGGTTGGCGGGTCGCCGCGCGGCAGAGCCATGACACCGGAAGATGCAATGGCCGCACTCGAGAAAATCGGGGAGATCCTGGCCGAAAAAAAGCCGAGCGCGCCAAATCCCGCCGCTAAAGCCGGCGGGATGAAACCGTAACCTCAATCCATCAGCAATGACGGCATGACGGCAACCGCCACAGGTTCGGGCAGGTTATCCAGCGCCGCCTCACCGAATTGCGCCACAATCTTTTGCAGTACATCATTTGAATTTTTGGGTTCTACGCCTTGCGCGCGGTCGAGCGACAGGGTGATGTGGTAATAACGCGGCGGTTCATCGCCTTGCCGTTTCTGGTGCCGCGCACCATCCACCTCGGCCACCAGAACCTCGATCGCGCCGCTGTCGTGATAGCCCGTCACACGCACGCGTTGCGGCATGGGCGGCAGGTCGGTTTCTTTCGCGTCGTATTTATGCGTGATGTGATGCGCGACCACATCGGGATATTTCGGTGCAAACGCCTCCAGCAGCTTTTCCCGCGAGGATTCAAGGATAACATATGCCGCATAGGGCACCGGCGCATCCAGCGCGTCGAACAGCGTGGCAAGGTTGTCGAAAAACGGCAGGCCTGCTTTACGCGCCTCCGCTGTTTTGTCTTTCTGGTCGCTGGCGACGAAGGCAAAGGGCAGACCCGCCGCTGCGGCAGATTCCGCATCGCGCACCGCATCGCCCACGACAAGGCAGTTGGCAGCGTTCAGTTCGGGATGTGCGGCCAAAATGGCATTCAGCATCCCTGGCCCGGGCTTGCTCCAGTCATCGCCCGCGCAGGCCTGCGTGTTGAAATAGAATCCTTTATAAGCTGCGGGCGAGATTTGCGCCTGCATGATGTCGTGCAGCGCATCAATCCCCGCCTCGTCGATCAACCCTTTCGTCACGCAATTCTGCTGCGTAAAGACGAACAGCAACACGCCGCGTTCATGCAGGTCTTTCAGGACGGTTTCAACACCGGGAAGATAGGCCAGCTGTGCCGGCTCCAGCACATAGCCGCCATTACTATCCGGCCCGGATGCGTTGAGCGTACCGTCGCGGTCGAAAATGACCGCGCGGAGGTTTTTCAGCCGTGGCAGTTGACGCATTACTTCGTGCCGAAGATCCGGTCGCCCGCATCGCCGATGCCGGGCAGGATATAGCCGTGGTCGTTCAGTTCGCGGTCGATGGCGGCGGTATAAACCGGCACATCGGGATGCGCTTCGTGGAACGCCTTCAACCCTTCGGGCGATGCGATCAGGCACATGAATTTCACGTCGGTCGCATCGGAATCCTTCACGCGCTCGACAGCGGCGATGGCGGAATTGCCGGTCGCCAGCATCGGGTCGACCACGATCACGCGGCGCTGCGGCATATCATCGGGCAGCTTCAGGTAGTATTCGACCGGCACCAGCGTTTCGGGATCGCGGTAGAGGCCGATATGGCCGACGCGCGCCAGCGGCACCAGTTGCAGCAGACCATCAAGGAAGCCCGTGCCAGCGCGCAGGATCGGCACGACGCACAATTTTTTACCCGCCAGCATTTTCGATTTCATTTTTTCCAGCGGGGTTTCGATCTCCACCTCCTCCATCGGCAAATCGCGCATGATTTCGTATCCCATCAGGATGGAGATCTCGCGGATCAGGTTGCGGAAGTCGTTGGTGTTGGTGTCCTTGCTGCGCATGACGGACAGCTTGTGCTGTACCAGCGGGTGATCGATGACGATGACTTGGTTCTCTGCCATTTTATCCGGTCCTTATGATAATGCTTATTCTTCGAGGCCGCGGCCTTTGACATCCTTCAGCGCGTCCTGCGATTTCACTTCGGTCTGGGCGAAATAGCCGGCGGCTTTTTTCGCTTCCATCTCGACGGCGGCGTCGGCGGGGATCAGCTCGGGCGGAATCTCGATACGTTCGCCCACCGTGATGCCCGCATTCGCCAGCGCATTGAACTTCATGTCGCTCATGGATGCAAAGCGGTGGATATGCGTGATGCCCAGCCAATGGAAGATATCGGGCATCAATTCCTGGAAGCGCATGTCCTGCACGCCCGCGACGCATTCGGTGCGGCGGAAGTATTGATCTGCGCGATCCCCGCCTTCCTGACGTTTGCGCGCGTTATAAACAAGGAACTTTGTGACCTCGCCGAGCGCGCGGCCTTCTTTACGGTTATAGACAATCAGGCCGTTGCCGCCTTGCTGCGCCATCTCGATGCAAATTTCGATGCCGTGGCAGAGGTACGGGCGGCAAGTGCAGATGTCCGATCCGAACACGTCCGATCCGTTGCATTCGTCATGCACGCGGCAGGCGAGTTTCACGTTTTTGTCGTGCATCGTCGCGGGGTTGCCGATGAAATAAAGCGTATGCCCGCCGATGGGGGGCAGGAACACTTTCAGGTCGGGGCGCGTGACCAGTTCGGGGAACATGCCGCCCGAATGTTCGAACAGCGCGCGGCGCAGGTCGTTTTCGTCGATATCAAAACGCTTGGCGATGCCGGGCAGGTACCAGACGGGGTCAATCGCCGCCTTGGTCACTTTCACGTCGCCGTTTTTCGTCAGGATGTCGCCATCGGGCTTCAACCGGCCGGCTTCGATCGCATCCTTGATTTCGGGCATGTTGATATGAGCCTTGGTCACGGCGATCGTGGGGCGCACATCGAGGCCTTTTTTGCGGATGTCCTCGAACTCGTCGCCCGCCATATGGCCCCAGGGGTCCAGGCTCACGATCTTGTTCGGGTCGCTCCATTGCGGGAACGGGCCGATGGGTTCTGCCGGTTTGGTGTTCGTCAAATCAGGCACGTGCAGCGGGTCGAGCGCGCCGATGGCAACCGCAACCGCGCGGTAAACCGAATAAGCGCCGGAATACGCGCCGATGACGTTCGAGCCCTGATGGTCGGACATGCTGGCGATGATCGGGCCGCGTTCCTTCAGCGTCGGCGCGCCCCAGGTGATTTTCGGCACCTTGCTGTCGCGTGGCGGGTGCGAGGTAAGGACGATATGGCCGGAGCCGGATTTGTTCTTCTTCATGGAGTCCTGACGTTGATCGATAATATAGCCAATTGAAAGAGAAGCAGAATATTGTCACGGAACCGGTGGTTACGCAAGATTCCCGCATAAATATATGTAAAGATGCCGGTCCAGAGGCAATATCCTGTTGTTAATATGGTGCGCCGCAACGGGTGTTCAACATCTGCCTGCCGGCGTGGAATACGCCCTGTTTTCATGGTAGTAAAAGAACATGACCGATCAGCATCCCTCCATCGAAGAATTCGCTTCTGCTGCACTGCCGCAAATGAAGTGGCGCACAGCGAAGCTGGAATGGCGGGGCCGGCAGGTCTGGCTCAAAAAATCCGTGCCGCCCAAGGGCACAGGCTGGACCAAGCTGCAGCGGATTCTGGCCGGCATTATCGGACTTCCCATCCTGCGCCCCACCGCGAACCCCGGCGGCGCGGAAGGCCTGCGTATCGAAACATGGCGCAGCGCGGAATTCCGCCGTGCAGGATTTATCGTGCCGGAGATACTGGGGCAAGGCGATACGTGGATCGCCATGAACGACCTTGGCGAGATGGTCGAACGCAAATTGCAAAAAGACCTGACGATGGATGACGCGGCGCGCCACGCGCTGATCTGCCGCTGCGCCGTTGCGCTGGCGCAAACCCACAAGGCCGGATTGTCGCACGGGCGCGGCAAGCTGAATGATTTTGTTTTAACACCCGACAACAAAATCGGCTTTATCGATTTCGAGGAAGATGTGGACACATCGGGCATCCCCCTGCCCGACCGTCAGGCGCGGGAAATATGGTTGTTTAGCTGCAGCGCGGCGCGCTTCGGCAGTGATGCGGCGGAAAAAGGCTGGCATGCGTACCGCGCTGCCTGTCAGGATGCGGCGGTGACCAAATCACTCCGTCATTTTCTAAAACTGCTCGCGCCGTTTCTGGTGCTGGCGCGCCCGTTCCGTGGATTGATGAAAGGCGATGCGGCGCGCGCCTTCGACGGCACAGCCGTGCTGCGCGGAAAAGTCTAACGCACCGTATAATCTATTTCCGGCGTCGCATGCACCAGTTTTCCGTCCTGCATCACGCGCGCGGCCAGCACGAACTTGCCGCGCGACAACGGCCACATGAATTTTTCGCCGGAAGTGCCGATGCTTTGACCATTCAGAATCCATTCAACAGTCTGGTTCGGCTGCAACCCGCGCATGGTAAAAGGCACTTTCTGGCGATCCATCGGGATGCGGGGGTCGAGCGCCATACGCAGTCCGGCCGTCGGCTTCACAATTTCAAAACGCGGGGGTTGCGCCAGCCGCGCATCCGGCGCGCCGCCATCGATAAAATATTCTGAGCGGTTATAGCAGCGCGACGCGTCGCGCGGATCTTCGATGCAGATATCTTTCTGCACGAGTTTTGGCGACAGCCATAGTTTTTGCGGCGGTGTCATGCGGTTCAAGACACTAAAAATGCTGCGCACCGCAAGCGCGGGGCCGGTCGAGCCCGTCACGCCGTCTGTTGGGGAATGGTCAAGGTTGCCCATCCACATGCCAACGACATACTTGTGGTTATAGGCAAGCGTCCATGCGTCGCGGTAATCGGTCGAAGTGCCTGTTTTCGCCGCCGTCTGCATGGGAAAATTCAGCACGCTGCCATTGCCGAATTCAAGCCGCCGCGCCCAGGGGTCTGACAATATATCGCCGATCAGCGAAGCGGCTTCGGGCGAATACACGCGTTCCTGCGCGCGCGGGCCGGCATCGTCGGCAAGGTATCGCAACGGGCGCGACACGCCGCGATTGGCAAGAGCGGCAAACCCCTGCACCATTTCCAGCAGCGTGACCTCGCCATTGCCGAGCGCAAGGCCTTCGTCGTAAATCTCCACACCGCGATTAAGACTTTCAAAGCCGAGACGGTGCAGGGTCGTCAGGTATTTCTGTTTGCCGACATAATTGACTGTTTTCAACGCGGGGATGTTCAGCGAATTTCCCAAGGCTTCGCGCAGCGTGATGCGGCCGTAATAGGTGTTGCTGTAATTTTTGAAGTTATGCAGGCCGGTGCCGATGGCTTCGGCCAGCGGCGCGTCCTCGATGATCGTCGCGGGGTTCCAGCCATTATCAAGCGCAAGACCATACAATAACGGTTTCTGCGCCGAACCCGGCTGGCGCGGCACAGTCACGGCGTCGATCTGGCGCGTGGGCGACGCGGGGTCATTCGCACCCGCCACGACCCATGCAAGAATTTCGCCGGTCGTATGGTCGGCCACCAGCACGGCAGCATTGTGCAAGTTACGATGGCCAAGTGTGCGCACCCGGTCATCGACGATTTTCTGCACGGTCTTTTGCAAATTGGCATCGAGCGTCGAATGCAGCGCAGCGCCCGCTCCCGGCGCATGGCGGCGCACATATTGCGCGAAGTGGCTGGCATTCACGGGGTCGGCAGGCTTGGCGAGGTTGAATTTTTCCGCATTCACCTGCGCCGTTTCATCGGCGGTCAAAAAGCCGTGTTCCTGCAGCGCGGCTGCAAGGCGGCTGATGGGACCATCTATTTTGGTTGGGTCTTTATAAAGGTCATAAGATGACGGCGCGCGTGCCAATACAGCCAATGCAAGCGTCTCGCGGGGCGTTAGCGTCGATAGGTCGCGGTCAAAATAAAACCGCGCCGCCTGCGCCACGCCGCGACGGTTGGCGGCATAGGGGACCTGGTTGAGGTAGAATTCGAGAATATCGACCTTGGCCGTATTGCCCTCCAGCAGCGCTGCTTCCCAGCCCTCCACCCATTTCCCCCACAACGTGCGGGGGCGCGGGTTGATCATGCGGACGACCTGTTCGGTGATGGTCGATGCACCGCGCACCACCTGCCCTGTTTTCACGTTCTGCAACACCGCGCTGGCGCGCGCGCGCCAATCGACGCCCGTATGCTCATAAAACCGTTTGTCTTCGGATACGATAAAGGCCTGCCGCAGCAGCTCGGGCATTTTATACAGCGGCAGGTTGTCGTAGACGTTCCAGCGGTTCTGGTATGAAATTGTTAGCGGCTGCCCCGCCCTGTCCGTCACCTGCAACGTCTGCGCATCTGATCGCAGCGCATGCAGCGAGGTTTTCACAGGTGTGATGGCGGCATAGGTGGCGAGGGCAAACAGACACGCCCCAGCCGCCAGCGACAGCGCGCCGTATTTGAAAAACCGGCGCAAACTTATTCCTTCTTCGCTTCTTCCTTCGCCGCCACCGTCAGCTCTCCCGTCACATCCTTGCCGTAGACATCTGGATCGTACATTTCTTCGGCAAGCGTCGGCATGACGGTGAACTTGCCCTCGGCGATCGCCTGCGCGGTATAGCTCAGGTGGTAATTACCCGGGGGCAGGTAGTCGGAATAGAAACGTACGCTGTCGTGGCGCATTTCCTGATGGTAGAAGCTCCACCGGGAGACGTTATAGCCTTCCCAATCGCTGAACTTGAAGAACCACGAACCATCCGCCGCCACATAATCTCCCTTGTCGGCATCGACCTTGGACGCGGTATTCAGCTCGCGGTTGACGGTTTCAAGCCCGCCCGGCAGCGGGTCGTTCACCGCCACAAAGTTGCGGGCGGAGGGCAGCGACAGAAACAGGTCGACGCGCACCAGCTCGCCGCGCTTGATCTCGTCCTGCGTTTTCAACATGACCCATTTGCCGTCACGCTCCACGCTGTATTCGCGGTGGAGTTCGATGCCGGAATTCACAGGCTTGCTGAAATCGGATTTCGGGGCGTAGCGCAGGCGGGTTGCGTAGTACAACCTGCCGTCGCCATCGCGTTCGATTTCTACGGTTGCCTTGGTGCCGACATCTTCCTTGGTGATGGGGCGGTCGGCGACTACCTGCGGGTCGCGCAGGTCTTTGAATTCGGCACGGCCGAATTCCTTGCCGTTCAGGCTGGCCTTCACTTCCATATCCGGCTTAACGCTTTCATAGACGCGGCTGTATTCGACCAGCGCGTTCATGCAGAACATATTTTCCTGCGTGTTTTCCCAATGGTCGCGGTTTTTGCGCGTTTGCGTGATGGTGCGGACGAGCTTGAAGGGAATATCGCCGACAAGGCTTTCACCCTCCTTCTTCTCGCCATATTCGACCATCGCGCCGAGAATTGCGCAGTTTTCGCGCAAGGGCGATGCGAGGATGCGGGAATAGCTGTCGTCCAGCCCCTCGTTGAAGATGAACTTGCCGCCCGTCTGGTTGGAATGGGAGATAATATCGTTCGCCACATCCTTCGCCATATGGATCGCGCCCTTCACCCGCAGCGTCGCCATCAGGAAATGGGTTTTTCCGAACAGGCTCATTTGCTTCAAGTGGGGTTTGTAGCGGTCGAGGTCTTCGCGGCTCACCTTGCCATGCTCCGCCAGCGCCGCCAGCGCAACCGCACGGATCGTGCTGCTCATGCCTTCGTCATAGAAAGTCGGCATGGCGTTGTTGCGCAGCAGGTTCAGCAGATAATCATGCAGCTTGCCCTGCACGCCCTGCGGCACCTTAAGCCCCGCATGGTTCATCCAGTTGAAGGCGATAGCCGTATAGGCGCTGAGGTAAGGATCGACATATTCGTCGCGTGCGACAAAGTATGTCATCCCGCCATTCGGCGCCTGGAAGCTGGCGGCGGCATCGAGCGCGGCCTGCGGGATTTTATCCGCATCGGGCCAGACGAAGCTTTCGGGGATGTACTGCTTCAGGTTCAGGTAATTCGCCGCCATCACGCCTTTCGTCAAAATCTGTTCCCAGCAGATATAGGGGTAGTCGCGCATGTAGCGGAACGCCCCCTCCACCGCGCCGATGACGGTCGGCGACAGCACGACGCTGACGCTGCCGATATCGGGGAAGATATTTTTGGGAAATTCGACGCTGGTCTTGGCGGTATTTTCCGTCGTCGTGCCGTAATCGGCGGCGGTTTCAAGCGAGCGGAATTTTCCAACCGGCATCGTTATCACCATGCCATCGCCGTCGAGCAGGTCATAGGCTTTCGCCTCGAACTTGATCTCGCCTTTCGGCAGATCGCGCGTTTCCGGCACTTTGCCCGCTTTCACGGAAAGATAGACGGTTGTGCGCTTATACGGATCGACCGTCACAGTTTCGCTGTGGCTGTCGGGCGTATCCTTGGTGTCGATCGTGCCGGAAGCCTTGATATCGACGGTCAGGGTGCGCGGTTTATCCGTGCGGTTCATCACGCTGAAACCGGCCTTGAAAGTATCGCCCTCCGTCACCTGGTTCGGCATCACGGGGCGCACTTCGGTAGGCCTGTTGACCTTGAAGTTGCCGTCACCAAGGCCAAGGCGGTCGGTCGGCGTCACCGCCAGCACCAGCACGCGCCAGCCGGTCAGGTTGTCCGGCGCTTCGAATTCGATTTTCGCGTTGCCGGATTTATCCGTCTTGATCGACGGATTCCAGTAAGCGACGAACTTGAACAGGTCGCGCATTTTCAGGTCGGAGCCGCCGTCGCCGCCCTGGTTCGCGCCTTTTTTCTCGAATTTCTGGCGGCCGATCAGGCGGGTGAGCAAGCTGTAGTTTTTCAAATCGAGCCCGTCGAGTTTATAAAAACCGTTATACGGATCGAAATTGGACAAGCCTCCGGTGACAAGGTCAAACACGGCTTCGTCCAGCACGGCAACCGCAAGCTCGATCGGTTCTTCGCGGCCTTTTTTGCGGGGTTCGGCATGGATATCGACAGCCACCTTGTCGCGCGGGCGATAGACATCGGCGGCAGGTTTTGCCGTGACGGTCATTTCCTTGTACGGGTCTTTGACGGGAACGGTCACGTAGCCCATGCGGAAAGTCGGCTTGCCAAGATCGACGCCGTCTTTGTCCAGCGGCTTGTCGACGCGCGGTGATGTGACGATGACTGACAGATAGAATCCGGGCAGGAAATCGGGCTTCACCTCGAATTCGATGACGGGGGTCGAGCCTTCCAGCTTGGTCGTGAATTTATGCAGCACGCCGTAACGCTCGATGGTCACCAGCGCAGTTGCGCCGGGGAAAGGGTTTTTCACGAGGTAACGCGCCATGTCGCCCACGCGGTATTCGGTTTTTTCCGGGATGATGGGCAACAATGTATCGCTTTGATTGTCCCACATCACGTAATCGCTGCCGGTCACCCAGAACGAAACGCCGGAGGAATGTTCCGCGCCCTTCGTGTCCTTGATTTTGGCAATCGCGCGGAACGAACCGGCGCTATCGGGCGTAAAGTTGCAATCGGCTTCGTCGCTGGCGGGCGTACCGGAGCATTCTCCCGCTTTTTTCCATTCGCTGGTGTAGTTGGTCAGGTAGGCGTTACCCGCGCCCTGCACGCGCACGGCGGTGGTTTCCAGTTTTTCGATGACAATATCAACCTTGGTATCGCCAACCGGCACGCCTTTTTCATCGGTCACGATGTATTTCAGCGCCATCGGTTTTTTGGCGTCATAGGCCCATTCGGTCGATTTCATGCCGACAAAACGGTCAACACCCACGTAATCCGCACCCGATTCTGACGCCACATATTTGCCGCGATCATCTTCGACGGCAGATTCCACCATCAAGCGGCCATAGGCGAATTCCTGCTTGGAGATCTTGAATTTCGATGTCAGGTCGCCCTTCGCGCCGTTGGTTTCGACCTTTTGGTACACCTGCACGCTGCTATGGGTTTCATAGTCGGGCGTGGTGAAGGTGAAGCCCTGCGCCTTCGGGTCTTTCGACGAAAACGCGCGTTCCGTAAGGATCGCGGTGGTACGCACCGACGCATCTGGATACGGGCCGCCGGAATGCAGCTGCGCGGATGATTGAACCTCGATCTCCTGATCCGTCTTGAACAGGTCGCCGTTCAGCTGGCTGGTGACGCGGAACGGCACCGGCGTGAAATCGCTGACCAGCACGCGCAGGGGATACCACGTGCTGCCGGTCTGGTATTCGCCGGTTTCCTCGTTGTATTCCTCTTCCTCCGAATTCGGGCTGTCCTTGAATTTCGCGGTCAGGCGGAATTTGTACCAGCCGACGGGCGCTTCCTTGCCGACGGTAAATTCGCCGGAATAGGCGCCGAATTCGCTGAGCTTCAGCGTTTCGACGGTTGCCGCGACGTTATCCATCGGGTCGACGATTTCCAGTTTATAGCCTTCTTTTTCCGCCTGCGTCAGCGTGCGGTTGTCCTGGTTACGGACATAGAATTTATACTGGATGGTGTCGCCCGCGCGGTAGATGCCCTGTGCGGTCGTGCCCCATGATTTCATGTGGCCGTATTTGCGGCGGGTCGATTGGGAAATGCTTTCGTTCGACGCGCGCCATGTATCGATCACGAAATCGCTGCTGAGCGGCATCAGGCCCATATCGCCGTCTTTATCGACGCGCACGAAGATTTTCGGCGAGCTGTCTTCCCAGCCTTTGTTCAGTTCAAGCTGCGGGTCGATTTTTTCGGTGCCCGCGAATTCGGCGATGCCGCTGTCGTTTGTCGTGGCCGTCGCAAGGATATCCGACGGCACGGAGAGCGAGCTGAGGCTGTCTTTATATACAGTCACCTTCGCGTTTTTCACGGGCGCGCCCGTCGCCATGTCGGTGACCCAGACCATGCTGGCGAAATGGCCGATTTTCACGTGCATCTGCCACGGCGTGACCACGGCGAACAAGCGGTAAGCCCCTTCGCCGCCCTTGTTAACGTAAGGCACGGTATCCAGATGGCCATAGACCGCGCCGGTTTTGCCGTCCAGCGCCTTGCGGATGTTGAAGGGGCGCGAATACTGCACGTCCTGTACATTTTCCAAAGCTTCTTCGTTCACTTTGTCGGTCGCTGCGCCCGTCGCCGTCACGCTGCGGAATTTATAGAGCATCTTTTCGAGGTTGTTGACGTAGAGCGGCACTTCGCTATCCACGCCTTTTTCCAGCACGGCTTCGTGGTATTCCAGCTCGAAATTCGGCTTGCGGTGGTCGGTTTCGAAATTGACGGTAAAAGGCTTGGCAAGCTGGCGCGAGAATTCATCGGCAAGCGCGGTTTCGGGCAGGTCTTCCCAAAGCGACTGCACCCAATGCGTGAAACCGTCCCACATGCCGCGCTCGGGCGCCTTGACGGTGATCTGGTATTTCTGCGCGGCCTTCAGGCCATATGGCAGGTTCTGGTCATAGGTACGGCCCTTTACATGCGCACTGTTCAGCCGCGAATATTCATACGACAGGTCGCCCCAGATTTCGTCTTTCTTGGCGTCCGCGCCCAGCGCGGGGGTAAAGGTCAAATTGTCGCGCATCTGCGAGCGCATCACGGGGGCGCTGAACATCAGATAGACAGGCGCCATCGGGTTGCAAAGCTGGTTTGCGGCATTCGCCTTGCCGGAATCGATAGTGATGGTGTTATCGCTGTTATCGACGCAGCGCAGACCGACGAAGGAAAGTTCGGGGTAAGTGTCGAAACTGACCACATCGCGCTTGGCGATGCTGGGTTCGGGCCCAAGGCCGGAGACAAGGCCGGGCAGCAGTTTCATGGTGATCGTGGTATCGAGCGGCAATTCCTGTTGCGGCTGCACGACCCAGATGCGGCGTGCTTCTTCGCCGTTCTTTTCGGTCAGCTGGTCGTCGCTTTTGCGTTTAGGCTGCTTGCCGAAATCGAGCCAGCCTTTGCCGAAGGGCACAAAGCGCGGCGCTTCGTTATCGTCGGGATCTTTGCTGACATCCAGCGTGAAATCCGCCTTGCCGTCGTTCAGCTTGATGAATTTCTGCACCGATGATTTGGTGACGGGCTGGTTGAAGGTCAGGCGCACCACCGGCATGCCGGGCGATTTCCAGGTGCGGAACCAGTTGTATTCCACATCCGCGCGTTTCGTGATGAATTTGTCTTTATACGTTTCCGCTAGTTGCGCGCCGTCTTCGGCCTTGATGCCGGGCTTCATTTCGATGTCATAGGCGGTGGATTGTTCCAGCGCCGATTTTTCCGTCAGCTGGCAGGCGAGCGATGACGGGTTGATCCAGCGCCATTCGCAATCGACTTCGGGGGAAATGGTGACGGGAATTTCTTCCTTCGTGCGTTCCATCTGGCCCAGCGGCACGACGGGGCGGTTGAAGGTGAAAACGATCTGGCGGTCGGATGCCACATCTTCGCCGGTCGGCGTGACACGGATGATGCGCAGGTCTTTTTCGGATGCTGCCGTTGTGCTATCAAACGCGGCATGTGCCACGCCCCCCATGGAAAAAACAAGAGCAAGGGCGAGCAGGAAATGACGCATGGGAATACCCGTAAGGTGATAGAATCTGAGAACTGGATTGTGCCCCATCATCCTGAAAAACCTGTGAAGATGGAACATAAATCACGCGGGCATGCGACGCTTGCAATACTTATCATAATGCGATAGCTTTTTGAGCATGGACACGACCCCGAATGACATGAATAAAACCCTGCTGCGCACCCTGCGCGGTGCGTTCACCGACCACCCGCGCGAAGCGGGTGAAAGCTATTGGCAGCATTTCGTCTTTACTGTCGATATGGCGCGCCGCTTATTCGTCGTCTGCATCCTGTTGCTTGCCCACGGCATCCTGCCCTTTACCCTGACCCACGCCGCCAGCAGCCGTTTGCAGCAATGCCAGCGCATCCTGACCGAGCGCGCCGCACGCACAGGATATAACGAGATGTGCGACGGGTTCGGTATCTAAATACCTAAGAACACTTGTTTCCCAAATAAATCGACCCGTTTGCTTGACAGACTCAGCCCCCTATGGTCTGTAGTCTCAACATAGATAAGATATTTTATGTTAATCGGGCGCCCGCCCCCTTTTCAAAGCGGGTTAAGACCCCCATCCCTACGGAGATACTAATGTCTGAACCTGAAAAAAAACCTGCAAAGGTTGCACCAGCCATTGATGACATTGCTGCCAACGACGAAGTCACGACCCATAATGAAATTGTGGGCGCTTCGCCCGCTGCGCCTGCCGTTCCCGCAACGCCCGCCCCCGCGGTGGTCGAGCCGGTGAACGACAACACCGAAGAAGCAGCTCCCGCTGCCGCTGCCCCCAAAAGCCGCCTACGCGGTTTCCTGAAGGGCGCGTTCAACGTCGTGTCCGGCATGGCGATGGGTGCCGCCGTTTCCGCCGTTGCCAAAACCGCCGCTGTTGTCGGCATGACCATCGCGGGCGCGCCCGCATGGGCGACCATTCTGGGTTCCGGCGTTGCCGTCGGTATCGGATCGACCCTGCTGCATGACGCTCTCGAGCGCCGCAAACTGAAGAAAACCGGTGCAGAACTGCCCGCTTACTTCTCCCTCACGCATGGCAAGGAACTGCTGTCGAAGAAAAACCTGAAAGTATTCGGCCTCAGCACCACCTTTGCCATCGCCGGTTCGGCGCTGTTCCTGGGTCTGCATTCGGGCACTATTCAGGGCTGGCTGGGCTTTGGCCCGCATACGCCTGCTGTTCCGCCCGTGGTTGTGCCGCCGGTTGAAACGGCCGTGGTTCCCCCGGTTGAAACGGTTGTTGCACCGCCCGTTGAAACCGCGGTTGTTCCCCCTGTTGAAACTGCGGTAATCCCTCCGGTCGAAACCGTCGTGGCAGCACCTATCTGTCTTTCGCCCACCGAACAATTCGCCGCCCTGATCGACGGCCATGACGTTTCGGCACGCGTAACGGATGCGATTTCACGCTCCGCTTCGACCAACGCGCATGTCGCCGCGCAGGGCGCAAAAGACCTCGCCTTCTTCGCCATGAACGGCTTTGACGGCGTTCCGAAAGATGCCTCGGTCGCGGTTGAACTGTTCAAGCAGGCCGCTGATGCCGGCAACATGCAGGCGAAAGTCGATCTGCTCTACATGCAATACCACGGCCTCGGCGGCGTTCCTGCCGACAAAACTGCCGCCCTCGGCGCGATGCAGGACATGAAGGGCGCACGCGCCGCCATGTTCGTGCGCGAATGGGGTGGTGCGGGTCGCGTGATCGAGCATGTCAAATTCGACACCTCGACCATCCTGAAAGGCATGACTGTCGGCTGCCCGACGCCCTGATCTTTTAGATGAGATGAATAACGAAGGCCGGATCGGTGATCCGGCCTTCTTCCTTGTATATAAGTATATTAATCAGTCACTTAGAGTGATTGGGACGAATATGCTACGCCGGTCTCTGAAATTTATGTATAATAGCTTCTACAGGGAGCATTTATGGCTGACGACACCCCCGCCGCCGATTTTGCGAAGGCCGCCCAACAACCGGGCTCCCCGACATTCGACTTCGAGGCGGCGGTTTCCGAATTTTACGATACCTATCCCGACCGCACGAACAGCGTCTATTTCGTTGATGTATC
Organism: Alphaproteobacteria bacterium; assembly: GCA_016794125.1. GTDB lineage: Bacteria > Pseudomonadota > Alphaproteobacteria > Micavibrionales > UBA2020 > JAPWJZ01. The sequence continues at coordinate 692,256 of JAEUKT010000004.1, read as the reverse complement.
GACAGGCAACATCGCGCATCCCGACCCGCAAGCGGTGATGGAACTGATAAACCTCATGCAAAGCGAACAGGGCAAGCAAACCCTGCAGCCGATTTTCGCGCATTGCCAGAAACAAAAGACCTCGTATTGCCAGACGGACGATCACGGCAATTCGATCGTTTTTATCTACACCGCCGATGACCGCCCGCGTTTCTTCGACGGATCGGTAACGCCCGCGCAGGAACTGCAATTCATTTTCGACCATGAAACCGGCCACGCGATTGTGCCCGAAGCAGGCAGCCGCGACCGACTGGTGGCGGAAAACGCCGCCGATGCCTTTGCCCTCATCCGCAATATCCAGCGCAACGGCGCAGACCCTGTCTTGGCCGAACAGCTGATGCTGTTCCGCACGCGCCATGCGCTTTACAACACCAGCGGCATGATCAATTTTTCGGGGCCGACGGTGGAGAAGATAAATGAGTCACAAGACCGCATTGCCGCCGCCGGTGTGAACGCGCAGCAGGCGATTTCTCTTGCCGGTGCCTTCGCCTCGCATTACACGCCGAATACCGGCGAGGCGCAGCACCTTTTTGAAAGCTTTGAAAAACTGCACGGCCAGACACCGCTGGGGGAACTGACCAATATCGTGCTGACGACGCCGTTTCCCGATACCTTCAAATGGACATCGACGGTATTGAAGGCGATCCTCGAAAAGAAAATCGCTACACCCAAAGGACTTGAAGAAGAATTCAATGACGAGGCCGCCAAAACACTGCCGCCGAAAATCGCGGAACGCGCGGCGAAGCTGGCGGATTACGATTTCATCGGCGAAGTGCTGCGCGACAAGCCGATGCCGAAGGGCACCGCGCCCTTCCTCAACGGCCACCCCAAAGCCTGACGTTTATTTCAGGTTATTCACCACGGTCTTCCACGCCTGCTTTTCCTTGCCGTCGCTGGTTTTCAGCCCGAGCGTACACAGGAAATCGCGGAATTTACGCTTTAACTCCTTGGGTGCTTTTCCGAAGCCGTAATAACCGGTGAACATATCGCAATGCTCCGGCGTGAAATCATGCAGCATGAACAGGCCTGCCATTTTGATCTGGTCACGGCTGCGCACGGCGCTGATGAAGGTATCGAAAAACTTCGCCTGACGCGCTTCGGATGACCCAAGGCCTTCGCTGGAGGGAAAACCCGCCTCCTGGAAATAGATGTCTTTCTCTCCCGCCGCCGTAACCATCATGTCCATATGGCTGTTGATATCTTCGATCGGCAGCAGCTTCAGGTCGATGACGGGGTAATAGGTGAAAATCGCAATCTCGCTCGCCTGCAATAATTTTTGCACGATCTTCGTGCGGCCCTTCATCAGCCCGTCGAAAGTGACGGTGATGCCGATGCGTGTTTCCGGCCATGCGTTGCGCTTGATAATCGCCTGCGCCGCTTCATAAAATTTAAGGAAGGATTCGACTTCCTTGGGATTTCTCTCGAAATACACATCGGCTTCGTTTGCGAGCGAGATGTATTTCGGCGGCTTCGCCCCCTCCAGCATGATATGGTCCATCAATTCCTGAAACCGCCCGATCAGCGCGGGATCGTCCCATGCTGTCTTTTCAAGGTCGCGGGGCAGCTCGCGCTTGATGGTATTGATGGTCTGGATGCCGAAAAAAACGGGCCGGCCTTCGGCGATGTTTTCGTTAAAATCCTTCGCCAGCTGGTGCAGGTCGCCGTAAATGCGGCTGCCGGGTTCAAGGTCTTTCCAGCTTTTGGTGATAAGGATATTGGAGGCCTTCATATCCTTCAAATCCTGCGCCGTGGCAAGCCAGTCCTCGAGAGTGGCCTGCGCACCGTTGCGGGGATAGGCCATAACGGTAAAATCGGTTGCCAGCGCGGCAGTCGCAAAACTTGCGGCGAAAAGCAGGGAAAGAATGAATGTTTTCATGTCCCGCATTTTGCCCCAAAAAGACTGGCTTGACCATAGCCAACGCGCGTATGATGGCGGCATGAAAGATATCCGCGACCGCATATTGTTCAAAGACCAGCTGATTATCGTGCTGAACAAGCCGCCCGGCATCCCCGTCCATGCGGGGCCGAAGGGCGGTGCGAGCCTTGAAGATTATTTCACCGAATTGAAATTCGATTACAAGGAAACCCCGCACCTTGCCCACCGCCTCGACCGCGACACCAGCGGCTGCCTTGTGCTGGGGCGGAACGAGCGCGCGCTGCGCAAACTCGGCAAGCTGTTCGAAGGCGGGCGCATCCAGAAAACCTATTGGGCGATTGTGACGGGCAAGATGCCGGAAGAAACCGGCACGATCGACGTCGCCCTCAAAAAAGTAAAAGCCCCCAAAGGCTGGACGATGCAGCCCGCGCCGAAGACAGACCCCGAGGCGCAGGAAGCCGTGACGGATTACAAAGTGCTGAAGCACCTGCCCGGCAACCTGACATGGGTGGAGCTATACCCGCGCACGGGCCGTACGCACCAGCTGCGCGTGCATTTAAAATCGCTGGGATTCCCGATCAAGGGCGACTGGCTTTATACAGGGTCGGACACGCGCCCCCCGCAGGGCGAATTCCCGACGCTGAACCTCCACGCCCGCAGCATCACCCTGCCCCTCTATCAGGACAAGCCTCCCATCACGGTCGAAGCCGATATGCCGCCGCATATGGCGGCGCTTGCGGTTTGAAAGCGCTCGTCATGCCCGCCTTCATGCTTTGCATGTAAAACATGCGTCGCGGGCATCCAGAAGCGCGTCCGCGCGTCACATAAATTTAGAGTCATATGACGGCAAGACTGCCTTCTGGACCCCCGCGCAAGGCGGGGGTGACGGGGTAGGACTTTAACCGCCCGTTATTTCCATCTTGGGCTCGACAGGCTTGTTGAGATCGGCATAGGAATAATTCAGGTAAGCAGCAAACAGCGTCCATGCCAGCGCGGGCAGCATCAGGTAGGCGACGATGCGTTTTTCTTTCCATGCCGTCATGATGAGCAGCAGCGCGACAAGGTCATAGGCAAGGATCCAGTAGAAACCCGCCAGTATCGCCTTGAAGGTAAAGAACACAAAACTCCACCCCCAGCTGAGCGCCATATAGCCGGCGAACAGGATTTGCATTTTTTTGCGCGCCGCGCCCTGCGGCATCCGCCAGATAATCCACCCCGCCGTCGCGATCATCGCATAAAGCGTTGACCAAACCACCGGAAACACCCAGTTGGGCGGCGCGAATGACGGCTTGTTCAGATGCACATACCAGTCGCGCACGCTGTTCATGTTGTAATGCCCAATCCCGCCCGAGATGGCTTCGAAGGCGATGATGATGAGGATGAGGGAGAGGTATTTTTTCAAAGTATGGGTATCTCCGGTGAGCAAACTTCCAACAGAACAAACATTGATATCAGGTATAAAGCCACGATCGAAAAACGCGCAAAAGTATTCGGTATATATTTCTCTAAAGGAATTTTAGAAAAATAATATAAACACCAGAAAGGAGACGATAAAGCAGCAAAAGAAAATAATAAAAAAGCAGAATTTGCTATTATGCCCGAGCCAACAAAGAACAAAAACAAGGACAACCCGCCCGTTATAGCGAGCTGTGCGAAAGGCACAAAAAATGCCTTTGCACACAAACTCGCAATTCTTTTTCTTTCTTCGCGGCTGACTGTCTCAGACATATTAAGCTGCGCGCTGTTTTTCCGCTAAATCACCCTTAAGCGCATTCGCAAAAATCTCCGCATAATCCGCCGCCGTCAGCGTAATCGGATTGCCACCTGCCGACGGGTCTTGCGTCGCCAACTGGCCGATTTCCTTGATGCGGTCGGAAGGTACGCCGATTTCGGCGAGGGTGTTGGGCACGCCGAGCGCCTTGCGGAAGTCGAGCATCCATTTCATCACGGCGTCGAAGCCGGATGCGTTATAGCCCTTCTCGGCAAGGTTCAGCATGCGCGACAGCTGGTCCATTTTTTCGGTCAGCGCGGAGCGGTTACGCAGGACGACATAAGGCAGCAGGATGGCGTTGAGCAAACCATGCGGCTTGTCGTAGTTGCCGCCGAGCGGATGGGCGAGCGCGTGAACGCCGCCGAGCCCCTTCTGGAACGCCGCCGCGCCCATGGTGGCCGCGACCATCATGTTCGCGCGCGCTTCGATATCCTTGCCGTCCTTGTAGGCGCGCGGCAGGTATTCGGCGACCAGCTTCATGCCCTCCAGCGCGATGCCGTCGGCCTGCGGATGGTAACCGGGGGCGCAGAAGGCTTCGAAGCAATGCACGAACGCATCGATGCCGGTCGCCGCCGTGATATGCGGCGGCAGGCCGATGGTGAGTTCGGGATCCGCGATGACCAGCGCAGGCATGATCTTCGGATGGAAAATCAGTTTCTTTTCGTGGCTGTCTTCATGCACCACGACGGAGCAGCGGCCGACTTCCGACCCCGTGCCCGATGTCGTCGGCACGGCGATCACGGGGGCCATGCCGGATTCAATCACGCGCAGGTAATTGTCGCCCTCGTCCACGAAATCCCACAACGGGCGCGTCTGGCCGACCATCAGGGCGATGGCCTTTGCCGCATCAAGACCCGATCCGCCGCCGAAGGCGATCACGCCGTCATGCTTACCGTCTTTATACGCCTTCACGCCGTCGTCGATATTCTTGCCGGTAGGGTTCGGTTTGATGTCCGCAAATACGGCGGCTTCAAGGCCAGCCGATTTCAGCAGCGCAATCGTGTTTTTCACGATCTCGTGTTCCTTCAGCCCCGCATCGGTGATCAGCAGCGGTTTTTTCATGCCGAATTTTTTGGCGTTATCGGGCAGTTCCTTGATGCGGCCGGGGCCGAACAGGATGCGGGTGGGATAATTCCAGGAGCCGGTGATGTTTTTCGTCATGATGTTCACGCTTTCTTGAGGTGGAAGCTTTTCGGGCGGGTCAGGTTTTCAAAGCCGATGACGGACATCGACGCGCCGCGGCCTGTGTCCTTCACGCCCGTCCAGGGCAGGCCCGGATCTACATAGTCGCATCGGTTGAGGAACACGGTGCCGGTTTCGAGTTCTTCGCCCAGTTTTTCGGCGGCATCGGCATCCTTCGTCCAGATGGAAACGGTCAGGCCATAGGGGCTGTCGTTCATCATCTTCACGGCTTCTTCGTCGTTTTTCACCTTCATGATGCCGACGACGGGGCCGAAGCTTTCTTCCATCATCACGCCCATGCTGTGATCGACATTCACCAATACTTGCGGCGCAAGATAGGGCGTGCCTTTTTTGCTGGCGGGGAACAGGCTTTCATCGACCAGCGCCTTCGCGCCTTTTTTCACGGCATCCTCGATCTGCGCGCGCACGAAATCGGCCTGTGCGGTGCGGACCATCGGGCCGAGGTTGGTGTTCGGGTCGGTCGGGTTGCCCAATTTATAGGTCTTGGTCAGCGCGACGAAATCTTCCACGAATTTATCGTAGAGTTTTTCATGCACATAAATGCGCTCGATCCCGCAGCAGCATTGGCCGGAATTAAAGAACGCGCCATCGACAAGGTTTTCGACCGCGCTCGCCAGATCGGCGTCTTCGCGCACATAGGCGGGGTCTTTGCCGCCGAGTTCGAGCCCTGCGACGACGAAACGGTTGCTGACCGCTTTCTGCACGATATGGCCGACGCGCACCGATCCGGTGAAGTTCACGAAATCGACGCGCTTGTCTTCGGCGAGTTTCTGCGTATCGGCATCGCTGAGGTCAAGATGCTGGAACACGCCATCGGGCAGGCCTGCGGCCTTGAAGCCTTCCGCGAAACGGTCGCCGACCAGCGGGGTCTGGAACGAATGTTTCAGCACCACCACGTTACCGGCCAGCAGCGCGGGCACGATGGCATTCACGGCGGTCAGGTACGGGTAATTCCACGGCGCGATCACGGCGACAACTCCCAGCGGTTCGCGGCGGATGAAACGCTTGAAACCGTCACGCACATCATGCGGCACGATATCGGCGAGCGCGCGGGGGGCGAGTTCGACAGCGTATTTCACACGCTCCGAAAAGCCGCGCAGGATTTCGCCGGGGGTCTGGCTGATCGGGCGGCCCATCTGCCATGTCAGCTCCTTGCCGATCTCCTGCGCCTTGGAAACCATATGATCGAGGAATTTCAGCATGTATTCCTGACGCTTCGCCAGCGGCACCTTGCGCCATTCTTTTTGCGCCTTCTTGGCCTTGGTCAAAACCGCATCGGCCTGCGCCCAGTCGTGGTACGCGCGTTCGACATACACGCTGCCATCGACGGGGGAAACGGTTTGCATCAGGTTGCTGGTGTCTTTTTTCATTGGCTGTCCCATGTTGGATGGCTCCTTAAATGATCTCGAAATACCGCTGGAGTTCCCAGTCGGTGACGTATTTGCGGAATTCGCGTTCTTCCCATTCGCGGCTTTGGGCGTAGTGTTCGACGAAGACATCGCCGAACAGTTCGTGCGCGGCTTTCGATTGACGCAGGCGGCCGGCGGCCTCGGTCAGGGTTTGCGGCAGCTGCATTTTTTCGGGGAATTTTTGTTCATAGGCGTTGCCGTCGACGATCTTGGTCGGCTCGATTTCGTTTTCGATGCCCCACAGGCCAGAACCGATGGCGGCGGACAGCGCAATGTACGGGTTAATGTCGGCGGCGGCGATACGGTATTCGATCCGCTGCGATTTTTCCGATCCGGGAATGACGCGCAGCGCGGTCGTGCGGTTTTCCACGCCCCAGGTCGCATTCGTCGGCGCCCAATAGCCGGGCACAAGGCGCGAATAGCTGTTCACCGTGCAGGCGATCATCGACAGGAATTCCGGCATCAATGCCTGCTGCCCGCCAAGGAAGTGGCGCATGGTGTCGGACATTTTATGCGGCTTCTTCGCGTCATGGAAAACGGGCTTGCCGGATTTCTTGTCCTTCAGCGAGATGTGGATATGGCCGCTTTGCCCCGGCACCTTGTTGTTCCACTTAGCCATGAAGGCCGCCATCCAGCCGCGTTTCTGCGCGAGGACTTTGGTGAAGGTCTTGAACAGGGCGGCGCGGTCGGCGCTTTCCAGCGCTTCGTCATACATGATCGCGGCCTCCAGCACGCCGGGGCCGGTTTCGGTGTGCAGCCCTTCGATCGGGATGCGCATGTCGCGGCACATCTCCAGCAATTCATGATAAAAATCGGCATGAACGGAAGACCGCAGCATCGAATAGCCGAAATTGCCGGGGGTGATGGGCTGCAGGTTCTGGTAGTTCTTCGTGCGCACGCTTTCGGGCGTTTCATTGAACATGAAAAATTCGAATTCAACCGCGCCCGTAACGCTGAAGCCCATATCGGCCGCGCGCGAAAGCACGCGTTTCAGCGTGCCGCGCGGGCAGACCTGTTCGCCGCGGTCAGCGAGTTCGGCGATGAACAGCGGAATATTCGGCTCGAACGGCAGCGCGCGCACGGATTCCGTGACGATGCGGCAATTCGCATCGGGATAGGCCGTGTGCCAGCCGGTGAATTTGGAACTGTCGTACAGCTGGTCGTTGGAATCCCAGCCCACCACCACGTCGCAGAAGCCAAAGCCGTGATCCAGCGCCGAGAGGAATTTTTCGATCTTCATATATTTGCCGCGCATGATGCCGTCGACATCAAAGAACCCGACCTTGACGAATTCGCAGCCGAGCTGCGCGAGACCCTTTTTGATATCGGCCACCGTCTTGCGCCCGAAAATTTTATCAACGTCAAAGACGCGGGATTGTGTGGGGGCGTTGGCGAGCTTCGCCTCCGCCAGCAAATTATTGACCGGTTTCACTTTCGGCGCCGCCATTCGAAATCTCCCTCGCGCCCTGTAAAATGGGGGTGCGTATAAATGTGACTATTTTAATTTGGTTTTAATATATACAATCTTTGAAAAGAACAGCAAATAATCGGCTTTTCATAAGCTAACCGCACTAACAAGACTTAACTTTGAATCGACTTATGAAGTATAAATTTAATGCTCCCTCTATATTCAAAAAATTAAAATTATCCCTTCCATATTTAGTAGCTTTAGTTTCGGGCAGCGTATTGTGCTGTGTCTTGGCCTACGCATGTTACATGGGCGCCAACAGGCGAACTAATGAGTGCTTTGAAAAAGTTACTGTTTTAATTCGAATTCATTTTCTGGTGCCGATATGGATCTTTATATTGCTGACAATTATCACGACAACATTTTATTTATATAAACTGCATTTTAAGCCCAACGAACGGATAAAATTACTGCCATTAATTGTAAAGTCTGCATTCTGGTGGATTTGTGCAGTATTTTATGTTGAACACTTACCAAGACACCTTAGCCAGCTTTTACTTTATATTTTAATCTCCTTATTTCTCATTTCACTTTCGTATCTTTATTTTGAATATCTTGATAGAGCAGCCGAAAACAAAAAAAAGAAAACCACAATAACTGCTCTGTGTTCATTAATTCTGATTTCTTCCCTGTCCGCTTATTATGTTTTCGGTACAAGAACCTGCTATGAGGGAATGCATTTTTGCCGGACATATAAAGTTGAGTGTTTTGGGCCTTATTGTGGCAGAACCCCTTATTACAAAGTGTTTTAGAAGTTTTAATCATCATTAATGTTTTTTCGATAAACTTAATTCAGAAAACACTATTGTTGGAGAGATAGCATCATCACCGCCGGCCAATTTTTTGCAGCGAAGCATCGTAAGCAGCATCCGGAGGAAGCGGCGTGGCATCATTGTGTTTATGTGATCGAGCTGGACTCCAAAGTTCTCAAAGACAGGAAGTTCAGGGCGGCGAACCCCGATCATGATCCGTCGAAGCCTTGTCTCTATGTCGGCTGCACGGGGATGTCGCCGGAGATGCGGTTTGAAAACCACCGGCGCGGGTATAAATCGAACCGCTATGCGCATAAATTCGGCTTGCGGCTGCGGCCCGACCTTTATGCCTGCTACAACCCGATGCCCTATGACGCGGCGGCGGAGATGGAAGTGGAACTGGCGGCAGGCTTGCGCGAGGATGGGTATGCGGTGTGGCAGGCGTGAGCGCCCTGCCCTTTCTCACAATACAGTTGTCATTTTGAGCGCAGCGAAAAATCTCCCTTTCTTTTGGTGAATAAGGGAGATCCTTCGCTGCGCTCAGGATGACAGTGGTGTTATTTATTCAAATACGTTCAGCACATTCGGATGGCTTTTGGAGGCGAGCGCGTTGGCGGCGTCCCAGCCGACCTGCACTTCGAAAGTATACCCGTATCTGCCGCGCCCGTAATACCTGCCCGGCAGCTTGGCGTTGAAATCCTTCAGCTGGAATTCGAACATCTTGACGGCAAGGTCGACGGCAAGGCGGTTCGGGTCGCTGGTATTGCTGCCTTCGGGAATTTCTTCCACGTAAAACGACACGCATTGGAATTGGGGGCGCGCATCGCCGTTTGCCTGCAGCTTGACGTCACTTGCCATCTTTATTGTTCTCCGGTGCCGGTTTGGCGGTTGCAGGTTCGATAATTTCTATGGGGCGGATATTAAAGGCCACAGGGTGGTTATCCTGTTCCTTGCTTTTGCTGAATGAATTGTCCCGGTTCATGGCGGTATCCTTTCATTGAAAATTCAAGGGTATGCATGGGCGCGGTGTCGCGGAGGGGAGCAATATCAATATAGGAAGTATACCGCAAAAAGTTAAGTTTTCGGTAAAGAAAATCCCGGGTCGGCCGGCTGGCGCTGCGGATATGCCATGAAATCAGCCGGAAAGCGGCTTATCCCGCTTTTTCCATGTTCGCGCCCGCCTAGCGGCGCATGCCCGCCAGCGCGCTGTTCATGGCGGCGATGCTCGACATCGTGGCGGCTGTCTGGGCAGCTTCGGCGGTTTCTTCGGCCTTTTGCTCCACCTTGGCGCGGTGGGCGCGGTTTTCGCGCACTTCCTGTTTCATGGCGGCATGGCGGAAGGCGGAGCGGAATTCTTCGCGCACGTTTGGCGCTTGGGACAAAAGATTGCTGTCCATGTCCTTGATCGCGGTTTCGATGCGGTTGTGCAGCTGCTTGCGCTGCTTTTCCATTGCGTCCTGTGCGTCTTCGGCTTCGGTTTCGGGGCCGATTTTTGCAACCCAGCGCGCAATGCCGCGCAGGCTGAAACCGCCGATCAGCGCAGCGCCGGCGCTCATCGCCAGCACCATGGGTGTCACCGCAAATGCCGCCATCGCAAGGCCGGTGCCGGCAGCAATCGCGCCGATACCGAAGGCGATGCGGCCAGGCCAGCGCGCTGTGCGCTCCGCCGCGTCGTATCCGGCGTTATCGACTTCGTCCGATGTCGCCGTATAGGCATCCCAGATTTTTTCACGCAGGTCGAAAAGCCGGACGGCTTTTCGCAGGAAATCGGTTTCTCGCATGGCTGCGTCCACGGTGCCGGATTTGACGATGGTTCCAAATTCATCCGCTTCGAGACGCAGGGTCATTCATGCTCCTTATAATATTGCTCTATCTGAGTATAAGCATCGCCGATCCATATATAAATGTCAAAGGCAGCCCGGATTCATCAGGATAATCAGATGTTTTGACGCAGGAACCCTGCCCGCTGCCGCGCGTTGGATATGACGAGATTACCCAAATCAACAGGGGATTCTGTCATGAAAACGAAACTTGTCACCGCCGCCGCATTTGTCATTCTGTTTGGCTCCGCAGGCACGGCATCCTCCGAACTGCCTGATATCCGCAGCAATATGAGCGACCTGAACGGTTGCATCGGCAATATGTCGGTCAAGACGTTCAATCAGGTCGATATAGACCGCGACGGACGCATCAATTTCCGTGAAATGAAGGCGGCGGATAAAACCGACCTGCCCCTGTTCGACATGATGGATGAAGACCGCGACGGTTTCATTTCCAAATCCGAACTGACCGAACACACGCAAGACCGCCCGGGCGGCTGCGTCAATTAAGGCAGATAAATTTTAGAGGTCGAAAGACTTGCCGGGCTTTTTCTTGGGCGCGGCGGGTTTTTCTTCCTGTTTGGGCGCGTTGAAATCGATGCCCTTGGATGCCGCATCCCAGCGCTCCTCGCGCGGCAGGCGGATCAGGTCTTCGAGGTTGGCAGAGGATTCAAACCACGCCCCCGCCTTCGTTTCCTTGGCCAACTGCCCCCTGCCCCAGCCCGCATAGCCCATCAGGACCAGCGCATCATCGGGTTTCTGCTCCAGCAGCGCCATGCCCTCCGCATCGGGATAAATGGGGCTGGCCGAATAGCCGGTTGCGCCCAGTTCAAGGCCGGGGTTTTCATCCGTCTTGCGCAGGTACAGCAGCGCGCGGCCGTCGATGGGACCGGATTTGGTGACCTTGCCGTCCATGATCTCGGCACCCGCGATATTGACCGCCAGTGTGCCCGCATCGCCGGTTTTAATGACCAGGAACACGCCACGGCCAAAATCGGGATCACTATCCAGCATGGGATTTGCCACGAATATGTCGCCCGCCTTGAATGCCTTGGTCATCGGTCTTTCCCTTGAGTCTGTCGTTAACTTTTGATTTTTCTAGCAATTTTATTTCATTATGTCAATCATATCATAAATCGAGAATCGAACGTAAAATGGCCGAATGAAGATTCTCGCCTGCGGCCGATCAAAAGCCGCTTACCAAAATATCCAATATTAACAATGGTTTTTATGTACCCCATTGACCGCCTTATGTACATTCGATATAAACTCTAGCCACGCTGATATTTCCATAGCTTCTAACTGTACGGGGACGAGCATATGAAATTGAAACACGCGTGGGACACCGCAAAGACCGCCGACAAAACCAACGGCGCACCGGATGTGGAGCTGAAATCCCACCTGAAGGCCACCCAGCAGGAACACCTGCCCCAGGCCGACCTTCTGCAGGGCTGTTTCGAAATGCTCCGCGATAAGGGCCTTCTTGAAGAAGCCTATCTGCGCGGCTCCATCGGCCGCGGCCATGCCGACCACCACTCCGACATCGACCTTTTCACCGTCGTCGATCCCAAACGCCTCCCCGAAGTCTATGACGTCGTTTCCGAATTCCTCGCCTCGCGCGGCCGTGTTGTCACCGTCTGCCATGACCGTCTTGTCGAAAACTACGGCGGCATCGGTTTCATGTTCATCGCGCAAAGCGCGGCACACGACAACATGACCTATCAATTCGACCTGTATATGGCGATGAAGGGCCAGCCCCCGCAAAAGCCGACCTCGATCAAGCCGCGCATTTACAGCAACGACCCCGACTATAAATGGACGGAACAATACGGCAAGCAGCCCGCCGAGCTGCCGCAGGTCGCCAAAGACTTCATCAAGGAACACACCACCGGCACCAACCGCGCCGACCGCATGGAACTGATGATGCAGGAAATGATGATCAACCTGTACGTCACGCACAAGCACATCAAGCGCGGCCAGATGTCGCGCACCGTGGTCGATAACCACGCGATCGTGACCTCCGCCATCGAATTCCTGCAGGTGCTGACCGAATACCGTCCGACCGGCTATTCCCCCGTCTATCTCGGCAACGAGATCGTGAATTTCACGCGCAAGCACGGCGACGATGAAATGGTGAAGGCGGCCGACAAGCTGGAAAAACTTTTCACCCAGAAAGTCACCGACCGCAAGCTGGTCGATGCGCTTGATTTCGCAACCGACGTGCTGAAAGGCGCGCATCCCGAAAAGTACGAAGCGCAGAAAGAAGCCATCCGCTTCTTCCGCGAAGAAGTACTGCTGAACGGTGTTGTGCCGAAACACCTCAAGCGCAGCTTCGGCCTGCCCGCGAATGATGCCGCCCCCGCGGCATCCGCAGCAGCGCAGAAGAAGCCGAAACAGCCGCGCCCCTAATATTCCGGAGATACCATCATGAAAATAACCGTACTGGGCAGCGGCTCCGCCTATGGCGTTCCCTATGCCGGCGGCGGCTGGGGCGCTTGCGACCCGAAACAGCCGCGCAACAAGCGCACCACCCCCTCCATCTTCATCGAAGACGGCACGACCAGCCTGCTGGTCGATATGGGGCCGGACGTCAAGGAACAGCTGGCGCGCCACAACATTTCCAAATGGGACGCGACGTTTTTTACCCATCCCCATGCCGACCATATCGCCGGCATGTTCCACCTGCCGATCCTGATGTCGCACCGCGACGGCAAGCACCTGCCGATGTATGTCGATCGCGCGACGCGCAAGGACATCGAAAAAGTCTGGTGGTATATGTTCGACCCCGCGATCAAGCTGGAATATACCGGCGCCGCCCGCCCCTATTGGGTCGAAATGATTCCGCCGGAAAAAATGAAGATCGGTACACTCGATATCCAGACCTTCTGGCAGATGCATGGCCGCATCCAGTCGGTCGGCATGAAGCTTGGCAAATTCGCGTATTCGACCGATGTGAACGATTTCCCGCCGGAAAGCGAAGAGCATCTTTACGGCCTCGATGTCTGGATGGTGGATTGCAACTGCCTGACCGGCACCGACAAGTCGCATTCATATGTCGAAAAATCCATCGCCTGGGCGCAGAAATTCGGCGTGAAGAAAACGTACCTGACACATCTCGATTACACGATCGATTACGACTCGGTATCGAAAATGCTGCCGGCAAACGTGGAACTCGCCTATGACGGCTTGGTCATCGAGATTTAACCCTCAAAGCCATTGGTTTTACGCCGCTTTTTAGACGGGAACAAATGCCCGCTGCTGTTCTTTTGTTATCTAACAACAACAGAAAAATGCGCGGAGGTTTGTGCCATGCAACTTCAGGAACAGCACAAAGTCTATTCCCCCAGTTGGTTTCAGGCACTGCATGCCCGCGACCCGGGATTTTCCTATGACCTGAAAGTGCGCCTGATGATCAGCCGCACACCTGAAATCTGCACCGTCTGCAACGGCCACAGCCACCGCGATTACGCGATCCTGGCCGACAACTGCCTCTCCCCCGTCCGCCTCTGCCGCCAATGCCGCGCCATCTACCGCGACACCTTCGGAGAAAACGCAGTCGTCCCGTTCCTGGGCGGACCGGCCTAAATCATCAAGTTTTGAGCGAAGTTCAAGCTAACCACTTGAAAAGATTGGTTGCGGGGGCAGGATTTGAACCTGCGGCCTTCAGGTTATGAGCGCAACTTGGAAAATGATAACTATCTGATATTTCGACACGAAATACCTATTTTTATTTATACGTGTAAGTAACCGTGTAAGTCAATAGTGAATCTGAAAACACTCAAGAGCCTTTTTCTGCGACCTTTAGTCACAAAACCTGAAGGTCGCACTCAGCTGACATAGGCGCAAACTAGCTTAGTTTTTAAGTCTCTAGTTATCCTACAATCGATAATTCGCATAATTTTTTGGGACTTATTGAAATCCCTAGACTTCCGTAGTGCATCACAATAAATTATGGCCACTCAATTATTGCAGCGCTGGATCAACGCCTCTTATTTTACATGGCGTATTTGCACAACTTGAATATTACTGCCGTCACTGCGACGTTTAAGATAACTCCATCTGAGAGCGAGTGAATAAACCATGACTACAAATCAACAAGGTCACATCCTCCCGGACGGATCCACGCTAGCTATCACTAAAGATGTCACACAACAAATAAGCCGTTTCATGACCATGGGAGGGCAAAGGCAGAAAGCCGCCGAAAAAACCCGGGAGATCATCGGAGCTGTACTGAGTATTGGCCGCGATGCGTTTAACGGGTTCAACATGACACATAATGGTGAAAGCCGTATCAAGCATTGCATCAAGTATGACTTGAATGACGGTTGTAGGCTTGTGACCATTCAACAAGACAAGGTCATCTTATTCGCCTATCTCGGTGATCACGATGACGCCACCAAATGGCTCAACTCGCACGCCGGGGTTGACTTAGTCCAACTTCATTCGGGACAAGCAAAACTACTGCGCCATAACGCTAGCAAAGCGGCAAACCAAGATTATAGTCCTCCGCCGGATATTCGTGAAGAAACTCTTTTCCGAAAACTAAAAGAAGAATCGTTTGATTACCTGACAGGAAAGATCGGCCCCTCGGCGCGAAAGACGATAAAAAAATTAGAAGAATTGACCAATTATTCGCCGGATACGGCCATCCTAAATTCAGTCGAAGAAATTAAGGACGACAAGATATCTACATTCATCGTCGATGTCATGTCACTACTCCAAAGGGGAGACATTGAATCAGCCGAAGAACGTATCTCCCTTGAAAGGGGCGATATAAAGCTCGTAAGTGAACTATCGGATGACGAAACCTTAAAGATACTAGACGGCGAGCATATAAAGTTCATTCGAATTGGCAGCCCAGACTATCAGAAGCTATGGACAGAAAAAGCCAACTCCAGAAATTTTCTGGATTGGTTCTTTTTCATGCACCCCGAACAAGAGCGTCAAGTGCAGGCAGATTTTGAGGGGCCCGCAACACTCAGCGGGGTTTCCGGAAGCGGCAAAACGTGCATCGCTATCAAACGCGCTATACGGCTTGCAGAAGACGGCCCCAACGATAATGTCCTGGTCATCACACTGAACCGCAGCCTGAGCAGCATGATCGAAAAGCTGATCGATAGCGTATCGATCAAGAATGAAACGCGGCAACGGATTCATGTGACGTCTCTTTTTCAATTCCTGCAGAAAATCCTAATAGAGCAGCGCCCGAACAGCACTCGGCATTTTAATGACGAAACGTGGATACCGGCTAACGGTAAATGTTCGTCACCCGAACACGTGGATGAAGTCTTTAGGGAGTACTATAGATGCGAAACCCGAAATAACGATGCGTCGGTCTTACTCAACCTTCATAGATCTCTCGTCGCTCAAGGCATAGACGCCGAACAGTATATTCGCGAAGAATTTGATTGGATACGTAGCGCACTCAGTGAAAACTCTCGAGAAGAATACCTGAAGATCGAGCGTTCCGGCAGGAAGTATCCCATTATAGCGAATAGGCGTCAGAGCGTACTCGAAGGCCTAACAGGCTGGGAAAAAAAGATGCGCGCTATCGGCATTATTGACTATCTAGGATTGACCTCGGCCGCTACCGAAATTATTGACAGCATCAAACCAATTTACGACCACATCATCATAGACGAGGCTCAGGACTTTGGAACTACAGAGCTTAGGATTCTGAGGCACGTCACAAAATCTGGCCCAAACGACATTTATCTCTGTGGTGATTTGGCCCAACATATCTTACCCAAAAAACAGTTGCTGCGAGAAGCGGGGATAGATATCTCAAACAGAAAAAATCACATCACTAAAAACTACCGAAATACGAGAGAAATCCTCAAAGCCGCCTATCGACTTCTCTATGACAATTTAGACGAGGGTAGTATCGAAGCCGGAGAACTTTCAATCCAGGATCCGGATCTCTCGAATGCTACCGGGCAAAAGCCTCTTCTGTTGAACGCGCCCGATCTTGCCGTAGAATTCGATTGCGCCCGACAAATAGCTAATTCACACGCTCAAGACGGACGTACCTCTTGCATCGTCTTCGTCGGATATTCGTTACTAGAAGTTCGCCGCTTCGGTAAAAAGGTAAATCTACCCGTTCTCGACGGTACGACGAATTTCTTGAATTCCAAGATCGTTCTATCGGATTTAGAGCAGTCCAAAGGCTACGAGTTCGACTTAGTTTTCATTTTGAACGCCTCTGGAGAAACTGTCCCCCCCGCTTACATACCTCAAGAAGAAGTTTTTCGATTTGGTTCTCAATTATATGTCGCTATGACACGCGCGAAGCAGCAACTCTTCATTTCCTATTCTGGGGAAACAAGTAAATGGTTCGCCTCATGTATAGAGGAGGAATTAATAGTGCCCGATGCTTGGGAAGGATATGTCGACAGACTATTGGAGCCTCATGATTGGGTCACACCGCAAAAGATGTATGAATTTTCTGACTCTGAGGGCCCGCTGACCCTCATTACAGAGCTCACAGGGCAACAGTTCAACTATACGCCCCATGCGCGCAATCTTTCCCTAAGCGCTTTGGAAAAGCTGGAAGACTTGATCGACGGCTATGGCCGCACGATGGCAGGCAGCAACCGCCGCGTGAAATGGAAGAATATAGGCCATTACTATCAAGATGCGACAGGGGGAAAAGATTCTTTTCAGGCAAAGATATTGACGGGCGAAAAGACCCTCGGCGAAATCAAGGAGCGACTGGATAAGATTGTACCCGATGAGCTCCGCTATAGACAGCTCCTAGAAGAATCGGCTCGACAAGATGCGATAGAAAATAAAGCGTCGGAGAACGATGAAAAAACTGAATGCGCCGTTAGAATGACCCCTGGAATAGAATGGGCATTGAAGCAAAAGGTAAAAATTAACTACCTTCCTACGAAGATACATCAAGGCAAACAGATCGCTATTGAACATGGTATCGCAGAGCGTACAGTCAATGACGGATACTGGATTCTATACGACAATGACAACGATCTAATCAGCTTGGCTCTTGAAAAGCTGGGATACTACTACATAAAAGGAAAGGGCTGGAAAGCTTCTTGATGCCTCGCCGCTTCAATATCTAAGAAAGCATGCCGTACTACTTGCCGAGAAAAAAAAGACGGCGAGCCAATTTCGTGACTAAGCGACAATTCAATTAGCAGCGGCGATTGGAATAAGTCCGCTAACTTTTTCGGGCCAATCTTGATCATCATCGAAGAAAAGGATTTTCACATTGCATTTTTTTGCTATCCTGTTGGCATATTCGTGAAGAGAGGCGCTTTTAACATTCTGAACAACAAGAATTGACTCATTTACGGTCCCTCCTTCTTGTTCAAGCGCATCGGCATAGCAAATGAGTTGAAACAATCCTTTGGCTACTTGATCTAGAAAATTATCATATGTTGAAGACTTTATTTCGAACAACTCAATGCCTCCGGCACCATCTATACACATATCGATAGATTCGGAGAATTTAGGTTGAAAGCCCTTCGAAATTAAGTATTCGGCTATTTCCCTTAGCATCTTTTGGTGCGTTTTCTCGGCAGCCTCGATTTTAGCCAAGACGTCCTTAATGCTTATGAATTTCTTCTTTTTAGCGATAAATTTTCTAGCAAATATTTTATCGGGTTCCAGTAAGAAGAAATTGGTATCAACGACAGGCGGGGCTGCTTTTAAATCACCCGCGTTACTAATTTCCTCGGTTAATGAAGCTGTAGGGTCTAATCCCTTTAGAGCGTCTAAAGTTAGAGCTCCGGCTTCCCCCCCTAAAAGATCCACTATTCTAAAATGCGCAAAAGCCGCAAATGGCGGTAGCTTCAAGCCTTGAACGGACCATAATTCGTCCAAGGAGAACTTCTTTGTTACGCCGGTTAAACAGCGCAAAGTCCACGCTCGAAGATCCGATGTTTGCGGCGGAATTTCAATTCGGCTAAGATCTGCGACCGGGGGTCTTCGAAAGTTAATCGTTACTCCAGATAGCGCAAATTGCCGCATTTGTCGATCGGCATCTATTGAAATTTTCGAAATTCCAAATGGTATGTCCTTAACATTGCCTATATGCTTCCTATTACTTGAGGTTCGCGATGCGATACGAAAGGATTTATCAATAGCGACGGATAGAAGATAATCCCCACTATTTAAGCCTTCTTCAAATTGTTCGATTTGATTGATTTGAGTAAAGGCGAAGATGTAGTCGCCCTTGATCGATCGCAGAACTATCCAAAAATTTTCTTCGGTTATCTCACTAATTGAAACAGCGTTTAAAGCGTTTCGAGGTACGAGGTACTTAGACGATATGCCCCCTTCCGCATCAAGATACGGCGAAAGTTTTTCATCGATGATCCATACGAATGGCATTTTATGTTATCGGGTGTGACAATTCAGATAGCGCATCGTCCAGGTCAGAGGGCCATGTAATCTGATCGCCCAGCAAGGAGTGTTGGTGCAGCTCCTTCTCACGAAGTCTTCGCACCTCCGTTTCTTCAATCGTATTTCTACACACAAGAAGGTAATAATTGACCTCCTTAGACTTCTGTCCTCGCCGGTGAATTCGGTCCAAAGATTGCAGATAGTGAGCGGCTTGATTAGAATAAGATAGGTAAATTGCGTCATAAGCGGCATGAAGAGTTATGCCAGCGCCCGCCGCCGCGGGGTTTGCGACAAACAGCATTCTTCCGGGATCGTTCTGGAAGGCTAAAACCGCATCGTTTCTTGATTTTGTATCCACGCTACCGTCCACGCGCAGGGGGGAATACTTTTTATAACGCTCGCAAACCTCTTCTATGCTTTTTTTGTAGAAGGACCAAACGATCACCTTCCTACCGGCGGAAATCAGCCTCGATATTAAAGCGTCCAGCGCTTTCAATTTCGCGGCCTCGTCCGTCATAGTCGGATCGATTGAAGCGGGATTGGCGCAAATTTGGAGCAGCGCGGCGCGTTTTTGAAAGTAGGACGCCAGCTTCTTTTTGAAAGTTTTGTTATCAAGGCCGCGCAATTCCAACAGTAAATCGGTCCGCGCCTTTTCATACATATCCGCCTGTTTTCCGGTCAACTGGACATGTTCAATATGAAAGTTCTTATCAGGAATGTCCGATAAAATATCGGTTTTTAAACGTCTAATATAAGTCCCTCGAGTATCTACCAATTCCACAATTTTATCCGTGTCAAAATTCTCGTCTTTGCTCTTGCTAAAAGAACCGAACGTATATCCGGTGTCGGCCATATCAAACTGATTAATTAAGTCGTAGGCCGAATTTGGCGCGGGTGTGCCGCAAAGAACATAGCACTTCATACAACACGAGCGTAATTTGGTAGCCGCTTCGGCTCGCTGAGCGTCCGGGTTCTTAACAAAAAAGGATTCATCCACCACCAGTAAGAACTTTTTAGACCCTGACAGAGCCTTAATCCCAGTATATATATGTTGAACGCCTTCAAAATTAGTAAGCAAGAGGTCGAAATTTTCTAGAGCCTTATCAAATCTTTCGGCGGGATTTCCATCCGCGACCGTCACCTTGTACTTTCCCGGAAGAAATTTTTCCAAATCGTTTGGCCAAGCCGAAAGCATAGTTTTAGGGCAGACAACGATCATAGCATCGACAACTTTTTGCTCCATAAGAATGTCGAAAGCGGCGATTGTCATTACCGTTTTTCCGCTACCTTGTTCATCGAACAAGCATAACCCATATAAGCCAGGCACGACCATCCCCGCGACAGCGACAGCTTGCGCGGGATCTAAACGATTTAACCATTCATCGGAAACACCCAGCGAAACATTCCCCTCCACTATCTCAAGCACTCGCTCACGCGCCTGCGCATGGGCGTTGATCGGCTCTATCGCCGCTACGATGTTTTGGTTGGACAGAAATTCGCTGGGTAGTAAATCAGCGACGATTCCCAAGCTAGCGCGAGAAAACGAAACTCGCCCCTTTTCCTCGACAATACTTCCCTTTAGCCTTTCGTGGAGTTTCGCCTTTAAGGTCAAAAAGGGAATTCCGGAACCGGCTATTGTGACATGATGATCGTCGAGCTCGAGTATCATTCTTCGTTAGCCGCTTCGCTTAAAGTAATGATTAGCTCCATTGCTTCGTTAAGCTTATCGCGACTGTTCTGGGGAAGC
Source organism: Alphaproteobacteria bacterium (assembly GCA_016794125.1). Taxonomy (GTDB): domain Bacteria; phylum Pseudomonadota; class Alphaproteobacteria; order Micavibrionales; family UBA2020; genus JAPWJZ01. The sequence continues at coordinate 671,807 of JAEUKT010000004.1, read as the reverse complement.
CCTTTAATTTCTTCGGCCGACATTTCTTTTAAAAACCTAGCGAACTCCTCGATTTTCAAAATTGCCTCGCCGGTATTTTTGGTCACTCTGTTTTTGTAATCTATGGTGGCTTTAGCGTCTTTCGCCGCGCCGGGAGCCGGACTCATAATGATCGGCTTGACGTGGGGATCGCTCCACGCCTTATGGGCGATGCGCACTTCGGCAAAGCTAGAAAACTTTTTCTCATTAAGCCATTTAAAAAATTGAATTTTGAATTGGATATCCTCCTTAAGCGGGGCCAAAAAGGATTTTTGCGCCTCGTTAAAATATTGATAGTGTTTTGATACGAAGGATTGAGCTTGTTGCTCAGTCATTCCTAAACCACCGCCATACTCGTCGTTGGGGTCTACGGGAGACATAGCGAAAGTTTCGAAATCATTGATAATATCGTAAATCTTAATCGTATCGACAACTTTGGACTTAGGCCAATTCAGCTGCCTTGCTATAATCTCCGGCTTAAGGCCGTTCTCCTTTTTTTCAATCACCTTCCTAGCCTTTACGTAGTCCGGCCATTCGATTTTAAGCGAGGGTGCAAAGTTTTCCTCTACTAGCACATTCTCTTCGTCTTCAGACGTTGCGTTTTCATTTAAAATATACGCGGGTACAATCTCCAGTCCGGGCCTATTTGGATCATCCTGTTTCATACCGTCCAAAGCATACTTCACCGCAAAAAAACGCCTGTTTCCGTCAAGCAGCTTACCGTCGAAAGACAAAGTAAGGGGCTCTCTAAGACCGTTTTTCAATATATCGTCACGAAGCTCGGAAAGTCTTACTTCTTCGTCAGTCTTCATTAATTCAAAAATTTCTTCCTGAGTGAGATCCCTGTCCCCCAGTTTCTCTTTTAATTTCTTTTTAGCGATATCGATACGAGGGTTGTCCACCCAACCTTGTACCGAGCTAACTTTTACATACCCCTCCCAAACGATCAGATTTCGACCGTTATAAAGCCTATTCTTGATTTGAGGATCGGGTTTCTCCAACAATAACTTCGGACGTTTTGAACTCATATTTATCCCTCACTACCTGTTTTATAACTGATGCCCGCCGCATCTAGTAAACTCTCTAAATAGGCTATCTGCTCAATGAGCTGATCTCGCGACATATTCGCGAACTTTTGAGCCTCCTTATCGACCTGACCCGCAAAGCCGTCAGGCAACGCGGCGGGAAAATTTTCCTGATAGGGATTAATCAAATGTTTCGCGAAGATCTTTTCGGCCTCCATTTGACGCGTCCAATAATCGGCTAGCTTGGCGCTAAACCTTTCCCCGATGCGCAAAGAAAGCTCATTCCTTAATTCCGCCCTGCCCTCGAATTCGCAATCTCGACAAACAAAAATCGCCAGATCTGTATATCGCGTGTTGCTACGACACTCCGACAAAAGCTTGCCCAAATTTGCATTCCAGTCATCGGCGTAAGTCAGGCCCCAGCTCTTCCCCGTCGCAGTCGGCCCCATCTTAAAAACTGGTGCCGCGGGGCGGCTTGGATACGTGTATTCTTTTTTACTTTCCGCTGCGTTTTTTAGAGGTACGGAGAGGAAATTTGAGGCCATCCTCTGTCCGGGGGTCTTGCCTCCTATGTCGATCTTGCCCAACTCCGAAACGTTTCTAATCTTACCGTTTTGGGCGTCCCTGAGCTTCACAAGGCGAACGAATTCTATTTCCATTACCTCCCGACTGTATTTTCCGTCGGCGGTGCGGACGTTTAGATCCAGAATTTCCTTTCCTAGTTTTTTACTCGCCGCGTCAAACGATAAGAAATACATCAGGACGGAGGTTTTCTCTAAAGCTCCCTTTCCGGATTTCTTTGAAGAACCCAGTCTATTGAACGCATTTTCAACGATAGTATCGCTTAAAAACATAACTTCTTGCCCTACAATTCAGAGGTAGCCCGCGCTACAAGAGACTAAGACCCAATCATCTTCTTTTCAATTTTGATTTCTTCCGTCTTTGGATCTTCTTGACTTTCTCGTCCACTCGATATACATAATCCCGCCCCGCCGTCCTTTTGGCATACGATCCTATGCAAGCGAGACGCAAAGTCTTAACGATTTTTACAATAGCCTTTTCTAGTCCGCGACTATTGGCTATCTGGCATTCGGTAACTCGAATTACTTTCCATCCCTTTCGTTGTAAGGCTCTTGTATAACGCCGATCTCTAACACGATTTCGTCTTACCTTTTCGACCCAAAATTCGACATTCGATTTGGGTATTTTTTTGCATTTTTTACATCCGTGCCAGAAACAACCGTCCACAAACAACGCAACTTTTTGTTCTCGCCAAGCAAAATCGGGATGCCCCGGTAAAGACAGATGTCTTCGCCAACCAAATATTCTATTCCGCCGCAGCTCCGCCAATATTTTTAGTTCGGTCGAGCGATTATTCTTCGATCGAACCGCCGACATAATTGCAGATCTTTTCTTTTTATCGTGAATATCAACCATACGTTAAGGAGCAGTCGTTAAATTCGTTACTGCTCGTCCATCGACCTCAAACCATTATCAATCTGTATCAATCTAGATCGAATAATTGCTCTTTAATGCTATTGGCGATGTGATAGGCCAGCACACTAGGGACGGCATTCCCGATCATTTTATATTTCTTGGAAACCGAAGGGCCGATAAATTTAAAATCATCGGGGAACGATTGAAATCGCGCGATTTCCCTGACAGAATAACGACGGTTCTCCAATGGGTGTATAATGCCGGAATTCTCGGGAGTACCGGCGGCTGTGATGGTCCCCATAATTTCTTCTCTAGAGAAGCGACGATAAAAGTTTGGAGAATGATATCTTTTCATCTCTTTCAGAATCCGCTTCAACCGCGGAGGGAGATGCTTTTCAGGGATACTTTTCCAAGACCCGCCTTCGGGAATATGACGCGCTAGCTTAATCGACTGCGGCGACAATTCCCAAACTTCCTTCTGTTCGTCTTTAGGCATAGGCTTTCCGATAACATGGCCTACCGTAAGCTTATCTGTCTTAGGAATGGGCGTCGGGAATACGAACGACTTACGCGAACTGCTTTTTACACCGATAAGAAAAACGCGATAGCGATTTTGAGGGACGCCATAATCACTTGCATTCACCAATTGATAATACAAGTCATATCCGTGCCGTTTTAACTCCTTTTGAAGACGGAGCGGCATCGGCGTCCCATTGTCGTCTTTCGAAGACAAAAATCCTCTGACATTCTCAAAAACAACCACGGCGGGCGCTTTTTCATCGACTACCTCAAGCACTTGGCCAAAAAGCGTACCTCTGTCATCCGCCGTAGAGCGACGATTACCGGCGTTGGAAAAAGGCTGACAAGGAATTCCGGCAAGAACCACATCGGCATCCGGGAGTTCCGATTTCTTTATTGTTCTGATATCGCGAATATCGATTGTGCCTAAATTATATTCGTATGTTTCCTTTACCGCAGGATCTATGTCATTGGCATAGACGATCTCATATCCAGCTTTGTGAAAGCCCAAATCGAGGCCGCCGCATCCGGCAAACAATGAAATTACTCGGGGTTTGCGCGTATCGTTTTGGTCTGGGGCTTTATTTAATTTTAATTTCTCCGCAGATACTTTTGTCACCTTTAACAACGAGGCGGACTTATCAGCGGATTTAAGGTGTTTCTTTTGCTTTTTCTTCGCATTCGATTTCGTCATTATCTTCAATGCCCCAGCGATTGAGTTGTGATTTGTATTTGAACTGCGCAGCTCTGAATCTTTGTTCTAAGTTTGTTCTTTTAATTTGTAAATGTCAATATATACAAACACATTTGCTAATAAAGGCGTTGATTTGGAGAGCTCTTGCAATTCCATAAAAATGGCCTCGTTGTTAAAAAGTCCTCATCATCCGCAGACCGTGGGGGGGGGGCGAGCGTCATTTCTCTTTCCCACAGGGAGAGGCAGCAAAAGCAAGCGGCCTGTAATCGAAAGAGTTTTATCCACTAAATTTGCTTGTGTACCACTTGTGTACAATTAAATGCGCTGAGCCAAGTGCGGACTCGCCTATTGTATCTATTTGCCATGGCATCGTTTATATTTCTGTCCAGAGCCACATGGACACGGCTCATTACGTCCCGGCGCGCGTCCTGCCCTACGTCCCGATGCACTTCTTATTTGAGGTTGGGAAGCATTAAGAATCATACTGAGCGCATTCGAAGGGGGGCGCTGTCTTTCGAGGCGAAATCTTCTCGAAGCTATATCTTCGACATGCCGGCTACGGTTGGCGAGCATCTCTGTTTGCTCTGGATTATGAAGATATTCGCCCAGCGCACGTAACTCCTGACGGGCATTCCCAATCTCTCCATTCCAGGCCAGCACGATAGCATATATACTTCGAGTTTCTAAAATCAGATCAGTCAAATGAAAATGCTCTACCAGAGGCAATACATGGGTTTCCATTATTTGCCTTGCCCCGATAGCATCCGCCATAATGACTAAAAAATCATCCACGCATTCCATACCGGCACTAACAGCAGAACGTCCTGCCTGAGCCACAGTATAAAACTTCATTGCATGGATTCGACGAAACATAGGAGGTTGGTCAAGCCCTACACGCGCATGTGACCAAAGAGAAAGAGCATCGCCTAAATGTTTAATATTCTCCAAGTCGAGCGGTTGCGGAAGCATGTCGCGAACCTGCATATTACTCGCCATAAAAAGCGCTTCTTCCTGAATCCCAAAAAATTGGAAATATTCGGCAATCAATGGATCTAAAATAGAGATAACGCTATCAAAGATTCGAAATCTGTTCAGCATTACGGCGTAATTGTAGCGTAACATGCGACGAGATTCTGTTCCTTGCCGAGTAAGCTCTTTGCCACAACTATAGGCGCGTTCAAGAGCTTGGCGATCGCTGGCGGCAGCGATTTCTTTAAAGCAAAGTCCAATCTGCTCTCTTTCACCAAGAGAGCCCTCCTCAACCAGCCTACGCATTTCCGCTAAACGTTCAGCGCTTGGACGCCCCCCATCACGGCTCTCCCAATAGGCTAAAGCGTCATGAGCCCAATAGCGATCTCTTATAGATGAAGTTTCATTATTCGCAGCATTTTCAAGCTCGATACGTAGAACGCGCTGATCACCTTGTTCATGGAACATCTCGTGTGTTGCAATGTCCACAAGAGTTTCTGTCTGCCCTATTTGTGGAAGCAGTCTAAAAATCAAGTTTAACCTAGGAATACTCCGATCATTTGCAAGAGATTCCCTCAAAACCTCATAAAGACGAACAAGTATTGCTTGCTCTAACTCAGATGTCAGGAGGCTTCGGGCGGCAGTTGCGAGAGGGCGTAACGCATCATGTAAGGTAACTTGTCCTCCTTGAAAATTGATTAGCATTGAGTTGCGTTTTAGTTCACGTAGGGAGCGCGCAGCTCCAGTCGGAGTGGATATTGCAACATTAACAACAGTAAGCACTTCGTCATTCGTAAGCGCAATATCACATAGGCTTAGAACAGCTGCTGCCCGTTGTGCATTTTCAGTCAACTGGTCAAATACCTGTTGGAGAATGATTTCTTGTGGAGTGTCTTCTGCGTGAGTCTGCGCTTCAATTGCATCACAGAAAAGTTCTGCATCACCATTATAGCTTGACATGATAATGGTAATGGCTCCTTGGACGTAAAGCGGTAACCCTCCAGTAAGATGCCTAATTCTCCGTGCAGCCTCTTGGCTTACACGGCAATTCTGAACATTGCCCTCAGCCGCAATATCGTCTTGCGACCACCCTTCAAGTTGCTCAGCTCTGATTTGAAGTCGCGCTTCAATGAGTGCTTGATCAGACCACGGTTGTGCGATAAGCAAAAATTTTAAATTAGGAGCCGCTTCAACAATGGCGATTAAAGTGCTCGCCGCGAAACGATGGGCGTTATCCAAGACCACAGTAACGTCAATATTTTCTTGTTCGAGACGGCGTGCACAAGCGCGCAGAATATTAATCCCAACGCTTTCAGCTAATACTGCACCGCCTTGCCTACCTAAAAACCGAGCAGTTAGTTCGCGAGCAAGAGCGCTAGCAGCTGATTCCGCTGGCATATTACCTACATCATAGTAGACAAGCGGTTGGGGACAGTGTAGAGCGGCTTGCGAAGCCCAAGCCGTTTTCCCGGCTCCAGAGAACCCAGTCAGTATACGTATTCTGGATTGGCTAACTAACAAAGGTTCATTGATTTGTGGACGATAGCTCAACGGTGGCTCAGGAAAGCTTTGAAGCTGTATAAGTAGCTGTTCAAGGAGGGCAGGCATTTGTTCTGCATGAAAGCTATGCTCTTGATTACCAGATGCAGCATACTGTACGCGGGACGCTAGCTTCCACACCAAGGTTTCAGGCGCTAATGAACCAAAGGGCACATTAGCAGCTGCATTGATACACCATCTTAATGCGGCTTCTAGATCAGGCCATGCAGGCGGCTGTGATGTATTCAAAGGTGTGCCAGGCGTGATGAACTCAACATCTTCAGGCCAAGTCTCCCCATTCACTTGTTGTAAAAGTTGTGGGCCTAACTCGACATTCGTAACGATCCGAAAAATAGGCGTTCCGGAACGTCTATTCTCGGTGTGCTCTCGACGTATCTCCGAAAATCGTTCGAGAACGCCACTGATATCTCCCGGTTGAAGAGGTCTTGATCTTGTTTTAACTTGAACGTAGCGCCTATGTGTTTGGGAAAGTAGTTCGATATCTTCGTCTCGCTCTACAATGGTACTATTATTCGGCTGTCGACCAACCGTCAGGAGACATGCCGTGGCATATAGATGCTGGTAAAGAAATCCCCGGTGTACCGCTTCAATGCGCACCATTTGCGCAGGGTCTAAAGGTAGGCCCAACGTATTTATCGCTTCCTCTTCACGATCATTTGTAATTTCAGTCATGCGCGATTATGCGTTCTCTAGCTTGATATAGAGTCGATTTCAGATTCGTCACGATTTGCGTCATCAATAAATCCGATATCATAACCGCCAGAACCGTCTGTCCTGTACTTTTTAATGATGCGCGTATCAAGAGATTTTAATAAGTCAGGGGGCAAATTGTTATCTACCAATATGACCTGAAACTTCCTTCCCTTTGATTTAAAGGTATCGCATAAACGTTCAAATTCCTTGTACATATTTTTGTACTTCACAGGATCGTTAACCCCTTCCTTCTCGTCCTCATCGGCCGAAGTCTGCGCCTTTTCGTTTTCCTGCAGTGTTCTTGTGATACCGAGGTACTTCCCCACGGTATCAATCATCATCACTGATGGCAGATAGGAGTTTTTATCAGTAGCATAGTGCTGGAGTGCGACTAGGTAACCGATAGACAAAATTGTACGTAAGCCGCCGGAAGACACTTTTGAGTAATCCTGCCCTCTAATCTCGGGCAGAAAAGTCTTTGAGCTGACTTTCGGATTAATTCGGTTAGCAATGCCAACGTTCTTCAAATAAGTATCTAACTCAGTGCTTAATTTATCTAGCACCGAAACTAACGAGGGACTTTTCGCCAAAGCGATTTTTAATTTTGCAGCAAGGCCATCAATCGTTGTTTGCAATTTTGAGATTTCTTGAGCTATTGCGTCTTTGTGCTTAAGGATTTGCTCAGTCTTCTTAAGCTGCTCGAGTGCCTCAGCATGTTTTGCTTTTTGTGAAACCAATAAGTCTCGCGCATTGACATAGGGAGATATCTTTGTTTTTGTCTCCCTATCAATTTCAATGCTTAGTTTTTCCAGCTTTTTCTTGCAGTCAAATTGGGTTTTTTCTAGGAGCTCCTTACTCTCGATCGTTTCGGCTATTACTTCCTCAATACCCTTCTTTTTTGCCTTAAGAAGGCTTATTTCGTGTTTTAGAACTTTAGTAGGTATTACCACCGTTGTTGATGAGATCATTTTACTTACCGCTACCAGCGAACTGCACAGGGGGCAATCAGTTTTCTCAGAAACCAAAAAATTGTTCGGCAGATTTATCGATGTATTGGCTTTGTCGATGTCCACTTGATACTCGTTTCTAAGACGAATATGGCGCTCGAGCGCCTGCTCAATTTTATAAATTACTTTAATGTTCTCACTGTACTCATTCTCGTTGGCAGCGTGCATCTCTCGCAATTGTTGAACGTCAATTGTTTTCGCGCTCATTTCCGAGTTAATTGTTTCCATCTCTTTGGAGATATCTTCTATCAACGTTTTGAATTCTGAGCGTCTGGACTCTATTTGCTCCAGTGTTTCAATATTCATGTCTCTCAAAAAGTCGCCAATTACCTCAAGTTTTTGCTCAAGCTTGCTTTTTTCAATTTGCTTCTCTGACAGTTGAGTTTGCAGTTCAGTAACCTCTATATCTAGTAAGTTGAAAATGAATTTAAATACCTCACGATTCTTTACAGCCTGAACAAAATTTGCTTGATCCAATAAGCTCGCGCTACCTACTTCATCTTGGCTCAAATAGCAAAATTTAAAAAGGTCGCGAAAGCTAACTCGCACCATTTTAGAATCGGCTTTTGTAGGCGCTTGGCGGACTCTAGTAAGGGGTATGCCTAAAGTTTCCATTAAAAAATCTGAGTAATATTCTCGATCAGAATCATTACCGTAGTGAGGCCACATCAATCTTGGTTTATGTGAGTTGATGCCTTCAATTCCACAAGCATAGACCATTATTCGTTCACTATGTCGATGGAGGTTACGCTTGAAGGTATAAGTGTTGCCGTTCAAAGTTACTTCTAAATGTGCAAACTTACCCGTGGCCTCTAATTGAGGGTACCAGCTAGTGCGAGTGCTGCCCAAACAATAGTCGATTAACTCCAAAATCCCGGATTTTCCTGTATCTGAGTCACCAAAGATTACATTGATGCCTTCATTAAAGCGCACGGTGTAATTTTTTCGTGTGCCCTCTACTACCAATTTTTCCAAATAAAGCGAGGCAGATGTTTCGTTCATAATTGACCTTTAAGGACTTTATTTATTGCTGAATGAATAACGCCGACCGATTTGCTTCTCATGAACTTCAAGTGTTTAGAATAACCCTTAATTCTCTCTACATAGTCTGATTTATGGTCTTCAATAATTTTTTTCCCTGACTCCGTCAGCTCCAATAGCACTTCATTTTCTTCACCTAATGAAAAAGCCAGAAACCCCGAATTGACCAAAGCTGAAACTATTTTCTTAGTATCGCGATTTTTGTAGATGTCATTTAGAACGGGGACTTGTGAGTTAATGGAATAATCTTCATATTCTTTCAGATATATTTTCATCTCATTCGCTGATAACAATACCTTTTTCAAAAAATTTGGATTGCGAACAAGCACAACCATTAGAGCTACGTTTTCGATATCAATCTTTTTAACTCGCCCGTCGGTAAACGAATCTATAACTGCTAATATTCTAATAGCATTTAAACCGACATCCTGTTCTGGTAAAAAAAACGGTAAGTTACGCATGCTTCTTTCTGTAGTCATCAATCAGATTCATATCATGGTCTTTGTCCCACCAAATTTGGTGCTCTTCCACGTCCGCTAATTGATGCAACATTCCAGTTTTGTGAAAAAAATCTACGGCATCAAGTGCCGTTTTCAGGCTGGTTGCATCTTCAATGCGAATTTTTTCATAGATGTTAGCTACTAACTCGGCACTATTTTTAACCGCGCCAGATTGAAGTTTCAAAAATTCTGCGACATAAAGCGCTTTTATTTTATTATAAAGCGCGAGCAGAGCTTCACTGTCTGTTTCAGAATAGGTTCGGGATGCATACTCGGCATTATAGTACATAGTTTTAGCTTGAGTGACGACAACACCTGTCAGTTTTGAAATAAGCAATTTCAAAACGTATAAGTGCTGATTGTACTCGTCAGGATTTTGTAGTTCCTTATGACTTAATTCTGCTTCAATAAACTTTTTTTTTGCGAAGTCATGCAAAGCGGACTCGCAAATCTTAACCACCGTCTCAGTCTCATCGCTCGGCTTGGTAATGGAATTGTGGTCATGCTCACATGCTATCGACTCACTTGTTTCTGGTGGGCAGGCACTTTCCTTTGTTACAAAGTCATCATAAGTGCCATAGAGATATTTCGTTTCTGGCTTTTCCGCTTTGATCCATCGACGAGTTAAATCATCGACAACGGGGTTTAGCGGTGAAAGTTCTTCAATATTCGGATTACCCAGGATTAACTTGCCAAAGGAAGCTAATATTGCACCAGAGTGAGGAACAGCAATCGATAGAAAGACCTTAATACGAGACCTTTCATCACTGTTTAGAACCAATGATTTCACGATAAGCCCCCCCCATACTATGAGCTATGAGGACCACGTTTTTATAGTTATTAAGCTTAAATTTAAGTTGCGTTTCTAAGAGACGTGCAATTTCTTCAATTGAAATATTTTTGGCGAGCGCTCTTTTACTAGAAGCAAAAATTCTTTCCAAAATTGACTTTCCGCGACTTAGATCCGTGAATTTGGTATGATAGACAAATTCAGCGATATCAAATTTATCTTCGATCTCTTTGTTCTTCAGCAGCAGCTCTCCAAAATGAACAGAATTTTCGTTTCTCCAAGTGTTTGTTCCACCCGTGAAGCCATGAACGAAAAGTACAAGATGATCACTACCGCTTTGTTTTAAGAAATGAATCATTGCAACCTGTTCTTTAAATATGGACGTGATGGTAATTGGAAAATTGTTAAAAACAAATATCCATTTTGATCAGTTCCATTGTTCTCAAAATATTGTTTAAGTAACTGTATTTCATTAGCAATTTATCGCCTACGCGAGAAATTTTGCCATTTGCACACGATGGTGTTCACATTTTCCGCTTTACGAAAAATGGATCCCCGGCTCTCCGGTAGCAAGGGTAAGGGAGAGCCAACTTCTCCCTTCCTTGGTCATGGGGGTTTCGGGGGCAGCTTGAAGGCTCCCCTGAACGGCGCATTGAAACGGCTGGAACGGTTCATGACGGGAGCCACATGGCACTATAGGTTGCGCCTGCCGCTGGCACGGGAGAAACCCCAGCGATAACCCGCGCTGCGGGTCGGTCGCGGTGCGTGGTGCGGAAGTGCCAAAGGGATGATGCCAAGATGCGGCTGGGGATGCACCGACAGGCGCGGCTCCAGCGTCATGCGTCCTAGCCATCATGCCGCGCCGACGCGCCAGCGATCGGCGACTACAGGGAGGGATGCAACGGGAGGGAAAACAGGAGGCGGGTACGCTGCGGCATTTCCCCCCCTTGCCAAGCTGCGCTTTGGACGATAGAAAACGGCAGTTTGATGTAGTCCAAAGCACAGCTTGCCTGCCGCGCCTTCGACGCGGTACTTCGGATACAAAAATTTTTCGCAAGAAAATTACCCGCCTCTGGCGGTGGCGGCTAGACCGCGAAAAGTGCCGATAGAACGCGCTGAATCAGCGTATTGAGTCACACGCTTACAGGCAAAACAGTCATAGACCAGTACCGCGTTTTTGTCAAAGAAACGCGGGGCAGTTTTGTGTCGTTTGTGCGCTGCATCAGGAAAGGAATTTTAAATCCTGATTAATGAACGCTTGGTAGCCTGAAAGTATCAGGTGCAGCTAAAGAGACTCGTATTCAGCACCCTAGAGGGCGTCTTTAAACTGAAAAATTTTTATAGCTGTTAATCATCTGTCGCAGCGCGTCGGGGGACGCATGACGGACGAGAAGGAATATTTCCCGCCAACATCGGTGCGGTTCAGCAAGGAAGAAAGAGCGCGGCTCGATGCCGAGGCTGGCTCCCTGTCCGTTTCCTCCTATATCCGCCATCGCCTGTTTGAAACCCCCACGCCCCGCAGGGCGTACCGCCGCCCTGTGCAGGACGACAAGGCATTGGGGCAGGTACTGGCGGCTCTAGGCCAGTCCCGCATAGGCAACAACCTTAACCAGCTTGCCAAGGCCGTTCACAGCGGCTCCCTGCCTGTCACCCCCGAAACAGAGGCGGCAATCCTCGCCGCCTGTGCTTCGGTGCAGCAAATGAACGGGCAACTGGTCAAAGCCCTCGGCCTGCCGGAAGAAGGCAAGGCCGACCCGCCGGAAGGCGGTGGCGAATGATCCTAAAAGCCTCCCAACGGGCGCGGTATGCGGAACTGGCAAAACACCTCCTGAACGGGGATGATAACGAACACGTTACCGTCCATGAGATACGGGGTTTCGTGTCCGAAACCCTCCTAGAAGCCTTGAGGGAGGCTTATGCTGTCAGTCGCGGAACGCGGTGCAGCAAATACCTCTTTTCCCTGAGCCTCAGCCCGCCGGAATATGCCGATGTTCCGGTAGAAGACTTCGAGGCCGCTATCGAGGAAATCGAGGCGCGGCTGAACCTCGTCAATCAGCCCCGTATCATCGTATTCCATGAGAAATACGGGCGGCGGCATTGTCACGCCGTATGGTCGCGGATTCAGGCGGAAAAGATGATTGCCGTCCACATGAGCCACTTTAAACGCAAGCTCATGGAGGTATCGCAACTCCTGTTCCTGAAGCACGGCTGGAAAAAGCCGAAAGGCATGGAGAAAGGCCAGAAGCGGGATAGCCTGCACCTGTCCCGCGAAGAACACAGGCAGGCCATCCGGCTTGCGGAAGACCCGCAAGCCATGAAAACCATGTTCAAGGAACTATGGGAGCGGTCGGATTCCAAAGCCACCTTTACCCGCGCCCTGGAGGAACAGGGGTTCCTGCTGGCGCGGGGCGACAAGCGCGGCTATGTCGCGGTTGATATTAAAGGCGGCATCTATTCCCTGACAAGGTGGCTCGACCTCGGCCCGCGCTACCTCAAGGCGCGGCTCGGTGCGCCTGAAACTCTGCCTTCCATCGAGAAGGCAAAGGCGTTTCTGGCTTCCCGCATGACTGAAAACCTGAACAGGTTTATTGCGGAAGCCAAGAACGCCGCCGCCGTCAGGCGGCTTCCCTTGGTGCAGGAAATTCGCACCCTGACGGCGCAGCATCGCGCCGAAAGGCGCGATCTGCTCGACGTTCAGCAAGCGAGGTGGCAACAGGAAACCCTCCAGCGGGCTTCCCGCCTGTATTCAGGCGTTGCGGGTATCTGGCAGCGCATCACAGGCGAATATGCCAAGGTGCGGCTACAAAACGAGGCCGAAGCAAAGGCCGGATTGCAGCGCGACCGGAAGGAGCTGCATAACCTTATCCGAAGCCAGCTCCTTATGCGGCAGGAATTGCAGAAAACCGTCCTGCAATATCGTGAAGAACACAAGATTGAGATTGCGCGGCTGCGGCAAGACATAGCGCGATACATCACCACGGCGACAGAACCGCCGCAGCTTCCCGCCGCAAAAGCAAATAGCGTTGCTGCGGTCGAAAAAGTGCCGCTGGCGGCTCAACTGGCGCAAGTGGAATCCAAGATTGCGCTGTTGTCGGGCGATATGTCGCTGCTACAGGCTTCTCTCGAAAGCAATCTGCTTTCAGATGAAATGCGCGGTCGCATCCGTCGCCTGATCGAGAAAACGCTGGAAGTCTTGCAGCTTACAGCCCTTGAAACCAAGACAGAAGAACAACGGGCTAGGGAGAAAACCCGCGAGTATCAGGAGAAACAGGCCGAATTTAATCTTTATATCCAGCGATACGCCGAGTTGCAGATACGGATAGAGGCCGAAAACCGCAGGATTGAGGCCAACAGGTCGTTTGTGGAGCTTATCAACAACATGAGCTATTCCCTGAACGGGATTCCAAGGTGGCCTGTTGTCGTCATGTCACCCCCGCCAGAAAAGCGGCTCGATGAAACCCACTACGTTCAGGCAGTCACGCGGCAACGCGATAATGCCCAACTGCTCGACCGCGTGTTCAGGTCGCCCGAAAACGAAAGCCAAGTGGTAAAACGCCCGCCGATAGACCCCAAGATTGCCGTTCCGAACCTTCGCCGTAACGTCCTTGAAGTCACGGAAATGCTGGTTCGTACCGGCCTCCGTCCGCCCTCAGGCGGAGGTATAAGCGCGGTCAAGCCCGCCTCTATCCGCATGACCGCGGCGGCGCCATCGGCAAGGGCAGCAATTAACTTCAACCGAAAGAGATAGGTGACGCATGACATGGGAAAAAGCAGGACAGTTTGTAGAGTCCGATGTCATTGAATGGGAGGAGCCGATTTGGTCGCCCAACAGGTTCAAGAAGGACAAAAGCAAGCCTTGGGGTAAGCAAAAGGTAATCGGTCAAATTGCCCACGTTGACGGTGACTTTATGAAACTCGTGATTCTGAAGTCAGCCGTGACAGAGAATAAGATAGGCTCAGACTTGAGGCCGCATAAAGTCGGCACAACGATCACCAAAAAACGGCAATCACTTTTTAAAGGGCACGCCCAAAGGCTTCATTGGAGCGAAGAAGAAGTTCGCACTGCTCTTTTAATAAAGCAGTCTTGATAGCCCTGCCTTAAAAACGCGCTAGTAGCCGAATATATAAACCGCATTAACATTAACATATTTACTTGGCTCGAAAAACATTCCAAGCCGGTTTTTTACGGGTTCGAAAGTTTTCATCTTCTTACCCTTTTTGTTGGGACGAAATTCCGGCACAAGCAAGAATAGATAATCTGCATGATCGCAAATGTGGCATTTCCACAAATCAAGCAAATCCATGTTGTTCATTATTGTTTTTCCACGCTCGACCTCTAGCAATATCCCCGTACTTCCGACCCTGCAATAGTAATCCGGTCTTAGGCTCTTTACTTTTGCGTTGGCAAATAGCTTTTTCTTTTCATTCTCAAAGCCCAGCGCCGTCATTTCCTTCAAAATGATATTTTGAATTGCGCCGCTATGTGCGTTGACCTGATGCACCCTTTTAATTTCTTGTTGCACAGCAACGCTATCAAGATGGCTTCTAAGCTTTTTTGCTATTTGATCAACACGGCTAAAGTTGGGGTCTTCCGCCTCAACACCTTCTTTTTTAAGACAGTCAAATTTAATTGCCATTGCCTTACTTTCTACAATCTTACTCATTAAAAGAACTATCGACATTCAGCTAAGTCATGCGACGTTTCTAACAGAAAATAGCGCTGATCACAATTTTATCAAAAGGTGCCGCTAGTTAGGGCTGTCTGCCGTTTGTGGATTCTTTACTCTTCCTGCCTTCTACCCGCTACTCGTCCTTTTCATTCTGCATCCTGACATCGGTTTGTCTTTGCAACCGCAAGCCCTAAAGGACTTCTCCACTTCGTTACATCAAGTGCGGTCATCCAAACGCGCTGTCCTGTCTGCCGCATGAAGGCCGCAATGGTCGCGGTCAGCAAGACAGGAGCGAAACATGACTTACATCATCACGATGCCGGAACTCGAACACTTGAGTGAAACGGAACTGCACCAGAAGTTTCAGGCGATACTGAGCGATCTCGCCCGCCGCAATATGGCGGCGGCGGATTGCCCGCTGGCGACGGTAACACTCGAAAACATCCGTTGCATCCTTCAACGTAAAAAGGCGCGGAAGCCTCACGGCCCGCGCCCTTAATTTTCATATTTTCTTCGGCGGATGCTAAAAACAGTACTGTTTTTAGCATCCGCCGGGAGAAAACGCAATATTAGACGCAAAAATAGACGCAAAAATAGCCCTAAAAATGACCCAATTTATACCCTTATATTATTTTAATGCTTTGATAACTAAAGAATTATATACTCATAATTAGACGCAAAAATAGACGCAAAATTAGCTGCAAAAAACAGAGCTCAAAATGACACCAGAACCGGAGAGCTTAAACCTCATGGAGCCCATGCTCCCCCAAGAAAGCAGTCTGGGGGAGCTAAATGACATGGCGCTCGACCTCACAGCCAAGTCAGAGAAGCTCTCAGGGCAGATAAATCCAGTCCTGCAAACCTCTCTGGGCGATCTTGTCCGTTCAATGAACTGCTACTACAGCAACTTCATTGAAGGACACAATACCCTCCCCCGCGACATCGACCGGGCATTGAACGACAAGTACGACGCAGACCCCAAGAAAAGAAACCTCCAGAAGGAAGCGCGGGCGCACATCGAAGTCCAGCGCCTTATAGACGCGCGCGCGTGGGGACAAGAGGTCGTTTCCGCCGATTTCATCAAATGGGTTCATCGGGAATTCCAGTCACGTCTTCCTGAAGAAATGCTCTGGATTGAAAATCCGGATACAGGAGAAAAGAAAAAAGTCATTCCCGGCGAATACAGGGATGGCGAAGTCTCAGTGGGTCGGCATATCCCCGTTTTGTCGGAGGGAATAGCGCGGTTCATGGGAAGGTTTGAGGAGGCGTATAATCCCCAAAGGCTGGGAAGGCTTAAGAGCATCAGTGCAGTCGCTGCTTCCCATCACAGGCTGCTTTGGATACACCCGTTTTATGATGGGAATGGCCGCGTTACCCGCCTCTTCTCCCATGCCTTCCTGCAATCCCTCGGCATCGGCAGCAGCCTCTGGTCTGTTTCCCGAGGGCTTGCCCGCAAAAAAGAAACTTATAAAGAGCTTCTCATGGCCGCAGACAGCCCCCGGCAGGGTGATCGTGATGGTCGCGGCTCTTTAAGTGAGGAAACCCTAATCAAATTCAGCAAGTTTTTCCTCGACATCTGCATCGATCAAGTGGAATACATGGCTTCCCTGCTGGAGCCCAAAGAATTCCTAAACCGCATGTCGATTTATCTTGAGGAAGAAATACGCTCAGGAAGGCTGCATAAAGGGTCAATGCCCCTTTTGAAAGAAGCATTTGTTTTTGGAGAATTCGACAGAGGAAAAGCCCCCGAAATCACAGGCTATCAGCCCCGGCAGGCAAGCGCGGTGCTTTCCCAGCTTACAAACGCCGGATTACTGGTGTCGGATACGCCACGCGGCGCGGTTCGCCTTGGTTTCCCCATAGACATAGTAGAGCGGTGGTTTCCGAAGCTTTATCCGCAAGTTTAATATGAAGCCGTCGGGAGTGCCTTTTAAAACAAGTATACAAGAGCAATGACATGGCAAAGATTCCAATATGTGCAACCTTTGATACGAACACTTACAGTACGGTCGCAAGACCCCAGTTTACAAAAGCATTTTCTAAACTGCCCATTAATCGAGATCGGCTAAATTCATTTATTAAACGGGTACATTGCTTGTACTTGAACTGGTGCATAAGACGCGGAAGAATAGTGGCAGGACTTCCTGAACCCGCTCTATCGGCGGAAGTTCTTAAAATAGTTGACCGTATTGCATTGTTAATAAATGTAGGTACGCCCCAGGCATCTAACCCTCCCGCTGTGCCCGCTACGCGCGAAGAAATTATAAAGGCCGCTTTTAAAACAGGCTTCCATGTTTTACGCTATCCGCGAATTGGCTATGGAGCAGTCTATGCGGTGGATAAGCACCTGTTCGCCGTCGATAGAATATTCACTCAAAAAGAAAGACTTGACCGCCAGAGCAATTTTGCTAGGCACTTTAAAGACTATCCTTTAGAACGCCTACAAGACTTGGGGGAACAACTCTCGCTAAGGCACGGGCTCACGCAACAACCAAAGCATCGACAAACTATCGCAAGCATAAAATTGTTTGGCATTCCGCCCGATAGATTTCTATGGCGAGAAGGACTTGAGGCAGAAGAAGCCTCTCCCTTAACCTACGCAAACTCAGAGCAGTTTTTAAAGGAAGTTAGAAAATATCTGGCCGATTGGGTTGATTTCGACATCGCGAGCTGTCATTACGCTTACGGCTATAGTATCCTTTGCTCTGAAGACAAGGGCAAGCCAAGTTCCAATTCAATATTTTCTCCTCAATTTCAAAATGATCTCTCATCAGTTTTTGGAGTGAAAGTTTTAACTATCGAAGAATTAAGCAAGTTGTCTTTTAAAAGATTTGGTATCCCCATACTTTCATGGAAGATGGGCGCTGAACACCGATGATAGCGATCCGGCCAAGCCTCCACTCAGGGAGGGGCTAAACCCCTCCCCTCGAAACGCCGGAGGGCTACCCCTCCTAAAGTCAGCGTTTCTCTTGATCTGCCTGCGGCTTCTTTCTCTGATTTTTAGCCAAGGAGTCTCCGGTCTTCATGACATTGATAGCCGAAGCATCCAGCGTATTCTTCAAATGCGCCGCGTAATGCTTCTCGATCATTTCGACGGAAGTACGGCAGTTCTTGGCGACCTGATAAATATCGGCGCCTTCCAGAAGGCGCATACAGATATAGGTATGTCGAAGGCTATAAGATGTCCGCGCCTTCCCGTCGCGGTCACGTTTCAGATTATTCTTTGCTAATACGTTGTCGAACATTGTGACATGGCTTCCGGGGAAAACCATGTCCGTCGGTTGAGGATAGAACGGCTCCGCCTTAGGGTCGTTGGCGGTCTTCGCCCGTTTTAACAGACGTTCATAAGGGCGCACGGCTCCGGCGGTGCTTTTGCAATAGCCTACGCCGCGCTTGCCGCGTACCTCGATAACAAGGATTCTCTCGCCTGTGGCTTTGTCCGTGACAATTTCAACATCGCGATGTTGCAGATTGTTGGCTTCGTCAGGCCGCAAGCCTGTATTGCCCATGAACAAGACATAGTCATGCAATTGCTCCGCATCCCATTTGTTCTGCGGTCTTGCTTCCTCCGCGTTTTTGCGCGTCGCCTCGTAAAGCGCTTTATACTCGGCGGGGCTGAACCACGGCCTATGGGAGACTTTGCCCGACCCACGGAAGGGGGCGGTCAAATCCGGCACGGCGACAATCCAGCCGTGGCGTACGGCGGTCTTTAGCACCTGCCGCAGAGTGACGATTTCATTATGAAGCGTCTTCTGAGCGGGTAGCTTCGCTTTTTTCTCGTCGAAAGGACGGTTGTCCTTGGCGCTAGGATTCTTTTCCGTTTGGCGCGTCATACGTTTGACGCGGTATTCCTGAACTTTGGAAACTGTGACTTGGGAGATCGGCATATCTCCGAAGAAGGGTAACAGGTGAACGCGAAGGCGTATGTCATGCCCCTGCACCCAGCGGGGGCTACGCTGACCTTCGGTCATAACCCCATATTCCTTCATGAACTGGTCTGCGACCTGCCTAAAGGTGATTTCTGGCTTCTCTTCGAGCTGTCCTATAGCGGCGAGGCCGCGCAGGTTGAAATACCATTCCTCCGCGACCTTGAGGGCGTGGTGTAAATGGGCTTCACGTGTGGAATGTCTGTAATTACGGCCTTTGAGATAGGCTGCGGCCTGCCAATGCTGGCTGTCGGAGCGGCGGAAAAGGTAGGCTTTACCACCAAGGACGGGATGAGTTTGATTCTCCATTTAACTTCTCCTGAAACACGGCGACCGTGTAAGTACCGTGTAAGCACTATTATGTCAGAAGATAGTTAAAAATTTCCTCTAAGCCCTTGATAAGTTGGTTGCGGGGGCAGGATTTGAACCTGCGGCCTTCAGGTTATGAGACCGATTGGCCATGTTTTAATTTATTGATTTATTTCATATTTTTTCGATTAATTTTAATATGCGCTAATTTCTGCGCTAAACGAGCAGTGCATTTAGCTCAGACTCGGCTCACCCCCACTCACTCGCCAACATAACAAATCATGTAAGTTTTGAACTAGACAATACTCATTCCAACCACACTGAACCTGCTTTGAAGATATCATGCCCCCCCCCATGACCCGGATAGGGAAAAAGCCGTATCTTCCTTGTGGTCCCTTATTAACAAACTCATCCCTTTGATCCGCGATACACAATGCACGATAACGATGCCGCTTGTTACTTTCTCTTATTATTTTTTACTTACATTCTTTGCTCCAAGCAATATACCCCCCAGTTAAATTAGCTACTCGGCTAAAGCCGTGCGATCTTAATATTTGCGCAGCTCGTGTGCTCCTTGCGCCTGTCTGACAGTAAACAACAATCTCTGCATTTTTGGAGATATGCGGCATGTCGCTCATTAGAAGTTTTGAGAGGGGCCACAAGGTGGCCCCCTCTATATGACCTTGCTGCCACTCTATATCTTCCCGTACATCTATCAGATTATAGTTGTTATTTTTCCTGAGCTGGGATGCGGAAAATTCCGTGACCGTCGCACAATCAAGCCGAGTATACTCTAAAATGACGCCGCCGGGATCATGGCTGCAAATTGAACAATGAGCCTCTTTTCTTAAAGAGAGCTTTCTGGTTTGCATTGTTCGCGCATCTAAAGTCCATAGCTTACCTACTAGAGGATCAAAACTTGGATGGCGGGTGATAAGTTGAATAGCTTGCAATGCCTGGGTCACACCAATAATCCCGGCTATAGCACCAATGACGCCAGCCTCCGCGCAATTCATCACTGTGGCACGCGGGTTTTCGGGTTGGAAACAACGATAGCAGGGACCGCCCCGGTCGTTGAATACGCTGACCTGCCCATCAAACCCCTGTATAGCGCCGTAAATCCATGGTTTACCAAACTTAACAGCAGCATCGTTAATAAGAAATTTTGTCTCGAAGTTGTCCGTGCCGTCAAGGATAATATCATAGGCAGGAAACAAGCGCGTTGCGCTTTCTACGTCCAGTTCCGCATTATAATTCTCAGCCTGAATATCGGGGTTAAGCTGCCTGATCCGGCGAACTGCTTCTTGCGCTTTTGGCTGACCGATCATATCCGTCGAGAATAAGACCTGTCGTTGTAGATTTGTCTCATCCACACAATCAAAATCAACGATGCCGATCCGTCCGACACCTGCTGCCGCCAAATACAATAAAGCGGGAGAACCAAGTCCGCCCGCACCTACGCACAAGACGGAAGCCTTTAAGAGCCTGTCCTGCCCCTCTAGACCGATCTCAGGAAGTCTCATTTGCCTGCTATACCGCTGTGTCTCCATGTGCACTCTATTAGAGCTTCTTTCGGGATCTGGAATCATTTCGAACATCCACCTGTAAGCGGCATTCAACATCTCCGGATCTGAATAACAAACCGTCTCGATCCTTTCCAATGTCCGCGAGCTTTCGTATCTCTTCCGACGTCGTATACAACATCAGGCACGACTCCGACCGATCAGGAAAAAATCTCAACGGAGTTCCTTTATAATCAGGAAATTCTTCGTGAGCCTTCAAATCTATCGCTATGCAAAAATGGCTTTGCCCAATATTGATTTTTATTTCTAAACACTGGTCAGCTAAAAGGCGTTCCATTTCAGCTTCTGAAATTTTAAATACGACAGTCTCTTCGGAAATTTTCACTTTCATGGCGCTTTTGACACATCCTTCCAATCTTGCGGCGTATTTATGTTCTTCATATCTCCCTCAAATTCTTGCGGCAAAGAGACCGGATATACCCCCTGTGCGGCAAGATAATCATGGACGGACACGCTGTCGGTCGGAGAAAACGGCGGCGTCAGATAGGCTGGCAACGGCCCTTCGATAAAGTACCCTCCACCTTCCTGCGCTAACAATAACTGTAACGTTTGGCTTTTTAAAAATGGCATATCCACAGGAACGAAGAGGTATCCTTTATAGCCCGGTATCTTTTTCAAGACGCTTTTAATGGCCTCCGCAGGGCCAGAAAAAGGGGCATCGTCAACGATGCAGGGATACCCCTCGACACGGCCACTCACAAATACATCCTTCAGGCCAAGGCTTCGCAACATATCCAGCATATGCACGACAAGCGGCTTCCCTTTAAACTCCAGAAAAGCCTTGTCACGACCCATCCGGCTCGATCTGCCGCCCGCCAAAACAATCCCCGCGATGTGCGAGAAATCAGCCATGTTTTCCCCCGCAGCACTTGCCACAACAAGGTTCTACAGCATATTCCGCGTCATGCCTTAACGAATGCCCAGGGAGCCATTCGCTTTTACCTTCAAGATAATGCTCTCTCTTCCAAATGGGCGCGCGTAGCTTGATTTCTTCTATAACATAACGGCACGCCTCGAAACTTTCAGCCCTGTGTGGAGAGCTGACGGCAATCACGATGCTTGCCCCCCCGACAGGCAATTCCCCCTTATAGTGGAGAACAGCATAACGTGTGTCCGGCCATAACCCCATCGCTTCACGACAAATATCGGTAAAGGACTTTTCGGCCAGTTTTTCATGGGCATCGTATGTAATGCCTGAAACCTCTTTGTCGTTGTGATTATTCCGCACCGCCCCGACAAAAAGATCGATTGCACCGTGGTCGGGGCTTTTTACCCTCGCAAGTGCATCCTCCAGGCTAAGCTCATCTGTTGTAACCCGGACGTAGATCGTCATATCAACCTCCGCAAACCGGAGGGAGGATCGAAAGAGCGCACGGTTCCTCAATAACGTAGGCGTCTGGAAGAATATCCGTATCGTTGGCAATTGCCGAATCTTCCACTAGAAGACTATGCTGTCCTTCCAGTTGCGCCGCCATTGCCGTGCGGATGATGCCGATTGTCGTGGGCAAAGAAATCTCCAGCGACGTACTGTCGCCCAAGTTTCTGAATGCCCCATAGTGCTGAACAACTATTTTCATTTTTTCACCTCGAACCCTTGTTTCTTTATTTTTTCGAGCGCATCGGACAGGAAGGGAGAGAGAACCTCCCAGCATTCCCGAACCGCCTTCGGTGAACCAGGCAGGGCAATCACAAGCGTCGCGCCGACCATGCCCGCCGTCATGCGCGACAGCCATGCCGTATCGGTATAATGCAGGCTTTCCGTTCGCAGAATGTCGCCCAACCCGTCCAGCATTCTGTCGCTGATCGACGCAAGAACCTCCGGTGTCACATCGCGTGGGCCTGGCCCCGTACCGCCAGATGCCAGCAAAATGTCCGGCTGCGATGATTTGCAAATATCGACCATCGCTTGTGCAATATTGTCTTTGTGATCGGGAACGACCTCATAAGCCGTGATTTCCGCGCCTGCATCCGCAAGAAGCTCTTTAAGGCAGGCGCCGGACTCATCCGCATATTCGCCACGCGCCGCACGGTCGCTCATCACCAGAACGGCAGCTTTATTACCCTCCAAAAATTGTGCGCTTGGCAACTGATCTTCCAGCCATGCCGGAATACCACCGGAGCTGATCCAGTTCCCACTCTTGCCGCCCGTCTTAACCAGAAGGCGTACACCCTCGATTGACAGGTTCGGGTCTGTTCCCTTCGTCAAATCCCAAATGGTCAATAGAGCGGCATTGACGCCAGTCAACGCCTCCATTTCAACGCCCGTCTTCGCAAACGCCGCCGCCTGCGCGTAAACCGTAACGCTGTGATCTGTAGTATTCAAATCGCAATGGATCGTGACCTGATCCAGAGGCAAGGTATGGCACATGGGGATCAGGTCGGACGTTTTCTTAGCGCCCATGATGCCGGCCGCTTCAGCCAGAGCCAATACGTTTCCTTTCGGCAACGTCCCATCACGGACGGCCTCGAAAGCCTCTCGGTTCATTTTGATTTTTCCGCAGGCGACGGCGCGACGGCGTGTCGGACGTTTGCGCCCCACATCAATCATTTTGAAATTAGGGTTGTTGCTGACCTCGAATTTTAAAATTTCTTTCGCTTGCTTCATAGTGCTTTCCTGTGTGTGTCTTTAACCGCCGATAGAGGCCAGGTGCGGCGTGATGCCCGTATTTCCCTCATGCAAGAAATGGGTCGATTTCTTAAAATTCATGAGAGATAAAATCTTATTCTGAAGCTCTTCCTGCTGATCGTCCGATTGCAGCAACTGACGTAGGGAATAGCCGCCTTCACCAAATAGGCACAGATGCAGGTTTCCCTTCGCTGACACGCGCAGGCGGTTACAGGTCTTGCAGAAGTCCTTAGAGTACGGCGCTATCAAACCGATAGTGCCCATGCTGTCGGTGCTTTCAAATTCCTGCGCTGGTCCAGCACCTTCTTCTCGCGGCTTCAAACTCCAGCCCCGCTGCAGCAGCCGCTCCGTGACGTATGTGCCAGGCAAATGGTGTTGTGCGAAGTAGTTGCCGTTGTCGCCTGTACGCATCAGCTCGATAAACCGCACCGATATGGGTTTATCCGCTACGAAATCAATGAAATCGTCAATCTCTCCGTCATTCATTCCTTTAAGAAGCACGGCATTTATTTTGAGCGTTTTGAATCCGACGCGGAAGCATTCCTGCATCCCCTCCAGAATTTCGTCCAGCCTGTTGTGGCCTGTGATTTGTTCAAACTGCTTCGGCTTAAGAGAGTCGATGCTGATATTGATCGCATTCAGCCCCGCATCAAAATAGTCCTTCGCCCGTTCCGGCAGCCTGTATCCATTGGTCGTGAAGGCCAGATTCTGAATGCCTGGGATTTTTGAAATGCCGCGCGCGATCTCGATGAAATCAGGCCGCACCGTTGGCTCTCCACCCGTCAGCCTGATCTTCCACGCGCCAAGCCCGGCAAAGGCCGTCACCAGCCGGAACATTTCCTCTGGGGACATATAGCTTTCACAGCCGGTTTTTTTGTAACCGTCCGGCAAGCAATACGAACATCGGAAGTTGCAAACATCCGTAACCGACAGGCGCAGATAGGGGAAGCGCCTGCCAAAATTGTCCGCAATCTGCGGAATGTCTTTCATATCTGTTCTCCTTTCCAAGTCGGGAGGCCGAGGCGTTTCCACCCACGACCCCGGCCTTCCGTCCATATCCCGCAAGAAAGCAGGACTTAGGGCCAGAAAGCTCGGAGCTGCCACACCGACATGGCGTGGCAAATCTTATCTGTTGCAGTATGATGGATATGCAGAAAGTGGGACTTGATCTGAATCAAGCCAGAAAAGGGTTGGAAATGCTGGGTTTTTGGGTATCCCTTGGCGCGTTTATTGGATCGCACATCCTCATTTCGCGGACAGCCATAAAGCCCTGGCTGGTAGCGCGGTTGGGAATGAAGACCTATTTAGTCCTCTATTCAGTTTTGAGCATTCTCCTCCTGTCGTGGCTTGTAAAAGCGGCACAGGCGGCCCCCAGAACCGATCTCTGGCCGTGGAGCCATGCCCTGTACTGGTTTCCAGCCCTCCTGATGCCGCTGGCCTTTGCCCTGCTGGTGTCCGGCTTCGTTGTCAGCAATCCTTTGTCGATTGCCCCTAAAGACGCTCCTTTCGACCACGAGAAGCCCGCGCTGACCGTAGCTTTGACCCGACACCCTATTTTGTGGGGATTCGCCCTGTGGTCGTTTTCCCACCTGATTGTGAACGGGGAGTTTCCTCTGGCGTTAATGTTTTTTGTTTTTCTCCTTTTTTCATTGGCAGGGATTTTCTTTATTGACCGAAAAAGAAGGAAAGACCTTGGCGACGCCAAGTGGACAGTTCTGACAAAGAACACCTCGGCATTTCTTTTCTGCTCTCATGCGCTCTGGACGAGACAATTTCGCCTGACAAAACAGGATGTCGTAGGTATGATCGGAGGACTCTTACTGTACACAGCGTTTCGTCATTTACATTTATGGTTATTTGGGATTGATCCGGCGCTACATATGTAAGAGTGAAAGCACGGAAGCCCACTATGAACCTGACAAGCACCCTTAAGAAAACCTCTCTCTTTCACAGCATCGATACGAACACGCTGGAACAGCTTGCGGCTCAATGCCACAAGAAAAGCCATACTAAAGGGCGCGATATATTCGCTATGGGGGATGCGGCTGAATCTTTCTTTGTCATCCTGCAAGGATGGGTGAAACTTTACCGTCCCTCGCGGGACGGCGACGAAGTTATTATTCATGTTTTCGGCCCCGGCGAATCCTTCGCTGAAGCGGCTGTTTTTAACGATAGCAAAACATATCCGGTCAACGCGCAGGCAATAGAAGATGTTGTCCTTGTCGAAGTTCCCCGCAATTTCTTTGTGCGGAAGATCGAGGAAGACAGTCGCTTCGCCCTGCGTATGCTTGGCGCGATTGCTGCACGACAACACTATCTTGTGCAACAACTGGAGCAAGTAACGACCCGCACCGCTCCCCAACGTATCGGTGCGTTTCTTATCCGCTTCTGCCGCAAGGAAAAACAAGGCGCTGACGGATGGCTGGTGGATTTGCCCTACGACAAGTCGATTATCTCCACGCGCCTCAATATCAAGGCAGAGACATTCTCTCGCGCGCTTGCGAAACTAGAGCCATATGGCGTTGCCGTCAAAGACCGCGACATCATCATTTCCGACATGGCTAAACTTGCAGATTTCTGCGATCTGCTTCTGCAAGAAACACCCTGTTAGGCTTCCTGCCCATCCGGGCGCGGACTGAAAAGCATCCCGACATACACCACGAGATAGGCCGCAAAACAAAGCGTCCACAATACGGCTGAATAGATGATCCACTCGCTAGTATAAGCCGGTGCAAACATAGGGCCGAAAACGCGCATGATTGCCGCAAGCTGAATAGCGTAAAACGACGAGGCCGTCAGCTTGCCGATCCTCAGCTCGCGCCCCGTATGGCCCAATGTCACGCGGCAAATCATCCCCAAGATCATAGAGCCAATACAGCCCGCCGTCAGCGCGTGGATAACGGCCTTAATATCGAAGATACCGAAACCTGAAAGCGCCAGAAGAGCAAGCCCCACCACCAGCCACGCATAACCCGCGTGAAGAATCCACAGCAGCGGTTCTTCCATAGCCTTGGGCGTATGGTAATGGCGCATCCGCAGGCCATGAATAACGCACGAGAACGCAGCTGCGATGCCGAGGATGGGCGTTTCCTTGGCGAACACCAGACAGAGCGTGATGGCCAGCAACGACAACAGCGCCAGCATATCCAGCTTTGACTGATCGGTTTGAAACGCCACGATACCACGACGGCGTAGCGACGCCACGGTAAATGCCGGGATAATGCGCCCGCCGATCAATGATACCATCATCAGGATCATCATGATTGCCACATGGAGTGCGGCAATATCATCGCGCATGAAAAACCATACATCGCTGGCAAAAAGCACCATCAAGAGCGTCAGAAAGACAAAGTTTCTCTTGTTCCAGCTCCGCAAAAGCGGGATCGCCAAAGAAAGTGCCAGCACCGGAACAAACGACACCTCAACAGCGGCAATGCACCATGTCGGCAACCCCAAATCAATGCCCATGACAACTCGTCCCGCTATCCACAGAACGGAAAGAAACATCAGGTGCATCTGCCGCACAGGAGCGCCGCCTGTCCAGTTCGCAACAGCCGTCAATAGAAAGCCCGCGACAATCGCCATGCTGAATCCATAAACCATTTCATGGGCGTGCCAGGATACGGGGTCGAGAAAGAATGTCGGTGGCGCAATGTCGAGGCCCGCATAAAACGCTCCCCAAATGCTGAGGCTCAGAATGCTAAAAAGTGAGCCAAGAAAGAAAAATGGCCGGAATCCGCGCCCCCAGAAAGGTGCCGCGAAAAGGGAATTAGATGGCTTTGGCATGACGGCTTTCCTTTTTGTAGTTTTCTGCCTGGAAATACGGATCAAAACACGAAGCGACGACTCGTGTAAAAGGCTTCCCTATCTCCGTAATCACGATAATACTGCCATTGATGCGAATGATGCCGTCGCGTTCCAGCTCTTTCAACTTATCACGCGCCCTCGGTACAACGGAGCATTTGCTTACGTCCAGCCGAGAATAACACATAAGCTGCATGATCGCCCATCCCGTTTCAATATCCATCGGGGTCATGGCGTAGCCTTTGACGACAGGCAATCTTCCGGCATCGATGGCCTTCCTATAGCGGCAGGTGGTCTTGATGCAGATCAAGCGGCCTTCTTATTATTGAACAAGAGGACTCTGTGCGCCCTCAAGACGGAAACCGCTGATTTTGCACCGGCCAACCAGCAACTGGACATATTGGTTAAATGCTTTTTTCCAGCTCTTATCGTGAAGCTCTTGCGCGATCCAGTTTTTGGCGCTCTCATAGGGCAGTTGCTTGCCGTCAACCCGGTTATGCACCTTGATGATATGATAGCCCACTTCCGAAGCGACGGGTTCGGAGCTGATTTCTCCTTCTTGCATCTGGAACAGCGCCGTCTCAAAGGCTGGCATTGTTTGGTCGCGGCTGATTTGCCCCAGTCTGCCGCCGTCCTTGGCAGAAGAGCAGGCCGATTCATTTTGAGCGATTGTCTCAAACAGCCCTGGCGATGCCTGAATCCTGCCCAACGCAGATTGCGCTTTCTCGCGCGCCTCTGAACGGGCTTTTTCATTGTCCGGCGGCGCTATATAGAGGATGTGCGAAACCTCAAAAAGCGGGGATGTGCGAAATTTCTTCGTATTCTGTTCGTAGTATCGTTTACACGTCTCCTCGTCAGCCTCCGGAACCGTGATCTCATGCGTCAAAAGATCGTCGATGACGGCATCCGGGTGTTTTATAGCTTCATTTCGCTCACAAAGCCCTAGCTCTGCGGCCCTTTGGATCAGCACTTCCCTGATCACAAGCGCTTTCATGGCCTCGTATTTTGCCGAAAACAGACTTTCTGCCGGATGGTACTGAACCTCTGCATTAATCTCATCGATAGAGATTTTAACGCCGTTGACTTCAATCCCCGGAGCAAGAACTTTCATCATTGTCAGGTCGCCCTTTTGCGAACAATTTGATATGGCCGAACCAGATAACCTACAGGTGCGCTCAACGCGTGTACAAGGCGCGTGAACGGGAAGATCAACAGCAAGAACAGGCCCAGCGTGATATGCAGCTTGAAGACCAACGCCACATCCGCAATAAACTCATGTGCGCCGCCACGGAAGGTTACAATGTGTTGCGCCCAGTTCATAAACTTCACCATCTCATGCCCATCAAGATGCTGCATCGATACAGGGATCGTCAGCAATCCAAGCAGGAGTTGAGCCAACAAAAGCACCAGCACGGCAATATCAGCAAAAGAACTGTTCTTTCGAATGCGTGGATCGAATAGACGGCGATGCAAAAGAATACACAAGCCAATCAGGCACAATGTGCCAGCAATGCCGCCGGCGGTCATGGCAAGGATTTGTTTCGCGCCATGTGAAACACCCAGCGCCTCCCATATAAAAAGAGGCGTCAGAAGGCCGCCTGCGTGTCCCAGCAAAACCACCAGAATGCCGACATGGAAACACACGCTGCCCACAATAAGTTGCTTGCGCCGCAAAAGCTGGCTGGATTTTGTACGCCACGAATAAGGATCGCGGTCAAAGCGCAGCAGGCAGCCGAGCAGGAAAGCGACAATCGCAATATAAGGGAAAACCTGAAAGAGAAAGAAGTTCAAAAAATCACTCATCATTATGACCTCTCTCTTTGCGTGTAGGTGCCCATGCGCGCCAGCATTTCTTCGGCTTTCGGACAGCCGGAATCCTGACCAACGTCCTGGGCCGTATTGTCAAAGGCGAACTGCTCTTCCCATTGCTTGTCCATTTCAGCATGGCTCAGGGCCTTGCCGGAAGACTTGCTCAGGTATTCTTCAACCGCTTTCGGGTCTGGCGACCGTGCCGCTGTCTCGATCATCGCGTCCAGGAAGTCGGCATAGAACGACTCCCTGTTTCTCAGGCGTTCCGCAAGGGAAGAAAGGATATTCACAACGCTTCCCATCGTTTCCGACGCCTGCTGGTGCGGCAGCGTGGCGACATACTCCGTGAAAAGCGGCAAGTAATCCGGCATTTCTTCTCTGTCGATAAAGAGCTTGGCATCTTCATAGACTTTCAAGAGGTCAACCAGAGCTTGTCCCCGGTCGCGGGAATCGCCGTGTATATGCTCAAATAGGTGCAACGAAAGCGACGGTGTCCTGTCGAACAAGGCCACGTAGTCCTCTTGAAGATCGAGCAGGCTCTTTTCCTTGAAACGACGGACAGCCTGAAGGACTTTCTCAAGCCCCTTATCGGAAAGCCATTTCTCGGATTGCAGTATAGCAACACATTCATCGGATACTTGAATATGCTCCTGCTCAGGGTAGGTCAGAAAAAATCCGAGAATTTTGAGCGTTCTCATCCCTTCCCGTCCTTTCTGCCGGTGTGCGCGCGTCCGCCGCAGGAGCCGCAACACATATCTTGCGCGGCGGCCGGGATTTTATCCTCCCTGGCCTTTTGACCCGCCGGATTGCCGGCAATAGTTTTCTGCTCCGAGTTTTTCGGCTTATTACTCAAGCCAAGTTTTTCCATGAGGCCCATAGTTTTCTCCTTTTTGTTAGCCGCAACCACCTTTGCCGCCGCCGCAACCGCCGCTGCCACATCCACCGCTACCGCAACCGCTTTTAATGACTGCGATTTTTTCGTAGTGATCGCGCTCGAAAATCGTGTTGACGCGGTTGCTTTTCGTGCTTCCGGATTGACCGCGCGTTTGCTTGGGACTCTCAAACAGGTCAACGGCGCTGTTGCTATGCGACGCGCATCCATTCCCGAACGAGAACCCGCAACCGCCGCTTTCGCCGAAAGCATCGAGCGTTTCCTCGCGATGCCCCGTTGGGATGACGTAACGGTCTTCGTAATTTGCGATAGCCATGATTTTGTACATATCTTCGACCAGTTCTTCAGTCAGGCCCGTTTCATCAAGGAGAGTCGTATCGGGACACCCCTCGAACATCTTGCTCCGCATATAGTGGCGCATCGCCATCATGCGCTTAAGGCCCAAGCGAATGGGTGCTTCCTTACCTCCGGTAAGTAGGTTCGCCAGATACTTGACCGGAATTCGCATATCGTCCAGATCGGGCATGATGCCATCGGCGCGCGTCGGGATTTTGCCCTGAGCTGCCGCGGACTGTACCGGCGACAGCGGAGGAATGTACCAGACCATCGGCAAGGTGCGATATTCCGGGTGTAGCGGGAAAGCCACTTTCCAGTCAATTGCCATCTTGTAGATGGGGGATTTTTGCGCTCCCTCGATCCAGTTGTCAGGGATGCCGTCCCGACGCGCCTGCGCGATAACTTCAGGGTCATGGGGGTTGAGGAAAATATCGAGCTGCGCTTCGTACAAGTCTTCCTCGTTCTCCACGCTGGCGGCTTCTTCGATCCGGTCAGCGTCATAGAGGATAACCCCCAGATAGCGAATGCGCCCAACACAGGTTTCGGAACATACGGTGGGATCGCCGTTCTCGATACGCGGATAGCAGAACGTACATTTCTCTGCCTTGCCGGTTTTCCAGTTGTAATAGATTTTCTTGTACGGACAGCCGGAAATGCACATCCGCCATCCGCGGCATTTGTCCTGATCGACCAGAACAATCCCGTCTTCTTCACGCTTGTAAATCGAGCCAGAGGGACAAGACGCGACACAGGTGGGGTTGATGCAATGTTCGCAGAGGCGCGGGAGATACATCATAAACGTATTTTCAAACTCGCCGTACATCTCCTTCTCGATGTCTTTAAAGTTATAGTCTTTCTTGCGATGCTCGAATTCCGTACCGAGAATTTCCTCCCAGTTCGGCCCCCATTTCACTTTTTCCATGCGGTCGCCAGTGACCAGAGAGCGCGGGCGCGCCGTCGGCATGGTTTTCATTTCCGGCGCTTTTTGCAAGTGATCGTAGTCGAAGGTAAACGGCTCGTAATAATCGTCGATCTCCGGCAGACTGGGGTTGCCGAAAATGTTGGCAAGGATGCGCCAGCGGCTACCTTGTTTCGGCTCAATCTTGCCGTTGGCTTTGCGCTTCCAGCCGCCGTTCCATTTCTTCTGGTTTTCCCATTCCTTGGGGTAGCCGACACCGGGCTTGGTTTCGACGTTGTTGAACCAGGCATATTCAACGCCCTCCCGCGATGTCCAGACGTTCTTGCAGGTCACCGAACAGGTATGACACCCGATACATTTATCGAGGTTAAGAACCATCGCTACTTGTGCGCGTACTTTCATTGTCCTGCCGCCTCCATTTTCGCTGGCTCTTCCATCCAGTCGACGTTATCCATTCTGCGGACAATCACGAATTCATCCCGATTTGACCCAACAGTCCCGTAATAGTTAAACCCGTATGCCAGTTGTGCGTAGCCGCCGATCATATGCGTCGGCTTTACCGTGGCGCGCGTCACGGAGTTGTGGATGCCGCCACGCGCATTGGTAATTTTGCTACCCGGCGTATGCACCAGCTTTTCCTGGGCGTGATACATCAGCATCATGCCCTCGTTGACACGCTGGGATACGACCGCCCGCGCAACAATAGCGCCGTTGGCATTAAAGACTTCAAGCCAGTCATTGTCCTTAACGTCTATTTTCTTCGCGTCAACCTCGCTGACCCAGACAATCGGGCCACCACGCGACAAGGTCAGCATATGCAGGTTGTCGGTATAGGTGGAGTGGATGCCCCATTTCTGGTGCGGCGTGATGAAGTTCAGCAGGATCGTCGGCGACTCCTTGCCGTGCTTGTCGAGCATATTCTTGACCGTCCGCGTGTTGATCGGCGGGCGATAGGAAACCAGCGCTTCGCCAAAGTCGATCATCCAGGGGTGATCCTGATACAGTTGCTGCCGGCCTGTCAGCGTGCGCCAGGGAATGAACTCATGGACGTTGACGTAGCCCGCGTTATAGCAAACGTGTTCGGACTCAAGGCCGCTCCATGTCGGGGAGCTGATAATTTTGCGCGGCTGCGCCTGAATATCGCGGAAGCGGATTTTTTCCTCTTCCTTCGGTAGCGCCAGATGGGTGTGGTCGCGGCCCGTTATCTTGCTCAAAGCCGCCCATGCTTTAACGGCAACTTCTCCGTTTGTTTCGGGCGCAAGAGAAAGGACGGTTTCACAAGCGTCAATATCCGTGACAATATTGGCCCTGCCGTTTTTCTCACCATTGAGTTTTTTCAGGAACTCGACTTCGTGATCGGTGTTCCAGCCGATGCCCTTGCCGCCATTGCCCAGCTTTTCCATCAGGGGGCCGAGGCTCGTAAAGCGTTCAAACGTCGCGGGATAATCACGCTCGACCACTTTCATCGTGGGAGCTGTCTTGCCGGGGATCAATGGGCATTCCCCTTTACGCCATTCCTTGACGTCGGGCTGCGACAGTTCGCCCGCCGTGTCATGCTGAATGGGGTTCATGACAAGTTCTTTTTCCACGCCAAGATGCCCAACGCAAAGCTCCGAGAATTTCTTGGCGAAGCCCTTGTAAATCTCCCAATCCGATTTGCTCTGCCAGACGGGGTCAATCGCCTTGGACAGTGGGTGGATGAAGGGGTGCATATCGGAGGTATTCAGGTCGTTCTTCTCATACCAGCTTGCTGTCGGCAGCACGATATCGGAATAAACGCAAGTCGTGGACATACGGAAGTCCAGCGTCACGACCAGATCAAGTTTCCCTTCCGGCGCATGGTCATGCCAGACCACCTCGCTGGAACGCCCCTTGCCTTCGCTGCCAAGGTCTTTCCCTTGCACGCCGTGTTGTGTTCCCAAGAAATGCTTGAGGAAATATTCATGCCCCTTGCCGCTGGAACCCAGGATGTTGGAGCGCCAAACGAACATATTGCGCGGCCAGTTGGCGGGATTATCGGGATCTTCGCAAGACATACGCAGATTGCCACGGCTCAGGCGGTCTACAACGTATTCGACAGGATCGCGTTTCTCCGCTTCGGCCTTTTTAACCAGATCAATCGGATTTTCTTCCAACTGCGGGGCTGAGGGCAACCATCCCATGCGCTCGGAACGGATGTTGCAATCGATCAACGTCCCAGCCCAGCGGTTTTTATCTGCGAGGGGAGAAAGAATCTCGTCCAATTGCAGGGTCTCATAACGCCATTGATCCGTATGTGCGTAGAAGAAAGACGTCGAGTTTTGCTGACGCGGCGGGCGAGTCCAGTCAAGGGCAAAAGCCAGCGGCGTCCAGCCGGTCTGCGGACGCAGTTTTTCCTGCCCCACATAGTGTGACCAGCCACCACCCGACTGACCAACGCAACCGCAGAAGACCAGCATATTGATGCAGGCGCGGTAGTTCATGTCCATGTGATACCAGTGGTTCATCGCCGCACCGATGATGATCATCGACTTGCCCTTGGTAACATGGGCATTCCGCGCAAACGCGCGCGCGACCTGGGTCACTTGCTCCGCAGAAACGCCGGTAATGGCTTCCTGCCATTTGGGTGTATAGGGGATATCTTCTTCGTAGCTGCGGGCGACATTGTCTCCGCCAAGCCCTTCGCGGTGGATGCCGTACTGTCCACACATAAGGTCAAAGACGCAGGCAACGGGAGTTTTTTTGCCATCCAGGTCAAGGAAGCGAACGGGGATATTGCGATCCAGCACTTCCTGGTGATCGCTGGCTTGGAAATAATCATGCTCGTGAACCTGACCGCCAAAGTACGGGAATCCGACTTTTACGATCTCATCATGCGCGCCCAGCAGGGTCTTGCGCGGACGGATGCTCTCGCCCGTTCCTGCATCCGTGGGAACGATGTTCCACTTGCCTTCCTCACCCCAGCGGAAACCGATAGAGCCTGTCGGCACTGTGACGTTTCCGGTTTTTTCATCGAAACAGACGGTCTTCCATTCGGGGTTATTCTTCTCGTTCAGTTGTCCGTCAAAATCCGAGGCGCGTACCATGCGGCCGGGAACGAACCGCCCATCGCGTTCTTCGAGCTTCACAAGGAAGGGCATATCGGAATAAGCGCGGCAATAATCGTCAAAGTATTCTGACGGGTTCTCAATGTGAAATTCCTTAAGGATGACATGGCCCATCGCCATGCCCAGCGCCGCGTCCGTACCTTGGCGCGGATTAAGCCAGATGTCGCCGAATTTCGACGCTTCGGAATAGTCGGGTGTGATGGTAACGACTTGTGTTCCCTTGTAGCGGGCTTCCGTCATGAAATGCGCGTCGGGGGTGCGCGTTTGCGGCACGTTTGATCCCCACATGATGATAAATCCGGCGTTATACCAGTCGGCGCTTTCCGGCACATCGGTCTGTTCGCCCCATGTCTGCGGGCTTGACGGCGGCAAGTCGCAATACCAGTCATAGAAGCTCATGCACACGCCACCCAAAAGGGACATATAGCGTGAGCCTGCGGCATAAGAGATCATTGACATCGCCGGAATGGGCGAAAAGCCGATGATGCGGTCAGGGCCATGCGCTTTGATGGTATGGATGTTTGCAGCAGCAACGATTTCGTTTGCCTCATCCCATCCGGCGCGTACAAAGCCGCCGCGACCGCGTACCTGTTGATAGGAAGCTCTCAAAATTGGATCGGCCTGAATGGTCGCCCAAGCCTTTACGGGGTCGCCGCCGACTTGTTCCTTTGTCTTCCGCCAGAGGTCCAGGAGGCGCTTACGCACCATCGGATATTTCAAGCGGTTGGCTGAATAGATGTACCAGCTATAGCTTGCGCCGCGCGCGCAACCGCGTGGTTCGTGGTTGGGCAGGTCAGGACGGGTGCGCGGATAGTCGGTCTGCTGCGTTTCCCACGTAATCAGCCCGTTCTTGACGTAGATTTTCCACGAACAAGAGCCTGTGCAATTCACGCCATGCGTCGAGCGAACAACCTTGTCATGCGCCCAGCGGTCACGATAGCCCTTTTCCCATGCACGGTTTTCATCTGTCGTGATGCCGTGGCCATTCGAGAAAGGTTCACGCTTTTGCGAGAAAAAGCTGATTCGGTCGATAAAATAACTCATATCTCATAGCTCCCTATATGCTGCCCCATAGATGCGCCTTTTGCCGACATCTCCCCTTGATCTGAATCAAGCGCCCGTTTTTTAGCACTTGGCCTCAGCGTTCCGCCGGGTATAGAAGAACCAGGTCATGAACAGGCAGAGGGCGTAAAACCCGATGAATACCCATAATGCGGCCTCTG
Source organism: Alphaproteobacteria bacterium (assembly GCA_016794125.1). Classification (GTDB taxonomy): domain Bacteria; phylum Pseudomonadota; class Alphaproteobacteria; order Micavibrionales; family UBA2020; genus JAPWJZ01. The sequence continues at coordinate 636,371 of JAEUKT010000004.1, read as the reverse complement.
GGCCGCCTGTGGCAGCAATGGAAGTCCCATAGCTTTTGGGGATAAAGAATGCGCCAAAAGCCCCAATAGCCGAGCTAAAGCCAATCACAGCCGCCGATTCACGTTCTGCCGCCTTACGCACATCTTCTTCTGGCTGGCCGCTCAGGGCGGCCTTTCTATCTTTCCAGAAAATTGTGGGGATCATCTGGAAGGTCGAGGCATTGCCCACACCCGTTGCCCCGAAAAGAACAAGGAACATGGCAAAGAACCCGTAGAACGCACCGGCCTGATCCTTGATCTCAAGGAAGTGGAGAACGCCCAGCGTCCCCAAAATCATGACAACAAAGACCCAAAGCGTGACCCGCCCGCCACCGAATCTGTCAGCAACCCATCCGCTACCTGCACGCGCCAGCGCACCGACCAGAGGCCCGATAAAGGCCAGCTTGAGGGAGTTTACCTCCGGGAACTGCGACTGCGCCAACAGCGGGAAAGCCGCCGAGAAGCCAATAAACGAGCCGAAAGTGCCGATATAGAGAACGCACATGATCCAGTTGTGCTTGCGCTCAAAAATCGCCAGTTGGGATGCAATCGAAGCTCGGACATCGGCAATGTCGTTCATATAAATCCATGACAGCACAGAGGAGAGCGCAATGAAAGGAACCCAGATAAATGCGGCGTTTTGCACCCACATCTGAACCTCTCCCGCGTTCTGCGCCCCACCGACAAGACCGCCGAATACGTTGTAAAGAATTACGATAGGGACAAGGAATTGAACCGCGCTCACGCCAAGATTGCCAAGACCTGCGTTGAGAGCCAAGGCATTCCCTTTTTCTTTTTTCGGGAAGAAAAAGGCAATATTCGCCATGCTGGAGGCAAAGTTACCACCACCAAATCCGCACAACAGCGCCATAATCAGGAATACCGCATAGGGCGTTTGTGAATCCTGCACCGCAATACCAATACCGATGGCCGGAATAAGGAGCACGGCGGTACTGATTGCCGTCCAGCGACGACCTCCAAAAATCGGTACCATGAAAGAATAGAAAATCCGCAACGTGGCTCCGGACAACCCTGGCAAGGCGGTGAGCCAGAACAACTGCTCAGTTGTGAAGCCAAAGCCGATTTTTGGTAGATTCACGACCACCACACTCCAAACCATCCATAAGGCAAAAGCCAGAAAAAGCGCGGGTACGGAAAGCCATAGATTTCGACGCGCGATCTTGTACCCCTCTTTCTTCCAGAACACCTCATCTTCCGGCTTCCATACCTTGAGAACTGGTCCACGTTGCTCAAGCTCGGTGAAATAAGCAGGTTTAACGATGTCGGGGAATTTCTGTCTTTCCATGAGACGGATGGATACGTGCATCCACAGGAACGCAATCGCAACTAGCGCGAACATCAGCATGAAACAGCTTGTCCAAACGTTCAGATAGTCGTTCATCAAGCCAAAGCAGAGTGGCAGGAAGAACCCGCCAAGACCGCCGATCAGACCGACGATGCCAGCAACCGGCCCGACATCATTCGGGTAGTAAACGGGGATATGTTTGTAAATTGCGGCCTTGCCCAGCGACATGAAGAAGCCCAGCACAAAGACGATCATTGTGAAAGATACAGCACCCCAGCCAAAGCTGAAAGAAACATCCCCCTTGATGCCATGCACGACATAGTCCGTTTCGGGATAGGACAAGAGGAAACAGCAAATCGTGCAGAAAATGAACGCCCAGTACATAACGGCGCGCGCACCGTATTTATCGGATAAATATCCACCTACCGCACGGAAAAGAGAACCCGCGATAGAAAATAGCGCCGCCAGGACACCGGCTGTTTCGATGTCCATTTTATAGGCGCCGACATAGTAGCGCGGCAACCACAACGCCAGCGCGACAAAGCCGCCAAATACAAAGAAATAATACAGGGAGAAACGCCAGACCTGAAGTTTACCAAGGGGTTTTAGCGATTCACGCATGGATTTTGGCGCGGTATGCGCTGCCCTTTGAGCCTGAATCTGCGGCTCATCCTTCGTGAATACCCAGAACAGCGCACCCATCACGACCAGCGCGACTGCCCAGACCTGTGCCACCGTATGCCAGCCATAGGCAACCATGACGAAGGGCGCGATGAGTTTTGTGACCGCCGCACCAATATTCCCCATGCCGTAAACGCCCAGCGCCGTTCCCTGGCGTTCCTTGTCGTACCATTTGGAAAGATATGCGATACCGACAACAAAACTGCCGCCCGCAAGACCAACGCCCAGCGCCGTCAGCAGTAGCATTTCGTAGGTATTGGCGTAGGTCAGGCACCAAGTAAAAAAGGCCGATGACAGCATCACGGCCATGAAAATGGGTCGTCCGCCATATTGATCCGCCCAAATCCCCAAGAACAGTCTGACAAGCGAACCTGTCAGGATCGGCGCGCCAATCAGCAAACTGAATTGGGTATCGCTTAGTCCCATATCCTGTTTGATCTGCACGCCGATGATGGCGAAGATCGTCCAGACCGCGAAACAGACCGTGAAGGCGGTTGTGGTCAGGGAAAGCGCGGATTTCTGATTTGCTGTAGAGGGCATGGGGTGTTTCCGTCAAAGTATTCAAATAGTTAGGTTTTTTAGGAGAAAAGACTTTGGAATCTTCTCCTCCTCGTCTACTATTGCACGCACAAAAGGGTGGTAACTTGATTCAGATCAAGACAACAACGGAACAAGAACAACGCAGCATCGGGGAACGACTAGGATATAATGATTGGCTTACCCAAAGATTTTACGGACGCCAAGAAGCCACAACTCTTTGACGGCTTGACCGAAAGTAGTGTGCAAAAACTCCTTGCCTGCTCGATTATCCAAGAATGCGACGCATCAAAAATTCTCGCCCAACAGGGGGACATTCCTGAAGGCATCTACGTCGTGATTGAAGGCGCGCTCAAAACCCTGCGGCTAAATGAAGATGGCGAAGAGGCCACCATCCGTATGCTCCAACCTGGGGATACCTGCATGGAAGCCGTTTTGTTCATGGGCGGGCCTTCGCCTATATCGATCGAGGCCATGACAAAGTGCAAGCTGCTTATCATTCCAGAGAAGGTCGTGAAAAGCCATGTCATGACCGATGCGCGGTTCGCCGTAAACATTCTGCGGGTTGCGACACGCCATTATAAGAACGCCATACACCAGATCGACGCCATGCAGATCAAGTCACCCTTGCAACGCATCGGCTATTATTTCCTGACGAAGCATCTTGAAGCTGGACACGAAAACCTCGAATTTGTACTGCCCTTTAAGAAGCAGGTTATCGCCAATTATTTGGGCATTACGCCAGAGACTTTCTCGCGAGCCCTTAAACAAATGAGAGACCTTGGGATCAATATTAACGATGACACTATTCGAATGAAGGACGCTTATGCCCTGTGTCATTTCTGCGATACTGACACAGCCGCTTTATGCCCGAAGCATACTGACGCTTGCTCTGATTGCCCACTTCATTCGCCTGGCAAAAGAGGATAAACCTCCACGATCTCTCCTGATTTTATCGCGTCACGGTCTTCGGGGACGTATATCCAACAATCCATGCTCAGGAACGGACTCACGCGGAAAGACTCCTGGCCGTCAAGAATATCCACGGTTATTGAGCCATCCTCCCAATATTCCAGCTTGCCTTTCAGCACCATATGCAAGTCCGGCTTCTTTGAAAAGGCATTCATCACCCGCGCATAAACGGGAAGCTCTGGCTTTTGTTTTCTCGATACGCGCAAAGCCTCGGATACAAAGAAGCGAAGGCCAACCGCTGTCGCCACCGGATTCCCTGGCAATCCAAAATAAAGCGCGCCAGAGGATAGTTCTGCGAACAAATTTGGCTTTCCTGGCTTCAGTTTTATCTTGTGATAAAGAATACGTGCGCCTGCCTTTTCAAGCCCCTCTCGCACAAAATCGAAACTTCCCGCCGACACAGCCCCGGAAGATACGATGATATCGTACTTTTCACTCTCCGCGACATGAAGCGCAGCTACAAACTGCTCAGGGTCATCCCGAACGGTGTCGTGGATCGTCACATCTACGTCGCAGGCCGTCAAAAAAGAGAACGCATAAAACTTGTTTGCGTTATAAATCTCCCCATTGCGAAGGTCTTTTCGCAGATCATCAACAATCTCATCACCCGTCGGGATAAAAAGAACACGGGGCTTCTTGTAAACAGTAATGTCGGCAATGCCCAAGGTTGCCAGAGGCAGGATATGCCCTGCGGAGACTTTGTCCCCAGCGGAAAGAACCCGCGTACCATTCTTAAAATCCTCTCCCGCGTAGCGTATATGCTGGCCCGCGACGGGCTTCTCGCCGAAAATAACAAAGTCGCCATCCAGCGCGGTATTTTCTATGGGTACGATAGCCTCTGTCCCCGCTGGCAGGGGTGCGCCGGTCATGACGTGCCAGCAGCACCCATCCTCCAGTACCGCGCCCTCGCAAACCCTTCCTGCCCCCATAACACCCACTTTTTTAAGGCGCACAGGAGCCACCGTCGCTGGGAATTCGACAAGGCGCACCGCAAAGCCATCCATCGCCGAATTGTCGAAAGGCTGTATATCAAGTCCGGCAGCAACATCCTCCGCGCACACCCGACCAACGGCATCGGCAAGCGCAATGCGTTCCGTTTCCGGCCTCATGCGTGACGCCGTGTCCTTAATGATTTGAAGTGCTTGGATATAAGTAATCATAACGCCCCATTTTAACGGCTGTATGCTGGCAGAAGTATTGATTCAGATCAAGTACACCGGAGAAAGACAGGCCAAAAATAGAGGGATGGGCAAAGCAGTTAATAAAGACAAAGAAGACCACACAGACACGCTATTTAACCGTCTCCATCGAGACGTTGGACACGTACTTGGGTATCCGGCAACAAAAATACTCGATTTTAGCTCGCTTTACCGTTTTCTAGAGTTTCCGATCAACAATATCGGCGATCCTTTTTCATCAACCGGATATTTCCGGCTTAACACGCACGATGTTGAACGTGACGTTATCCAATGGTTCGCCAAAATCCTGAACGCGAGAAAACTCCATCATGAAGATGATAGCGTTTGGGGATATGTGACCTGTGGCGGGACAGAAGGCAATATGTACGGCCTGTACCTTGCGCGGGAGCTGTTGCCAGATGGGATGGTTTATTATTCGGGAGACACGCACTACAGCGTCGCAAAAATCCTACGCATAGCTAATATCCGTAGCACGATGGTAAAAAGCCGCGCTGACGGCGAAATGGATTATGATGACCTTGCCGCGGCCCTGAAAAGAAATCACGGCGTGCCGCCGATCATCTTTGCAAATATTGGCACGACGATGAGGGGTGCTATCGATGACATCGATACAGTCAAAGAGCGCCTAAGAGACGCAGCCATAACCCGTTACTACATCCATGCAGATGCCGCCCTGTCAGGCATGATCTTGCCCTTCGTTGATAAACCACAACCATTTGATTTTCGGGCCGGTATAGATTCTATTTCCATCAGCGGCCATAAATTCCCCGGTATGCCCATGCCTTGCGGCGTTGTGCTGGCGCGGCGGTCGCTTGTTGATCGCGTCGCGCAAAACGTCGAGTATATCGGCACGAAAGACACGACCATCCTGGGATCGCGCAATGGCGTAACGCCAATATTCCTGCATCATCTCATTCAAACTGTTGGCGAGGACGGCTTCCGAGCAATGGTGCAAAATTGCTTCAATGTTGCCGACTATGCCATCCGCAAGTTTTCCAGCAAGAATATAAATGCGTGGCGGCACAGAAACTCGATCACCGTTGTTTTCCCGCGCATCAACGAGCCGGTGTTGCAAAAATGGCAAATCGCCCTGCAAGGCACGGATGCCCACCTGATTACCATGCCGCACATCACGACAAAAGTTATCGACGAATTTATTGATGAATTGAGCGCATAGCACGCTAAAAATTCCGAAAGACAACTTCAAACGATTGCGGGACATGGAGCCTGTGAATGTCCAGCAGACGGTCTTGCGCCTTCATGAACCCCAGCGTGGGGCGTTCATCGCTATGCGTGAAGTTCTGTACCGCGTGCGTCCCTACATATCCTCGCTGTTCCAGATCACGGATAATATTGGATACATCTTCTTCATCCATTAAAGCCGTATGCACAGTTGTCCGCACCTCAAACTCCACTTTCTTCTGTGTGCAGAGCATATCAAGCGTCTGGGAAAAGAGGTTATATTTGTCCGTCCCTGTCACCCGCTTGAATTTCTCCGGCGGGGCTTTGTAATCCAGCGCCACATAGTCCAGAAATCCTGCATCAAGGTGCGATCTGATAATGTCGGGACGCAAACCATTCGTATCCAACTTTACCGCATAGCCCATATCTTTGACCTTACGGATGAATGCGGGCAGGCCCGGATATGCCGAGGCTTCACCACCGGACAGCACGACGCCATCCAGAAGCCCTTGGCGTTTTATCAGGAAATCCATCACTTGCCCCACATCGCCGCGGCCCTTGCCTTTGACGATCTGCGGGTTGTGACAATAGGGACAGCGCATATTACACCCTGAAAACCAAACAATGCACGCCGTGTGCCTTGGAAAGTCCAGCATCGTGAAGGGTGTCACAGAGTAGATGGGGAGAACGCCAGACCTTTCAATCGGGCGTTCCCCCATGTCATTCTGCGTGACACTTAGCCTCTCCACCGGTCAGACACCACAGAACAAGTTTCCAGTATCGACCCAATCTTCGACAAAATGTTTGCGTTGGCGATGTTCGCCCTGCTTCCCTTTGTTGAAGCTGTCGACAGGACGGAAATAGCCCATAACGCGCGTCCAGACCTTCGTCTTGGCTTTGCAGTGCGGGCATTCCGGCTGTTCGCCATTCAGGTAACCATGTGCGTCACAGACCGAAAAAACGGGGGTGACGGTCACATAGGGCAACTGATACGTTCCGAGAACCTTGCGAATGAAGCGTTTGCAGGCTTCCGAGCTTGACAGCTTTTCGTTCATGTAGAGGTGGAGAACTGTGCCGCCTGTATATTTGCATTGCAGGCGGTTCTGCAATTCCAGCGCCTCAAACGGGTCTTCCGTATGGTCGACGGGGATTTGGGACGAGTTGGTATAATAGATGTTGTCGCCAAATCCGGCCTGAATGATATCCGGGAAGTGCTTTTTATCCTCTTTTGCAAAGCGGTACGTCGTCCCTTCGGCTGGCGTCGCTTCAAGGTTATAGAGATTCCCCGTTTGCTCTTGGTAGCCGATCAGCCGCGCGCGCATATGGTCAAGAAGACGGAGGCTCATCTGCACGCCGTATTCGTCGGTTATATCATAAGCATCCCCGGTGAAATTCCTGACCATTTCATTCATCCCGTTAACGCCGATGGTGGAGAAATGGTTGCGGAAGAACGGCAGATAGCGCGCCGTGTAGGGATAAAGGCCGCGATCATACATCTTCTGGACGAAGGCTCGTTTCTTCTCCAGCGTGGATTTCGCAATATCCATCAACCGTTCCACCTCGTTGATCAAGCCGGTAAGGTTGCCTTTGAAGCGATAGCCCAGCCTTGCCATGTTCAGGGTCACAACCCCAATCGAGCCTGTCATTTCCGCAGAGCCAAAGAGACCGTTGCCGCGCTTGAGTAATTCACGCAGGTCAAGCTGCAACCGGCAGCACATGGAACGAACCGCGCCAGGGGAATACGCCTCTGGATTAAGGCGTCGCTCTTTGGTGACGGGATCGACAATGAACTGGCTGCCCACAAAGTTCTGGAAGTAAGACGATCCGACCTTCGCGGCGTTTTCAAAGATTGCATCGGCCACCTTGCTGTCCCAATCGAAGTCTTCGGTGATGTTTACTGTGGGGATCGGGAACGTGAAGGGCTGACCTGTCGAATCCCCCTGCGTCATCACTTCGTAATAAGCGATGTTTATCATTTCCATTTCAGGCGCAAAATGCCTGAAGCACATATCTTCGAGGCTGCGAATCCCCATATCTCTTGCCTGAGCTTTCCGCAGAAGCGCATCATTATCCACGCCCTTGAAAAGATGCGCGTTGTTATACGTCGGCGTCTGATTCCGCAAGTCCTCCGGTACGGTGATATCAAGTGTAATATTGGTGAACGGAGACTGCCCCCAACGTGCGGGGACATTGAGGTTGTAGACGAATTGCAGGATCGCCTTTTTAACTTCCTTGAAAGAAAGCTGGTCGTAGAAAACATAGGGTGCGAGGTAGGTATCGAAGCTCGAAAAAGCCTGTGCGCCAGCCCATTCGGATTGCAGGATGCCGAGGAAGTTGCTCATCTGGCCGAGAGCCTCCCTAAAGTGCCGTGGTGGGCGGGACGACACGCGCCCTCCGACCCCATTAAAGCCATCGTTAAGCAATGCCCGCAAAGACCAGCCCGCGCAATATCCCGTCAGGCAGTCAAGATCGTGGATATGGATGTCCCCCTGGCGGTGTGCGGCTCCTTCTTCCGCGCTGTAGACCGCGTCGAGCCAGAAGTTGGCGATCACTTTTCCGGCGACGTTGTTAATCAAGCCTGCGTTTGAATAGCCGGTATTCGCATTGGCATTGATCCGCCAGTCCGACCCTGAAACATACTCGCTGACCGCTTCGGAGCAATCGACCTTCGTGCCGCCGTAAAGCGTCACGACCTGATCGACGAGCTTGTCCGGGGAAAGCCCCTCTTGACGGTTTTTGCTTTGTGGAGAAGTGAGGTTCAGGATCGCTTCGGACATGGTTTTTTCCTTTTTTTTGCAAACAAGAGTCGCTTTCCCTATTGCACAAGAATGCAAGCACCAGGGAATACCGTGGAGTGGAGAGTTTTAGCCAGAAAACACTAGATGTTGTGCCCCCGTATCAATCAGTACCCCATCAGCTGGTATAGAGACTTGACCTAGATCAAATGCACGGCGTCTTAAATGAAGGGGCATTTCATAAAGAGGAGTTCCCTGATTATTTACTGGCTGGAAACGGCAATCCCATTAGGCCCCTTACCGACGGGGATTGTTTTAACAACGCTCATTTTTTCTACATCAATAACAGAAACGTCATCGCTATAAACATTCGTTATGAAGACTGTCTTGCCGTCCGGAGAAGCTGCAACTCCATGCGGCCCAGAACCTGCCGGAATAACTGTGACGGTCTCATTATCAGATGCATCAATAACCGTTACGGTGTTTCCGGGAGAATCTTTGCTGCCCTGATTGGCAACGAATAATTTTCCACCTGCGACAAACAACTGCACGGGCTTATTGCCAGTAGGTACTTTTTTAACGACGGCATGATGAATGACATCCAATACAGCCACTGCATTTTCGTCGTTTAGAGAGACATAAACCGTTCCGCCTTCTGGCATAACGGCGACCTGTACAGGTTTTTTACCAACCGGGATGCGTGCAATTTCTTTTTTCTCTTGCACCGAAAGCACAGAGACGGTGTTATCTCCCATATTTGCTACATATATTTCTTTTCCATCCCGACTCATCCGCAAACCATGTGGATGGCTACCTACAGAAATTTTCCCTTCAATTTTTCCCGTTTCAAGGTCAATGGCCGCAACGGCACTTTCCCCGGAAAGCACAGTGTACGCCATTCTTCCCTCTGAATCGGCAATAACATGCGCCGGATGTGCGCCGATATCAATTTTTCTAACGAGGTTGCTCTTGGAATCCAGAACAAGCAGTGCGCCATCCATATCTGTAACCAGGATAAAACCACTCTTTCCTGCAATGTCGACATTATGTGGCATAGCGGAAATAGGAACGGCGGCACTTTTTCCATCCCCCGGCCATGCGATGACGCTGATGGAAGAGTCTCCTTCATTAGCGGTATAAATTGTCTCGGCTCTCAAATCGAGCGGAGAAAATAAAATTGTTAATACCAGAATAAAGAAAGTTCCTTCATTTTTCATGGTAGCGCTCCCTGTTGCTGAATTATATCTCGAAAAATAATAGCGCTGGCCGTCAATGCCAGCAGTGCCAAGGGATAATAGCTGGCAAAGTCAAACAACCGAGCCGGTTCGGTGGTTATCTTAGTCGCGCTGTACAGAGAATATGCTGGCATGACAATAATCATCATTCCAATCATCAGTATCCATGCCACATAGGTTGACCCCAAGGGCAACGGCGAAATCAGGACAAGAAAACCGCTACTAACGACCGTCAGCAGCGCGGCGCACATCACAATCCGCTTTGATATGCCCTCTCCAAACCTTACGGGGATGGTTTTTGCGCCTATACGCTGATCTTCTTCCCTGTCATTCCAGTCTGCCGGAATATTTTGCCCTCCGATTTCCCAAAGGAATATCCAAAACAGCAAAAGCAGAAGAAACTCGACCTTGGGCGTTGGGTCAACGACGAGAACGGCAGATATAGGCCCAGCCGCCTTGACAAACCCGCTTAAGATAATTCGCCAATGCGTTACCCGTAGCAGCATACAATAGGCAACCTCGCAAGCCGCCGCCAGACCAAGGATGATGAGGATATACGGGTTAAGGAGATATGCGCCCACGACGGCTATGAGAAGCCAAAAGGACATCCATAGCATAGCTATTTTATAACTGATCAACCCCTGCGCTATAGGATGGCGCAAGTCACCTGCTTCCACGGAATACTGCTGTCCGCCACAGGCATAAGCCATTTTGACCTTATCTATTTTGCACCCGACGATATCATTCAAGGCATAGATCGCCGTATATCCGGCAAAGGCCGTGATGAGGGACAAGATGGTTACGGATGCAGGCGGAAAATCACCCAGCCACAGAAGAGCGCAAAACGCAGGGGCGGCAATGTCCAGTACCGCATGCTTGTTGCGCGAGAGCGCGAGAAAGAGGCTTAAAGGACTTTTTGATAGCATGATATATAATTTACATCCGCGCCGATTCTTAAACGGAAGTTTCTGGTCAAGGGGTTGTAAATGAAACTTGAGGTATCCAGCAACGTCAGCCCATTTTTCCGCGACCACTTATGAAGCTCGGATGGCTTGATAAGGCTTCTGTAAGAATGCGTCCCCCTCGGCAGGAGGCGTAAAACGTATTCTCCACCGACAATTGCGAATAGAAACGCCTTCAGGTTTCTATTGATCGTGGAAAAGAAAACATATCCACCAGGCTTTAATAGCTTTGCACAAGCCTTCACTGTGCTGGCAGGGTCTGGTACGTGTTCCAGCATCTCCATGCAGCACACCACATCAAATTTTCCTGGATGGGTATCGGCCATTTCCTCACAGCTTTTCAGAAGGTAATCAACCTTAATGCCGACCGCTTTGGCGTGCAGTTTTGCGATTTCGAGCGGACGGCTTGATAAATCAATCCCTATAGCGTTAGCCCCTGCACGCGCCAGCGTTTCCGTCAGAATGCCGCCGCCGCACCCTACATCAAGCACCTGTTTATTGGCGACATCCACCTGATCGGCGATAAATTTGAACCTGATCGGATTTATCCTGTGCAGCATTCCCATGCTGCCGTGCTCGTCCCACCAAAGAGAGGCCAGCTTTGAAAATTTATCCAGCTCCGACGCATCTACGTTCGCACGCGCTTTCATATTTATACATCCACTTCTCAAAACAAAGATGAGCCTTGTTGAGCTCATCGGGCGTTACATCATTTGCAAAAACGCATTGTCCTATACCGCTTGGCAACGGGATGCGTTGCAGGCCATTGCGATGGCACGCACGCTCGGTGATCGAGCGCCAGAGGACGGCAGGCGTCACTTCCTGGATGGAGGGTAAGTAATAAGGAAGACCAGCAATTAACGTCAGAATACGGCCTACGTTTCTTTCCGATAGCGCTCCCCTGACATTTGCCAAAAACACCGAGAGAATAATATCCATGAGGACAGCTTCACCGTGAAGAACATCGTGGCCGGATGCCATCTCATAAGCCATGCTGAACGTATGACCGAAATCCACGGCGCGCGCCAAGTTCTTCTCATGCAGATTAGGCGCAAGCTCATCAATCATGCGGTCGATAGAGCGTTCAAGAATGGCGTCTCCCGCCGCGCTTTGAAAATTATTATTAACGCAGGATATGCCGTCTTTCTCCAGCCACTCAAAAAGCTCTGCATCCAGAATGACGGCGAGTTTGATGATTTCGCCCAACCCGTTCATGATGTGTCGATGGGGCAGAGTTTTCAGGAATGACCGATCCAATAAAACATTAAGCGGCGGCTCAAAAGCACCAATTCTGTTTTTATTTCCGTTAAAGTTGACGCCGCATTTAATGCCTATCGCGGCATCAACATATCCCATTAACGTGGTCGGTATCTTGATATGCGGAACGCCGCGTCTATATACGCTGGCGACAAAGGCCACAACGTCGGTCAACACGCCTCCGCCGATGGCAATGATAGGCTCATCCCGTCGCCGTATAGGAAAAGCGTCCAGCCTCTCCAACAAAGAAGTCATGGATGACAGCGATTTATTTTCCTCCCCTGGCTCGAACAGCTCAATGCGTGTTTCGATGCCAAAGTGGTTAAAATAAGAGGCTATTTCCGGTCGATAGCCTTCAATATTTTTGTCCAGCACAACAAAACGCCTGGAACCTTGCCCGGCGCCGATATTGGCTAGAGTAGAATTGTTGATATCAAAGAAAGAAGCCCCAGACACAATATCGTATTTGGTTTCATCCGTAACCGAGATAGAGCGTACAGGGAGAGGGTCTTTCATGCCGCGGCCCCGAATACACTGAGCCACTTGTCTTCGGCGCGCAGCAACATTTTGGCGATCTTTTTTGCCTCTTTGATATTATGATGAATGAACTGCCCACAGTCTTTGTCGTTTGCATACGGGATTTCGCTCATAGACAATATCTCCGTAAGGATTCTCTTGTAGATTTTTTGAACGACTCTGGCGCGTGCCTCGTTCAGCAGTATGAGATAAAAGCCCGTCTGACATCCCATAGGGGCTACGCTGATGAACGAGCTGGGCAGATGCTTTCGGAAGCCTGCAAGAAACAAATGCTCCAGCGAGTGTATCTGGATCGTCGTCATATAGCTTGTATTTGGCTGTGTAATCCGAAGATCAAAGACGTAAACGCAATCCCCGCGCGCCCCGCGCTTCCCGGAGGAAAGACGGATATAGGGTGCTTTGACGAGGCGGTGATCCAGCTCGCCCATAGAGCCAGGTTCCCATCCCAAACTGCTTAAATCGTTGGCTGCTTTCGTCATGCTGCACCTTGCCGGTAGTTTCTCGCGTTTGACAGTATCTGGATGCTTTCGCGCAAGGCTTTTTCCCATGTATTCACATGGTGGTATAGCTCCACGGTCGCATATCCCTTAAAGCCGTTTTCCTCCAGCGTCTGGAAGGTCTGCTTGAAGTCAATTTCGCCGTAACCGGGGATTTCATGATAGTGAACCTTTCCGGTCAAGGTATTGGCGACCTTCTTGTCCAAGATCGTCTTTCCGGTTTTTTCCGACAATGTCGTCCTTAAATAGCGAAGAACCGGCTTTGCCCGATCAAGAACATAGAAGCTCAACCCAGGCACTGAAACTGCATAGGTGTTGATTTCCCGGTCGAGCGTAGCGTCGGACATTTTCAATTCTTTATAGTCGATGAACTGAATGGCATTTGCCCCGGCAAGGTTGCACATGGTCGTGAGCGTATCCCCATCCGGCATATCGTCACAGAAGCAGATCGCCTGTTGTCTGCTGACAAACAGGAAATCGCAGGTGTCAGGAAAGTAAATGAGGTAGTTTGCGAGATCAAAATCCATCACAAGATCACTCGAATAGGATTTTAACTTCACATTACACCCAGCGTTTGTATCCGATACATGGAGGTACGCGGTATAGGGGGCAGCCGCCGCGACAGCCTCCATGTAATTCTTCTCCGAACAGTAAACGTGGCACAAATCCATGTGCAGTCGGAATTGCCTGGAGCCTATCGTTTTGACGATAGCCATCCCTTCGTCCAGAGTCTCGATCAGCATACCGGGTTCCGGCTCAATGGTGAGCGTGATGTCGCCGATATCCTTCATGCACTCATGGATGCTATCCGCCAATATTTCGTTGGGGTTTATTTGCGGGTTGCGGATATGTTCATCACGAATGAAGCCACTGCCAAAGCTGACGACCGGGGCTTTCAGGACTTTGGCGATTTCTACGCCTTTCTTGATCAGGGTGATTCTTTGCTTTCGGCCGGCTTTATCAAGGCAGATAACGGAAGGCTCATGCGGCCTGTCAGAGAGGAAAGCGATTGTCGGCGTTGCGATACAGGCGGGCTTAATGTTTTTTGTGGTGAAATAATCGCGGATTTTCTTCAGCTCTTGAGAATTCAGCTCAAACGGGTTGAACTGGTTTTTGTCGAAGGACAGCTCAATTCCGTTGTATCCAGCGCTTTCGACGGCGTCGATAGCTGCAAATAAATTCAAGTTCAGAAGACCATTAGTGCTATACGACAGTTTGATCATTTGCGATTTTCTCATTCATTAATTCCGTTGAGCGATTTATGTTGCCCATGCCGGACAAAATGATATTTGATCTGGATCAAAAAGAAGGAGAATATTAACGTGCAAAAAGAAACATATATCAAAGCAGTCGCATATTATTCAAGAATACAAGCCAACTGCCTCGCCCCATCTTGATCGTTAAGATGTGTATACAGCATTAGAGAGGTAACTCTCAAAAACCAGTACTTAGCTGGAGCCAAACTTTCTGCGTATCCGTGTATGGCGCGTCCTTTGCCGTATAATCCGCATATTTAAACGTGACGACAGCTGTTTTAAAAACAGTAGAGCTAGAATATTCGAAGACCTTTGATAGCGAGACATTCAACTCATGACCATAATCGCCGACACTATCACCCGAAAAATCGTGATATACACCTGCAAGCTCTGTTTTGGCGAGCAAACCTTTATCTTCTCCGAACTTATATCCCAAACTGGCATATCTATCCTTTAAGCCAGTCGCAGGGGTAGCTAGAAACTTGTCTGACCAACCGTTAAACTTGTGCAATGTAGCCAAGGGGGTTTGAAAGGCTATAGTATTGTTGCCGCCGAGAATCTCTCGCCCCAACCCTGCTGCTATACCTTTGTATGCAAACGCGATTGAAAGATGGTTATATCCTTCGCTGTATGACAGCGGGTTTGAAGCAAAATCTTCCTGTAGTGCATATTCTGC
Organism: Alphaproteobacteria bacterium; assembly: GCA_016794125.1. Taxonomy (GTDB): domain Bacteria; phylum Pseudomonadota; class Alphaproteobacteria; order Micavibrionales; family UBA2020; genus JAPWJZ01. The sequence goes on along the minus strand of JAEUKT010000004.1, from coordinate 621,321 downwards.
TTCATAGTTTAAGCTTAATGCTTCCGTTATGATAGCTTTCCCTGTGGTACGCAGGCCTATTGTACGAGAAGAACTGCTTGGCAAACGGTCAAAATCTAACCAGTAACCATAGGCAACAACGTTTAGCAAAGTAGAAAACTGATAAGAACTGCGCAATATGTGACTTATCGTCTCTAAATCACCGAGTGGATAGTCATTGCCGAAGATGCGATTTACATTCCAGATGTAGCCATATTGCAATTGTAACCGCCTGGAAGCATCCGAGTAGCTACCTATAACAGCATCGAAAGTCTGATCATTCTGGCGCCAGTCGACACTGCCAATAAATCGTTGATTGTCCAGATTGAGAACCTGACGCCCCAGCTTCAGCTCTACGCCCGAGATGCCTGACCACGATAACCAAGACTGATTTAGCTCAATTATGTCCGGATCTACAACAGTGGGATAAGATGTTCGGCCATTTACCATGTCGTTAAACCGATCTTCTCCAAGATGAAAAATGGCCTGTCCTTCAACAAATCCTCGAATTTTTTTATATTCACCAGTTTTATAACCTAAATTGACTCGCAGCGTCGATGCATTGGCGTCGTGATTCACAGGGGGGGGGCCATCTTGGTAGACATGCTCATAACGGTAGCGCAACTGCCCAGAAAAGGCACCGTCGGAGAAAAGATGCCCAAGCTGATCCTGGGCAACCGCCGATGCGGGCAACACCTGGCCAACCATAAAAATTAGAAATGCGTAAGCGGCTGTATCAGATACGTTCATCACTCCTCATCTCCTCCTAATCGTCAGGAGCAAGATAAGACCGTACACACGATAACCGCTTGATCTAAATCAATTCGCGGGATAGCCTCTGAAAAAAAGAAAAATTAATTTAAATTCCACCAGCGCATCAGCAACTTAACTGAGATCAAAATAATAAGCCCTCCCGTTAACCGAGTTATATACTGTGCATTCAACTTGACCACACCAATCCAGGAACCCAAAGCCCCCCCCACGAAGACAGCGATCATCAAAGGCCAGTAATTCAAAAGAATATGAACTTCCCCTTCTCGATATAAACGGCTGACATGCCCTAGAAGTCCGGAACAAGAATTTGCAAAGATAAACAGAGCACAAATGCCGGCTATCTCTTTGGAATTCCCCCATCGTAAAAAATGAAGAACTGGCGCCAGAAAAACTCCCCCGCCTATACCCGTCATCCCACCTAACAGGCCAAGAAAAGCACCAAATACAGCGGGCGTACCAAAGCGCGAAAGAGAGATTGTCTTCAAAAAAGTTTGATGTTTAGGCAGATCTGCTTTTTGAGACCAAGTTGGCCCCAAGGTAAGCCACAAGCCTGATGCAAATAAACAGACACCAAGAAGGAATACAAATTCTTTTTCCTTCAGTATCACCATACTTCCAAGCCAAGCGGCTGGAACTGAAAAAAGCAGCCATGGCCATACATGTTCAAGCTTGATATGTCCTGCACGGAAAAATCGGCATATCCCACCAGTAACTACTATGATATTACAAACAAGTGAGATAGCAGGGATCAATCGGTGTGGCATCCCTGAAAGCGCCAAGACAGCGGTATAGGTCGATCCACCGCCAAACCCAATCATGGCGTATGCAATGGCTGTTAAAAAGAAGACGGCCGAAATAATCATCACATCAACAATTCCTTTATATCCCTTTGGCTATGCCTCCTAGTGGACCATAGCAGAAAATTGATACCTGCATATGCGCGGTTCTGGCTTTAACCTTTATAAACCGTAGCAGGGATTACAACGAGCGCAAGCGGCGGTTGGTCAGTCCAGAAGGTAGGGACGAGGCTCCTTGTTCTGGTGACGGGGTAACCCGCCCGAATATGCCGATGTGCCGATTGAGGACTTCGAGGCCGCTATCGAGGAAATCGAGCGCAAGTTGGGGCTATTGGCACAGCCCCGCGTTGTCGTCTTCCACGAAAAGAAAGGCCGCCGCCATTGCCATGCGGTATGGCTGCGGCTCAAAGCATCGGACTTCAACCCCCGCCGCATGGTCGGGGTTCAAATGTCCCACTTCAAATACAAGCTGATGGACATTTCCCGCGCCCTGTTCCGCAAATACGGCTGGGCGATGCCCAAGGGCATGGAGCGCAAGCAGGATAAAAACCCGAATAATCTGTCGCGGGAGGAATACCGGCAGGCTTCAAAGCTGGGCGAAGACCCGCAGGCTCTCAAAATGTTCTTCAAGCAAAGCTGGGAAAGGACAGACTCAAAGCAGACATTCGCCCGTTTTCTCTCGGAAAACGGCTTCTTCCTCGCGCAAGGGGATCGACGCGGCTATGTCGCCGTCGATCTCGCGGGCAAGGTCTATTCCTTGTCAAAGTGGATGGACATACCCACCCGCGACCTCAAGGCGCGGCTTGGCTCCCATGAATTGCTGCCGACGACGGACAAAGCCCGTGCCTTTATCGCGGAGCGCATGACGGAAAACCTCAAGCGGCACATGGAGGAAATCAAGGCCGAAGCGAAAGCCAAGCGGTTGCCGCTGGTGCAGGAAATCCGGCTGATAACAGCGCAGCACCGGAAAGCCCGCGTTGAACTGGTCAACGCGCAGGAAAAGCGGCACAAGGCAGAAACAAAAGTAAGAATAGCCCGTTTCGCCACGGGCGTTGCTGCCCTGTGGGAAAGGGCGACGGGCGAATATCAAAAGAAATGCGCTCTTAATGCCGCCGAAATCAAGTCCTGCCGTGAGCGCGACCGCAAGGAACTTCATGCCCTTGTCCGGTCGCAGCTGATCGAGCGGCAGGGCTTGGAAAAAACCATCCGGTTTTACCGCGAGGAACAGCGGCAGGATACGGCACGTATCCGCCGCGAAATCGCGGATTATATCTCGACGGCAACCGTGCCGAAGGCCGCGCTGCCGTCGCCCGCTGCCGCTGCTGGCGGCGCAATCCTCCTTCCCGCGCATTTGGCACAGGAACTTAGGGAAGCCAGAGGCCAGGATTTTACCCGCCTCGTCGAAAAACTGCCGCTGGTGGCGCAGCTTGCACAGGTGGAAACCAAAATCGCCCTGCTGTCGGGCGATTTATCGCTGCTGCAAGCTTCGCTAGAAAGCAATCTCTTGTCGGATGAAATGCGCGGGCGCATCCGACGGCTGATAGAAAAAACGCTGGAAACGCTGCACCTCAAAGCCATAGAAGAAAAGACTGTCGAGCAAAAGGCGCAGGAAAAAACGCGCGAATATCAGGTCAAGCAAGCCGAGTTTAACGAGTATGTCCGGCGATACGCCGAATTGCAGATAAGGGTGGAGGAAGAACAAAGGCGGCAGGAAGCAAACCGTTCCTTCTATGCCGTAATTCAGAACATGAGTTACGCCCTAAACGGGCTTCCGGCATGGAAAGTCTCCGTCATGCCGCCGCCGGAGGACAGGCGGCTGGATGAACGCGAGTATGTCCAGAAGGTTGTCCTTCAGCGCGACAACCCGGGAAGAAGCGCGACGCGCAGGCGGCGCGCTTCTTGCTGTCAGGGCAGTTTCTTTGCAGATAGGAAGGTCGGCAGTCCGTTCCTGCTTTTGCCGGGGGTGATTTCATAGAGGCCGCCAAGTGGCTCTTCATCAAAAGCGGGGCCGCCTTTGGAGGGCTTGTATTGCCTAGTGCTGAAGACGCTCAGGCGCCATTTCTTGCCGGTTTGGGTGTCAGTAAAGTAGCAAAAGAGGTTCGATGTTGCTCCCCAGGCCTGATAGTCAAGGCGTCCCGTCCAGACATGGTCGGGTGCGCCCATGACGTATTCTCGAAGCTTGAAGATATCAGGGTGACTATTAAAGCCTTTGATGTCATGACGCATGGCGTTCTCCCGTCACGCCAGTATAGCGATAATTCTAACTTACACTCGTAAATCTTAAATTAAAGAATCCATTTTGATCTAGTCCAGCTCCTTTATTGCCCAAGGGGCCAGAGCTGACGGCTGGACAGCTACCTGTCTTGCCTGACGACTTTGTGGGGGCGGCTCTTCAGCCTTCCCCTACCGCATCCTCGCGGGCCTGTCCTTCGACCTGCCGCTTCGGCTTGCGCACGTTGACCAGAGAGGTGTCGATCATGTCCTTAAGATGCGCCGCATAGTGCTTATCGATCATCTCAACACTGGTGCGACAGTTTTTAGCTACCTGATAAATGTCCGCCCCTTCCAGCAGGCGGAAGCAGATATAGCTATGCCGAAGGCTGTAGGCCGTGCGGGGTTTGCCGTGGCGATCAAACTTCAGGTCGTTATCTTCCAGTAGATTGTTGAACATCTTTTTAAATTCGTTTGGGAACAGAAGATCGTTCGGTTCAGGAATTACTGAAACCTCCGTCGTTTTACCATCATCCGTTGTCACAGTTTTAAGACGCTTGCGGTCGCGCAGGCGCTCGAAGGGCAGAACGGCTCCGGGCATGGACTTGCAATAGCCTACGCCGCGCTTGCCATGCACTTCGATCTCAAGGATGCGCTCTCCGGAATATTCGTCGTCGACGATTTCGACGTCGCGGAACTGGAGCAGGCTGACTTCGTCCGGTCGCAAGCCAGTGTTCGCCATAAACAGGACGAAGTCATGTAGTTGTTCAGCGTGCCATTTGAAACGTAGACTTTTTGGCTTGGCGGCATTCTTCCGCGTCGCCTCGAAAAGCTGCTTATACTCGTTGGGCGTAAACCAAGGACGGTGTTCCACCTTGCTCTGTCGGCGGTAGGGGTCGGAGAGGTCGGGAACCTGGCCTATCCATCCATGCCGATGGGCTGTTTTCAGGATCATGCTGAGAGTGACGATTTCATTATGAATGGTATTGCGGGCCGGGGGATTCCACGGCCCTTTCTCTTCCTCATCCCAGCCTTCAGGCTGGGTCATACGATGGGCGCGGTATTCCTGCGCGACTCCAGCTGATATTTCAGGCAGGGGTTTCCTGCCGAAGTAAGGTAGCAGATGCAGCCGGATACGGTCCTTGTGGCCCTGCACCCATTTGGGGCTGCGGTGGCCTTTGGTTACGGCCTCGTATTCCTCCGAGAACTTGTCGGCGGCCTCGGCAAAGGTCTTGTCCCTTTCGAGCAGGCCCGCACGGGCCTTACCCTTCATTTCCAGATACCAGTCCTCGGCCACTTGCTTGGCCAAGGCAAGGCTAGTCTCTTTGGTGCTCTTGCGGACTTGGGTGCTGTTGCCGAAGGAGGCAGCACAGTGCCAGGGGCCGTCCTCGGCCCTCCGGAAGAGCTGGACTTTGCCGTTAAGGATTTTATGCGTTCCGGCCTCATTCGCGGATGCCTGCATGGACTTTGCCGGTTTTGGTCTGCCGGTCAGCTGCCTGTACCAATCCTCGGCAATGACCTTGGCCTGCTCCAAATCCTTTTCTCCGGTGCTTTTGCGATGGTTCTTGCCCGTCCAATAAACGGACGCATACCAAAGGTCGCTGTCCGGTCGGCGGTAAAGACGAGCTTTGCCATTGAGGATTTCATGCGATTCCATGCTGTCATTCCCCCTGCGCTAAATGCGCTAGCTGCGCGCTAGCTCTTTTTAGTGTATCACAGGGATATTATTAGAAAAAGTTTTGCGCGTACCAAAAGAAAAAGCCCTTGTTTTACAAGGGCTTTAGTTTTCTTTGAATTGGTTGCGGGGATAGGATTTGAACCTATGACCTTCAGGTTATGAGCCTGACGAGCTACCGGGCTGCTCCACCCCGCGACAAGAAGACACTTTGTAGATGCTTTATGTGGTGGAGTCAAGCATTCGATTCAAGGGGATTTGACCTGTTTTTTCTATTCATTTCAGGGTTTTGTCGGGGGCGCGGGCGCGTTACAATCGGGCATCCTTTCAAAAACGACCGCCGAGGCTTGCTTGACCTCCTTGCTGCTCATGATGATGTCGGTGCTGATGTTCAGCCTTTATCCGCTGCTGGCATCGCTTGGCCTGCGTAACAATGACCCGATCCTGTTTGTCAGCATGGCGCATCTGGCGTGCGGGCTGGTCGCGGCAGCAGCGGCGGCTTTTATGCTGCGCAAAAAATACGGCACGAAAAAACGCAGCAGCGTTTTCAAAATCGACGGCAAGACATGGGCGCTGATTGCGGCGACGGCGACGGCGGGCGCGATCAACCATATGTGTTTCATGTTCGCGCTGCTAAAAACATCGAAGGCCGGCGCGACGATCATTTACGAGACATGGCCGATCATCGGCGCTTGGCTTGCGCCGTTCCTGATCGCGAAGGGCTGGGAACAGGCGCGCCGCATGGATTACGTATTCGGCCTACTGGCGGTCGCCGGTATTGCTTTTGTCGTCGCTGCGGATAATCACGGATTGCTGTCGTCATTTGATGTATCGCTGCTGAAAAATATTGATCCGGATCGTCTGACGGGTTACGGGCTTGCGCTTCTGGGCAGCGTCGGCGTTGCGGTCAGCACGGCGCTGCGCCGCCGCGTGACGCGCGGATTTGCGGCGAAGTTCGGTGATGACGTTGTGATTGGCGCGTATCTTGGCTCTGCATTCACGCGCCTTGCGGCGCTGCCGGTTTTTGCGGTCGGATTTATGCTGTTCCATACATCGGGCACGATCACGTTCAACGGCATCGGCCTTGCGGCGATAACGGGTATTGCAGTGCATCTGCTGGGCAGCCTGTGTTACCTGTTCAGCATTTTGCGCAACCCGAACCCGAGCATTCCGGTGCCGGATTTCCTCGCCCCGATCATGGCGGTCGCGTGGCTGTATGTAGGCGGTTATTCAAGCCTGACGGATCTCGCGGTGATTGGCGGGTTGTTCGTCATTACCGCCAACCTGCTGGTGACCGTGCGGGCGGAGGACGGTTTTGCCTATACCGCCAGCATTTTGACCATCCTGCTGGGCGGCGGATATTGCTATTTCACGCAAGGCAGCGTGCTGGCGGATTTCTACGACGCAGTCGCGCTGTCGGCGGTGTTCTACGCCATCCTGATCGCCTTTGCCTGGGACCGCGTGCTGGAACGCACCAAGCATGAGGAAGGCCTTGCGCTCGACATCGCCTATGGCATCGAGGCGATCAAGCAGGAAGCAAAGCTCAAAGTTGGCGCGCTCCGCCGCCTTGTGACAGGCGCGCATGCCGTGATTACCACCACCGACCGCGCGGCGATTGGCGCGGCATATCATGACCTGACCGCGTTAAAACCCGAACTGGGGCATCACGACAGCGTTTCAAGAATCTACCGCGACCTTGATACCCTGATTTTGTCGAAGACCAAGGATATTATGCTGAGCGAGATCGTGCTGCTCTGCCTGATCGGCGGCATCACGTTTTTCGGCATCCTCGGCTATCGCCCCGCCGGCTTGTGGCCGGACATGATGGCCTTCATCATGGGCGGCGCGATCGTGTTTATCTTTTTCGCGATTTTCGACCAGCAGAATGCGCGCAACAAATCCATGCTGCAGGCAACGCCCGACAGCCTTTGCAGCATCAGCGGCGCGGCGTTTGAATCACGCCACGAATTCAAATTGGTCACGATCATCCTGATCGGCATTATGCTGGCCGTATTCTACGGCCTGTTCAAATTCAAGTACGGAGTTTAAAAATGGCGTCCCGCAAGACATTGCAGTATCAATCGGGATTCGGCAACGAATTCGCAACCGAAGCATTGGCGGGCGCGCTGCCCGAAGGACAGAATTCGCCGCAGAAACCGCCCTATGGTTTGTATGCCGAGCAACTGAGCGGCAGCGCGTTTACCGTGCCGCACAAACAGCAGAAACGCACATGGCTTTACCGCATCCGCCCCTCCGTCATGCATAAACCGTTCACGCAATATGTGCATCCGTCTTTCGCCGCGCCGAAATCCGCCGCGCCCGCATCGCCCAACCAGATGCGCTGGGACGCGCTGCCGCTGCCGAAAAAGAAAATCGACTTCGTCGACGGCATCGTGACGATGGCGGCCAACGGAAATCCCGACGAATGGTCGGGACTGGCCGTGCATCGTTATGCCGCGAATGCGTCGATGGACAAGCGTTTCTTCTATAATGCCGACGGCGAAATGCTGATCGTGCCGGATTTCGGCAGCCTTACCTTCCGCACCGAAATGGGTATGCTGGATGTCGCGCCCGGTGAGATCATCGTCATCCCGCGCGGCATCAAATTCGCGGTCGATTTGCAGGACGATAACGCGCGCGGCTATATCTGCGAAAATTACGGCGCGCATTTCACGCTGCCCGACCTCGGGCCTATCGGGTCGAACGGCCTTGCTTATCCGCGCGATTTCCTCTACCCCGTCGCGGCGTATGAGGAAAAAGAAGGCGCGTATAAAATGATCGCGAAATTTTCAGGATCCCTGTGGCAGGCGGCGCTTGGCCATTCGCCGCTGGATGTGGTGGCGTGGCACGGCAATTACGCGCCGTATAAATACGACCTGTCGAAATTCATGGCGATCAACACGGTCAGTTTCGACCATGCAGATCCGTCTATTTTCACGGTGCTGACATCCCCCAGCGGCGTGATGCCGGGCGTGGCGAATGTCGATTTCGTGATCTTCCCGCCCCGCTGGAGCGTGGCCGAGCATACCTTCCGCCCGCCCTATTTCCACCGCAACGTGATGAGCGAATTCATGGGACTGATCGCGGGCGTGTATGACGGCAAGGAAGGCGGCGGGTTCGAACCCGGCGGCTGTTCGCTGCACAACTGCATGTCGGCGCATGGACCGGATGCGGCGGCGGTCGAAAAAGCGACCAACGCACAACTCGCCCCCGTTTACATGAAGGGCGCGACGGCATTTATGTTTGAATCGCGCTACATCATGAAACCCACGCCGCAGGCTCTGAAGCACGGATTACAGGAAGATTATTATGCCGTGTGGAAATCGATCAAGAAGACGTTCAAGAAATGACGGACAGCTTCAAGGTCGTCCTGCAAAAGGAGATCATCTTCGCGCATGACCAGGGCCCCGATTGGGCGCGGGAAAGCAGCGGCGAATACAGCTATAAATTTTATCACAACGTCACCCTGCCCTTCGCGCCCTACCCCGGTCTCGCGATCCATTATGATGGTGAAAAAACTACTTTCGAGCAGGGCGGAAACCCGGCGGTAAAGAACAAGAACTTGCGTGAATTTTCATCGGGCAAAATCATAGATGTGACATGGGATTGCGGCACGGGTAGTTTTACCTGCGCGGTTGCGGCCGAGCGGTTGAAACAAGATGACGATCTCGGGCGTTTAATCTGGCGCACTTTGCGCGACAACTGGTTTCCGGCGGAAGATTCGCAAAGACTGGAAATGCAGGAAATGATCACGCGCTGGCGCATGGAAAACGCGGGCGAAGATGCCAAAAACGTCTGTTATTCCAAGGATAATGATTAATACTTGACATATCCCAGACTTATGCTTAATTTGAGTATAACAATCAAAAAAAGCACATATGAAGGGATGAACGATGGCGATATTAGCGGCAGGTGAACTCAGCGCAAAATTCGAACAGGCGGTCAGCCAGAACGACTTCAATTCCTTCCGCGATGAATACCGCAGTTTCCTTTCCCGCTTCCCCGCCTTCACCGCCGCCTATTCGCCGGTGCCGACCGACCTGCCCGTCCACAGCGCGATTTTCGGGCGCACTTGTTTCTACCTGAAGCAGACGAATGACTTGCAGGCGAAAGCGCTGCTGGATGACGGCCGCGCGGCAAGCGCGGTCTTCGGCCGCTTGAGCGTCGAAGAACGTCTCGAATTCCTGAAAGTGCTGGAAGCCAAGGTGAAGACGCATGAACAGGATATCGGCATGGTCATCACCGCCGATACCGGCAAGCCCGCCGAATTGTCGGTCAAGGAAATGGCCAAGGGTGCTGAATGGTTCGACTTCGCGTATAAAAATGCCGAAACGCAAATCGGCGCGAAAACATCGGGCGAAAGCCGCACGGTGTCGCGCCCGCTGGGCGTTGCGCAGATCATCGGCGCATACAACTATCCCTATGCGCTGGCGATCGGCGGCATCGTCGGCGCGCTGGCGGCGGGCAACGGCGTTGTGGTTTCCGCGCCCCTGAAAGCGCCCAACTGGGTATTCCCCTTCATGGCGGCGGTCGATGAAGCGGTGCAGGAATTTTCCGCTACTGCCGCTGCGAACGGCAAACCCTGGGCGGCCGCATTCGCGGCAACCGCGCGCGGCCTTGTGCAATCGAGCGTCGGCGTGAACCGCAATTTGACAGCGGAGGCCGATCTGGTGCATTTCGTCGGCGGCGACGTCACCGGCAACATCATCAGCAAATCGCGCGGCACGAAGCCGACCATCCTTGAAATGGGCGGGTCGAACGTGGTCGCCGTGATGGAATCCGCGCTGAAAGATTTGAGCGCGCAGGATGTGGCGGCCACGATCTATGCGGGCTTTGCGCCCGCAACCGGCCAGCGCTGCACCGCGCCGCGTATGCTCTGCGTCGAAACGGGCGCGGAAGATGTTGTGACCGCGCTTGGCAAGCTGGTGGCCGACGGTGACCACCATATCGGCAACCCCTTTGCCAAGGGCACGAAAATGGGCCCCCTCGTCGACCGCGGCGCGCACCAGAAAATGGACGAGGCGATTGCGCTGGCCAACGAATTGGGCGCAACGGTTTATGGCGGCGCAAAAGTCAGCAGCAATGCCGTGCCGCAATCCTTGAACGAAAACTCTTTCTGGGTCACGCCCGTCGTCATCGACTGGGCAAAGGCCGATACCAGCAAGCCCGAAAACGCCGAACGCCTGAAAAAACTGATGGGCGAGGAAATCTTCGGCCCCCTGATCCATATCGTGCCGCGCGTGGCAAACCTGGATGCGGCGATTGCCTTCACGCAGAAACATGATACGCATGGCCTTGCCGGTTCTATCTTCTCCAGCGATGCGGCGGAGATCGAGAAATACGCGGCCGGCGTGCGCGTCACCTCGCTGACCGTCAACGAAGGACCGAAAGACCGCTCCCCCTTCGGCCCGCACGGCCATCCGGGGCTGCGCACCATCGGCGGCGGATCGCATTTCAGCCTCTATGCCAGCGAAAGCGTGGTGGTGATGCCCAAGCCGAAAGCGCCGAAAATCGCGGCATAACAGGCATCCTGATACCCCAATTTACCGTTATTTAAGGGGATTCCGGCAAAATACAGGTAACTTCCAGATTTACCTGTATTTTCGCCGGTGTTTTGATGCCCGAGCAAACCATAGAGCAGGAAATTGAACAGGCCCAGCGGATCCTGAACAACTGGAATGCCTATGCGTCAGAAATTGCCCGCGTCCGCAATCTCGAGATGGGCACGATGATGACCCCGAAAATGGACCTGATGCAGGGGTATTACGCCGACAAGGCTGTGCAGGGCTATCAGCAGATCATCAATGCCTATGCGCTGATCGGCAACGTCACGGCCGAACAGCGCGAAGGGCTGGAAAAAGTCTCGCAAGTGCTGGGCGGCCTGCAGGACGATGAACGCATGCTGGGTCGCAAACCCGACAGCTATACCGCCGCGCGATTTTGCAACATGAAGATGCAGGAACTGGACAGCAAAGGTTCCATGTACATGCTGTCCGGCCATGCGCGCCATTTCAACATCGTAAAAATCACGAAACAGCCGGACGGCGGATATAGCTATACGCGCTACGATGCGGGGCATGAATCAAAGGTCATCGACTGGAAAGGTGACCGGCCTGTCATACAGGCCGTGCAGGAATTCGCGATCAAGCCGGGCACTGATATTCGCCAGCTGCTTGAAACGGAACTGACGAAAAAGAACACCGACCCGAACAGCGCCGAATACGCCGCCGCCAAGAACACTATCGACGGCATGATGAAAAACCCGCCTATCCGCGCCGAACTGGAATACGGCCAGCGCAAGGGAAATTGCACGACGCGTGGGCAGCGTATCATGGCGGCGGATATCCTGAAGGATACCGCACTTTCCGAAGGCCTTTACGACTTCGCCAGCAACGTGAACGGCACGACCACGGACGACATCCGGCAGGCGTTACAGGCGCGCGTCAATCACCTGACGAATTTGAAGGCCTGCGGCGCGGACAGTTTTTGCCGCAGCATGGATGTCGATACATTCTTGAAGGCCGCCGATCCGCGGTCGTTCGAGCAAAGGATGATCGGCCTGGACGGCGGCGGGCTCGCCGCGGCATGCCGGACAATCCCCGGCCTTTTTAGCGAGCCGGAACTGAACAGCCTGAAGGAAACTCTTGAACGCAACGGCATGAAATCGAATGTGAGGGAAAGCGTATCTTCGCCGGGACAGTTCTATTTATATGTTCCGCCGGAAGCAGGCCCGAACATCCGCACAACACTGGCGCGTGACCAGAGTTTGGTGGGCGATGCCTTCCGCGCTACCGGCGATAACGCCAAGGCATATCTGGAGGTGCGCAGCTTCGTCAAGATGGCGGATCCCGAAAATTATCAGAACGCCGTCCTGCCCGGGAATCTGCCCGCATACCGCACCAAGCCCGGATCATTTTCAAAGGCCGAGCTATCGACATTGAAGGAAACATTGCAGCGCAACGGTGTCGCCGCCGAAATACGCGAAAGCACGCGCGATGCCGGTAAAATATACCTGTTCGTGCCGCAGGAAAAATCGCAGGACATCGCGGCTGCGCTGAAGCGCGACAACAGCCATGCGGCGGAGCTTTACCGGCATTACGGCGCCGCTGCGCCAAAGTTCGTGGAAGACATCAATTTGCCCGACCTGCCCGCCAGGCCGCCGGGGGCGATGGACATCATATCCGACCGCAGCCAATGGCATTTCGCGCACAAGGACAACGGCGAGCCGATCATTCGTTTCGCGCTGGGCGAGATGAAGGAATCGCAGATACTGACGCTGGAAAACGAGCTGGTAAAAAACGGATTCCGGCCTGTGCGCCATGAAAGCAAGTCGATGGGCGCGACCCTGCGGATCGAAGGCCCCGAAGTGGCGCGCCTGCAAAAATGGCAGGCAGATATCGAAAACGCCAAAAACCCGCAGCCGGTGCTGGACAATGCCGGCAAGCCCGGCATCTTCAGCAATTTCCTGCAAAAAATCATCGGCCACCGCATCATCGATGTCGGCGGCGACTCGCCATCAACGTCGAAAAAGCACGGCACGGCCAAGCCCGGCTGAAAACGCGCATAAAAAAACCGCCCCATGAAGGGGCGGTTTTTTTGCGTCCTTATCGGACATGGTGAATAGGTTAACTTTAGTTATCAGTCACTTGTGAGCTTGGAAGATCTGGCAGCGTCCTACTCTCCCGGGTCTTGAGACACAGTACCATCGGCGATGAGGCTTTTCACGGCCAAGTTCGGAATGGGATTGGGTGTTTCATCCTCTCTCTGACCACCAGATCATCCAAACTCACAAATAACGACAACATCCGTAATTATACAGTTGCCAAAGCAACTTGTCTTGAAGCTCAAACCACTATTGCAGCGAACTTATCACTGCACACGATAGTAGATTCAAGCCGATCGAGCTATTAGTACCAGTAAGCTGAGAGCATTGCTGCCCTTACACATCTGGCCTATCAACGTCGTAGTCTTCGACGACTCTATAGGGAATACTTGTTTTGAGGTAGGTTTCACGCTTAGATGCTTTCAGCGTTTATCCTGTCCGTACGTAGCTACTCTGCTATGCCACTGGCGTGACAACAGATCTACCAGAGGTACGTCCATCCCGGTCCTCTCGTACTAGGGACGGCGCCTCTCAATATTCCAACACCCACGGTAGATAGGGACCGAACTGTCTCACGACGTTCTGAACCCAGCTCACGTACCTCTTTAAATGGCGAACAGCCATACCCTTGGGACCTGCTCCAGCCCCAGGATGAGATGAGCCGACATCGAGGTGCCAAACACCACCGTCGCTGTGGACGCTTGGGTGGTATCAGCCTGTTATCCCTAGAGTACCTTTTATTCGTTGAGCGATGGCCCTTCCATTCGGAGACCACCGGATCACTTTGACCGACTTTCGTCTCTGCTCGACTTGTCAGTCTTGCAGTCAGGCTGGCTTATGCCAATACACTCTAAATCTGATTTCCGACCAGATTGAGCCAACCGTTGCGCGCCTCCGTTACAATTTGGGAGGCGACCGCCCCAGTCAAACTACCCACCATGCAGGGTCCCGAAACAGGATAACTGTTCCGGTTAGACATCAGAAATAACAAGGCTGGTATTTCACATTTCGACTCCACCCAGGCTAGCGCCCAGGTTTCAAAGTCTCCCAGCTATGCTACACATGGCACTTCTAATGCCACTGCAAAGTTATAGTAAAGGTTCATAGGGTCTTTCCGTCTAGCCGCGGGTACCCCGCATCTTCACGAGGAATTCAACTTCGCTGAGGAAATGTTGGAGACAGTGTGGAAGTCGTTACGCCATTCATGCAGGTCGGAACTTACCCGACAAGGAGTTTCGCTACCTTAGGACCGTTATAGTTACGGCCGCCGTTTACCGGGGCTTCAATTCAGAGCTTGCACTCCTCCTTTTAACCTTCCGGCACCGGGCAGGCGTCAGACCCTATACGTCGTCTTCTACGACTTAGCAGAGCCCTGTGTTTTTGGTAAACAGTCGCCACCACCATTTTTGTGTCCCTCATAATCGCTTGCGCGTTAATGAGGCATCCTTATCCCGAAGTTACGGATGTAATTTGCCGAGTTCCTTCAACATTCTTCTCTCAAGCGCCTTGGTATATTCTACCTGACCACCAGTGTCGGTTTCGGGTACGGACTATATGCTGAAGCTATTTCCAGGGACTACCAGCCAGCCCTCCCAATCCAATAAGGGAAAACTGATTTCGTCGTCCGTCACTTTCAGCAGGCTCACGAATATTAACGTGATTTCCATCGACTACGCCTTTCGGCCTCATCTTAGGTTACCGGCTCACCCTGCGTGGATTAACCTTGCGCAGGAACCCTTGGTCTTTCGGCGACAGAGTCTCTCACTCTGTTAATCGCTACTCATGTCTGCATTCTCACTTCCGATACCTCCATAAGACCTAACGATCTTACTTCACAGGCTTACGGAACGCTCCGCTACCGCATCATACAGTTAAGTATGACACCCGAAGCTTCGGTGCATGGCTTTAGCCCCGATACATCTTTGGCGCGAAAACTCTTATTTAGACCAGTGAGCTATTACGCTTTCTTTAAAGGATGGCTGCTTCTAAGCCAACCTCCTGGTTGTTTTGGAGTTATCACATCCTTGTCGATTATCACTTAGCCATGACTTAGGGACCTTAGCTGTCGGTCTGGGCTATTCCCCTCTCGTCCCCGGACCTTATCACCCGAAGACTGCCTCCTATGATAGTACTCCTCGGTATTCAGAGTTTGGTTAGATTTGGTAGGGCTTGCGCCCCCCTAGTCTATCCAGTGCTTTACCCCCGAGGGTAAATTAAACATAGGGCTCTACCTAAATAGATTTCGCGGAGAACCAGCTATTACCCGGTTTGATTGGCCTTTCACCCCTAACCACAGCTCATCCCAAACCTTTTCAACGGTTACGAGTTCGGACCTCCAGTGAGTGTTACCTCACTTTCATCCTGGCCATGGTTAGATCACCGGGTTTCGGGTCTAATCCTACTAACTTGTCGCCCTATTCAGACTCGGTTTCCCTTCGCCTTCGCCTATCGGCTTAAGCTTGCTAGTAAGACTAACTCGCAGACCCATTATACAAAAGGTACGCCATCACCCCGCAAGGGGGCTCTGACTGCTTGTAGGCATCTCGTTTCAGGTCTATTTCACTCCCCTCATCGGGGTTCTTTTCACCTTTCCCTCACGGTACTTGTTCACTATCGGTCTCTAAGGAGTACTTAGGCTTGGAGGATGGTCCCCCCATGTTCAGACAGGATTTCACGTGTCCCGCCTTACTCGAGGATCGAATGGCTTTCTACTTATACGGGGCTATCACCCACTTTGGCTTACCTTTCCAGGTAATTCTAATTCTTACCATACGACCACTGGCCTGGTCCGCGTTCGCTCGCCACTACTAACGGAGTCTCGGTTGATGTCCTTTCCTCTAGGTACTGAGATGTTTCAATTCCCTAGGTTTGCTTCTACAACCTATGTATTCAGTTGCAGATACCACTTACGTGGTTGGTTTCCCAATTCGGAAATCTGTGGATCAAAGCTTATTCGCAGCTCCCCACAGCTTATCGCAGCGTATCACGTCCTTCATCGCCTCTTAGAGCCAAGGCATTCACAAGATGCCCTTATTAACGCTTGAATCGAAAATCGTGTACAGAGATAAATCCGCACGACGATTTGAACTTCGTCAACAAAGTTGCTTTATTTTGCAATATCGTACAGCCGGACGGCAAAGCCCGACTATAGATTTGCGGCTAGTTGTTTAATTACGGTGTCGTTAACCTATTCACAATGTCCAATAACCTTGCGGCCGAAGCCGCTGATCGACAAGAAGCCGATCCTCTAAACGTTGCCGTTTAGAAAATCAAAACTCTTACTGTATCCTGCTGTCTTTTCTGTGGTTCCACCAAGTGAATGGTGGAGGTGAACGGGATCGAACCGATGACCTCCTGAATGCAAATCAGGCGCTCTCCCAGCTGAGCTACACCCCCATATTCATTCAGTAGTCATCGTCGCCGTTTTGAAAAGTGGTGGGCCTGGAAAGACTTGAACTTTCGACCTCACGCTTATCAAGCGCGTGCTCTAACCAACTGAGCTACAAGCCCCTGGTGAACAAATGTCCCAAGTCCTTAGTAGCAGGATACGAGAAGAGATACGAAGACAGCGGTCTACCTTGCGCTATCACGCGCGAGACCGTCTAGAACGTTCTTAGAAAGGAGGTGATCCAGCCGCAGGTTCCCCTACGGCTACCTTGTTACGACTTAGCGCCAGTCGCTGATCCCACCGTGGTCGGCTGCTTCCTTACGGTTAGCGCCCCGCCTTCAGGTGGAACCAACTCCCATCGCTTGACGGGCGGTGTGTACAAGACCCGGGAACGTATTCACCGTGGCGTGCTGATCCACGATTACTAGCGATTCCAACTTCATGCACTCGAGTTGCAGAGTGCAATCTGAACTGAGGTGGCTTTTAGGGATTTGCCGGTCATCGCTGACTAGCGGCCCACTGTCACCACCATTGTAGTACGTGTGTAGCCCAGGCCGTAAGGGCCATGAGGACTTGACGTCATCCCCGCCTTCCTCCGGCTTATCACCGGCAGTATCATCAGAGTTCCCACCATTACGTGTTGGCAACTGATAAAAGGGGTTGCGCTCGTTGCGGGACTTAACCCAACATCTCACGACACGAGCTGACGACAGCCATGCAGCACCTGTGTCCCTCCCACCCGAAGTGAAGGACCCCGTCTCTGGGGCCCATAGAGGGCATGTCAAGGCCTGGTAAGGTTCTTCGCGTTGCGACGAATTAAACCACATACTCCACCGCTTGTGCGGGTCCCCGTCAATTCCTTTGAGTTTTAACCTTGCGGCCGTACTTCCCAGGCGGTGTGCTTAACGCGTTAGCTGCGTCACCGAGAGGTGAACCTCCCAGCGACAAGCACACATCGTTTACGGCGTGGACTACCAGGGTATCTAATCCTGTTTGATCCCCACGCTTTCGTGCCTCAGCGTCGATGTCGGTCCAGATAGCCGCTTGCGCCACTGGTGTTCCTGTCAATATCTACGCATTTCACTGCTACACTGACAATTCCGCTATCCTCTCCCGAATCCGAGCCTGGTAGTTTTGAAAGCAATTCCAGGGTTGAGCCCTGGGCTTTCACTTCCAACTTTCCAAGCAGCCTACGCACGCTTTACGCCCAGTGATTCCGAATAACGCTCGCCCCCTTCGTATTACCGCGGCTGCTGGCACGAAGTTAGCCGGGGCTTATTTTCCGACTACAGTCATTATATTCATCGGCTAAAGAGTTTTACAACCCGAAGGCCTTCATCACTCACGCGGCATGGCTGGATCAGGGTTTCCCCCATTGTCCAAGATTCCCAACTGCTGCCTCCCGTAGGAGTCTGGGCCGTGTCTCAGTCCCAGTGTGGCTGATCGTCCTCTCAGACCAGCTATAGATCGTCGCCTTGGTGAGCTCTTACCTCACCAACTAGCTAATCTAGTGCGGGCTAATCTATTGGCGATAAATCTTTACCCCGAAGGGACCATACGGTATTAGCGTCCGTTTCCAGACGTTGTTCCGTACCAATAGGCATATTCCCACATGTTACTCACCCGTGCGCCACTCTGTATTGCTACAGCGTTCGACTTGCATGTTTTAGGCCTGCCGCCAGCGTTCATTCTGAGCCAGGATCAAACTCTTAAGTTGAATTTGATACCTTGACTATAAATGTCAAAGGATCTCGATATTTTTGAGACCTGCTTATTGTCTTTTTGCAAAGACAATCACTGTTAAAACAGAAGCTTGTACGCTTCTGTGTTGAGACAAAATCCGTGAGGGATTTTGTCTCGGCTGTGCTGAGATACTCAGAGCAGGTCGTTTTGTTGAAACGTTTAACACGATCAGCAAACCGCTGCCTGCGTATCTCTTCTCATCGATCTACAATGTTCAATAACCGGCGGCCATTTTCAGGCCGCAAAACTCTCCCCGTCAAAAACCGAAGTTTTCGTTTCGGAGGAGAATCTGTCAGAGCCAGCAATCTAGAAGGAAGTTCCTTCCGGGTCAACAAGAATTTGCGATTTATTTTCGCTCTTTCCTGAAGGCTGACCGAGCGATGTGCCCGCGACAGAGTTGAGGTTATACGGATCGATTCAGCGGAAGTCAAAACCTTTTTTCACTTTTTAACAACCATCTGAATTTACTTGGTAATTTACCTATTTGTTTAAATCATGCACGCTGCCCGATGCCGATTTCGACACTTCGGAAACAGAAATTTTGCAGATTCTCTGCCGCATTACAGCGAACCCGCCCTGCCCGGCCTACTTGCCGGGCATCTTCGGGCCGTTTTTCTCCTCGTTCCGGCGGTCAATCTTGTCATCCACCGCCACAATCGCCTTCGCCAGCTCGGCTGCGGCCTTCAAATGCTCGGGGCCAATCGCGCTGCCGTTATAGCCGTTGCCATAGACGATCGCCGTGTTGAACGCCGTTTCCAGCTTTTCACGAATCTGTTCGAGTGTGAGGGCCATGGTTTACGCCTTTCCGGGCATTTTTGGCCCGTCCTTCTTATCGTTGCGGTCCGCGATTTCATGTTCGACCGCGACGATGGAGCGTGCGAGATCGGCAGCCGCCCTCAGCGCGGTGGATGCTGCGGTCGCTGCATCCGGCGAACTGGTATTGCTGTAGGGATAATCGGCGTTTTCAATCGCCTTCCCGAAAGCTTCGTAGAGTTCTTTCCTCAGTTCATCGAGGTTTTTGGCCATCTTGTCTTCCTTCAAAAATGCTTATTTACCCGGCAGTTTCATGCCGTTTTTGCGTTCTTCCTGTTCCTGCTGCTCACGCCGATGTTCGCGCTGCTCGCGGTTTAAATTGATCAGCGCACTTGCCAGTTCGGCAATCGCCATACGGTTTTGGATTGCGGGATTATGCGGCGTGCTGCTGCTGGCATAATTCGAATCTTCATAGCTCGGTTGCCGTTTCACGGCGGCGCGAAACTGCTCTTGCAGCACGCGCTTCAAATCTTCGAGATCTGTATCCGGCATCACCCGCTCCTGCTGGTTTAAAAAAAGCAGAAAGAGATTATGACAAAATCATAAATCTGTCAATTTTCAGGGAATTAGCCAGTAAAATCAGCCGCGCGTGGCGTAAACCTGTCCGACTTTGGAGACAAGCTGCTTACCGACAGCTTCGGCGATAAAACGGCCAGCCGCCGCGATTTTGTCAATATCGACTCCGGTTTCGATGCCCATGCCGTGCAGCATATAGAGAACATCTTCGGTCGATACGTTGCCGGTCGCACCACGGGCATATGGGCAACCGCCCAATCCGGCGGCGGCGGAATCGATAACGCTCACCCCCTCCTCCAGCGCGATCACGAGATTTGCGAGCGCCTGGCCATAGGTGTCGTGGAAATGCGCGGCAATATGCTGGACGGGAATTTCCTTCTTCACCGCCTGCAACAAAGCACGCGTTTTCACGGGCGTTCCCGTGCCGATGGTATCGCCTAGCGAAATTTCATAGCAGCCGAGTCCGAACAATTCCTTGGCGACATGCACGACGGCGGCGTGCGCGATCTCGCCTTCATACGGGCAGCCCAACACGCAGGAAACATAGCCGCGCACCGCGATGCCGTGCTTTTTCGCTTCATCGATGACGGGCCTGAAACGCTCGATGCTTTCAGCGATGGAGCAATTGATATTCTTCTGGCTGAAGCTTTCGGACGCGGCGGCGAATACGGCGATTTCCTTCACGCCCGCCGCAACCGCGCTTTCCATGCCCTTGGCATTCGGCACGAGAACCGGATAACTGACGCCGGTTTTTTTGGTGATCGCTGAAAACACTTCGGCGGTATCGGCCATCTGCGGCACCCATTTGGGGGAGACAAACGCGCCAGCCTCGATCGTGCGCAGGCCGGAATCCGACAGCATATTGATGAAGGCAACCTTCACATTTGCGGGCACGATATTCTTTTCGTTCTGCAACCCGTCGCGCGGGCCGACTTCGACGATGCGGACTTTTTGCGGATAATTCTGGGTCATGATGCGCGTTTCAGCATTTCTGTGAAGGTGGTCAGCATATCGACGGCTTCGTCGCCGCCATGCTCTTTCCAGTAAAAATGGATCTGGCTGTTGATGATTTCAATCTCGAAAAACTCCTGCGGCGCGCCAAGGCTGCGGGTGATCGCGTCCAGCACAGACAGGATTTCGGCCGACATGCGCCCCTGATTGGTCTGGATAACCCAGCCGCGCTGTTCCAGCCCCGGCGAATATTCTTCCGGCCGGCACAGCAATTCCCAGTCGGCCTTCGACCGCACGTTTTCCGGCCAATGGTAATGGGCGCAGGCCTCGCGCGCCAGCACATAGGCGCTGCCGCGGTTGAATTCGGGGATTTCGCGCTCGATATCCTCCACCACGAAACCGGCTGCGAGCGCGGCTTCGCGCGCCTTGCTGCGGCGGCGCTTGGCGGAAATTGTGCCGCCGACCGCTTTCACGGGCGACCGCATGCGGTGGAAAAACCAGACGATGCCGATGAAACCCAGCACCATCAGCGCGGCAATCAGGAAACCCAGCATCTCCGGCGGGATGATGTCGCGGATCTGCCGCACCATCTCGTCCGCCTGTTTCTGGATTTCGTCGTTCGACTGACCGCTCATGATCCTATTTCAATGAAATCAGTTCGTATTTTTCATGCACCTGGTCGCCGACGCCGGCATGGATTTTCTCGACGATGCCGTCTGCGGGGGAAATGATGGTGTGTTCCATCTTCATCGCCTCCACGATCACCAGCGGCTGGCCTTTTTTCACAGCGTCGCCCAACTGGACGCGCACCGCCACGACCTTGCCCGGCATGGGCGCGGTCAGCTTGCCGTCCGCGCCGTCGTCGCCGCTTTCATAGGCGAGCGGATCGAGGTATGTCAGTTCCTCGTAATGCCCGTCATGCAGCAGCGTCAAATGGCGGCCGTCATGCAGCAGCACCGGATTGTACTGCTCGCCGCCAAGGCGCGCGTAATAGCTCATGTCGTACATCGCGGGCGAGCTGTGCGCCTTCATCGTCTTGTCGCCGATGGTCAGCATAACGTCGTTCGCGCCTTGCGCTGTCGAGACATTGACGGTAGTTTGCTTGCCGTCATGTTCAAACACGAAGCTGTCGCCCGACAGGCCGGCGATGCGCCAGCCCGACAGGTCGTTCCAGGGCGAGCCCCCGTCCTCGAATTTCGGCGCGACATCACGCTCGCGCAGCAGCCCCAGCGCAGCCAGCGCATAGGCGGTATCGCCGGGCGGCTGTTTTGCGGGCAGCAATTCGGTTTCATGGTTTTTGATGAACGACGTGCTGACCTTGCCAGCCTTGAAATCCGGGCTTTCCAGCAAACGGCGCAGGAAGACAAGGTTCGTCTTTGGCCCCGTCACCAAAGTCTGGTCGAGCGCGCCCTTCAGGTTCGCAATCGCGGCATCGCGGTCTTTGCCCCATGCGATGATTTTGGCGATCATCGGGTCGTAATGGATCGAAATCGTGTCGCCGTCGCCGTACGGCGCTTCGCGCACGCCGGTATCGATGCGCACGGCATCGGATTCCACGGGGAAGCGCAGGTATTTGATCTGCCCTGCGCCCGGCAGGAAATTGTTCGCGGGGTCTTCGGCGTACAAACGCACTTCCATCGCATGGCCGTTGATTTTCAGGTCATCCTGCGTGAAGGGCAGCTTATGCCCCTCCGCCGCGCGGATCTGCTGTTCGACCAAATCGAGTCCTGTGATGTATTCGGTCACAGGATGTTCCACCTGCAGCCGCGTGTTCATTTCCATGAAGTAGAAATTTTCCGACGCATCGAGCAGGAATTCCACCGTGCCCGCGCCGACATAGCCGATCGCCTTCGCCGCAGCCACCGCCGCCTCGCCCATTTTCTTGCGGGTCGCTTCGGACAGGCCTGGTGCTGGCGCTTCCTCCAGCACCTTTTGATGGCGGCGCTGAATGGAGCAGTCGCGTTCGAACAAATAAACGGTATTGCCGAATTTATCGGCGAAGACCTGAATCTCCACATGGCGCGGATTGACGAGGTATTTTTCAACCAGCACATGGTCGTCACCGAAGGATGCCTTGGCTTCGCGTTTTGCGCCCTGCAGCTGTTCGCTGAACTGGCCCGCGTTTTCAACGACGCGCATCCCCTTGCCGCCGCCGCCCGCGCTTGCCTTGATCAAAACGGGGAAGCCGATTTTCGCGGCTTCGTCGGCCAGAAACTTTTCTTCCTGCTTGTCGCCGTGATAGCCCGGCACCAGCGGCACCCTGGCTTTTTCCATCAGCGCCTTTGCCTCGGATTTACCACCCATCGCCAAAATCGCGGCGGGCGGCGGGCCGATGAAGATCACGCCGGCTTTTTCGCAAGCCTCCGCAAATTCCTCGTTCTCCGACAAAAAGCCGTAGCCAGGATGCACCGCATCCGCGCCGCTGCGTTTTGCGACATCGAGGATTTTTTCGGCGACAAGATAGCTTTCGCGCGCCGCCGCCGGGCCGATGGGATAGGCCTCGTCCGCGATTTCGACGAAAAGGGCTTCCGCATCGGCTTCGGAATAAACAGCAACGGTCTTGATGCCAAGACGCTGGCATGTGCGCATGACGCGGCAGGCAATCTCGCCGCGGTTTGCGATCAGGATTTTTTTGATCATCGAGGGGCTGGTTACTTCAGGCCGTCGATCATGCCGCGCGGCACTTCGATCACGTATTCGTCGGCACCGACGCGGCCTTCGACAACGGCCAGCGCTTCGGCCGACAGTTTCTTGCCGATGATGACATAGGAGGTTTCAGTTTCCAGCACTGCGGGGCATGCCGCGCAGGTGGAGCAGACGAATTCGGCGGGGGTGACGTCTTTGAATTTCATGATGTTTCTCCTGAAAGAAATGATGGTTGAGAGTACGCCTTCGAGCCGCGGAAAACAACTTCCCTTCAATGATTTAACGTAACGAATGTTTCGCGAAAAATACGAATATACTCATTATGACTATAATTGTTGACAGATGCCATAATTTTTCTTAACATTTTCTTAACCAAACAGCACAGGAGCCAAGACGATATGACGGGGGATCATAAACACGGTTTATTAGCAGGCCACAATCATGCCGGTCACGGTTACGGATACCGCGACGACAGGTATGATCCCTATGGCAGCCGTTACCGCACCGTGCCCCAGCGCCCGCCCCTGCCCTATGACGGTTCGCTGAAAGATGTCTTCAACGCCGCGGTCAAAGAAGCCGTGCAGCACTATCCCGAATTAAAAGGCACGTTCCTTTTCGTCAACGCGGGCGAAATGACGATGAACCATGACCTGGACCCGCGCAAAACCGCGCTGCGCAGCGAGCAGGAAATCCAGCAATTCGCAACGCAGATGGTGCGCGAGGCGCAGGGCGGTTCGGCGTTTGCGACCAAGATCGAACAGGCCGGGCTGCATGTGATGACCTATAACCCGCTGCCCTTCCGCCTGTTCACGACGAAGGACCAGCCGTATGAAATGGAAGCGATGGCGACGTTCTATCATGAACTCGGCCACCTCGTGGCGCCGGGCGCGTTCGGCTCTCCCACCGAAGGCCTCGCCGAAAACGTGGCCGATGTTTTCGCCATCCTGAAGCACATCCAGAAATACGGCGACGACAGCAAGGCGATCGAGATGGGCAGCTGGGCCCGCGCATGGCGCTTCGTGCTCGAAGGCCAAGGCGACCACTTCACCACCCTTTCCATCGATGCGATGCCGAAACTGCTGGAAAAGCTGGATGTGAAGGCGCTGACACCGGCCGAAACCGCCGCATTGTCCGCGCGCGTTGCCCTGCAAAACACGCCACATATCGAGGTGATGGCGACCGTCGCCCACAACTTCCGCGCGGTCAAACGCACGATCGCGCAGACGGGCAATGTGGAAGAAGGCCTGAAGGCGCTGGCCGAAATCACGCTCGGCGACGACCATGCGAAACGCGAAACATACTTCACGTTCCGCATCGGCTCCTCCGCGCTGCAGCGTTTCCTCGACGGCAAGGTCGGCTTCGATGCCGAAACGCAGAAGATGTTGTTCGGCAAGCAGATCTGGCGCGACACCTCGCCCATCAAGCTGGAAGGCCGCTATTGGGATGACGTCCGCGACCGCATGGCCGAGCGCCGCGCGCAGCTGGACAAGGAAGGCGTGCTGCTGGGCATGCCGCACCTGAAAGAACCGCGTGCCGCGAAGCCAGCAAATACGAACGACGCCCCGCCCCCGCCGAAAAAATCCGGTGGCTGGAGCTGGTTCGGGAATAACTAAACGACAGATACAAAAAAACCCCGCCCGGTGATCCCGTGGCGGGGCTTTTTTTATCTATCGCTTACTGTGGCGCAACCCGCCAGATCACATTCCCCACATCATCCGCCACCAGCAGCGCGCCTTTGCCGTCGGTTTCAACCCCGACAGGGCGGCCCAGCGCATTGCCTTCGCCGTCCAGGAATCCGGTCAGGAAATCCTGCGGCATGCCGTCAGGCTTGCCGTCCTTGAAGGGGATATAAACCACCTTGTAACCGGCCGGCACGCTGCGGTTCCACGACCCGTGCTGGCCGATAAACACGCCGCCCTTGTATTGCGCGGGCAGCAGGTCGGCGGTGTAGAAGGTCAATCCCAGCGACGCTGTATGTCCGCCCAGCGCGTAATCCGGGATAATGGCTTTTGCGACCAGTTCGGGTTTTTGCGGCTCTACACGTTCATCCACATTCTGGCCGTAATAGCTATAGGGCCAGCCGTAAAATCCGCCCTGCTTCACCGATGTCATGTAGTCGGGCACAAGGTCGTCGCCAAGCTCGTCGCGCTCGTTCACCGCCGTCCACAGCGTTTCGGTGCCGGGCTGCCAATCCATGCCGACGGGGTTGCGCAGGCCGTTTGCAAAAACTTCGGTCGCCCCCGTTGCCGCATCGATCTTCAAAATCGCCGCGCGGTTAATTTCATTCTCCATGCCGTTTTCGCCGATATTGCTGTTCGACCCCACGGAAGCATAGAGCGTCTTGCCATCCGCCGAAGCGACAAGGTTTTTTGTCCAATGATGGTTGATGCCGGCCGGCAGGTCGGCGACTTTCACCGCTGCATCCTTGATTTCCGTCGCGCCATCCGCATAGGGGAATTTCACCACCGCATCGGCATTCGCCACATAAAACACATTCCCCACCAGCGCCATGCCGAAGGGCGAATTGAGGTTTTCAAGAAACGCCGTACGCAGGTCAGCAACACCGTCGCCGTCAGTATCGCGCAGCAGCGTGATGCGGTTCGCGCTTTTGGTCGCCGCACCCGCTTTCTTCATCGCCTTTTTGGTGAAGAACCCCCTGATGCCGCCCTCATCCGGCTTGGGCGGGGCGTTGGTTTCCGCCACCAGCACATCGCCGTTGGGCAGCGTGTAAATCCAGCGCGGATGGTCGAGCTTGTCCGCAAAGGCATTCACCGCCAGCCCCGCCGCCGCGACCGGCTTGCCGCCATCAGGCCAGCCCGTCGCCTTCGCCACCTTCACGGTCGGTATCAACGATTTTTCCGGTTTCGGCAGCGCGGGGTTATAGCCGTAACCCACCGGCTCCTCCGCCACAGAAACAGCAATAACGCCAAGCATAAACAGGCCGGTGAGCGGAAGGACATAACGCATAGGGATTACCTTTTGATAAATTTAAGGTTTAACGCAGCCGCGTGGCTTTCAGTTCCATCAGTTTACGAACAAGTGAATACCTATTCGCCCCCTACAGGTGGTCCCGATGTATCAAATTTTAGCGTAACGTAAATGTTATTTCCTAAATTTTCAAAATCGGTTTGCAGGTCAATATGGTCTACTTCTGCATATCCGTCGCGGTAATGCTTTAATGAAAAAGAAAGTAAATAATCTAATGTCACATCGGATAGGACAACACAAATCGCATCATTTTCAATAGCGCCTTTTATTGCTCCGCTAGGCGCTTCGGTATCCAGACGCAAAATAAAACTCAACTCTCCTTCGTTAGGAACAAAGACTATATTTTCGACTAAATCTTCTTTTAATAATGCCAGTCCCAAGCACCAATTTCGAATTGACTCATTCGGCAAGAAGAAAACAAAACTCGGCTCTCCTCCGTATTCCTTACGCTCAATCACGCCAGATATATTAATTCGTTTTTTCATCAAATCTTCTTATTTTAAAGTCACGCCATCAACCGCTTCTCAAGATCATTCGCCGCAAACGCTTTCTGCAATTCCGAACTGTCGAACCCGTTCAGCAGCCGCGCGCGGGCGAGCATGTGCATGATGCGCGCTTCGGAAATGTTGTAGAGATCGTGGCGGCCCGATACATCGCCGCTGGCGCCTTTCAGCGTTTCGATGACGCGTTCCAGATCGGCGCGCGTCATGGCGAGCAGCTGGTCGCCGGTTTTCGCCCCCGGAAAATGGCTGTCGGCGCGGCCGCCGCGCAGGAAGATTTCGGCGAACATTTCTTTCTCTCCGCCGCCGATCGCCCAGCCGGATGACCCCGAGGTGATCGCGACCACCCCCTCGCCCATGCTGAAGCCGACATCGCCGACCACCACATCGCAGACCGTATTGCCGATGGCGGCGACCAGCGGCGTGCCGGGTTTATGCTGCGCCACGATCTTGGCGTGTTTCATGTTCAGCTTCATGTTGCCGAAATTGTCGATGTAGTAAATCGTGCCTTCGGGCAGCTGCGGAAAGCTGGAGATATTCATCGGTTCGCCAAGGTATGACAGCCCCTCCAGCAATTCGCGGTATCCGCGCGCCTTTAGCGTCTGCCGGATTTTTTCTTCGCCCATCGAGGCGAAGCGTGTCGCCAGATGCAGCGTCAGGTCGGCCATCGCATCGGGGAAATAATCGCGGCTGCGGAATTGCGAGCCGGAATCGGGGACGGAGGTCTGGAAAAACACCATTTCCCCCGCCTTTACCGCGTCATGGAACGGGGCGAGCGTATAGCCCGCATTCACCGCCAGCAGCACCACGCCCGATGCCGTCATGCCCAGCACGATCTTTTCGCCCGCACTTTTCACGCTGACGATGTTTTTGCGCGGCGCGCAATTGGTGTGGAAAATATGCCCGTAACCAAGCTTGGAATTGAACACCAGCTGCGCGGTTTTGAACCCCGCCACAATCGTATCCAGCGACGCAATCGACCCCACATCGATATTGGCGGGATAAAGCCCGCGCGTCACGCAGGCCGTCACCAATGATTGATGCACCTCGTCATGCGCAAGATCGTCGCGCGGGTAATCGGTCAGGATTTTAAGGACGGGCGTCAGGCGTCCGTCGCGGTCGATCAGCTGCATGTTTTACCTCTTTCGAAGCAGTATAAACCGCGTTTAAAACCCTATCAATAACAGCGACTTACGTTTGATTGACATAAGATTTGCGATAACCTACTCTATATCTATGCCCGCGCCAGAAACAGCACCCGTTCCGAGTGCCCGCTTTGATTTCAACAAGGCGGCGCGGGATATTGTTGCCGACCATCCCGAACTGAAACGCAACACCGTTTTCGTCGATCTCGATACCAACACCCGTATCGGCCCGCGCCTTGCGCGCATTCGCGCCGCGCTGTCCGGCGCGTTCCGCCGGATGGTAAAAGACAAACGGCAGAAGGCGGAAAAACTGCAGCGCGGTTCTGCCCATGCGCTGGCCGATGGCAGCGGCGTCAATATGCTGGCGATGACGCTCGACCGCCCCTTCGGATTCCTGTCGGGTAAAGGCCTGACCGATGAAATGGACAAACTGTTCGCCTTTCATCATGAAATCGGGCATTTGATTACCCCCGCCGGCCATGCCGGCAAGATGGATGATTATTTCAGCAAACTGTTCGGCATATCCAATTCCGGCCGCGAAGTGGTGGCAGATGTGTATGCCACGATCCGCCACCTGCAGAAATACGGGACAGACAGCGCCCCGCTGCAATTCGTGCCGTTCAGGCGCGCTGCCGACACAATAAACAACTGCCATGACGATGCGCAGTCCTATGTCACCAGCTTTGCGATTGATGCGGTTTTGCGCGACCGCCACAAATTGCTGGCCGCCGATTTAACGCCCGCGCAGGTGGTGGAGAAGGTGAAGGAATATCACCTGCGCTACACCCCCACCCGCGCGCAGGTCGATGCGCTGATGAAGGATTTCGCGCCGCTGCAAAACCAGATGCCGAAAATATCGCGGCAGAACACGGCGCCACTGCTGACGCTCGCCGAAATCGCGCTCGCACCCGCAACCTCGCCACAAGCGTTTTACATGGCGAACTGCGTGCTGTCGCAATTCCTTGGCAAGACGCTGCGGGGGCCGGCATGGGTCGATATCGCGCGGCAGCTGCATGAAAAGGAAAAGACCATCACGCTGGATGCCATCTTCCCGCCGCCCGAAAAGCGCGCATTTCCAGCCACTTTGCCCCGCCGCGCCGCCTGAATTTTGCGGTTTACCCGCACCTATTGATTATGGTAATATAATTGCCATGCAAAAAAGCCTGACCCAAATATTCAATGAAACAGCCGAGAAAGCGCATGACGCTTTCCCGCTGGCGTTCAAGGCCATGGTGATCTTCCAGACCTCCGCCGATGCGCCGCTTTATGTGTCGCCGGAATTCGCCGAGCATCTTTACAAAAACATCGACAGCGTGCGGCGGGCGATCCGCGAAACGGGCAAGGAAATGGAACGCCTGAACGCCGCCGGTCTTGCCGCGCCCTATTTCCCCGTGGGAAACCAGGTGGGGCAGATGATCGCGCTGCAGGACAACCCGGGCGGCGTTTTCACGCGCAACTACACGCAGGAAATGCGCGCGGTTTATGTGCTAGACCATGAAATCGGCCATCATGTGGTGAAAAACGGGCGCAATCACGGGCGGCATTTGGGCGAGGCCGCTGCCGATGCCTATGCGTCGCTGCGGCATATCCAGCGTTACGGTCAGGCGACAGATTTTTTCGATTACCTGAACAAGGCGTCGATGGTGGTGCTGGGACATTCGCCCATCCATTACACCCGCGACACCATGATGCGGGTGAAGGAACTGGCGTGGGAGCAGGATATTACCAAACTGTCTTTGCAGGAAACAGCCCTGCTGGCCGAACGCATCGCGCAGGAATCTCATCTCCAGCAGAGCAAGCTGGATAAAATCGCGCAGGCATTTTCGGGGGCGGAAAAGGTTTACGCCGAAAAACTGGGCACCAAGAACGAGATTGTGGCCAAGACCTACGCCAAAGACCCGGTTGCCTATGACCTTTTCCTGCGCGAAACGCTGAAGGTGATGCAGGCGAACAAGGATGCCGATGTGCAGCGCGCGGCATATGAATTTTTTCAATACCCGCCAATGGCGGAATTCACCCGCAACGCTGTCGCCACCAATCCAGAATTCAAGGATGCGCCCGCGATGATCGCGGCGGCAAAGGAATTCGCGCACCTGCCCCGCGTGCCGGAACCCCCGCCCCCGCCGCGCAAGCCGCCGCAGTTTTTCGACCGCGGTTAGGCCTTTTTCCGCCAGCTGGGCTCGGATTTATTCAGGAATGCCGTCAGGCCTTCCTTGCCCTCGTCCGATGCGCGCGCTTCGGCGATCTGGCGGACGGTGAGGTCGATCACCTGCTCATCGATCGGGCGGCCGACCAGTTCCAGCATCAGTTTCTTGCCGCGCCCCTGCGCCTGCGGTGCGCCGTCCATCAATGCGGCGATGACTTTGCCCGCTACCGCGTCCAGTTGTCCTGTGGCGGCGACTTCATGCGCGAAGCCGATCCGGTATGCGGTGTCGGCATCAAATCGTTCCGCCGTCATGAAATAGCGGCGCGCCATGCGCAGCCCCATCGCATCGATCACATAGGGCGCGATGATGGAGGGGATCAACCCGATGCGCACCTCCGACAGGCAGAATTGCGATCCCTGCTCCGCAATCAAAATGTCGCAGCAGGACGCAAGCCCCACGCCGCCGCCGAAGATATTGCCATGCACCAGCGCGATGGTCGGCTTGGGGATGAAATTGAGGGTTTTGAGAAGCGTGCCGAGGCGCATCGCATCGGTCACGTTTTCGTCATAGGAATAATTCGCCGATTTGCGCATCCAGTTCAGGTCGCCGCCCGCGCAGAAGCTTTTGCCATTGCCGCGCAGCACCAGCGCGCGCACCGATTTATCGGCGCCCGCCTTGTTGACCAACTCGGTCAGCTCGTCCATCACCGCTTCGTTGAACGCGTTGTGGACTTCGGGGCGGTTCAGGGTGATGGTGGCGACGCCGTTCGCGACATCAAACAGGATTTGTTTCTCGGTCATTCTCTTTTTCTTTCCTCATTAAATCCTCGATGCCGTAATCGAGTTTTTCTTCCAATATGCCCTTGATATAGAGCATCACGACATTGGCGGCGAAGGCCGACCAGAATATATACAGGTTCTGCAGGAAAAGCATCACCGCGAAAACCAGGATCAGGATCAGCGTGAGGCGGTAAAGATGCCAGAAAACGCACAACCGCTTTGGCAGCCCGCGCGGATCGACCAGCGAATATTTCTGCGCCTTCATTCCCCAGCGCCCGTAAATCCGGCTGAGTTTATACATCAGCGGGTTCATCAGTCGTCGTCCTTTACGAAATGGTTTTTCAGCAGCGGCTCGAGTTTTTTCTCGTACATGCCCATCAGCACGAAACAGCCGACCGCCAGCGGCACGCAGGCCACCACGGTCCACAATTCAAGGCGACAAAACAGCGGCAGCAAAATCGCCGCGCAAAGCGTCATCAAAACATGGCTATAGGCGCGCAGCAATTTTCGCGGATATTTCTCCAGCTTCGATTGATCGACACGCCCATAGGCCAGCGGCTTGCCGCCGAATACAGTGCCGAAGATGATGAGGAATTTATCCTGCACTAAATTTCCCCTCGTGCATTTGACAACCACATGCCGAGAATAAAAATGAGACCGCTTGCAATCCACAAGGGCTTTTTAAACCTGGATATTATCTTAACCTCATAACTCAAGATGAAAGGCACAAGAAGAAAAAATGCCGTCAAAAAGCCAATAAGCGTCGGAAATAAGACTAACGAGAATATGATAAGAAGCGATGGTAAAACTGTTGCGCAGGCAAAACCTATAAGGTCCTTACCTTTAAAAAACATCCACAGCGCCGTACAAGCAAAAATCAGATTAACTGTGATTGGGATAGCAAACGCATTAGCAAAAACAGTATCAAAATAATGGCCTAAGCGCGTAGAAAGCACCCCCACACCAAATATCATCACCCATCCGAATGAAGACAAAAGCGATAGAACGCTAGTCAGTATCACATTATTTTGTCTGCGCTCCAGATCTGTCATCCCTACATCCTGAACACGCCAAACTGCGGATCGCCGATGGGTGCGTTCAGCGTGGCGGACAACGACAGCCCCAGCACCATGCGCGTGTCGGCGGGGTCGATGATGCCGTCGTCCCAGAGGCGGGCGCTCGCATAGTAAGGATGCCCTTGCGTTTCGTACTGGTCGCGGATGGGTTTCTTGAAGGCTTCTTCTTCTGCCGCCGGCCAAGTCTCTTTCTTGGCCGCCATCGCGTCTTTTTTCACCTGCGCCAGCACGCTCGCCGCCTGTTCGCCGCCCATGACGGAGATGCGGGAATTCGGCCAGGTCCAGAGGAAGCGGGGGTTATAGGCGCGGCCGCACATGCCGTAGTTGCCGGCACCGAACGATCCGCCGATCAGCACCGTGAATTTCGGCACCTGTGCGCAGGATACCGCATGCACCAGTTTCGCGCCGTCCTTCGCAATCCCGCCCGCTTCGTATTTGCGGCCGACCATGAAACCGGTGATGTTCTGCAGGAAAATCAGCGGAATTTTGCGCTGGCAGCAGAGCTCCACGAAATGCGCGCCCTTGACCGCAGATTCCGAGAACAGGATGCCGTTATTCGCGATGATGCCGACCGGATAGCCGAACAGATGCGCGAAGCCGCAGACCAGCGTCTCGCCATACAATTTCTTGAATTCGTCGAATTCGGAATTGTCGACGATGCGGGAGATAATCTCGCGCACATCAAATGGCTTGCGGCTGTCCTGCGGGATGATGCCGTAGATTTCTTTGGTGTCGTATTTCGGCGCGCGCGGGTCCTTCACCGCCAGATCAATTTTCTTGACGCGGTTCAGGTTGCCGACGATGCGGCGCGCGATTTGCAGCGCATGGCCGTCATTCTGCGCGTAATGGTCTGTCACGCCCGACTGGCGGCAATGCACATCCGCGCCGCCCAAATCTTCCGCGCTGACCTCTTCCCCCGTCGCGGCCTTCACGAGCGGCGGGCCGCCGAGGAAAATCGTGCCTTGATTTTTCACGATGATCGATTCATCCGACATCGCGGGCACATATGCGCCGCCCGCCGTGCAGGAACCCATCACGGCGGCGATCTGCGGAATGCCGCGCGCGCTCATGTTTGCTTGGTTGTAGAAAATGCGCCCGAAATGTTCCTTGTCGGGGAACACTTCGTCCTGCAGCGGCAGGAACGCGCCGCCAGAGTCGACCAAATAAATGCAGGGCAGATTATTCTGCGCCGCGATTTCCTGCGCGCGCAGGTGTTTTTTCACGGTCAGCGGGTAATAGGTGCCGCCCTTCACCGTCGCGTCATTCGCGACGATCACGCATTCGGTGCCCGATACGCGGCCGATGCCGGAAATCATGCCCGCACCCGGCACGACGTCTTTGTAGGTGTTATAGGCCGCGAAGGCAGAGAATTCGAGGAAGGGTGAACCGGGATCGATCAGGTTCTTCACGCGGTCGCGCGGCAGCATCTTGCCGCGCGCGAGGTGCTTGGCGCGGGCGGTTTCATCGCCGCCTTTTTGTATCTCCACCAGCTTGTCGCGGAAATCGCCGACCACCTTTTCGGTCGCTTCATAGTTCTTCTGGAATTCCTGCGACTGGGGTGACAGTTGCGATGCAAGCTGGGTCATCAAGCCTTCTCCTTCTGCGGCGTCATTCCCGCGAAAGCGGGAATCTCAGGGGCATCATGCGCCCTGCTTATCGCCGGGATCCCCGCTTTCGCGGGGATGACGTTAATGGGGTGAAAACACTATAGGACAACAAAAAGGGCGGCTCAATTGGTATGAGCCGCCCTGTTATTGTATGGAAAGTAATCCGTCGCCCGTCAGGGTTTCGGCGCTACCGGTGCGGGTGCGGCAGGCGCGGCGGGTTTGGCCGCTTCCTGTTTCGGCTGCTTGCGGCTGAAAAGGCTGAACACCGATTTCGCCGATTTTTGCGGCTGCGCCTTATGCGCCGGAATGGCCGGTTGCGCGGCAGGCGGCAGGATATCTTCGGCGGGGCGGATCACGCCTTCCTCCACCTGACGATCATAGACCAGCTTCGCGGTCGGCTTGGTCCCTTGCGCTGTGCCGGTTGCAAATTCGGATGCGCCCCATGCGGCGAACATCGTCAGCGTCGCGAGCGGATAAACGATAGCGGCGACAGGCGCCAGAACCGGAATGGCGGGCGCCACAATCGCGCCGATGACGGTGAAGAAAGCGATATTGCTGATCTTGTTCAGCTTGGCCGCACGCTCCATCGCCTTGCCGGCCTTTTGCTTCAGTTTCGGCACGAAATCACTATTGCCGGCGTCTTTCTTGACGCCATGCAGCGCAAGCGCGCGGGATGCGTTGGACACAAGGCGGAAAGCGTTCACGCCCACCACGACGGCGGACACGAAGGCCGGAATGGCGACGGCAGCCACGGGCAGGAAGGCATGCGCCGCGATAAAGCCCGCAACACCCGCCCCGATGAACAGGGCGCGGCGCTGCGCGGATTTTTTGTTGTCTTGATGCTGGGCAGGAAGCTGTTCAAGCACCGCTTTTTGGGTGCTGGTCGAAAGCGCGTCGGCTGAAGCCATAAGAGTATCCCCCGTAACAGGTTTACTGGTGGCCTCAGGCGGAGGTTTTTTCCTCCCAAGGCGCGATGAAGTTAAGGTCGGGCTTTCCCTTGGCCTTGTCAAGCTTGGGCAGTTCCATGGGATCGTTGGCGGGCATCAGGGCCAGCGCCGAAGGTGCCGGCGAGTCAGGCGTAATGTCATAGCCCGTCGACTGTTCGAGGGCTTTTTTCACTTCAAGTTCGTTACCGAATAATTTCCACAACATTGCTTTTTCCCTCCCCTGGGATGTTCATACCGGTCAACAGTATGTGGATATCTGGGCGCAACTTATACCGAAATCCGGAAAATGTCAAACGATGCCAAAGACTTGGTGCTAATGGTTATCACTTGCTCAAAATTCACATGGGAAATCAGGGAGAAGGCGGTCTTTTCCGTAACTTGAATTTATCGCCCGTTTCAGGCTTCTGTATTCTGGAAAAGTTCTTTTCGAACGCATCCCGCAGCTTCTGCGATTCGTGGCGGTCGAGGGTATCGATGGTCACCTGATCCACCTCGCGCCGGTGGCCGCGCATCATCATGTCGATGGACGCGCCCTTGGACAGCAGATAGGCGACCAGGTCGTTATCCTGCGATTTGGCGGCGTATAACAGGGCTTCGGAGGACGCAGCGTTGACGTTCGCCCCCTTCTCCACCAGCAGCTTCACGATCGGCGCATTACCCATCAGGCTGGCGGTACGTAATGCAAGGTCATCCTCGAAATGCACATTCGCGCCGGCATCCAGCGCTTCGTTGACAATATCGATCAAGCCCGTCGCAGCGCCGGTCACGAGCTGGTAGCCCAGTTCTGGATTGTCTTCCGACATGTTTTTTCCTTTGGATAAGGCATCATAGCGGGGATGGTGCGGATGGCAAGATTGAATATTGTCGTGACGCACCGCAAAAAACTATACTGGCGGCATGACGCAGATAGACCTCACCATCCCCCCGCGCGAAGCCGATATCGGCGGCCTGCATGTGCGCCGCATCCTGCCGTACGTTAAGCGGCGGATGGTCGGTCCCTTCGTGTTCCTTGATCATATGGGGCCCGCGCATTTCGCGGCACATCAGGGCATCGATGTCGCCCCGCATCCGCATATCGGCCTTGCCACCGTGACATATCTTTTCAGCGGCGAGATTTTCCACCGCGACACGCTGGGCAGCGCGCAGGCGATCACCCCGGGCGCGGTCAACTGGATGACCGCCGGGCGCGGCATCGCGCATTCGGAACGCACCACGCCCGCCGAAAAATCGCGCCCGCATGACGCGCACGGGCTGCAAAGCTGGGTCGCGCTGCCGAAAGAGGCAGAGGAATGTGCGCCCGAATTTTTCCATCATGGGGCGGAGACTCTGCCGGAATTCGACGTGAAAGACGCGACAGTGCGCCTGATCGCGGGTAGTCTGTACGGCTACACCTCGCCCGTCAAACTTTATAGCCCGCTGTTCTATGCGGCGGTCACCCTGCCGGAAGGCGGCGCGATGGAATTGCCGCGCGATTACGCGGAACGGTCGCTTTACCTGATAAACGGGGGCTTGCGCATCGGCGATACGCGCATCGCGCCAGCGACGATGCCGGTGTTTGGGGACGACGAAACGATTAAAATTGAAGCCGAAGAAGCCTCCAGCTTCGTGATCCTCGGCGGCGATCCGCTGCCGGAGCCGCGCTATATCGACTGGAATTTCGTCTCAAGCTCGAAAGAACGCCTGTTGCAGGCGCGCGACGACTGGAAAAACCAGCGCTTCGGAAAAATTCCAGGCGACGATAAAGACTTCGTGCCGCTGCCTTAAGGTTTGAAACCACCGGGGCCGCGCTTCAGCTTCGGCGCAGGCGGCAGATTGTCCTGAAGGCCGGCCTTCGGCGGCGTGGTGATGTCCTTCGCCGTTTCGCCCGCGATGTCTTCCTTCAGCATCTGGATCGCAGTCTGGATCAGGCGCTTGCTCGCGCGGGTTTCGGTCAGGTTCGCAAGATCGCTGAACCCCTTCGTGAAGCGGTCAACCAGTTCGGGCGACATTTCTTTCCACGAATTGGTTTCGGTCACGCGTTCGATCAGCTGCACGCCGACATCGGCCATTTCCGACACCATGCGCTTGCGGCTGGATGCGTCCATTTCCGGCAGCGCTGCTTTGAATTCATCGCCCGTGATGGCCGACGTAATCGCGGCGAAGGTGACCTTGTGCACATGCACGTTATCTGTCGCCAACAGCGCGGCGGGGCCGCCATAGACGACCTGGTCGTCATGCAGGATGCTCAGGGCTTCCGTCACCGGCTTCGGCAGCCCGCGCAGGCTGCGGCCGCGTGTCGCTTCATCGACCAGCAGGATGGCGGCGGAAACGGAATCAAGGCAGTTGGTTTCGATCAGCAGGTTGATGATCGGCGCGGTGTCGAGATTGTGGATTTCGGACGGATCGACCGTGCTGACATCCGCACCAAGCGCCTTCAGCGTCTTGATGACGATGGGATCGGCCAAAATCTCGTCGAAAGCAAGCGAGGCAACCGCGCCGGGTTCAGCGGCTGGTGTTGCAACTGCCGCAACACCTGCGGGCGCCAGGTAAACGCCGCCCTGCGCCATCTCCGCGCGGAATTTGTCGAGCGTCTGGTTCATCAGCTTCTGGCGCGTCTGGCCGCCGGCGATATCGGTCAGCGCGCTGACCGATTCAACGAATTTCTCGGCGAGTTCGGTCGAGAGGCCGCGCAGGCTGCCATGCGCAATACCGCCTTCGATGATTTCGGTCGCCACGTCGCTCATCTCGCGCGCCATTTCGGCAAGATCGGAACCGGAAAAGCCGCGCGCCTGCGCCAGCTGGCTTTCGT
Organism: Alphaproteobacteria bacterium; assembly: GCA_016794125.1. Taxonomy (GTDB): domain Bacteria; phylum Pseudomonadota; class Alphaproteobacteria; order Micavibrionales; family UBA2020; genus JAPWJZ01. Next base: position 584,209 of record JAEUKT010000004.1, on the reverse strand, counting down.
CGCCCGACAGCGTCAATGCCGACACCGCCAGCTTCGCCGCCAGCGCGTTGCCGGAATCCATCAGCGCCGCGATGCTGTCCGTCGGGGATTCATAATCGGCATGCAGCAGCGTCACCGCCTCGCCCACCGCAGGGGGCAGCAGCTTCGCCAGTTCGGCTGAATCCTTGCGCCCGCGCAGCATTTCATCGGCCACTAGCACCGCCGCGACATTGCTGTCGAGCGCATCGGTTTCGGCCAGCAGCGTGAAAACCGGGTTTTCGTCGATATCCGACTGGCTCACGCTCCGCACACCGTCCTGCCCCGACAGGGTCGCGATGATGGTTTCAACGAATTTGTCGTTCAGGACGTCGGTGGTTTTGAGCGAGGCCATGGAAATAACTTTCTAAAAACAGTAATTCAGGGTTTGGGCGGCTTGACGTTTTTCGGCAGCTGGATTTCGCGCGTCACTTCGGTTTTCAAATTGGCCAGCGACGCATCCATGTTTTTCTTCACATCCGCATCCGACACATGATGCTGAAGATTGTTCAGCCCCTCGACCAGCAGGCCGAGCAGTTGCGGCGACAGGTTGCGGAAAGTTTTTTCAACCGCCAGTTTATCGACCAGCGGGATGGAGGTGGTGACGAGCATATCGGCCGTGCGGCTCATTTCTTCCGCGCTCAGCATGCGCTTGACCGATTTGAACGTCTCGCCGGTCGATCCGAACGCCACGCCCGCTGCCGCGATTTTGAGAGCGGAGGGACTGCCGTCTTTCACCAGCAGCGCAAGGCCTTCCATCGGCGAGGTCACTTCGGCGGTCAGCAGGCCGACGATATGCTGGATCGGTTCGGGCACCAGCGGTTCCCACAATTTCTTGTCATGCCCGCGCACCATTTCTTCGGCGGCCAGCACGGCGGCGGTATGGCTGTCCAGCGCGCGGGTATCGACCAGCGTGCGGATGACGGGGTTGTTATCGACCTGATACTGCTTCAACATCGGCACGCCTTCGGCATTGCTGAGGCTGTTGACGGTGATCTGCACCAAAGGATCGGTCAGGAAATCGGAAAGCTTGAGCGACATGGTTTTACCTGCACAACGGGTAATAGTGTTTGAAGTGCAAAGTAATATGCCTGTGCCGGTGTTCTGTCAATGCGACGGCATGATGATTTTCTTGCGCATTTTCACAAGAAAATTACCGGCTTAAACCAGTCAATTCAGTACGTTAACGATTAAATCCCCGGCTTCCCGCGCGCGATGTGTTTCAGCGCGGCGTGGTTGCTCGCGGGGTCGATGCGGGGGGCGTGGTAGGCGATGTCGGCGGCGTTGCCCTGCATCAGGGCGTATTTCAGGCCGGCGCCGGCTTCATTCACCATCTTGCGGCGCGGCGAATGGCCGGCCAGCGGTTTCATGTTGTCGAGGCCTTCGATGAATTTTTCGACCAGCTTCGGCTCGATCGCGTTATGCGCGCCGGTTTCCACCAGCAGTTCCGCGATCTGCGCCATCATATCGATGCCTTTTTGGACATCGGCGCGGGTTGCAATCGCCTGCGTGCGCTTGAAGCCTTCGCCGGTCGTTTCCGCGATCAGCGTGCCCATGATGATTTTCAGCGCAGCCGTGTCTTCGGCCTTGAACAGGTAATCGGGGCCGTCTGCATGCAGCTTCGGCGATTGCAGCAGGCTCACCACATCGGCGATGCAGGGTTCGATCTTGCCACGAATGTTGCCGGCCGCCGCAATCAGCGACGAAGCCGTGACGGGGTCGAGCGCATCCGCCGCCAGCAGCACCTTCGCCGCCGGCACGGCGTTCAGGTCAGCCGATGAAAAGCTGACGCTGCTGCGTGTCTGCGCGACAAGAGGATGATTCCAGAGGGGTGAGTCTTCGAACTTCATGGCAAAAGAAATACCCACCCGACTCTGGGCGAGTCAATAACAGTTAAATAATTGTTAAATTTAACGAAATCACGGAACTGCTGTTCACGTTTTCCATTGTCGCCAAACGCCGCTTCGGTGCTACATTATTGATGTCTCGAAAGGAAAACCGATGCCCTCCCACACCGCCACCACCGACAAGATTTTTTACGACAAAACCAAGCTGTCGCCCGAAGCGGTGACCAAGCTGGTGGAGGGCAGCCTTACCGGCGCCGATGACGGCGAATTGTTCATGGAATATGTGCAGAGCGAATTTTTCGGCTGGGATGACGGCCGCCTGAAAACCTGCACCTATGACACCGATATGGGCTTCGGGTTGCGCTCGGTCGCGGGCGAGAAATTCGGCTTCGCCCATTCCTCCGAACTCAGCGAGAAAGCCATCGCCCGCGCCGGCGAAACGGTCAAATCGGTGCAGCAGGGGCACGGCGGCACGATGGATCTCAACCCGCAAGGCACCAACCAGCAGCTGTACATCGACGACAACCCCCTGCTCCAGGTCCCCTTCGAGAAAAAGGTGAAGCTGCTGCAGGATATCGACGCCTATGTGCGCGGCCTTGATCCGCGCGTCAAACAGGTCAGCATCCAGATGGCCGCCAACTGGAAAGCCGTGCAGATCATGCGCGCGGGCGGGCACAAATCGGCGGATATCCGCCCCCTCGTCCGCCTCAACATTTCCGTTTATCTGGATGACGGCAAGGGACGCATGGAAGACGGCTATTACGGTTTCGGCGGCCGCTATTCGTTTGATAAAGTGTTCGAAGAATCCACATGGAAAAAAGCGGCGGATGAAAGCTATCGCCAGGCGCTTGTGAACTTGGGCTCCGTCGATGCGCCGGCGGGTGAAATGTCCGTCGTCCTCGGCCCCGGCTGGCCCGGCATTTTGCTGCATGAAGCGATCGGTCACGGGCTGGAGGGCGATTTCAACCGCAAAGGCACCTCCGCCTTTTCAGGATTGCTCGGCAAGCGCGTCGCCGCCCCCGGCGTGACCGTCGTCGATGACGGCACGATGCCCGACCGCCGCGGTTCCATCACCATCGACGACGAAGGCACCCCGTCGCAGCGCACCACGCTGATCGAGGACGGAATCTTGGTCGGATATTTACAGGACCGCATGAACGCGCGCCTGATGGGCGTGAAGCCCACCGGCAACGGCCGCCGCGAAAGTTACGCCGACCACGTCATGCCGCGCATGACCAACACCGTGATGCTGAACGGCGACAAAACGCCCGAAGAAATCATCGCCTCGGTCAAAAACGGAATCTATGCCGTGAATTTCGGCGGCGGTCAGGTCGATATCACCTCCGGCAAATTCGTGTTTTCGGCCTCCGAAGCCTACCTCATCGAAGACGGCAAAATCGGCCCCGCCGTCAAAGGCGCCACACTGATCGGCTCCGGCGCCGACGCGCTGACAAAGGTCAAAATGATCGGCAACGACATGCAACTCGACGACGGCGTCGGGACGTGCGGCAAAGACGGGCAGAGCGTGCCTGTTGGCGTGGGACAACCGACCTTACGGATTGATGGGCTGACGGTGGGTGGGACGAAGACTTGATTAAATACGAAAACGTCAAGAAATTTTCCAAGACGGTTCTTTTTAAAACCTGTTTTGTTTTATTTCTTGGAGCGGTCTCATTTAGTATTTGGTTCAAGTATAGCGATATGGCGCAGACAGCCAGAACAGCTGCCAGCTTTCAGCGCATCAAAGATATTTATCGCGCTGTTGATCTGTTCCAGAAACAATATCATGCGCTGCCCGGTGACTGGGCAAATGCAGGGGGTAGCTTGAAGGGCTGCACTGGCTCACAGGGAATGAACTGCAATCCTCAATCCCAGAATGCAGGCGACGGAATTGTTGGCGCACGTAACTTTGCAAAAACCTTCCAGATGCAGAAAATGGGCAAGACTTCTGTCCCTGCAGTTTCTGAAACCGATGAAACAATATTGTTTTGGGCGCATTTGCACCTCGCTGGCTTGTTAATGGGAGTCGATACTTCGGGAATTGAAAATCAATCCACCATTGATTTTGGCAAGACGAACCCCCGCAATCCGGCAGGTGGGGGGTATGTAGCGGGTTATTCCGATGGCACCCCGTTTCCCAACACCATCTCCCCCGCAAATGCAGGCGTTAAAGGTCTCGTGATTTTGTTGGTGAGCGATGATGTGCTGCAAGGCGGTGAAATGAATACTGAGGGGAAACAAGCAATATCCCCCTATGAAGCCGCGATGATAGATCGCAAAGTTGATGACGGAAATGCCAACACCGGCAAAGTGCAGGCTTATGGTTCACCGCGTTGTTTCTATGCTGCGGAAAGAGAAACGCCTGCAGACAAAGAACACCGTGAAGAATTAAAAAGGTCCGGTGAAATGACTGCTTCCAGCCGCATACACGCCACACGGGAAAATAGCTATAATGAAATCCTCGAAGATGAAAAGGAATGCGGCCTGATTGTTAAGATTGCTGATTGACTTCACATAGGTCAGAGTGAATTGATTTATTGATGCTGAAATTTCTCGAAAAATATTTCACCAAATTCTACCTCAGCAAATGGCCGATACGGTTTGTTGGATGGTGTGTACTGGGGTTGATTGCTGCATTCTTCTTTGGTCCATCGATTTATTATAGTGAACAGGTGGAAAACGCCCGCCTGACCGCTACAATCAGTCAAATAAGCCACATTCAAAATAGCTTTGAAAAATTCAAGGAAACATATCACGGCATTCCCGGCGATATTGCAGGATTGGGCGACAATACACCCGCCTGCAAAGAGAACCCGCTTTGCGCGTCAGTCTCGCCGACCGCAGGCGACGGCATCGTTGGCAGGAAGGATTTTCTGGCCGACCTTAAAACACCGCTGACAACGCAGCTTCCCGCCCAGACCGCCGACGATGAAGCGACATTGTTCTGGACGCAATTGCAGCTCGCCGACCTGCACGATGATAAATTGTTCAAGCCGGACTGGCTGGATTTAAACCAGCTCAAAACCGCCGCCCCGTTAGGTACAGACCTGACAACACCGAAGGCGCGGATTGGCGGGCGTTTTGTAGCGGGATATGCCGATAATATCGCCCTCCCGCCGCATCTTTCCCCGCATGCAACGCCGATGAAGGGGCATGTAATTTTGTTGATGAGTGAAGCCGCGTTACAGGGAAAAGCAACCCTGACCGACGACGGCGAACAAGCCCTCTCCGCCTTCCGCGCCGTGCAAATGGACCGCAAGATGGATGACGGAAAACCGAACAAGGGATATGTGCAGGCCTATGGCTCGCCGGAATGTTTTAGAGTGGTCGACAAGGCAACGGGCTATGTCGAATACAACGAAAAAACAAAATCGCCTGAATGCGGGCTGGTTATACGAATTGCGGATTGACGGGCGCAGTAATCGATTTTTTAAATCTCTAATGCTCTCGTGCCCTCTTCCTGCCCCAGAGCGTCATCCCCGCGAAAGCGGGGATCCCGGCGATAAGCAGGGCGCAGACAGCCAACGGGATTCCCCCTTTCGCGGGAATGACGAAAAAGCGCTAAAAAACACCACTTTCACGCATCATAACCCATTGATTTAAAACAAAACCTGTTTTTACCATCGATTTTTTAACCCGTTGAATTTCCAGCGAATTCAAAGACGGGCTGTGTCGCAGAACCACCGGAAAGCCAGCGGAAACCCGCCGGAAATGAACACAGGTTTTTCGCGCTGAAAAAATAACCTTATCTTTTCAGCCACCTGCCAAACCCGCCACTCGCGGAAATCAGCCGATTTTGAGTTTTTTGATCTCGCGCAGCACTTTCAGCGCGCCGGTGCCTTCGGGCAGGTTGTTTTTCGCGGCACCCGAAATTTTGTCGAAAGTGTCGAGCGACTGGCGGAGACTGGCGGCGGTTTTGGGGTTGCCGTTTTTCTCCGCGATATCGGCCAGTTCACGGCCGCGTTCATAGGGGTTGGCCTCGAATTTGTCCCAGCCGAGTTCATCATAGATTTTGGTCAGCAAACGGTCGCCCGTCACCACGGTGCGGAATGCGATGCGCAGCAGGCTCGCGGATGCGGGCACGCGCGGGTTGATCGCGTCTTTCACGTTTTTTTCGAGATGGATGGCGTAATCGGAAATGAGTTTATCGAGTTTGGTATTTGCGGTCATTGGGTTACTCCTCTATGCCGTTAGGACGGCAATATACGGAAAACCCGTGGCAAATGTCAATTATTTACAGACCTTCAACTGCTCCGCCACACCGGCAAAAGAAACGCTCGCGCCTTCGGTTTCGCCCGCCGTGCGGTAATTAACGACCGCGCCCGTCCATTCCGGGTGTTTTTTCAGCGCGGCATCATTGGCGGTTTTCAGCTGGCCCAGCAGGTCCTTGTATTTGCACTGGCATTCGGCGGGCGGTTCGTTCACCTGCGCGCAGGCGGTGACGTCTTTGGTGAGGCTGGACAGGATGGCGGAGACGGCGGCGGCATCGGCAATATCGGCTTCCTGTGTGATGTCGATGTTCTTGACCGCGTCATCGGCGAAAACAACCGCGCCGGTCAGGCCGATAACGGCAAAGGTGAAGGCGATTAATAACAGGCGCATGTGAAATTTCCTTTCAAAACGGCTATACGTCCAACCTGCCGGGGCTGAAATAATTCCCTGCTTTTCAGCGGCGCGGCGCAATGTCAGGATAGCAGGAAAGGAAGCGGGAATGGCTCTCGATCACGAAAAATACATGCGTATCGCCTATGAACAGGCGCTCAAGGGCTATACCGAAGGCGGCTGCCCCATCGGCGGCGTGCTGGTCGATAACGATACGGGCGCGGTGCTGGGCGCGGGCCACAACGCGCTGGTGCAGGAGGGAAACCCCGTTATCCATGGCGAAATGGCGGCGATGCGCGCGGCAGGCCGCAGAATAAACCGCCACAACACGACGATGTACACCACGCTGCAGCCCTGTTTCATGTGCACGGGCACGATTGTGCAGTTCGGCATTCCGCGCGTGGTGGTGGCCGATGTCGAAAACGCGTCGTCGGATGAAACGATCAACTTCATGCGCGCGCGCGGCATCGAGGTGATCGTGATGGACAAAGCCGCAAGCCCCGCCGCACGCGATTGCATCGCGCTTTGCGCCCGTTTCAAATCCGAAAAACCGGCGCTGTGGCTGGAGGATTGGGGCGGCGGGCCAAATGCTCGGCTTGTGAATAATTAAATTATTGATTTTATTATAAATTAACCCCTTCATATTTTCATAATTTTGGTGTATAATTTATGACAGTTTATTAGGTGCTGTCACATGCCTGCCGATACCCCCACATCCCCGCTTACGCGCTTTGATTACGTGCTGGCCGCCGACTTCAGCATGCTGGAACGCGCGCGCATGGTGGCGGAGGATTACGACGGCGGACGCGACGAATACCGGTCTTTCCGCGCCGCACAGTTCAGCGCGGCGCAAGCGCTGGAAAAACGCGTGACGCAGCTGGAGCATTCGACGCTGCACCATGACGCAGAAAAGCTGGCGCGAAAAATTGCCGCGCGCAAAGACGCCGATGACAGCGCGATCCACGCGCTGCGCGAAACGCTCGACCAGCTGCGCCGCCGCGCGCTGCAGGAAAAAATAGACAGTATGGGGCTGGCGGAGGAAACAACCACGCTTGCCAATACCTTCATCATCCTGACGACCGCGGAAGGCGCGATCAAGACCTATCCGCAGCCGCACCGCGTCGAAACCGAAAACACCAAAAACATGGTGCAGGGGCAATTCGCCCGCCTGAAATCGCATGACGACGCCCTGCCCGCGCTGGATGAAAAACTCGACGCGCTGCGCGGCACGCTGCAGCAGATGCAAGACAACAACGAACACCGCACCCGGGCAAAGGCCGTGGCCGGCTACATGCAGGGCGGCACCGGCAACCGCACGACAGCGCCCCGCACCGCAAGCTTCGGCGCGAAACGGAGGACACCATGAAAGATTACGCAGCCATCGTTTTCGCCGGACATCTGGGCCTGACGGAGCGCGCCGACATGGTCGCGAACGCCTTCAACGCCAGCGCGGAAAACGCGAAAGACTACCTTGATTTCAAACAGGCGCAGGATGACAAGGCCAGCGTCGCTATGACCAAGGCGATCGCGGTTTGGGAGTCAAGCCTGACCAAAAGCCTGATGAGAATTTACGATATTATCGGGCATAGCGGCGGATTTTTATCCCCCACCGAAATCGCTGAGGAGCAGCAGAACCTCACGGCTCTCAAGAAACAGCACCGTAACGAAACATCAGACATCGAAAGGCTGAAGCCGGAGCTTGATTCCCTGTCGCAACTGTTCAACATCCTTGCCATAGCCGAAACAAAAATGAACGGCTTCGACCCAGAAACACAGCGCCACACGCAGGATGCCAAGGGATACCTGATGCAGCACCATGGCCAGATGGTCGCAGCCGAAACAGGCCTGAACAAACTGCAGGATGACATCCAGAAGATCGAAGGCCTGCTGCGCGCTATTGAAACCGAAAACAACGAAAAGGCGGAAAAGGCCGCCTTCGGCGACTACCTGAAATCCGGCCCCGTCGTCGCCGCGCCGATGCCCGCGCCCATGACCGCGCGCTTCACGCGCAAGCCAAACGGAGCAAAGCCGTGACGGACTATGCCGCCATTGTTTTCGCAGGGCATCTGGGCCTGATCGAACGGGCGCAAATGATCGCAGGTATTTTCAATGAAAGCGCCGCTAACGCCGGCGATTACATGACTTTCAAGCAGCAGCAGGACGACCGCGCGAGCGCCGCGATGACAAGAGCAATCGCGCTCGGTCAGAGCCGTGTTGCGCAAGGAATGCTGGAAATCGAAGACAAGATTGCCGACTTCGGCCCCTCCATGACAGCCAAGGAAATTGCGCTGGAACAGGAAAAACTCGACGGATTAAAATCGAAATTGCGCGCGGAAAAAACCGAAGTGGAACGCCTGAAGCCGGAGATGGATTCACTCTCGCAGCTCTTCACAATCCTTGCGCTGGCAGAAGCGAAGATGCAAGGCTTTGATCCCGAAACACTACGTCATACCAAGGACGCAAAAGGTTACCTGACCGGATATCAAGGCCAACTGTCCGGCGATGAAAGCGGCATCCCCCTACAGGAAGCGCGCGTAAAAACGCTCGAAGACCTGCTGCGCGCCACAGCGGCCGAAAACACGGCCAAGGCGGAAAAGGCCGCCTTCGGCGATTACCTGAAATCCGGCCCCGTCGTCGCCGCGCCGATGCCCGCGCCCATGACAGCGAAATTCCGCAAGAAAACGCCATGAACATTTCCGCGCAATTTTTCGACGACATCCTGAACGACGCGACGCTGGCGACAACCGCACAGGGGCAACGCATTGCGCAGGCGCATAACGACAATGTCGCCGCGCCTTCCGCCTATGACGTGTTCCGCCGCCGCTGCCAGCAGCGTTACGATGCCCATGCGGCGCAGGGCGAGATTTTGCTGAACCAGTCCGGCCTTGAAAAATCGCTGAACGATTTCCAGCGCAATATGGGGCAAACCCCGGCAGAAATCGCGCAGGGGCTGGACGCGCTGACCGCGAAGGTCGAGGCGAACGAACAGGCGACGAAAGACCATTACGCCGAAAACGACGCGCTGCGCGCCGTTTTTTCCGCGCTGTCGGTAGCGGAAGGAAAGATTGAAAACCTCGTGAACTGGACGGCCGAGGATACGCGCGCCACGCTGCAAAAACTACAGGACACGACGCAGATCAACAACATCGACCGCGTGCGCCGCGGCCGCAATTCCACCTATGCGCGCATCAAGGACGACGCAACCCGCCGCATCGCGTCCCTGCAATCCAGCGCACAGTTCCTGGAACAGGCCGCGCGCGACGCCTTCAACGCCTATCTGGGCAACGGTTTTGTGACGGCACAACCGCTGGCCGCACCCGTCACGGCGCGTTTCCGGAAAGGCCCCTGACATGGCGACGCGCAGCATTACCGATACGTTCAACGACGCCGTACTGACCGATACGCAAAAATCGGCGGAAATGTCGTTTGCCGCCAGCGGCAACACGCAGCGCATGGGCGAATACATCACCCTGAAGAACGGCTTCAAAAAGAAACTGCAGGACCTGAAGGACGACGCGGAAAAACTGTTGAAATCGACGCTGCTGTCGGAAGTGGAACAGGTGGCCGAAACCATCATGGCAGACGGCCTTGCCGCCGGCGAAAGGGAAGACCACACCCGTTCCCTGCGCAATTTCGAAACGCGCGCGGCGGAAGACCGCGCGGCGCTGCTGGATATCCGCGCGGAAATCAAGCCGCTGACCGATACCTTCACGCTGCTCCAGGCCGCTGAAAAAACCATGATCGGCCTTGCCAACGGCATGCGGGAGGACAGCCGCCTTGCGCTGATCGCGCTTGGCAATATCGATAAAGACGCGCCGAAGATGGAAGACCGCCTGCAAGACGTATCGGATGCCATCGGCATGGCGTGGAACATATTGAGCGACGTGCGCGACCATCACCGGCGCGAGAGTGAAAAGGACGAAATGCGCGACTTTCTAGATGGCAGCCGTTTATCGACCGACAAACCGGTGGCCGCTCCCCGCCCCGCGCGTTTCAAAAGCAGGCAGCCATGACAACCGTTTTCAAGGAAATTTTCCTGAACGCCGCGCTGACGGAAGATGAGCGCGTCACGCAAATGGCGGCGGCGCTGTCAGCACTGCTGCCGGGCGGCACGACGGCGATCGAGGAACGCGGCCTGCTGGAGCCCTATTTCGTGTTCAAGCGCCCCTATACGGCGCGCCTTGATGATCTCAAGAAAGACGCGAAGATACTGAGCGAGTCGTCGCTGGTCGTGCGCGTGGAACCGCTGGCGGCCGATGCCGCCAAATGCGGCCCTGACGACGATGTGTCGGCGGCATCCCCCTTGCGTTCCAAATCGGCGGATATCCGCCGCAGGCTGGGCGAGGAAAGAAAACTGCTGGCGGACATGGCCGCGCCCAACGCGCAGCTGACGGCAATATATAACACGCTCGCGGCCGTGGAAGGAAAAGTGGCGCGCCTGCCCTCCGTCATCCTCGAGGAATCACAGGCCGCACTGCGGTTTCTGGACAATAACCGCGATCCCGCGTTCCGCGCGAATATACAAGACAGCGTCGGTACGATTTTAGACAATATCGACAAACAACTGGATGCCGTCGCCGGACACCAGCAGAAAAAGCTGGAAAAAAAACTGTTCCACAAATTCCTGGATGCGGGGCTGACGACGGGTGGCAAACCCCTGCCCGCGCCCGCAACCGCGCGTTTCCGCCGCAAGCCGCAGGTGCAGCCGTGACCGCAAAAGCCTCCATCGCAGAGATCGCGCAGGATGCCGCGCTGACGGAAGACGAAAAGGCCGCGCGCATTTCATCCGCCGCCAGCGGCGACAGCGCCATGATGGGGCAATACGCCGCGCTGAAGCGCAATTACAAGGTGCAACTCGATACCATCAGCGGGGAATTCGACAAGGTCGCGAATTCCGGCCTGCTGAAAAATGTGGCGAATGTAATGGAGCTGGTGGCGCAGAAGGGCGACGCGGTGAACACGCGCCACGACAGCTCCGCGCGGCTGAGCATCAAGGTATTGCGCGAACGCGCGGCCGACCAGCGCGGCATGCTGCAAAGCATCCTGCAGGATAACGGCCAGCTGACCGCCATGTTCAACCTGATGCAGAAATCGGAAATGAAGATGATCGGCCTTGCAAACGGCATGCGAGAAGAAACGCGTCTTGCGCTCATCGCGCTCGACCGCCAGCGCAAGCAGTCGCCGCAAATCCTGAAACGCCAGGGCGAGGAAGATGCCGCCATTGATGCCATCGAAGCGCGTCTTGACGGGGTCGATGCGCGCCGCCGCGCGGAAAAGACGAAGCGTGACATGGACGATTACCTGCATGGCGGGCTGGCGACGGAAAAGCCTGTGATAGCGCCTGCGCGGGCAAGGTTCCGGCGTTGATGATCTGATCCCCCTCCACCAAAGGGAGAGGGTACAGACGTGGATATGACAAAAAAATAATTCATATAACGACCTTGATCCGCGCGCTCCCGCCATTACGTTAGGGACGCGTTTCAACAAGCATCATCAAGGAACACCCCATGGAACACCGCCAGCTTGGCCGCTCCGGCCTGAAAGTCCCCGTCCTCAGCCTTGGCACCGGCACGTTTGGCGGCAAGGGCGAATTTTTCGCCAAATGGGGCACGACCGATGTGAAAGAAGCCACGCGGCTGGTCGATGTCTGCCTTGATGCCGGCATGAATTTTTTCGACACCGCGAATATCTATTCCGGCGGCGCGTCGGAGGAAGTGCTGGGCGGCGCGATCAAGGGACGGCGCGACAAAGTGCTGATTGCCACCAAGGCGACCTTCCCCATGGGCGAAGGCCCGAACGACCAGGGATCGTCGCGCCATCAGCTGATCAAGCAATGCGATGCCAGCCTGAAGCGCCTTGGCACCGATTATATCGACCTTTATTTCATGCACGGCTTCGACGGCGTGACGCCGGTCGAGGAAACGATGTCCACGCTCAATGACCTCGTGAAGGCCGGCAAGGTGCGCTATATCGGCGCGTCGAACTTCTCCGGCTGGCAGATCGTGAAGTCGCAGAATGTCGCAGAAAAATACGGCTGGTCGAAATATGTGTCCTATCAGGGTTACTACTCCCTCATCGGCCGCGATTACGAATGGGAAATCATGCCCGCCAACCTCGACCAGGGGCTTGGCACGATGGTCTGGAGCCCGCTCGGCTGGGGCCGCCTGACCGGCAAGATCCGCCGCGGCCAGGCGCCGAAGGAAGGCCGCATCGCAAACGGCGGCGCGGAACACGGGCCGGAGGTGGATGATGAATACCTCTACACCGTCGTCGATGCGCTGGATGCGGTGGCGAAGGACACCGGCAAGACGGTCGCGCAGGTGGCACTTAACTGGCTGCTGCAACGCCCCGGCGTTTCCAACGTCGTCATGGGCGCGCGGAACGAGGAGCAGCTGAAACAAAACCTCGCCGCTGTCGGCTGGAACCTGACGAAAGAACAGGTGGAACTGCTGGACAAGGCATCGGCAAAAACGCCCGTTTATCCCTACTGGCACCAGATGGGCAACGAGACGCTGAACCCCAAGCCGGTGAAATGGAAATAACTTTAATATAGTTGACCGTGTGACGCCGCTTTCCGGTTATAATCGGAAGGCGGCGTTTCATTTTCAAGGCGGGTTTGTGGCAATCGAGATATTTTTGGATGTGCTGTTCGTGGTGGCGCTTGTCCTGCTGCTGTGGAACGTGAACATCGTGGCGCTCAACCGCGGGGTGCCGAATATCCGCACCGCCCCCGCCATCCGCAGGAAAATCATCGCGCTGCTGCAGGAACACGAAGCCGCCCGCGCCGACCGCACGCAGCCGTATGTTATATATGACATAGGTTCCGGCAACGGGCTGTTTTCCCGCCAGATCGCGCGTGAAATGCCGCAGGCGAAGGTGATCGGCATCGAAATTTCCGGCCCCGCCTATGCGTGGTCGGTGATGATGAAGCGGCGGCTGAAGCTGGATAACCTGCAATACAAAAACACCGACATCTTTAAATACGACATCAGGGATGCGGGCGCAGTTGTGCTGTTTTTCTACCAGCTGGATAAACTCGGCAAGAAGCTGCATGACGAACTGAAACCCGGCACGCTGGTCACATCGAACAAATTCCGCCTTGGCGACGGATGGAGCCCCGTGCAGAGCCTGAAGGTGTTCACGCTCTATCCGTTCCAGAAGCGGCTTTTCGTTTACTACAAGACATCGCTGCAATACCTGATGCTGTCCGGCCTGATATGAGCCCGAAACCGGCCAAATTCGGCTGATTTGCCCCCGAATTCCCGCCCTGTCGGCCGTTAACTTTTAGCCCGAAAAAGAATCGCGCCAATCCCTTTGATTGGCGCATATGCACCTCGAAAACGCCCGCATCCTGCGGGTTTTTTGCGCGTTAACTATTTGACTTACCCTATTGTCTTTCCCTAAAAAATTAATTTCGTAAGATATTGATATTTAATACTAAAATAGCCTCTGCTTTCGCTGAATATGGCAATCATGATAGTATTATGTCAGACATAAATTTTCAGAAAGTCGGGTTATGGGGACACTTCTGGACGAGAAAGACGGGGATAAGGGGCAGAATATGACCGAGAAAACCGAAACGCAGGCACCCGCTTCCAAGGGCATATTTATATCGGCAAACAAGCCGCTGGATCTGGGCTCGGTGGATTCCGACCTGTTCTCCGCCATCCTTTCCGGCGAGGTTGAGTTCGTGCGCTCCCGCTTCCGCGGCAACGACCGCATGAGCGACGCGGAAGCCATCCTGATGATCCGCACCCGCCGCGCGGAGGAAGAAAAAGTCCACGCGAAACACGTTGCGGCATCGCAATTCGAACAGGCGCAGGAAGACCCGTCGAAAAAAATCGGCGCGGCGTTCTTCGGCGGCATGACCTACGACGCGTTCATGCGCAACCAGTCCCGCCCCGACGACGGCAAGACGCGCCAGGGCGTGCAGGAAGCGGACCTGTTCGGCGGCTTTATCATGGCCAACGGCAATTACCGCGACGCGTTCGGCGGTACCTACGACCAATACGGTTACGAATACGCGAACGGCAATTACAAATCCGCGTCCGGCGACTTCTTCGACATGGCCAAGGGCGTTATCACGCTGGCGGATGGCGTCAGCGTTATTCCGCTTATGGCCGGCCTTGAAAAAGACGGCGCAAGCGTCCTGAAAATGACCGAACAGGTGAAGGCGGAAATCGCCCAGACCATGGACAACCTGTTCAGCGAAGGATCGGAACTGGGCGAGCGCGTGTCGCTGGCCGGCAAGCTGATCAGCAACGCCGCAGAACCGGCATCAGACGATATCAAGCCGTCGGCAAACGCGCTCGAAGTGGGTGCGCCCACGGCCAGCACGGCTGCGGCTGCGATGGCGGCATCGACCCCGACCGGCATGGCCGGCATCGCGGAAGCCAGCGCGCAGAAAATCGCGCAGAGCGCGTCTGCGGCAGCGATGGGTGACGCCTTTGCCCAGGATGAAGCCTTCCGCGCCGCCGCGTCGTTCGACGAAGGCGCCGCCGTCTGCCGCCTCAAGCATAACGGCAAGACGCATGAGGAACATGTCAAGATTGCGCAGATGTATGTATGGCGCAATAAACAGGCTGGCTTGGATCACGAGCATATGGGCCAAATGACCCACGAACAGCGCAAGGAATTGCGTGAACTGGTGAAGGGCCATGCGCAGGGCGTGGTCGAAAGCATCCTGAACGACAAAACCAACACGCTGAACGTATCCACCGCGCTGCAAACCGCGCGCGACAGCTTCCTCGACAACGACGACCTGAAGAAAATGATCGGCAAAATCGTCGGCGCGCCGGAAGCGGGATCGACCACCCTCAACCTCGGCAAAAAACCGGCGGCGTTCAGGCCGTAAGCCGTAAGAAGCCGCGTAGTAATCCAACAAAAACCCCCGCAGGAAACTGCGGGGGTTTTTGTTACGCACAAGCCCTCTCCCGCGAGCGCGGGAGAGGGGATTATTGCGGTGCTGGATCAACGGCGGAAAACATTCCGCACAGCTCTAGCCCCCCTCTCCCGCCCTGCGGGAGAGGGTTGGGGAGAGGGTGGAGAGCGGAAGTAATCGTATAACTCTGTCGGCGACGATGGCGTGCGGTGCTGCACCCTCTCCCTAGCCCTCTCCCGCTCGCGGGAGAGGGGATTACGGCGGCGCTTAATTTCGGCATGGTGTAAAACTCACGCAAAGAAAAACCCCGCAAGTTACCTTGCGGGGTTTTTGTTTCGGTTCAGTCCGCCCTTACTGCTTGGGCATCTTGAAATCCTTGTCGCCGGGCAGCACCAGTTTTTTGGGTGCCACCGCAACCGTGTTGGCGTTTGCCGCGACGGACAGGCCGTTATTGGCCTTCAGCACGGACGGGTTGTTGGCGTAGCTCATTTCGGTGAAGGCGCGGTTGATGTCGCCGTTCCATTCGCCCTTGAATTTTTCCTCGAGGCGGATCGCCCAGTTGCGGCCGCTTTCGACGATTTCCTTCAGGGGCTCCAGATACATGCTTTCGTCCTGTCCCTGCGCGTTCAGCACGGCGCGGCGTTTCAGGCCGGCTTCGGACAGGGCGAGCGCGTTCTTGGCGATTTCCTGCACGGTGGTGTTCAGGAATTTAGTCTGGAGGCCGGTTTCAGGGGTCATGACGCGCAGGTAATCGCGGTCCTGATCGTCCCAGTCCTTGACCATTTCGTAGGCGGCATCCAGCGACTGTTTATCGTACAGCAGGCCGACCCAGAATGCGGGCAGCGCCTTGATCATTTCCTGCGGGCCCACATCGGTGCCGCGCATTTCAAGGAAGCGGCGCAGGCGCACTTCCGGCCAGATCGTGTTCAGGTGGTTCTGCCAGTCGCCGATCGACGCTTTCTGGCCCGGCAGGATGTCGAGGTTGCCGTCGATGAAATCCTGGAACATCGCGCCCTTGGCATCGAGGAACGTCGTGCCTTTGTACACGCCCAGCATGGGCATGGTGTTCAGCGCGTAATCGGTGAACATTTCAAAGCCGAAGCCATCGTCGAAGGCGATCGGCAGCATGAAGCCGTAACGGCCGCCCATGCTCTTGTACAGTTTATGGCTGCGGGTGGATTGATAGCCCGACAATTCGCCTTCTTCGAACGGCGAGGTTGCGAACATCGACACCGCGATCGGCTGCAGCGACAGCGATACGCGCAGCATCTTCACCATGTCGGCTTCGGATTGATAGCCGAGGTTGACCTGCACGGTCGAGGTGGACGACGCCACATCGGCGGCGGTCGGGAATTTTTTCTCCGCGAACCACGAAAACAGCGCCTGATAGCGCGATTTCGGCATCAGCGGCAGGTCTTTGGACAAATGCGTGGGGTGGAAGCCCATCGCCAGCATGCCATAGCCCAGCTGCGAGGTGACTTCGACCGCTTCCTTGATCGTGCGGTCGGTTTCTTCGGCGTTCTGGTGGACGTTGCGCAGGGGCGCGCCGCCCAGTTCCATCTGGCCTGCGGGTTCGAACGTCCAGTTGCTGTTGTCTTTTTCGACGGACAGCACGATGCCGTTTTCGGGCGCGGCCGGGCTCCAGCCGCGATCAGTCACCATCTTGGCGATGAAATCGGAAATGCCGGCACGGCCGTTTTCGCCCACGAAGGGCACGGGTTTGTTGTCGGCAAGATAGAAGGGCGCCTTTTCGTGTTCGACGCCGATCAGGCGTTTTTCATTGGGCGTATTGCCGCCCTCGAACCATTCGATAAGTTCGCGTTTGCTTTCGATCGGTTTTTGATCGACTTTGCTGGCACTGGACATAATTCACACACTCTGTTGCGCATTAAATTTCATTTTGATGCTTCCTGTCACTCCCTCCTCGCACGGTTGACCGTGTCGTTGAATCCGGAAACAAATGACAGATGCCCCAATCTATACGGAAAGAGGTGCTTATGTCAATATTTAAACGATTTGGGTAATAATATTACAAAATTACCGGTTCTGCGTCCGGGACTGGGCAATCGCCAAAGCGGCCACGGCGGCGGTCTCTGCCTTTAATATACGGCTGCCCAGCGACACGGGCAGGGCAAAGGGCTGGCGGGCGATAAAGGCGATCTCCGCCTCTGTAAAGCCACCCTCCGGCCCTATTAATATGGCCAGCGGGGTATCGGGGGGCAGTTTGGCCAGGGCAGCGGCCATCGGCGGCGCTTCACCCCTCTCAAGGCAAAAGATGAGCTTTCGGCTGGGAGCCCATGATTCGAAAAGAACTTCCAGATCACCAAGGTCGGATACCTGCATGATATCCAGACGCTCGCATTGCCCCGCTGCGTCATTTGCGGTCGCCTGCAGCCGGTCGCGGTTGATGCGGGAGACAACCGTGCGTTCGCAGAGGATCGGGAAGAACTGCGAAGCCCCAAGCTCCGCCGATTTTTCGACCATGAAATCAAAGGCTTCTTTTTTGATCGGTGAAGCCAACATCCAGATGTCTTCGGATGCCGTTTGTTCACCTATTTTCTCAAGAAGCGTGACAACCGCTTTCTTTTTGCTGAGTTCTGTCAGGCTCGCGAGCCATTCGCCGTTGCGCCCGTTGAAAACACGCAGCTGCGCGCCTGCCTCCGCCCTCATCACGTTTCTGAGGTAATGATGCTGACCCTCTGATAACTCGATTATTTCACCGCCGCTCAAATTTTCGGCGGGGACGTAAAGGCGGCTGAGGGTTTTGTGGGCGTCGCGTGTCATTGAAAAAGACTAGCATTGATATACACTTCAATTCAAATGGCGACCGACATCAAAAACAACGCCGCGATTTTCAGCATCCTGCCGAAACGCGCCCATCCCTATGCCAAGCTGATGCGGCTCGACCGGCCGATCGGCACCTGGCTGCTGCTGCTGCCGGGGTGGTGGAGCATCGTGCTGGCCGCGGGCGGTTTCGCCCATATGACGAAACATCATTACTTTATTATGGCGATGTTCGCGGCGGGCGCGATTCTGATGCGCGGCGCGGGCTGCGTCGTGAACGACATCTGGGACAGAGATCTGGATGCCAAGGTGGAGCGCACCAAGTCGCGCCCCCTGCCCTCGAAACAGGTCAAAGTCCGCCATGCGGCGATTTTCCTGATTATCCTGCTGCTGGTCAGCCTTGGCATCCTGCTGACATTCAACCGCCTAACCATCCTGCTGGGTTTCCTGTCGCTGCTGCTGGTGGGGGTTTACCCGCTCATGAAGCGCATCACATGGTGGCCGCAGGCGTTCCTTGGTTTCACCTTCAACTGGGGCGCGCTGATGGGCTGGGCGGCGGTGACGGGCAGCCTTGGCATGGCGGGCGGCGCGCTGCATTCGCCGCCGCTCTGGATTTATCTGGGTGGCATCCTGTGGACGCTCGCCTATGACACGATCTATGCGCATCAGGACAAGGAAGACGATGCGATCATCGGCGTGAAATCGACCGCGCGGCTGTTCGGCAACCGCAGCAAGATTTTCGTCGGCATCTTCTTCGCCCTCGCCCTCGTGTGTTTCGGCGTCGGCAAATTCTTCGCCGCCGAAAGCCACCTCACCCAATGGCTCATCATCCTCCCTGTCGCGCATGCCGTGTGGCAGCTGCACAGCTGGAACATGAACAAACCCGACAGCAGCCTGAGCAAATTCAGGTCGAACAGGGATTTTGGATTGTTGATGCTGGTTTTGTTCGGGTTTTAGGCCAGATCATCCAAAACCGGCGGATGATAATTCGGCCCTTTCAGCACCTTGCCGTCTTCGCGGCGGATGGGTTTGCCGTCGTTGCCCAGTTTCGACATGTTGCTGTCGTGGACGCGGTCGAACACTTTGTCGATGGGCAAACCGAAGGTGCAGGACGTACCGCTGAGGACGTATTGCACGTCGGCGATTTCCTTCATCATGTCGAGTTTGGTTTTCTTAGACACTTCGCCGCCCGATTTCAATTCCGCAATCGCGCGGTCGAGTTCGGCGAAGAGTTCCTTCACTTCCTCCCCGATCAGCGTCTTGCGCAGCTCCAGCAACTCCACCGTGAACGGACGGTCGTTCGCGACTTCGGTCGCGGCGTGGAAGGCGTGGACTTTTTGTTCGTAGGGGTTCATGGCGGCTCCTGATGATCCGTCAACCTAGCTTGCCAACCGCCCTTTGTCATCCTGAGCGAAAGCGAAGGATGACATCTCACTTTATGTCAAACACTTGACGGGAATCATATTCGCGCGGTACATTGCTGCCGTGCAGCATAAAGGAGATTCACCAACGATGCTCAACATCGCAAAACTGCTTCCCAACGAGCAGAAATTTTACACCTACCTGCAACAGCTGTCTTCCGAGGCGCATACCGCTTCGCTGCATTTAAAAACATTCGTCGAAAGCAACGACCCCGCCGCGCGCCGCGAAGCCGGTGCCGCGATCACGTCGTGCAAGGCGCAGGCGAAAACGATTTCATCCGAAGTGACCAAGCAGCTTTGCACCAGTTTCGTCACACCGTTCGACCGCGAAGACATCCAGTCGATCTGCGGATACCTTTACCGCATCACCAAGACCATCGAGAAAACCCGCGAACATATGGACATGTACAAGTTCAAGGACGCGGTGGAGCTGAAGCGGCAGGTCGAAGTGATTTTGCTGGAGGCCGACGGCATGCAGATCATGATCGACGCGCTGATCAAAGGCGGCAAGGCGCAGCAGATCATCGAGAAAGCCAAGCTGCTGGACGAGCTGGAAAACCGCGGCGACGAAATCCTCAGCGACCTTTTGACCATCCTGATCGACACCGCGCCGGATGCGAAACAGCTGGTGCTGCGCAAGGATATCTACGACCTGCTGGAACGGGTTATCGACGGTTACCGCGACGCCGCCGGCATCGCGCTGCAAATCGCACTTAAATATAATTAAGGGCTTCGATGGAACCGGCACTCCTGCTCCTCATCGTCGCGGTCGTCCTGACCATCGGCTTTGATTTCATCAACGGGTTTCACGACGCGGCGAATGCGATTGCCACGGTCGTTTCAACCCGCGTGATGCGCCCCGCCCATGCCGTGCTGTACGGCGCGGCGCTGAACTTTATCGGCGCGCTGATGGGCACCGAAGTCGCCGCCACCATCGGCAAAGGCCTGGTGAACGCCGCCAATATCACTATCCAGACCGTGATTTGCACCGTGACTGCCGCCATCGTGTGGAATTTGATCACGTGGTACAAGGGCCTGCCCACATCGTCGTCCCACGCGCTGATCGGGTCGCTGCTGGGCGCGACGTTTTTCTCGGCGGGGAACGAGAGCATCATCTGGCCGAAGGTGATGGAAAAAGTCGTGGGGCCGATGGTGACATCGCCCATCCTTGGCGTGACGCTCGGCTTCGTCATCATGCTTGGCCTGACATGGGCGGTGCATAAGGTTGCGCTGGGGAAGATCAACAAGGTATTCAGCAAGCTGCAAATCCTCTCCGCCGGTTTCATGGCGCTGAACCACGGGCATAACGACGCGCAGAAATCGATGGGGATTATCGCGCTCGCGCTGATGCTCACCTATCCGACCGATGATTTCCATGTGCCGACATGGGTTGTGCTGTCCTGCGCGATTGCGATGGGCATCGGCACGATGACGGGCGGCTGGCGCATTATCCGCACGCTTGGCACGAAAATGATCAAGCTGCAGCCCATTCACGGTTTCGCGGCTGAAACGACGGCATCCCTGATCATCTACGGCGCGTCGCATTTCGGTATTCCGGTATCGACCACGCAAGTCATCTCCACATCCATCATGGGGGTCGGCGCAACCAAGCGGTTGTCTGCCGTGCGCTGGGGGATTGTGGGCAATATCGTCTGGGCATGGGTTCTGACCATCCCCCTCACCTTCTGCTTTGCGGGGGCGTTGATGTGGGTTTACCGGCACGCGTTTTAAACAAGAACCGCAACCCCGACGAAGGCTGGGGTTAAGTGTTAAAACTAAAAAACCCGCTCCATCGCTGGAGCGGGTTTTTTATTGGCAGCGCGGCAGATTACTTGCCGACTGCTTCCTTCAGTTCCTTCGCCGCGCGGAAGGCGATTTTCTTTTTCGCGGGGATCTTGATGGTTTCGCCGGTCGCGGGGTTGCGGCCCATGCGCGCGGCGCGCTTGCGCACCTGCAGGATGCCAAGGCCGGCCAGACGCACGCGGTTGCCCTTTTTCAGGTTCTTCACCAGATGATCGACGATTTCTTCCATGATCGCGTTCATTTGTTTTTTGGACAGTTCCTGGCTTTCGGCAATTTCGGCCGCGATGTTTTTCAGGGTGATGGTGGGCTGGGTGACTTTTGCCATGTGATGAATCCCGATTCAAATGATTGCACAACCGGCGTTAAAACGTGGCGTTCCGCAGAATCACATTTTGCTGCCGCGACTATCGATTCATGACAGATTCAACCGTATGCGCCAACCGAAAAAACGCTTTTACAATAATCGGAAACGCAAATCAGCCCGCGCCGGAGACCTTCATTTCCTCCAGCTCCAGCCAGCGCAGTTCGGCGGATTCCATGTCGCCGCGCGCCTGCGCCAGACGCTTGGATGCGGTATCGAACGCGCCGCGATCGCGCGCATACAGCTCCGCATCGTCCAGCACGCGTTCAAGGCTTTCGATTTCCTTCTGCAACCCTTCGATTTTCGCGGGCAGGTTGTCGAGTTCGTATTGCAGTTTATAGGTCAGTTTCTTATAGACCTTCGGCGCGTCATTCGCCTGTTCGGGCGCGGGCGCGCTGTTCTGCGGTTTCGGTTTCTTCGCTTCGCGGAAGGACAGGAAATCATCCTCGTCGTCTTCGTCGTCGCGGCGGCGTTTGCGCGCCTCGATATAATCGGAATAGCCGCCGATATAGCCATGCACGCGCCCGTCGCCTTCAAATGCCAGAATTTTGCTGACTGTCTGGTCGAGGAAGTCGCGGTCATGCGACACCACGATCAGCGTGCCGGTATAGGCCGCCAGAATTTCCTCCAGCATATCGAGCGTATCCATATCCAGATCGTTGGTCGGCTCGTCAAGGATCAGCAATCCCTTGGGGTTCGCCAGCACCTTGGCCAGCAGCAAACGGTTTTTCTGCCCGCCCGACAATGTGCCGACCTTCTGTTCCACCATTGCGGCATCGAACAGGAAGTCGCGCAGGTAACCGATCACATGGCGCGTCTTGTCCATCACTTTCAGGTATTCGCCGCCCTGCGGGCACAGCACGTGTTTGACGGTGTCTTCGGGTTTCAGGTCGCGGCGTTTCTGGTCGAAGTAGGAAAATTCCATCCCGCGCGCCAGTTTCACCTTGCCCATATCCGGCTTCATTTCGCCGATCAGCATGCGCAGGAAAGTCGTCTTGCCCGACCCGTTTTTGCCGAGGATGCCGATGCGGTCGCCCTTCTGGAAGCGCATGGAGAATTTGTTGAGGACGACTTTCTCGCGCCCCTTGTCATCCGTGAATTTCTTGTCGGCCTTCACGAATTCGGCGACGAGTTTTGATCCGACGGAGTCAATCTCCATCTCGCCGACTTCCAGCCTGCGCATCATCTGGCGGTAGGAGCTTTTGTCTTTTTTCAGCTTCGCGCGTTCTTCATGCATCAGGGCAAGGCGGCGCTGGTTTCGTTTCTGCCGCGCCTTCACGCCGCGGCTGCCCCATTCGACCTCGATATCCAAAAGCTTTTGGCGGTTCTGCAGCTCGCGTTCTTCCTGCTCCAGCAGCATGGTCGACCATTCGTCGAAATGTGCAAATCCCTTGGGCGCGACGCGCATCTTGCCGCGGTCGAGCCAGAAGATTTTGTTCGATATGTTCGCCAGAAACGCCTTGTCGTGGGAAACGCAAAGCAGCGCGCCGGCATAGCGCTGCAAAAACTGCTCCAGCCATTCGATGATTTCCAAATCCAGATGGTTGGTCGGCTCGTCGAGCAGCAAAATATCGGGCTCTTCGACCAGGGCACGCGCCAGCGCGGCGCGGCGCAGCTGGCCGCCCGACAGCATATCCATGCGGTCATGCGGTTTCAGGTCGAGCGGCTGGATGACCATATCGACCTTGTAGCGGTTTTCTTCCTCGACCCCGTCCTTCATCAATTGTTCGAAGACGAAATCGTAAACCGTCTGGCCGGGGATGGGCACCACGTCCTGCTGCATGTAACCGATGGTCGTGCCCTGCAACACCCAGCGCTTGCCGCTGTCGAGGTCGCGGTCGCCGGTGATGAGGTTCATCAGCGTCGATTTGCCCGAGCCGTTCTTGCCCACCAGCGAGATTTTGTCGCCCTGATGGATGTTGAACGAGAATTCGTCGAAAATGACTTTCTCGCCGAAGGAGATGCTGCCTTCCTGAACGCTGAGGATAAGGGTGGATGCCATGATTTTCTTTGTGAATCGCCGCCTGTTTTCGCATAACATGGCATTTTCGGCGTAACTTGTCACGCATAAGCCTGTAACTATATTATACTCGGTACCAAAGGAAGCCGCGATGGACCAGAAACCGACCACCCCGACCGAAAAACCCGCCCTTCCCCGCAACCTTGCCACCTGGGACCGCGTCCTGCGTGTGGTGATCGCGCTGGGGATGCTGGGCTATTGGGCGGCAGGCGGTTTTGTGGGATATATGTGGCCGATCCTTGCCGGCGCGCTGCTGGTGAATGCTGCAATGGGCAGTTGCGGCGCCTATGCGTTGTTTGGTATCTCCACTTGTCCCGTCAAAACACTCCCTCCCCCTGAAAAAGGTAACCTGCCATGATGATGAAATCCGCTTTCCTTGCCCTGATGCTTGTCCTGTCGCTGCCCGCGATGGCGGAAGACAAACCCGCCGCGCCGAAAATTGACGTCGCTGCCGCGACCGCAGACCGCGTGCTGGGCAATCCCGATGCGCCCGTCACCATTTACGAATATGCGTCCATGACCTGTTCACATTGCGCGGCGTTCCACAAATTCGGCCTGCCGACAATCAAGAAAGAACTGATCGAAACCGGCAAGGCGAAACTGGTGTTCCGCGATTTCCCGCTGGATAATTTCGCGGTGAAGGCCGCCGCCATGGCGCGCTGCGCGCCTGCGGATAAATTCTATCCCCTCGTCTCGATGATCTTCGCCGAACAGGAACGCTGGGCGCGCGCATCCGCGCCCGACGAAGCGGTGCAGAAAATCGGCGCGCTGGCCGGCATGGATCCCGAATACATCAAGGCCTGCATGGCCGACGAAGACCTGAAAAAAGCCATGATGGCATCGATGCAGGACGCGCAGAAAACCTACGCCATCGACGCCACCCCGACCTTTATCTTCAAAAAGGGCGACGAGCGCATGATGGAATACCCCGATTTCACGGATGCGATGAAAAAGGCCGAAGAAGCCGCCAAGGCATCCGGCGAAGACCCGCACAAGCATTAATCGGTTACGAGACCAAAACCCCGGCGAAAGCCGGGGTTTTTCTATGGAGACCTTCATGATTTTTGTTTTTAACGAAGAGCACAACCTAGACGTTGTCGAAAACAAAGAAGTGGCCTGCAGCAAGTATCCGGGGCTCGCATTGGATAGTGGCTATTATGTGTTTTATGACGAAGACGGAAATTACCTCAGCCCGCACTTTATCGTGCCAAATAGAAGAATAGGAATTCTTAATTTTTTCGGGATATTTTTCTGGGACAAAAATGGGGAGTACGAGCTGTATCACGATCCGGAAATAAGCAAGCGCGAAGACCCTATCTGGTACATGCTGTCTGACTATGAAGGCTGTAAGTTAAATCCGAATAAATACTTTCAAACGCTAGAAGAATTAAAAACTTACCTGCGGGCGAAAGGCGTTATTGTTGATAAGCCGATTTCACCGAAGATATGAAAGCGACGGCCACGGTTAAGGGCCCTTGCCCCCTCCCCCTTTGGGGGAGGGTTGGGGAGAGGGAGGACTTGAACCTCGCCCCACGCCAGCATTCAACCTGTTTCTCTGCAACGATGCCCTCTCCCTAACCCTCTCCCGGAGGGAGAGGGGATTATTCATGTAATGACAACGGGCAGGACGGCGATTATATTCGGCAACATCAGCCCCTAGAATCGCCCCATGCCCTTTAAAAACGCGCTTGCCACTTTCTCTTATTCCCGCCTCTGGATCGAGGTGTGGAAATATGCGCAGGGCATCCGGTCGCATATCCTGTTCTATCACCTGCTGTTCCTGTTCGCGATGTCGTTCGACCTTGCGATTCCGTGGCTGTTCGGCCAGCTGATCAACACGCTGCAAAAGGCAGATGCCAACCTGTTCAATGACTGCCTGCGTCTGCTGTCGATGATCATCGGCTGCCATTTCATGATGTGGGTGTTCCACGGCCCCGGCCGCGTGATCGAACGGCGCTGCGGCCAGTTGGTTTATATCCAGTATATCGAAGGCATGTTCCGCCGCCTGACCGAACTGCCGCTCAGCTGGCATCAGGACCATCATTCGGGCAGCACCATCAACCGCATCCGCACGGCGGCCAGCGCGCTGAAGGGCTTCACCGAAAATTCCTTCATCAGTTTCCAGCGCGTGGTGTCGCTGACCGGATCGCTGATCATGCTGGCGAGCTTTAATCCGTGGATCGGCCTTATCAGCTTTATCGGCACGGCGATCAGCCTGTCGGTCATCGTGCTGCTCAACCGCCGCATGACGCAGGCCATTCATGAAGTCAACGAGGCCGGGCATCAGGCGAATGCCACCTTTTATGATTTCGTCGGAAATATGGTCAGCATCGTCATCCTGCGCCTGCAGGATTTTTCGCGCCGCACGCTGGACGCAAAAAACCGCCACACCCTGCCCCCGTTCATGCGGGAGGCGTACCTGAACGAATGGCGTTATTTCTTCGGCACCATGTTCGCGATTGCGACGATGGCGACGATTTTGCTGGGCTATATCTGGTTCCAGTTGCAGGCGGGGCATGCGATTGCGGCAGGCGCGCTTGTCACCATCTATATGTATCAGGAAAAGGTCGGCGGCCAGATGTTCGATTTCATCTGGATGCATGGCACATGGCTGAACGCGCTGACCGACCTGCGCGCGACGCAGCACATCATGGAAGACCACGAAAAAATGGCGGCGGCGCAATCGGCCGCGCTGCCCGAAAACTGGAAATCGCTGCAGATCAGCAACCTGAAATTCACCTATGCCGCCAAGATGAACCGCGAAATCGCAACGCTGTCGG
Source organism: Alphaproteobacteria bacterium (assembly GCA_016794125.1). GTDB lineage: Bacteria > Pseudomonadota > Alphaproteobacteria > Micavibrionales > UBA2020 > JAPWJZ01. The sequence continues at coordinate 557,695 of JAEUKT010000004.1, read as the reverse complement.
ATATCAGCCTGAAGCTGGGTCATGGCGAAAAAATCGCGCTGATCGGCGGGTCGGGCGGCGGAAAATCGACGCTGCTGTCCATGCTGCGCGCGCTGCACCAGCCGCAGCATGCCGATGTGACGGTCGACGGCGAAAAGGCTGGCTTCGATGCGTTGTCGCAGCTGACCACCCTGATCCCGCAGGACCCCGAGATTTTTGAAAACACCATCCGCTTCAATGTCAGCTTCGGCCTTGATGTGCCGGACAGCGTCGTGCTGCGCGCGCTGGAGCTGGCGGAATTCCTGCCCGTGCTGTCGCAAATGCCGAACGGGCTTGATACCGATATCCGCGAAAAGGGCGTGAACCTGTCGGTCGGCCAGAAACAGCGGCTTGCCCTTGCCCGCGGTTTGTTCGCGGCGGAGCAATCCGACATCATCCTGCTGGACGAACCCACCAGCAGCGTCGATTTGCCGACCGAGGAAAAGATTTTTAAAAACGTGTTTTCGCATTTCAAGGGCAAGAGCGTGGTGGCGACGCTGCACCGCCTGCACCTGCTGCCCGAATTCGACCGCATCATTTACCTTGATAAGGGCCGCATCACCTCCGACCTGCCCGCCGCCGTCGCCTTGACGACCGACGGGCCGATCCGCGATATTTACAAATCATATCAGCAAAAGGACATGTCATGACCGAACCCGGCAAAGTGCCCGACAAAGCGACCGGCCTGACGCGCATCATGCGCGCCTTTGGCTATACCTTCGACGGGTTAAAGGCGACGTTTAAATCCGAAGCCGCGTTCCGTCAGGAACTTCTCGCCTGCGTCATCCTTGCGCCCGTCGCGCTGTATTACGGCCCGGGCGGCATCGCAAAGGCCGTGATGATCGGCAGCCTGATGCTGGTGCTGGTGGTGGAGATCATCAATTCCGCGATCGAGTCTGTCGTGAACCGTCACGGCAGCGAATGGAACATTCACGCAAAACTGGCGAAGGATGCGGGCAGCGCGGCGGTATTTATCGCCTGCTGCAATGTGGGCATCGTCTGGCTGCTCTGCCTGTTCTGCTGAACAGAATCAACCGTCAGATAACATAACATCGAAATTTTTTCGCAGCGCAGCACGGGAATTATCAGGCAGACCGCGCCTTCCCGCGCCACCCCGCTTTTTGTTGCGGGGGATTTGGAAATGTTCTAATTCTAGTCATGGTCAGGCGCGTCAAACCCGCCCGGCTGGTCATACCAAACTTGCCCAAGGAGAGACTTCAAATGCCCAGTGGTTCCGTGAAATGGTTCAACAACAAAAAAGGCTTCGGCTTTATCGTGCCCGATGGCGGCGGAACGGATGTGTTCGTGCATATCTCCGCAGTTGAAAAATCCGGCCTGCGCGAACTGGCGGAAGGCCAGAAAGTCAGCTTCGAACTGGCACCCGACCGCCAGGGCCGCATGACCGCCGTGAACCTGAAAACCGCCTAAGGTTTTTCCGGTAAGATTTCAAGGAAAGGCCCTTAGCTGCGTCTAAGGGCTTTTCTTTTTCCCCTCTCAGGACTAAAAAAAATGCTCAGCTACCAGCACATCTACCACGCCGGAAATTTCGCCGATGTTCACAAGCACGCAATACTTGTCGAACTGCTGAAATCGCTGAAAGCGAAAAACCCGAAACTGGCGGTGCTGGACACCCATGCGGGGCGCGGCACCTATGACCTGACATCCGAAGAAGCGCAAAAGACGTCCGAATACACCAGCGGCGCGCAGCATTTCTGGGAGAATGACGGGCTGCCCGACGGCTTGAAAGACATCGTCAGCGGCTTCAACCCCGACGGCGACCTTTCCATCTGGCCGGGATCGTCGATGATCGCCCGCAAGATTTTGCGCCCCGGCGACAAGCTGACCTGCATCGAGCGCCACCCCGGCGAATTCGAGGAATTGCAGAAAACCATGTCCGGCGCATCGAATGTCGATTTGCAGCAGAAGGACGGATTTCAATCCATCGTCGATTTCTCGCCCCCGCCCCTGCGCAAGGGCCTCGTCATCATCGACCCGTCATACGAAATCAAGACCGAATATGTGCAGACGGCGAAGCAAGTGCATCTGGCGTGGAAAAAATGGCCGCAGGGCGTTTTCCTGATCTGGTATCCGCTGCTGGAGGCGCAGGGCCATGTGCAGCTGCTGACCCAGCTGCGTAAATCGGATGTCAAGGATGTGGTGGTCAGCGAAGTGCGCCTCGATAAAGCCCCCACCGAAGGCTACCGAATGTTCGGCACCGGCATCGCCATCGTCAACCCGCCCTGGCCCATCAATGTGCTGGAAGACCTGACCAACCACATCGCCGACCGCATGCCACAAAAGGCACATGGCGATGTCTACTGGCTCGACAACCAGCCAATCAACCCGGAAACGGGGACGATTTAAGCGGCATCCGTGCAGCACCTCCGCACATCGCACACAGCGCGCGCCACGCATTCGTCAGGTGTTTCGTGCGCTCGCCGTCTATCGCCGCCATTTGCACGGTTCCGAGGTCGATGCGCCCCGTACCCGTATCCACTTCAAAGCGGATGGTCGGGCGACGCGCGGAAAAATCGAAATACTGGTTCAGCCAGCCCTTGCCACGCGGCGTCGCCAGCACAACTTGCGTATCGCTGAGCAGCCGGTATTCGGCGTTTGATCCGGCTTCGGTGAATTCGGTCGTCCGCAGGCTATCGTCAGCCATAAAACGCCTCCCCTATTTCTTGTGACGCGTATAGCCGTAGTTGTAGTAACCGAACGACCCGCGGAAATGCAGCAGGTGTAAATCCGCCCAGAATTCGCGCAGCTTCGCAAATCCCTCCCACCCCGCCACGCCCGCGAAACCGACCGCCATCGGCAGAGATGCGGGCAGCGCCGCAATCAACGCCGCGCCGCCGCCGACCAGTACAGGTGCCGTGAGTAATGTGCCGCGTTTCATCATGCTTCTCCCGTTATAATGAACACCGTTCATTATTCATCATCCCATGACTCTGAACACCGTTCAATATAAATATTGAACATCGTTTAATATCAGGCTATTATGGGGCAAAGGATCAAAGCCATGGCGCGCCGCAAGGACCATACCCGCGAGGAACTTAAAAACCTGATTCTGGAGATGTCGTGGCGGCTGGTCGGCAAGGAAGGGCCGCAGGGGTTGAGCGCGCGGCGGCTGGCCGATGCGATCGGCTATGCCCCCGGCACGATCTATAATGTCTTTCCGTCGATGGATGCGCTGTATTTGCAGGTGAATGCGCGCACGCTCGACCTGCTGCATGGTGTCCTCTCCTCCCCCGCCTGCCACGACCCGAAGAAAACGCCCGTGCAGAACATGAAGAAAATGGCGCAGCTGTATCGCGGTTTCGCGCAGGATATGCGCCCCTACTGGCTGATGCTGTTCAGCCACGACCTGCCGGAAACGCGGAAAGTCGAGCCGTGGTATCAGGAAAAAATCGACCGGTTGTTTACCTCGCTGGAGGAACTGCTCGCCCCCACATTCGCAGGGAAACAGCAGCGCAAAATGAAGATGGCGGCGCGCATCCTCTGGGCCTCCACCCACGGGCTTTGCTTCCTCGAGGAAACCGGCAAGATGCCGAAGCTTGACGGCGAAAGCGCCTTCGACAGCATGGCCAATTACCTGATCGACAGTTTCGTATCCGGCATGAAAACCGCCCCTGCGGCGCAGGAATAGAACCCTGACCGCGCGTGAAATGGCCTTTTATTCCGCACACTTGTCCTAAAATCTGGCCGGTTGACATTCCATAAAGGTCGGCCTATACCCTCCGTAGCAATCTTTTTATCCGGAGCTTTTGAAATGGAATTCAAGAACCCCCTCAAGAAACTTTTCGGCGCGGCCAAGGCCGCCAAGGACGCGGTGCAGGGCGATGAAACGCATACCTATGTCCGCTTCTTCACCGAAAGCGGCGCGCATTACGCCGAAGTCCAGGACCGCGACGTATCGAAACTGACCCTGCCCGAAGACACCCACCACTTCAAATTCTTCGACCGCAAAATGAAAAAGGGCGAAAAGCCCGACACGCGCACGCTGTATGCCGGCGCGGAAAATGTCAGCCCCACGCATTATGTGGTCGACAAGGTCATGACCGCGAAAGCGTTCAAGGCGCTGCCCGAAGAAGAAAAAGCGGCGCTGGGCGAAGTGAACCTCGAAGCATCGCTGATTGCCTATATCGCCATCATCGGGTCGGAAGTAAAACCGCTCACCCGCGACGAAGGCAATTACATCGCGATCGACAAGAAAAGCCTGAAACAGCTTTTCCCGCCCGTCGAACCCGGCCCCTCCTCCTCCCTGAAAAACGCGCCGAAGCGTTAATCATGGCAGGCCGCACCGCCGCCGAACAATCCGAACTCGACCGGCAGCTGATCGCCGCCATCGGCAATTATTCGCTGGAGGGATTGCTGGAAGCATTGCGCCTTGGCGCGAACCCGAACACCCTGTCCGGCGATAAAAACGCGTCGCCCGTCAGCCGCCTGATCGGCGGCACATGGCGGGAACGCAAGGATTGCATCGAGGCGCTGATCGCAGCGGGCGCAGACCTGAGCATCGCCGACAGCGACGGCAACACGCCGCTGCACCGCATCGCGGGCAGCACCATCGGCGGCGACGATACGATCACCAAAATCCTGCTGGCCGCGAACCCGCATTTCGACATCCGCAACAATGCGGGGCAAACGCCGCTGCATGTGGCGGCGCGCGGCTGGTTGTCGTCCAATTCGCCTTCCATCATGCTGCAAATGCTGGAGGCCGGCGCCGATTTCAATGCGAAGGACGCGAAGGGAAAAAGCCCGCTCGACATCGCAACCGACGGCCGCAAGACGGCGGACGAAAAAGCGCGCGTGACGGAGATGTTCAACAAATACGCAGGCGCGCAGGAAAAGCTGCGTCAGGCCAAATCCGCCACCGCACACGAAAAACTCCGCGACGACCGCAAAAAACGCCCCGGCCTGAATTTGCGCAAATAAGGCAGCTTCATGAAACCCGAAATCCGTAAAACCATCACCGATGCGTTCAAAGCCGCCGTTGCAGGATCGCCCTATGCCGACGAAGTTGTGCCGGGCATCGTGACGCAGGACGGCGCGCCCATTACGCGCCGCGCGCTTGCCGCTGCATGGCTGCAGGACGACGCGTTTTTCGCGCATATCGACAACGCGATGGCGCATGGCAAAACGCTGGATCAGGTGATTGACAAGTTTCAACGCGGGATCAATACGTCTATCCTGCCGAAGCGCTGATTATTTCCGGGTAAAGCGCGCGGTTTTGGGCGCAGATACCGGGCTGGACAGCGTGCCGGTCTGCTTGCCGATTTCGCTCACCATTTCGCGGAATTCCGCCGCCTGGCGGTCGCGGGTTGCCTGTGAAATGCGGAAGTTTTCGGGGATTTCTTCCCATGTTTTAAACGTGCCGAATTCGGTGCGCATTTCCTCGAACACGCGCGGGCCTTGCTCGAAACTCACAAGACGGAAATTGCCCTTCAGGCTGAACACGCCGTTCAATTCCGGCTGCGTGCCCGCCAGCGTCGTCAGCAGGTTCATGCGTGCCTCGTAATCGCGCCCGACATATAGCGGGCTGCCGTGCAGGTCGTTCAGGTTGTTGGAACTGACCACGTAATCCACGCCGACATATTGCGGCCCTTCGGCCAGCGTCTTGATAACGTTGCCCGCAAACGTCGCCGTGCCGCCGACAAAGGGCGGCGCGCCCGCGATATTTTTCAGGTCGTTGCCGCCCGCCGAAAAATCGCCCAGCACAACCACATTCGACAAATCCGGCAGCTTGCCCAGTTTTTTGCCCGTCAGGTCGATTTTATCCGCGACCTCCAGCATGCCGTCGGCGCGGAGCGAATATTTGATGCCAAGGGCGCGCAGCGCGACTTCGGATGGAAGAGGATTATCGCTTTCCGGCGTTTCCAGTTTTGCGGCCAGCTCCGCAAAAAAGTCGCGGTGGCGTTGCAGCGCGTTCACGTCGTTCTTCACCGCGTTGGGCAGAAAATTGGCATCATATTCGAAAATGATGCTGGCGACTTCGGCGCGGAACAGGTCGGACGGATAATCGCCTTGCGCTTCCAGCAGTTCCGTGAAGGCATCGACGACCGCCGTGTTGGCGGGCATCGTCATGACATCGTTTACGACGGGCGTCAAAGCGTTCATCAGCGCAATCCTGTCCTGCGCAATCGCTTCCCATTCGCCGAGTGTTTTAACAGTCATGATTTCCTGCGGAAACTGGCGGTTTTTGGCGCGATGACGGCGCGGGTCAGGCCGGTCATGCTGTCGGCCGTGGCGCGGATGCGGGCGCGCGTCGTTTCGGATACGCGCAACTGTGCGGGAATATCATCCGCATTTTTAAAAGTGCCAAAATCCGATTGTAATTCGATGAATACCTTGGGCGGGTTTTCGAGGTCTTTCAGCCTGGGATTGCCCGTGACGTTCAGCACGCGCACCTCGGATTCCTCCGCCCCCTTCAGGCTGCGCAGCCGGTTGCCGGACAAATCGGCGGTGCCGCCGATATAACGCGGCAGGTATTGCAAATCCGTGATGCGGTTCAGCGCGCCGTGAAAATCACCCGCTACGCTATAGGGCGCGCCTTTCAGGCTGGTCAGTTCATTCATGCTGAACAGGAAATCACCCTCGACCACCACATTCGAAAGATCCGGGAATTCCTTCATGTCGCGGTCGCGGAAATCAAGCGAGCTTTCGACCAGCAGCCTGCCGTCGGCGCGGCGCGTATAGATCACGTTCAGCAGCTTCAACGCGGTTTCCGACGGATCTTCCTGCACGGCGGCAGTGTTGAATGCCTGTGTAAGATTGCTCATGATTTCCTAGCAAACGATGCGGTTCTGGGCGCGGATACGGGGCGCGACAGCGTGCCGGTTTCGCGCACCACGGCCTTCACCTGTTCACGGAATTCATGGGCGATGCGCAGGATTTTTTCTTCGGATTGCAGCAGGTGCGTGGGAACGTCGTCCCAGCTGGCGAAAACGCCGTGGTCGCTGCGCAACTCGCGGAAGGTTTTCGGTACATGTTCAAAATCGCGGATGCCGGGGTTGCCCGCGATGTTGAAAATGCCGGACAGATTTTCAGGCGCGCCTTCGGCCGTTTCCAGCTTGTTGTTCTCGACTATATAATCGACGCCGACGTTTTTCGGGCCGTGCAGCAGGTTTTTCAGGTCGTTGTCCTTGCAACTGAAACCGCCTGCGATTTCCGGTGTCGCACCCTCCAGGGTCTCCAGCCCGTTATTGCCGCAGAAGAAGTTTCCGCCGACATATTTGGGCGTGCCGTACATGTTTTTTGTCGGCACGTTAAAAATGTAATAGCCGCCGTTGACGATCACGTTCGTCAGGTCGGGCAGCATAGTATGGTCGTTGAAATCCACATCGCCCATCACAATCACTTCGCCCGCGCGGCTGCGGTAGGGGATGCCGTTCAGGCGCAGGTTGTTTTCGGGGCTGCCGGGCGCGACTGGCTGCGATTGCGACGACGCAGGCACCTGCGTTTCGCTGCGCAACAGGTTGCGCGCGCGTTCCAGCGCCGCCTGTTCGCTTTGCGCCATCGCCGTCATCGGCTGGCGGCGCTGCACTTCGGGGATGAATTCGTCGTTATAGCGCCGCATCATTTCCTGCGCGGCCTGATATGCCACGCCGCCGGAAACGGGCCGCGGGCCGATTTCGGCGATCAAGCTCTGCACGAGTTGCGTATCGGCGGGGGATTGGTCGAGCGCATCGAAAATGGACTGTATTTTATCGGCCTTGCCGGAAATTTCCTGCGGTGTCGCAAAAGGCTCGCTTTCGGCGGCGGTGCGCGCATCCATCCAGTCGCCGATATCGCCAGGAATGTGCAGCGGCGCGGCCATTATATTTCTGCCTTGCTGCGGCGGAACGAAGCGGTGCGCGGCGCGACCAGCAGCCCGTCAAGCTTTCCGGCTGTCGCGGTGATTTCCAACACCGTATGGCGCAGGATTTCTGCGTTGTATTCCACGGTCACCTGCGGAAGCCGCCCCTTCAGGTCCGGATGCGCATCGAAAAACGCGCCGGGATCGGCAAGCGCCCTGCCCTGCTCCTCCACCCCGTTCAGGTACGCCACTTCGGATTTGCTGGTGGTTTGTTCGGCGCGACGCACGGCATCGGGGATGTATTCATCTTTATAGCGGCGCTTCAGTTCACCGGTTGCATTATCAAAGTCGCTTTTTGAGAAGACTGTCGCAGAATTGAAAAATTCCGCGATACCCGCGGGATTGCCGGGGTCGCGGTGAATGGCATCCATCAATTTTTCAAGCAGCGGCAACATGCATCTATCCCGAGAAATGAAAGCGGCTGTTTTATCCGGGTGCGGGTAAGGCTTCGCGAGAAACGGTCAAAATCGCGCAGCGGTAGTGGCAAACGGCATGTCGAGTAATTTACCAAACCGCATAAGTTATGTCAAATATAACCGGAATTAATCAAGGAATCTAAAGGTTAACGCCTTGAGATAACCCGTTTCCGGCAGCATCGGATGCACCGGATGGTCGGGGCTTGCCCCTGCTACCTTGATCAGCTGGTACGGACGCCCCGATTTCTGCAACGCGCCCGATACGGTGTCGATCAGTTCATAGGTTTCGGCGTGATGCGAACAGGACGCGAAGAACAAAAATCCCGCGCGTTCCACCAGCGGCACCGCAAGGCGCGCCAGTTTCTGGTAGCCCTTCATGCCGGGGCCATGATCCTTGCGCGATTTGATGAAGGCAGGCGGATCGACGCAGACGACATCGAATTTGCGGCCCAGCCGCGCCATTTTTTCCATGACATCGAAGGCAGCCCCCTCCGTCGTCTGGCATTTCGCAGCCACGTCGTTGAGCGCGGCGTTCTTTTCGACCATCGCCAGCGCATCGGACGAACTATCGACGAAGGTGACGCTTTGCGCGCCGTTGCGCGCCGCCATGATGCCGAAACCGCCCGTATGGCAGAACACATCCAGCAGCGAGCCGTCGCGCGTCAGCTGCGACACCCAGCGGCGGTTTTCACGCTGGTCGAAAAACCAGCCGGTTTTCTGCCCCTCCAGCACATCGGCGTAGAATTTCGCCGCGCCGTCATGCACCTCGACCAGTTTATCGTCCAGCTTGCCGTGGACGACCTTGGCGTATTTTTCCAGCCCTTCGGTTTCACGGGCGTTGCTGTCGTTGCGCAGCACGATGGCGCGCGGCTTCAGCAGCGATTTCAGCGCAGCCTCCACATGCGGCCACAATTTTTCCATGCCGGCGGTGTTGACCTGCGCCACGATCACATCGCCGAAACGATCGACGATCAGGCCGGGCAGCCCGTCGCTTTCCGCATGGATCAGGCGGTAATAGGGCTGGCCGAACAGTTTATCGCGATAGACAACGGCGTTTTCGATGTAGTGGTGGATGAAAAATTTCTCGATCTTTTCTTCCTGCTTCAGCGTCAGGATGCGGCCGACCAGCTGGCCCTTGGGGTTGTAATATCCGCGCCCCACGAATTCGCCCTTGTCGCGCGTAAAATCCACAATGGTTCCGGGCGGGATATTATCGGCCGCCCTGGCATTAATGACTTCGGAGCGGAACACCCAGGGATAACCCATGCGCAATTTGCGCACCGATTGTTCATTCAGGCGGATTGCCGACGGCACTTCGGTGACGGGCATGGGCAGCAGGGAGTCGGTCATTTGCGGGCTTCCAGAATTTGTTCGACCCATACTGGCACAGTTTCCGTAGCCTTGCCATAGCGCTGGTCGTGAAAGGCGGAGGCGATATTGGACGGTTCAAGGTTGATTTCAACGGTTTGCGCCCCCGCCCCTTGCGCCACTTCCACGAACCCCGCCGCCGGATAGACGTTGCCCGATGTGCCGATGGCGGCGAAAACATCGCATTGCACCAGCTGCGCGTAGATTTCATCCATATACAGCGGCATTTCGCCGAACCACACCACATGCGGGCGCAAGCCCCCGGCTTTGGAACAAACCGGGCAAACGGTGGATGCGTCAAAATCCGCGTCCCAGTCGGCAAGGCCAAGACAGGCGGTGCAGCGCGTCTTGCGCAGTTCGCCATGCATGGGCAGCACGCGCAGACTGCCCGAACGCTTATGCAAATCGTCGATATTCTGCGTCACCAGCAGGAAATCATCGCCGAGTTCGCGCTCCAGTTTCGCCAGCGCTACATGCGCGGCATTCGGCTGGATGTCGGGTTGCATCAATTGTTTACGCCGCGCGTTGTAGAAGCGATAGACAAGTGCCGGGTCATGCGCGAAGCCTTCGGGCGAGGCCACATCCTCGATCCGGTGTTCTTCCCACAGCCCGTCGGATGCGCGGAAGGTGCGGATGCCCGATTCCGCCGAAATACCCGCCCCTGTCAGCACCACCACGCGCATACTTGAAACAAACCCTTCTCTGCTGCACTATCACCATAAATCAACTGGAGAATAGCATGTATTGGATGGCGGGAAAAATAGCGATTTCGGCGATTGTGATCGCCTTTGCGTCATGGCTGTCGGGCAAGCGGCCCGATCTTGCTGGGTTTATCATCGCCCTGCCGCTCAGTACTTTGTTGGTTCTCGCATTTTCCTATGGCGAATATAAAGACCCGCAGAAATCCGTCGATTTCGCGCTGAGCATCCTGACCGCCATTCCCATGTCGCTGCTGTTTTTCGTGCCGTTCCTGCTGGCCAAGAAATTCCCCATGCCGTTCTGGGCCATGTATGCGTCGGGTATCGGGCTGATCGCCATCGGGTACTTCGTCCATGCCTATATCATGAAAAATTTCATCCAATGAAAACACGCGCGCAATATATCCACGAACTGTTCGCGCACGAACCGGAGGGTTTGCAGGCCATCCGCAGCGCGATGACAAACCCCGACGACCAGATCAATGTGCCACCCGAAGACGGCCGGCTGCTGCAACTGCTCGTCAGCATGAGCGGCGCGAAGAAAATTGTCGAAATCGGCACGCTGGGCGGTTATTCATCGACATGGATGTCGCGCGCGCTGCCCGATGACGGCGTGATCTATACCCTCGAATACGAAGCCCGCCGTGCCGATATCGCCGAAGAACATTTTAAAAAATACGCTGCCGGAAAAAATATCCAGGTTATCCGCGGCCGCGCACTCGACAATCTGCCCGCGCTGTCAGCAAAAGGCCCGTTCGATTTGATCTTTATCGATGCCGATAAAATCAACTACGCAAATTATCTGGATTGGGCGGAGGTGAATGTGCGCAAAGGCGGCTTGATCGTCGGCGACAACACGTTTTTATTCAACGCCGTGCTGGACAACCAGACCACCGACCGCATCCGCGAAACCGCCCTTGCCGCCATGCAGGATTTCAACACCCGCCTCGCCAACCCCGAAAAATACCTCAGCATGATGCTGGATACGGGGCAAGGCATGACGGTGGCGAAAAGGCTTTAATGTTTTAGGATATTCGTCAAGTCGTCACGATTATTGTCTTCAGCATAATCCAGCGCCGTTTTTCCATCGTTATCGGTGGCGCCTTTGTCGGCACCTTTAAAAACCAGAAATTCCACAAATTGTTTATGACCATGCTTCGCAGCATGCATCAGCGCGGTCATTCCTTTTTTGTCCCTGGCGTCGATTTCAGCTCTGTAATTAAGAAGTATTTCGATTATTCCCCTGTAGTTTAAGCCTTGATTAGGGTTCGCGAGCGCCATCCACATTATAGGGGTCATGCCGTTCATATCACCTTCATTCGCTTCAGCCCCGTGCTCAACAAGCAATTTTACTACGTCTGTATGTCCTTGCATCGCAGCAGCGATAAGAGATGTTATACGACTATAGCCCCTATAATTAAGGGTTGCGCCGCCGTCGAACAATTCCTTCACAAATTCAGCGTTTCCATCCTGCGCGGCAAAGAACAAAGGACTGCCACTATTGCTTCCGGGTCCGGCATTAATATCAGCCCCTTTTTTGATAAGAAGCCTAGCAACGTCAATCTTCTCATTTTTTGTCGCCATAGCCAGCGCCACGCCATCACTAGCGTTAACATCCGCGCCCTTTTCGATGAGAAGAGTGGCGGCTTCCAAATTTCCCGTACTGGCTGCCCATGTCAAAGCTGTTGCTTTATTTCTGTCTGCGAGATTAACATTTGCGCCATGTTCGATGAGCAGTTGCGCAATCTTTAATTTTGCGGAGGTTGTATCAGTCGTTTTCATTGCAGCATACATGAGTGGCGTTGCGCCCCTCATAAATGAATCCACACCTTTAACATCCACAACATTTACATTTACGCCTTGACTGATAAGGTCTTGTACTACCGCCAATCGTTGATGAATAACTGCCTGAAAAAGATCTTTTTCCTTTTCACTCAATTCCTGTCCCGCTTCAGCGCCGAGCGCAACTTCAGGAAACGGAAGCATCATACTGAGCCAGATTATCAGAGCATAACCGATAGGCTTGATTAAATAGCTCAAATGAAAAGCTCCCTAGATACTACGCCGCATACAAATCCGGATAAACCTGTGCCGCCGCCTTGCGCAGCAGTGTTGCGAGGTTGGCGCATTCGCCGCGCACGTTGGTCCAGATTTTCACGACCGCCATGCCGTCGCGGTCGTATTCTGCCTGCAGGCAGGTTTCCAGTATTTCACCGCGCGCGTTTTTGACGTCGAACAGTTTCAGTTTAAAACGGCTTTTGTTAATGACGGACGCCACCAGCGCGTCTTTCATGTGGTCGGCGATATGCGCCGCGTCTTCGGCGGCGGAGGGCGGCAGCGCGATGACGGTGCCGGAGGGCGCGCCCGGCGCGATCAGTTCGATATGCCCCGGTTTCGGCATCCGGCAATTCGGCATCCCTGTCGTGGTCACGGGCTTCGGCGCTTCGGGGACGGCGGGTTTTTGCTCGAGTGTCACCGCAGGCTTGCGCTGCTTCATGACGGCGATATTGTCGAAGGCGAACAGCACGGCTTCGGCCAGCGTCAGGCCTTCGGCGCGAAAGCCGCCCTGTATGCCGCGCAACCCCATGATCGCGTCGGTTTCGCTGTCGGAATCTGTCATTTTCAGCATTTTCTCGAGTCCGGATTTATCCATGATTAAGCTCCCTGTTTTTCTGGCTTGAAGAAGGCGGGCTTCTCCGGCCGGTATTTTGCGTTGAATTCGTTTTCGAAACTTTCGATATGGCGGTACAGCGCCTCCATGCGGCCCAGCAGCGCGTTGTACTGCTGCTGCTCCGGCTTCGTGGCCTTGTGCTTGCGCATTTTTACATGCAGCACATCCAGCGTCAGCTTGAGGTTGAGCGATTCCAGCATCGACGCGGTCACGAACAGCACCTGCTGCACGCGCCGGTCGCTGTCGCCGCCATTCGCGACGAAGTTGAAGGCGTTGGTTTTTCCGGCGCGCCGGTTGACGATGGCGGTGCGCAGGCTGCCTTCCTCGTTCGTAAACACGGCGGCGACGGTCGATGAATGGCTGATCTGCATGTCCTTGCCGATGCGGCGCAGCGCGCCTTCGGTCACGGTGATGGCGTGGTCGTAATTGCCGGTCGCCACCTGCGCGCATTGTTCGATCACATCGGCATAGGTCGAGGCGTTGGTCTTGAAAACATTCCGGCCATCGACATAAACCGCCGCCCAGTTGTCGGGGTTATAACGTTTGTCATACGGCGGGCGCACGCGTTCCCACAATTCGTCCCAGTCGGGGCCGCGGCCGCTGAACTTTCCCTTGGCGCAGAAATCCATCAGCGCGGCGGCGGCAAGGCGCAACGTGCCGGGCATCGTCTGCGAGCGTATCACCAGCCGCTCCACGCCCTTGTCGCCCGGCAGGTTGAGCAGCAAACGGTTGGAACGGACAACATGCTGCCCCTCCGCCATCGCATCCGTTTTCTGGGGCGCGGCGGCGTCGATGAAAATGATCTTTTCGCGGATCAGCGCTGTGTTGAAATCGTCCATATCAGGCGGCACTTACGGGGTGACGGGCTTGCCGTCAAGGATGCCATGCCTGCCCTGAAACCGCAAACGGTTAAGCCTGCTGCAACTGGGCTTCTTCGGTCATTTCCATCGCGGTCTGGGGCGCGAGGAAGGAGAACAGGCCCTGCACATCGATACCCATGCGCTGCAGGGTATCCAGCATCGACAGCAGCTCGGCGATATCCGCCTTGCCGGTCATGACGCGCGCGGCCAGATCGCGCACCACCGCCAGCATTTCGCCTGCAAACACCGGCGCATCGGCCTTGATCTCGACCCGCGGGCCGTTATCGTTCACCAGCGCGGTATGGAAAGCCGACGCCGCATGGGTCTTGGGCGCGTATTGCGTGAAGTTCAGGCGTTGTGCGCGTTTCTGGTACGACGCCTCGTTAAAGATGAACAGGAAGCCGACCGCGACCGCAGCCGCCACAGCCATTGCGCCAGCTGCCACCATGCCGGTTGCGGGTACGGTTGCGACGCTCACGATGCTTTGAAAGTTTGTAATCATTGGCCTGCCCCTTTTGTTTTTTTCTTGTTCCCAAATCGAACATACGTTGGGCTTATGAAAACTTGGTTAAGGAAACAAAGGGGCGTATTTACGTCTTGTTAACCGGTTATTTTATGTCGGCGAAATCCGTGTTTTTTCAGCGGGAAAAAATATATAAAATGCAATGTAATGACCAAAAAAAATCTGAAATCACCGCCGAAAAAATCCACAATCGACGCGCAAGAGATCGCGCAGTTCGATTCTCTCGGCGCGAAATGGTGGGATGAATCGGGCCCGATGCGCCCGCTCCACCGGCTCAACCCCGTGCGCATGGAATATATCCGCCGCATGCTGTCGGAACATTTCGACCTGCCAGATGCGGTGAAAAGTTTACAAGGCCTTAAAATCGCCGATATCGGCTGCGGCGGCGGCATCGTTGCCGAACCGCTCTGCCGCATGGGCGCGGATGTCACGGGCGTGGATGCGGGCAAAGAAAATATCAAGATCGCGAAATCCCATGCCGAAGCGCATGGCTTGAAAATAAATTACCTCGCCACCAGCGTCGAGGCATTGGCCGCCAAGGGCGCGCAATATGATGTCGTGACCGCGCTCGAAATCGTGGAACATGTGGCCGATGTGGAGGAATTCATGCGCGCCCTCTGCGCCATCCTGCGCCCCGGTGGCATGCTGATCCTGTCGACCCTCAACCGCACGCCGAAATCTTACGCGCTGGGCATCATCGCCGCCGAATATATCCTGCGCTGGGTCCCCGTCGGCACGCATGACTGGAAAAAATTCCTGAAGCCGTCGGAACTGGCCAAGCATATCGAGGAACACGGGCTCGACGTCACCGATGTGCGCGGATTGGTATTTAACCCGATCGACCGCGCCTTTTCATTGAGCGCGACGGATATGGATGTGAATTATTTCCTGACGGCTGTGAAATAATCAGGGGCGCGCTTTTTCGCCCGTCGATATTTCCTGGGTGCCCAACGCATCGGCGAGCTTCATTTTCGCGCTGCCGGGCTGGATGGGTTTTTGCTGGCTGGCATGGGGCGACCAGCCGATGGCATAGATGATCTGGAAGGTGGCGGGTACGCGCCCCTGCGCATCGCCGAATTTTTCAGCGTAAATCTTCGCCGCCTCCAGTATCACAGCGCGGCGCGTTGGTTTCAGCAACCGGTTATAAACCGCATTCGTCGCGCCCATGCCGCGCAAATCCTGCATCAGCTTCAGCGGGCTGGAATAATCAACGGTGATGATATCGCTATCGACGACCGGCAGCGCGAAACCGCCGCGCTGCAGTAGCGCACCCATATCGCGTGCGTCGATAAAGGGCGACACGCGAGGCGACGCGCCGCCCGTGACGGCGATTTCTGCCTCCAGCAGCGACTGGCGCAATTCGCGCAAGGTTTCGCCGCCCAGTACCGCAGCAAGAAACAAGCCATCGGCCTTCAGCGCGCGGCGGATCTGCACCAGCGCGCCCGGCAGGTCGTTCACCCAATGCAGCGCAAGGTTACTGACAACCGCATCGAGGCTGCCGGATTTGAACGGCAGGAATTCTTCATCCGCCGCAACGCCATGCGCCGCCTGCGCCGCCATGCCGCGTGACAGGTCGGATGTCGCCACAAACTGCGTCCCCGCCCTCACCCGCAAATGCTCCGCCATCACCCCATGCCCGCCGAGGTCGAGGACGGTTGCGAATTCTTTTTTGATCAGGTCAAGACGGTCGGACAGGCGCAACGCGACATCCTGATAAAGGAAATCGAACGACGCAATACCGGCCGCCGCGCGCTCGCGGCGCGCGCGCAGGAGTTTCCGGTCGAAGACGGTGACGGTATCGGCCATGGTAAGGTTATATCTTTCCGCCCTTACCGTCCGGCGGGCGCAGTTCGAGTGTCTGCAGCTTGTCGTTGCGGATTTTTTTCAGCTGGTCGGCGACCGCGACGATGTCCTTGTCGATCTGGGCGACGGTGGGGGTTTCGTGCATGTGAATGGCTTCGTCGCCGCCCTTCAGCAGTTTCTTGGCCTGCGCGTAACTGTCCACCAGACGCTTGCCGATGCGGGGGGCTGCGATACTTTCGATGAGCGCCTGTGCTGCCTTGCTCTGCTCCAAAAGTGCGGGGTCGATTTCTTTCGGCGGCTGATAGGGCTGGTATGGGTCGGGCTTGGCTGCACCACCGCCCCCGCCGCCGCCAGCTGCGCCACGCTGGCCGAGGACGCGAGACGGCGCTGCGGAATAACCCACGTTCTTCGCCTCCACCGCCGTCTTTTCGGTCGAGAGGGAGAAGCCCTTGCTTTTCAGGTTCAGCGGGCTGCGGCTGAGGTTCATGTCGCTATTGGCATCCATCGCCATCTGCGTGCGCGCCAGCATCTTCAGCAGCATGCCGGAGAAGCGGGAGAAACCGAGCAGCCGCCACAGGCGTTTCAACGGCGTATAGCTGCGTTTCGGCCCCGACCCCACTTCGGGCGGCGACGACACGACGAAGGGATAGACGCGCTGCGGCGTGACGCCCGTATGCGTGAAATAACTTTCGCCAAGTTTTCCCACCTGTTCGACCGGCACGCGGAATTTTTCGGCGATGAAGGCCTTGGCATCGTCAATCGACCGCACGTTTTTCGGCAGCATGAAGCTGGGCGCGTTCAAAATAGCGCCATCGCCGCCAAGCCGGTTCGGCACAGGCAGGATTTTCGGATCGAGCGAAACAAGCAGGTTGTTGTCCCAGTCACGGGAAATGGGAATGACGACGGCGATGTTTTCGATGCCGTCTTCGGTCATGATGAATTCGATATCCTGCGCCGACAGGCCGCGCGCGGCCTTGCCGACCTTGCCTTCCTCCACGAACACCGATTTCACGGGCTTCAGGATCGCGGGCGCGCGCTGTTCTTCCTCGAACTCGCAAGGCTCGCATTCGGCCAGAATGTCTTCGGGATCCTTGAACTTGGTCGGCTGGCCCGGCATTTTGGGCATCACTTCGCCGATCCAGCGCGGGAACGGGATGTTATAGCGCGACATCAGCTCGAACACATGCAGCTCAAGACGCGGCTCCGGCAGCAGGCCGACTTGCGACGCGAGAATAATATCGGCCGCGTCCAGCTCCATGATCGTGCCGATCTCGGTGAAGTTGACTTCTTTGTCTTCCTTGATCGGCCAGTTGGTGCGCTGGGGGTTTTCTACCTCGACAAACACGGGCTCGATCGCTTCGTCGATACGGTCGGGGCTGGGGAAATAGGTGTCGCCCACATACCAGCTTTCTTCCGATTTCGCGCGCAGCGATGCGTAACCATCGACATAGCCGAAAATCATCTTGCGGTTTTCTTCGACGTCGTCGGTCATGTTGACCGTGTCCATCGTGATCGGCTCGATCAGATGGCCCGACCATTTCTTGCCGTCAAGGTTGTGGGAGCCGCGGCTGACCGCGTTGACGATGGGGCGCGGATAGCCGGAGCGCACGTAAATGACAAGACGGTTATCGGGCGTGATGCGGAACGGAACGATGTCGCAATATTCGCCGGGGCGCTTCACCAACTCGTGCAGCGCGCCAGATTTTTTGTCGCGCACGATCATGATCTGCAAATCGCCGACGGGTTTTTGCGACGGGCGGCGTTCCTCGATCACCAGCGATTGTTTATCCGCCACCTTCTGCGCCACGATGAAGTAATTCGTGGGCGGCGCGTTCATCGGCGTATAGTCTTCGTCATACAGCTGGAAACGGCCCTTGAAGCAGTTCTTCACCACCCATTGGTTCCAATGCGGTGCGGAAAACACCATGCGCATGCCAAGCCGCGCGAATTCGCGGCGGTAATCGCCATGGGTAAAGAACGTGTATTCCTCGGACAGCTCGCTCGTCCAGTCCTTGCGGTAGTTTTTGCGATGCACGAATTCCAGCGCCCATTTATGCGGCAGGCGGAACAGGCGCGTGCCGTCGCGGCGCGGCATCAATTCTTCGATAAAGAACCCTTCGCAGCCCGACGCCATGGGGCGCGCGTTTTGGGAGAAATGCACCAGCAGGTCGGCATCCGACAGTTCCAGCGGCGTGTTGCCCTGGCTTGGCACGTTGGGCAGCTCCAGCAGCACATATTCGCCGTCGGGCGGCATCATGTAATCGCGGATCAGCATCGTGCCGCCGGTTTTCAGCTTTTGTATCTGCCGCTCCAGCAGCGCCGTGACTTCGTCGGGGTTATAGCCGTTCGCGGAATAGATGTGGTGCAGCATGTTGGAATTGATGATGCCGTCGATCGTCTCGTCTTCCATCTCGGGGATGGAAATATCGGCGGCGCGGAAGCTCAGGTTCGGCAAACGGTATGTCTTGCGGGCGAAATCGATCGCCTTCTGGTCCATGTCGATGCCGATGATTTCAACCCGGGGGTTGAGCAGCGCGAGGACGTAAGTGACCGCCCCCCGCTCGCAGCCCATATCGACCACGCGGGCGCCGGCGGGCAGCAGGAAGTGCGCGGAAATCAGCGCGGCCTTTTGCTGGATGAATTCGGGCATTTCGATGACGGCGCGCGCGCGCGTGGCTTCGTCCTTCGCCAGTTCCGAGAAATTCCGGATGCTGGCTGCCACCTGTTCGGCTATTTCTGTCCTATCGACCTTCGACACTCACGCGCCCTTGGGAGTCTGAACTCAATCTCTCCATTATACAGAGAAACGCACCCTTACGTCTCCCTGCCTGATAAAACTCTGACATATTATGATAATCCCTATGCAATAACAAGGACTTTAGGGAAAATGGGTTAGAGCTTGATAAATTGGGGTTTTTACGGCAAATTTCAAGCCCATGCACACCCCGGTAACCAAAGCCCGTTCCATTGTAAACCTTTGGAATTCAACGCTAAACCTGATCCTGCCGCCCCGTTGCGCGGGTTCGGGCGCGGTTGTGGATGCGCCGGGCATGGTCGCCCCCGCCTTTTGGTCGGAACTGTCCTTCATCGAAAATCCGTTTTGCGAAACCTGCGGCATGCCCTTCGGCTTCGGCAGCACCATCGGCACGCTTTGCGCCGGCTGCATCGACGAAGAACCGGAATTCACCCGGGCCCGATCAGCCGTCGTTTATAACGATGCCAGCCGGAAACTTGTCATGGGGTTCAAATATGGCGACCGGCTGCATACAGTACAAACCTTTGTGCCGTGGCTGGCGCGGGCGGGCGAGGCGCTGATCGCGGATGCCGATATCGTGATGCCCGTGCCGCTGCATTACCGCCGCTTGTGGCAGCGCCGGTTCAACCAGTCGGCCGTGCTGGGCGAATTGCTGGCCAAGCGCTGCGCCCTCGCCTTCGCCCCCGATACGCTTTTGCGCCAGCGTTACACCGTCAAGCAAAAAGGCCTCAGCCGCAAGGAACGCCACGCGAATGTGCGGGGCGCGTTCGCGGTCGATGAAAAACAGGCGGCCGGATTGCGCGGTAAAAATATCCTGCTGATCGATGACGTTTTCACCAGCGGCGCAACCCTCAACGAATGCGCCCGCATCTTGAAAAAGGCCGGTGCCGCCCAAGTTTATGTGCTGACCATCGCGCGCGTGACGCGGGATGATGTAACCTTTTGACATTGCCGCGCGAATAGCAAAGGCAAGGAGCATAAAATCATGAACAACAAAATGGTCATCGCTGGCGGGTGTTTCTGGGGCATGCAGGAATTGCTGCGCAACCAGCCGGGCGTTATTTCCAGCCGCGTGGGTTACACGGGCGGGCATCTCGACAACCCGAAATATGACGACACGCATGACAGCAAAAGCGGCCATGCGGAGGCGGTGGAGCTGACCTTTGATCCCGCGAAAACATCCTATCGCGCGCTGCTGGAATACTTCTTCCAGATCCACGACCCGACGACCAAAGACCGCCAGGGCAACGACCGGGGCACGCAATACCGTTCGGCGATTTTCTACATGGATGACGAACAGAAAAAAACTGCGATGGATGTGATGATCGCCGTCAACAACAGCGGCAAATGGCCGGGCAAAGTCGCCACCACCCTCGAACCATTCACCAAATTCTGGGACGGCGAAGAATACCATCAGGATTACCTGCAAAAAAACACGAACGGCTACACCTGCCATTGGGTGCGGCCGGAGTGGAAGTTGTAAATAATCGCCCAGACAACCCATTGATTATAATAGTTATTATTTGTAATAATAATTATGAAAATAATATTGCATAACACCCCACCTCTTTGATATATTCCCCGAAGCCAAAAATCATAAATTTCCGGGTGTGCCGCATGTCCATTTTCAAACCGCGCAATGACAACAGCCTTCTAAAGCCCGCGACGGACCCCTGGTACAAGCGCGCATGGAAATGGTCGCGCCACCAGCTGTTCAATACTTCCGCTGAAATCTGGATCGGCGTGACGCTGGGTCTTGTGCTGGCAGGCGGCTTGTCGACGCGGCATTACGCATCCAAGGCCGGCGAAATTCCGCTGGCGTTTTCCGAGATCGAACAGATCAGCGCTGACTTTAATAAAGCATCGCAGCCCGTCCCCGCCCTCACCCGTTTCTATGCCGCGAACAACGACATCACGATGAAAGTGTTCGAGAGCAACAACATCGCCCTGCACATCAACAAGAGCCACACCGTTTTCGCGCATGAACTTCAGACGCGCGTCGATGCGTCGCTGAAAAAACACGCGCTGCTCAGCGAATACACGCAAGTGATGCCGCAGGATTCGCGCGCCGCGCTTGAATCGGTCGCCAAGCTGGAGGACGCGACGCGGTCGCTGCCCGCCATCAAGGCGGCGTTCGACAATTCGTGGAGCTATCACCGCCGCGACGTGACGCATACCCGCCACTACACGACGCAAAGCTGCAGCAACGGCAAATGCACGACGCATCACCATACCGAGCAGGTCTATGATTACAGCTGGCACACCTATACGTTCAATCAGGCGCAGGCGCAGCAGGCTGTCCGCCTGTTGCAGAATTTCATGGAGCGCAACCCTGACCTGAGCGTGCAGGAACGCCTGTATATCGCCAAGATGACCAGCGCCGAAAACCAGGAAGCCATCCGCACCAGCATGGCGCGCGAATTCAAGGATCACGCGCCCACACCTGAAGAATACCTGAAATTCGCCAATACATGGGCGAGCGGTTCAAACTACCTGAAATACGCGCCGCAGGCGGCGGGCGAATATCAGGCGCTGACGAACCTGTCGGGCGCGCTGCAGGCGGCGCTGGGCACCGCGCATGACCACCATTACCGCACCTATTCCAGATCGGATAGCGGCCCCGCCGAATACCAGCTGGCCGAAACCGCCGAAATGCGCACCGCGCGCACGATCGACGCCGCGCATGGCGTGACCGACGGCATCCATTATTCCGCCAGCGCCGCGCCGCAGCTGGAACGCATGATCCGCGATTACGTGGATGTCGTGCTGCACGAAAAACCCGGCAACGCGAACGAACTGCGCGCCGACATCATGAAAACCGCGCGGTCGATGTATGACCAGAACTACGAAAACGGTTTCGATGTGCATACGTTTAAATGGCTGAACGTGATCCTGATCACCATGCTGGGCATGGCGGCGGGCGGCGGGCTGGGCGTGGGCGCAGATAAACTGCTGCACCGCAACCGCCGCAAGTGGTTCGAAGACCCGGTCGCGCGCGAAGAACGCGAAGCGCGCGAACGCAACGCCGCCTATGAACGCCAGCAGGAGCTGGAGCGCAAGGCAGCAGAACGCCTTGCCGCCGAAGCGCAGAAGAAAGCGATGAACGAAGCGGTCGATGACCTGAAGGATGTGCTGAAGCCCTCGACCGATGTTGCCAACGACGATGCGCCGCAGGACAAGCCCGCCTTCAACGCGAAGCCCAACCGCAAGATCAGCCTGTAACCGAATTCAGGCCACGAAAAAACCGGCGACCACAGGGTCGCCGGTTTTTTCGTTGTTCAATGCCTCAAACCGATCAGCGGCTGCCTGCATAAACGGCAAGGCCGGCGCCCAGCACAACGGCAGCGGCAAGCGCGCCGTAACCATCGGTCTGCGACGGGCCGCGACCCGAGCATGAGGTGAGCATGAGGCTGAACAAAACAGCGGTGGTGACGGAACGCATGGTTGAACTCCATATTCTTGAACAGGTTACGCGCGCGAGTATGACGAAACAGAATTAATATGTCAATTCATTTCTTTGCTGCGACGCAACAAAATTTCCATGACGCGAATCCCGATCCGTGTTGTGATGAAGATGTAGTTTTTAAAAAGAGGAAATCCATGCGCCATTGCATGAAAAATATTATCGGATGGAATGTCTCCGCACCGCAGAAAAACGGTGAAGCGGCATACGCCCCTCTTTTCCCAAAAACCGCCGGTACCAACGACCAGACTACGGTTGCCAGACTGATGTAAATCATCCCTGTCAGCCGCCCTAACGGAAGGCTGACAGAACACTCCCCCGATAAAAAAATCGGCATGTTCATTTGGCCTTTCGCACGCAACAACGAAAGGAACAGATCATGCGTGTCGAAAAAAACATCCGCCTGCTGGAACGCCATGCGGTGTTCATGAACATGGCCTTTGTCATTCCCGTCATCATGCCCTTTTACCGGGATGAAATGGGTTTGAACTTCCGCGACTTCCTGCTGGGCGAAGCGGCATTCGCCGCGACCGTCGTGCTGCTGGAGGTGCCGAGCGGATGGCTATCCGACGTCTGGCAGCGCCGCTGGGTCATGGTGCTGGGTACGCTGATGCAGATGCTGGGTTATGCCCTGCTGATGGTGGCGGACAGCCTTGTCATGGCGGCCCTGTCGCAGTCGGTCATCGGTATCGGCATCAGCCTGATGTCGGGCACCAACTCGGCGCTGCTCTACGACTCGCTGTTGTCGGAGGGGCGCGAGGGTGAATACCGGATGCGCGAAGGACGGCGCGGCGGTCTGGCGCTGTACAGCGTCGCAGGGGCGAGCATCGTGGGCGGATTTTTATATGCTTACGATCACTACCTGCCCTTGATCCTGAGCCTGATCACGCAGAGCATCGCGCTCTGCATGGCGTGGCAGATGGTGGAGCCGGAGCGTCACCGCGTGGCGGCGCAAAAGCACCCCGTCGCCGACATGATCGAAACCGCGCGCTATGCGTTGCACGGTCATGCGGAAGTTGGGTTGATCATCGTGTTCTCGGCCGTCATGTTTTCGGCGACCAAGGTGATCATGTGGAGCCAGCAGCCGTATTATATGGCGATGGGCCTCGACGAGAAGTATTACGGCCTGATGATGGCGGCGGGTTTCGTGCTGGGCGGTTTGTCCAGCCACCATTCCCACCGCCTGGACGGAAAACTCGGCACGATCAAGTCGCTGTTTTTCGTCTGGGGCCTTGCGGTCGCCGTCTGTATCGGCGCGGCTGCGGGCGGATTGGGCTGGCACGGCGTTGTCTTGCTGATGATCGGCGGCACCTGCATCTATGGCATGGCGCAGCCGCGGGTCAGCGAGGCGATCAACCGGCATGTGGGATCGGAGCGACGGGCAACCGTGCTGTCCACCCAGAGCCTGTGCGTGTCGATGCTGTTCATCCCCCTCAGCTGGGCGATGGGCGAAGTGTCGGAACGTTTCGGCATCGGCGCGACCCATTATGGTCTTGCCGGCTGGCTGGGGATTGCGGGCATGTGCCTTGCCGTCTGGTGCTACCGCCGCAACCGCCGGGCAAAGCTTCTCGCCCTGCAAGACGAACTGCTGAACGCGAATATTGCTTAAACCTCTAACGTCAAAGTAGCCAAAAATAGAACCGGCGGTCCTGAAAGGAGCAGGACCGCCGGTTTGCTATTCTTTAAAAGATTTCTTGCTACGTCCCGCCGTAACTTTGCACCAGCGATCCGGATATCAGGTACCAGCCGTCCACCAATACGAAGAAGATGATCTTGAACGGCAGCGCGATCATGACAGGCGGCAGCATCATCATACCCATCGACATCAGGATGGACGCGGTCACCATATCGATCACAAGGAACGGCAGGAAGATAAGAAACCCGATTTCAAAAGCGCGGCGCAGTTCGGAAATCATAAAGGCCGGAATGACGACCTGCAGCGGCGTATCCAGCGCTTCCTTCGGTTCCTTTATTTTGGCAAGGCCGATGAACAGCGTCAGGTCTTTTTCGCGGGTGTGTTTCAGCATGAACTGCTTGAACGGCACGACAGCTTTTTCCAGCCCCTCCATCTCCGCCACTTCGTCGTTCATCATGGGCTTCAGGCCCTGTTCATACGACGCGTTAATCGTCGGCATCATGATAAACAGCGTCAGGAACATGGCGAGCGAGATGAGCACCGTGTTCGGCGGTGTCTGCTGCGTGCCCAGCGCCGTGCGCAGGAAGGACAACACCACCACAATACGGGTAAACGACGTCATCATCATCAAAATCGACGGCGCCAGCGACAAGACGGTCAGCAGCACAACCATCTGCACCACGCGCCCCGCAACCGAGCCGCCCGCAGCGCCGTCATCCGGCGTGCCGGAACCGAGGTTCAGCGAAATGCTCTGCGCCCAGGTCTGGGACGGGATGAACAGGATGGCGGCAATCAGCAGGCAGGCAGTGACCGGCAGTAGTTTTTTCAGGAAGCGCACAACCCTGCCCTTGTCCTTAGCCGGTTTAATTTTATTCGCAACAGGTGCGCTCGGCGTATCTGCGGGAACGACCAAATGAAGGTTCAACGCCTCAA
Organism: Alphaproteobacteria bacterium; assembly: GCA_016794125.1. Lineage (GTDB taxonomy): Bacteria > Pseudomonadota > Alphaproteobacteria > Micavibrionales > UBA2020 > JAPWJZ01. The sequence goes on along the minus strand of JAEUKT010000004.1, from coordinate 532,696 downwards.
CCATTCTTCGCTTCCTTTTGCTCAAGCTCGACCACGTTGTCGATCACGGGAATATTGCTTTCCACGACGGTGTCGCCGCCGGGGCCCATGACGATCAGATGTTCTTTATTGTCCCGGCGCACGATCACGAGCTTGTGGCGCGGGTCGATCGCCAGCTGTTCCACGATCTTCAACCGGCGTTTCGCGCCCATGGCGAGCATCGGCGCGCCGGTCAGTCCAAGGCGTTTCACAATCCATGCAAGCCCGTACATCAGGCAGACCACAAAGGCAAAGGCGGCCATCGCCGTCATCAGGCGTTCGGTTTCCATCAGTCGTCTTTCCCTTCATCCTGCTTGCGCATGGCATCCGCCAGCGTTTCAAGGCTGCCGATCAGAATTGTCATCTGTGATTCAAGCTCCTGACCGTCCTTGCCGGGCAGCGCGGCGATCAGGTCGCAGACCTCGGCGACGTTATTGTCGAGCCCCTGCAAATCCATGATCTCGCCCAGGCTGACGCGGCGCTCGCAATCACGCACATAATCGGTGATGGATTTCAGGCGCTTCGCCAGTTCGTCTTTGGTCACGGCAGTTCTTTCGGATCGTCGCGGTTATAGGTTTGATTAGCTTTATAAACATAGGCGAGGATTTCGGCAATCGCCACCAAAGCCTCGGACGGTATCTCGGAATCCAGCTCGATGGCGGCCAGAATTTGGGCCATCTCCTTGTCCTCCCGCACCTTGACCCCGTTTTTAAAGGCCAGATCGACAATCTGCTCCGCCAGTTTCCCGTAACCCGCCGCCACGACCTTGGGCAGCGAACTATCGTCAATTCCATATTTCTTGAGCGCGACAGCAGCCAACCGCCGGCTCTCCAGCGCGTCCGGTTTCTTTTGCTCGTCGTCGGTGTCGTGGATATCGACCATGCGCTCACTCTACCAAACTCTTAACAAATCCTTAACCCCAAATTCCTGACTCAGGATTCCGCGACTATGGTAGAGTTTTCAATAGGGGAGACACTTGTTACATGGCACGCGCGTTGCATATGTAATAGGTGAGAAGGGGAAATCTCATGGCTATGCAAGATTTGAATTTAATGTCCGCGATGCTGAGGAAGATGGACTGGCACGAAGAACGCCAGAAAATCATCGCCCAGAACATCGCCAATGCGGACTCCGTCGGCTATCGCCCGATGGACATTAAACCGCTTGATTTCAAGCAGATATTGGGCGGCTCTACCAGCACGCTTTCAATGTCGGCGGCGGGATCCGGCGGTGGCGCGATGAGCCTGGCGGCAACCTCCCCCACCCATTTCGGCGCGGAAAATATGGCCGGCAGCGGGCAAAAAGTGCCGGTCACGAAGCAGAAGGATGTGTACGAAGTTGCCCCCGCCGGCAACGCAGTCGTGCTGGAAGACCAGCTGCTGCGCATGAACGAGAACTATACCGATCATGCCTTCGTCAGCAATTTGTACCAGAAAAACATCGCCATGCTGAAAATGGCTCTGAAATAAGGTTAGGGAGTTTATCATGGATCTCGTCAATGCAATGACACTCGCGGCCAAGGGGATGAAGGCGCAGGGCGCGCGCATGAAGGTCATCTCCGAAAACATGGCCAATGCCGACACCACCGGCAAGACCAAGGGCGAAGACCCGTACCGCCGCCAGATCGTGACCTTCAAGAACGAAATGAACCGCGCGGATAACATGCGCGAAGTCGAAGTCGATAAAGTGACCTATGACACCGCCGACTTCCTGACCAAATACGACCCCAGCCACCCCGCCGCCGACGATCGCGGCTATGTGAAGACGCCCAACGTCAACCCGCTGCTGGAAATGATGGATATGCGCGAGGCGCAGCGTTCTTACGAGGCGAACCTCGGCGTGATCGAAATGTCGCGTTCAATGTTGATGAAAACCATCGACTTGCTGCGTAACGCTTAAGTTAGAATTTAAAAAAGGACAAATATCATGGCAAACGTAACCGATGCTTCAAAAGCATACATGAACACCTTGAAATCGATGACGGAAGCCAAGCCTGCGGCAGAAACCGCCGGCCCCTCCTTCGGCGATGTCCTGAAGACCGCCGCGCAGTCGGCGATCGACGCGCAGCACACCTCCGAGAAAGTCTCCGCCCAGGGCCTCGTCGGCAAGGCCGACATGACCGATGTGCTGGCCGCGATCAACAATGCGGAAATGGCGCTGAACACCGTCCTTGCGGTTCGCGACCGCGTGGTGCAAGCTTATGAAGCGGTCATGCGCACCGGTATCTAAGACTGAAGGACATATATTATGGATGAAGCAGAAGTCGTCGATTTCGCCCGCGAAGCGATCATCCTGACCATCCAGATCTCGGCCCCTGTCATGCTGATCGGCCTTGTGGTCGGCGTCGTCATCGCCCTGATCCAGGCGCTGACCCAGATTCAGGAAATGACCCTCGCCTTCGTGCCGAAAATGATGGCGATTTATCTGGCGATCTACCTGCTGTTCCCCGTCTATGCGACCGCGATGCAGAACTTCACCGACCGCATCGCCGACAAGATTATCGGGATGGGATAGCCCGTTTTCTGCGCTATAATAGGCTATGCAAGCCCTGTTGAACGAAATCATCGTCGGCCACCTTACGGCATTCATGCTGGTGTTCATGCGCACCGGCATCGCGCTGATGATTATGCCCGGCATCGGCGACAGTTTTGTCGCGCCGCAGGTGCGGCTGCATTTCGCGCTGGCCTTTGCGCTGGTCCTCACCCCTTTCCTTGCCCCCGTGCTGCCGCCGCTGCCGTCGGGCGCGCCCGATCTGGCCGCGCTGTTATTGTCGGAGGCGTTTATCGGTTTCTTCATCGGCACGGTCATGCGCATCATGATCACCGCGCTGGATACCGCGGGCGGCGTGATTTCGATCCAGTCGGGTTTTTCCAACGCGCTGGTGTTCAACCCCATGACGGCGACGCAGGGTTCGGTCATCGGCGCGCTGTATTCGATCACGGGCGTGACGCTGCTGTTCGTGACGAACATGCACCATTACATGCTGGCATCGGTCGTCGATAGCTACACCCTGTTCCCCGCGCTGGCCAAGGCGCCCGAAATGCGCCCGATCATGGAGGTGGCGGTGCAGACCGTATCCGCCGCCTTCCGCATCGGCATCCAGCTGGCGACGCCGTTCCTGATCATCGGCACGATCGTGCAGTTCGGCTTTGGCCTTTTGGGCCGCCTGATGCCGCAGATCCAGATTTTCTTCCTTGCCCTGCCCGTGCAGATTTTGATGGGGCTTGTCATGCTGACGATGGTTTTCTCCGCCGGCATGATGTTCTGGATGAACAGTTTTGATTCACTCGTCAACGACGCGCTGAACCCATAAGGAAAAAGCATGTCGGAAAACGAAACAGACGATAGCCAGAAGACAGAAGATCCAACACCCAAGAAACTGGAGGAAGCGCGAAAACGCGGCCAGGTCATATATAGCCGCGAAGTGACCAACTGGATCATGCTTTTCACGATCACCCTGCTGGTGCTGATCGCGGGGCCGTCGATCATGGTCGATCTGCAGGCGACGCTGCGCAGCTTTATCGCCGATGCGCACCAATACCCGACCGACGGCAACGGGCTGATGGCGGTGTCGAAAAACCTGTTCTGGGCGGTCATGAGCGACCTGCTGCTGCCCTTTGGCATTCTGATGGTGATGGGCATTTTGTCGGGCTACATCCAGACCGGCCCGATCTTCACCACCGAAACCATGAAGCCGGATTTGAAAAAAATATCGCTCATGAACGGGTTCCAGCGCCTCTTTTCCATGCGCTCCATCTCGGAATTCCTGAAGGGGCTGTTCAAGCTGGGCGTGGTATCGGCCGCCGTTTACATGGTGCTGCGCCCCTATGCCGACACGATCGAGCATTTTGTGGGGCAGGAATTCGGCCCCGCGATGGCCGATTTCGAAACCATGTTCCTGAAGATGATGGGCGCTGCGCTGATCGTGCTGTTCGTGCTGGCGCTTGCCGATTACATGTACCAGCGCCACGATTTCATGTCGAAAATGCGCATGAGCAAGCAGGAATTGAAGGACGAATATAAACAGACCGAAGGCGACCCGCAAATCAAGGGCCGCCTGCGCGCGCTGCGCGAACAAAAGGCGCGCCAGCGCATGATGCAGGCGGTGCCGGAGGCCGATGTGGTCATCACCAACCCCACCCATTATGCGGTGGCATTGAAATACGACGCGAAAGAAATGGCCGCGCCGCAGATGGTGGCCAAGGGCGTCGATGCGGTGGCGCAGCGCATCCGCGAGGTCGCGGCCGAAAACAAGGTGCCGCTGGTCGAAAACCCCGCCCTTGCCCGCGCGCTTTACGATTCAATGGATATCGAACAGACGATCCCCAACGAACATTTCAAGGCCGTCGCCGAAGTCATTTCCTACGTCTTCAAACTCAAGGGTAAAAAACTATGATGCGTTATCTCGCACTCGCGCTGACCGTTATGCTGGCCGCCACTCCCGCACTCGCCTTCAGCACCAAGCCCGTACCCACCAGCCCGCTTTACATCGCGATGCTGTATCACAAACTGTCGGGCGACATGCCCGACTTCACCAGTTGGACGAAGCAATGGGACACGTACCAGAAAACCGAAATGGCCGACCGCCCCGCCCTGCTGGAAAGCCGCGTGAACGAGATGACCAACACCTTTAACCTGATGACCCCCGCAGAACCGATTGTGGTGCAGTCCCGCATCCGCCTGTCGGGTTACAGCCCCACCAACCAGGGATTCCTTGTCCAGAATTTCAACGATGTCACGTTTTTCAATTACAACTATATGGGCAAACGCTATGCCCTGATCCCGGGCGGCATGGCGAAATACCAATGGCTGAAGGCACCCGCGAACATGGCCGAGGCCATCATGCGCGAAACCGACAACGGCGCATCGGGCAAAGTCACCCTCACCCTCATGTCGATGCGCGCCGACCCCAAACCACTGGAAATGAACGGCAAGCCCTATAACCTGCTGATGGCCGATATCTCCAAGATCGAATTATGGTCAAAAGACGGCAAAACCCTCGTCTGGGACAGCCAGATCGGGGAGAGCAAAGGCCGCAAGGAATTGCTCAATATGCGGCAGTGAGCCGGCTTTCACCTCCCCCTTAATGCGTAGAGAAAATATTGAATTTTTAACCTCTTAACGGGTAAAATGGGGCAAAGGAAACCGTCCCGCCCGTGAATTCGCAAAACAGCCAGAACAACGGCTTTTTTCTCGAGAAAAAGCCGCCCAAGACCGAAAGCCCGACCGCCGTGCGCAATGCCAAGGCGATCATGCTGTTTATGGCGGGCGGCGGTTATGTGTTTCTGGCGATAGGCCTGATTTATGTGCGGCTGCATGGCGGCATCGGCCTGTCGCTGTTCGCGATTTATTTTTACGGGCTGATCGGCGGCCTTGCCCTGCTGATGCTCAACCGCAGCTATTCCGACGCCGACCGCAGCCGCAAGATTTTGACCGAAGTGCTGGAAAAAAGCGCGGAGGCGCGCGCGATTACCGATGCGCAGGGCAAGACGATCTACGCGAATGCCCGCTTCAGCAAAATGGTCGAAGGCTTGGGCGAGGCCTCCATCGGCGCCTTCACCCGCCTGTTCGAACACCAGAAGAAAATCGAAAAAACGCTGGAGGATTTGCAAAACAAGGCGTCGCCCGCCGGTTCCGCCTCGACCGAAATCCAGACGCGCCTGCGCGGCAAAACAATCTGGTATCAGGTCACCTGCCAGTTCATCATCGGCTGGCCGGGCTATGTGCATTGGCGTTTCGACGACATCACGCACCGTTATCAAATGGAATCCGCGATCCGCGAGGAACGCGAAAAGCTGCGCGATTTCACCGACAATGCGCCGGTCGGGTTTTTCTCGGTCGATGAAGACGGCCGTTTGCAATTCGCGAACGACACGCTGCTCCGCCTGCTGGGCGCGGATGCGCGCACCATTCTGGGCAAGACGAAACTGCATGATTTCCTCGTCAACCCGCCCGCGACCGGCAAGCCTTACGACTGCTTCGACGGCGGCGGATATCACCAGCACGGCGAATTGCTGATGAAGGGCGCGGGCGGCCGCGTGTTCAAGGCCGCGATCACCCATTCGATCACCAAGGACGAAGAAGGCAAGGTCATTTCCCGCTCGGTCGTTTATGACATGACGACCGAACAGAAAATGCAGCAGGCCCTGCGTGAATCCGAAGACCGCTTCGAGCGCCTGTTCGAGGAAGCGCCCGTCGGCATTTGCATGCTGACCGCGGGTGGCGTGATTTCAGATGCGAACGCGACGCTGGCATCGATGCTGCGCCTGCCGGTGAACGCGCTGAACGGAAAATCGCTGCTGCAATTCATCCACAAGGACCAGCAGCACCGCGCCGAAGACTGGCTGAAGCACCTTGCGCGCGGCGAAAATTCCGACCCCTTCCTTGAAGTGCAAATTAAAGGATCGATCGAAATCGTCACGCAGATCTACGCCCGCAAATTCAAGGCTGGCGATGATTTCGTGCTGCACTTCATCGACCTGACCGAACAGAAAAAACTCGAAAAACAATTCACGCAGTCGCAGAAAATGCAGGCCGTCGGCCAGCTGGCGGGCGGCATCGCGCACGACTTCAACAACCTTTTGACCGCCATGATCGGCTTCTGCGACCTGCTGCTGCTGCGCCACAAGCCGGGCGACCCCAGCTTCGCCGATATCATGCAGATCAAGCAGAACGCCAACCGCGCCGCCAACCTTGTGCGCCAGCTGCTGGCTTTCTCCCGCCAGCAAACGCTGCAGCCGCGTATGCTCGACCTTGCCGAAGTGTTGTCGGAATTGTCGCACCTGCTGCGCCGCCTGATCGGTTCCAACATCGAACTGCGCCTCAGCCATTCGACCGATGTCAGCCTTATCAAGGCCGATCAGGGCCAGATGGAACAGGTCCTCATCAACCTTGTCGTCAACGCGCGCGACGCGATGGCGAATGGCGGCAAGCTGCTCATCCGCACCTCGAACATCAACAACAAAACCGGCATCAAGCTGGCGAATGACGAAACCCTGCCCCCCGGCGACTGGGCGGTGATCGAGGTGGAAGATACCGGCACCGGCATCAACCCCGACATCATGGGCCGCATTTTCGAACCGTTCTTTTCGACCAAGGAAGTGGGCGCGGGCACGGGGCTTGGCCTTGCGACCGTGCATGGCATCGTCCACCAGACCGGCGGTTATATCTCGGTCAAGTCGGTGATGGGACAGGGTACGACCTTCATCATCTACCTGCCCCGCTTCTCGGAATCCGCGGGCGCGAAAAAGGCGGAAGCGGTCGAGGAAAAAACCGTCACCAGCGACCTGACCGGTTCGGCGAAAATCCTGCTGGTGGAGGACGAAGACGCGGTGCGCACCTTCTCCGCCCGCGCGCTGTCGAACAAGGGGTATCAGGTGATGGATGCGTCGGGCGGCGTTGCCGCGCTGAAAATCCTCGAGGAGAAGAAATTCACGCCCGAGATTTTGGTGACCGACGTCATGATGCCCGAAATGGACGGCACGACGCTGGCAAAACAGGTCAAGGAAAAATACCCGCAGATAAAAATCATCTTTATTTCCGGCTATGCCGAAGACCGCTTCAAGGAGCATCTTGGCGCCGACGTTTATTTCCTGCCCAAACCCTTTACCCTGAAGCAGCTGGCGACCAAGGTGAAGGAAGTCATCGAGAACAAGGCGTAACCGCGCATGACGTATGATTTCAAAGATGTCAGGGTGCTGGTGGTGGAAACCTCGCCGCCGCTGTTCGAACTGGTGCGCGGCGTGCTGACATTTTTCACCGTGCCGGAAAAATTCATCCATTCCGCCTATAACGTCGATGAAGCCTATGCGCGCTTTGCGTCCGACAACCACGATCTTGTCATCGTCGACTGGCTGCAGAACCCCGACCGCGGCCTCACCTTCGCGCGGCGGCTGCGCATGGATTCAACCTCGCCCAACCCCTTTGTGCCGATCCTGATGATGGCGGGGTCGGGCCACCAGAACCGCGTCATCAAGGCGCGCGATGCGGGCGTTTCCGATTACCTTGTGAAGCCCTTCACCGCCCGCGCGCTGTCGCAGAAGATCGAGCATATCGTCGAGCATCCGCGTTCGTTTGTCCTGTCGGAGTCCTATACCGGCCCCGACCGCCGCCGCAAGAACGTGAAATTCGACCATCCCGACCGCCGCGCCGACCTCATCAACCCTGCCATGCCCGTCGCCTTCCGCAAGGATACGGGCGATCAGCGCTGATGTCTCCCCTCGCCCTGAATGCCACGGTGACGCTGATCGCCGTCGCGCTTGGCGTGCTGGTGTCGTATTTGCGAAAACCCAAGTAATTCCAGCTAATCTGCCGTCCCGATCAACCGCGCCGCGATGCGCCACGCGCCGCCCCGCGTACGGGCATATAATCCCTAACGTCATCCCCGCGAAAGCGGCGATCCCAGCGGACTTATGCGCCCTGTCAATCCACGGGATCCCCGCTTTCGCGGGGATAGAGCATCTATCCTATTTTACTGATATTTAACGGTATTTGTGCTATCATACCTATACACTACCCCTTCACAGCTTATGCAGAATCAAGGGGTTAGGAAACAAAAAATACACAGCCCATACACAGGTATCCACCATGCCAGAACCGTTCCTCACCGACATCCAGCAGCTCAAATCAGGCCTTATCCTGTTTCGCAGGAGCGACGTACAGCATAAGAACTGGTATTGCCGCATCAAAGTACCCAACACCAGCCGTTATAAAACCGTATCCCTCAAGACCGAAAACATCAGGGAAGCAACCGACAAGGCGTTTGACCTCGACGGTGAAGTCCGTTTCAAGGTGATACGTCCGACCAGATTGCAGCTTGGCTAGGGTTTACTGTCGGGTATGGTAACTTTGCTGTATATACCACAGCGGCTATACAGGCCGGCGGGGCGGCGCTTGGGGGAGTTTACAGAGCCGTCACAACGACTCGAGTTGGACGCTGGATGAGTCCGAGTGAGTTTAGTACAATGTCTAATACAGAAAAAGTCGTAGAGGGCGCGGGGGGGCGCACATACGTAGTAAACCCGCCAAATCCTACCGCATTTGCGGGTGCTAAGCCCGGCTCTGTATATGCAGAGTTCAACGTTCCAAAAAACTCCCTGTTTCCGGCTGGCAAACCAGAATGGTCCGTTATTCCCGGCCCGAATGTTACTACAATGAGATATGGCACACCGCCTGCTTCGATGCCGCCCGCTACGTGCATTGTCTGTGTAATTGGAGGTAAATAGCTATGAATTTGGTGGACTTCATGGAAGCATGGTGGCTCTCAGTCCGACCAATGGTAGAAACTGAGGGAGTCGTCGGTCGTTTCCAACGATCCCCCATTGACCGACCAAATCCTTCCTGCGCTATGAATCTACGTCGAAATAAACTAGAAGTTGATCTAGTGGTCTGGGAGTCTGGGGAGGCTGAGCTGATTGTCGGTGAAATCGGAGGCGCGTACGAAGATCAACATTTTGATGATATACGTACCCCTCAACACTTGAGCTCAATATTATCGAACCTCATTTATGCGATGTCTGACATCTCAAATCTAAAGAAGCCATAAGAGTCCAGACCGTTGATGATGTTGACACAAAGTAGTTTAGGCAGGCTGAGCTGCTCTCAGGGTGCTTTTCACTACTGGCGAGGGGATAAAGTCGAGAGTGCTAACGTGGGTAAAGATAAAATAGGTAAACCGTAACTCCTTCACCGGAAAAATGCCGATCCAGACTTCATCCAAGCCGTCATTTGCCGGATGTGCAGGATTAATCTTATATCTTTCAACTCCCGGCATCGGATCAGGCCTCTTGGCACATTGTTCAGCAGAATACTCCCCCGCAGGGCTTGCGGGGCAGGGCAAGTGACCGTTCAGTATCACGTAATGGGTAAGCGCTGTCTTAATGTCACGAAGGCGTTGTTTAGTGGTCTCATACTTCGCTGCCTTTTGAGAGACGGAATAAAACTGGAGGAATGCAGACAACAAAATACCGGCAATGACCATCACGATAGAAAGCTCGATCAGGCTAAAACCACTTTTGTGATTTTTTTTGCCGCGCATTGTTGCTTGCCGCTTTCTTCAAATTGAACCCGCATACGCGCAAAGGAATCGCGCGTAGCTGTCAGCTTAAGACGAATTTTGCTGTAAAAGCCCATAAAATTGACTATAAATCGCCTATGTAACTGAAGTTATTATGTATTTATGAAAACTTTTCAGGCTTCCGTATGCACAACAGCTACACAAAGCGATTTTAAGAAAAATATATCCAATGGTTCAATTGGTTAATGTCAGTCCGCTATCTCGCGGGGATGACGCATGTGCAAATAAAAAAGGCTCCCCTTGCGGAGAGCCTTTTTTTGTTAAAGCGATAAAACCTTATTCCGCTTTCGGCGCCGCCACTTTCGACGACGCGGGCAGGGTTTTTGCGATCTCCGCTTCCTTGCCGCCGCAGGTGGGGTGGCCGAAGCCGCCCGCGCTGTGGCCGGCCTTGATGTCATAGATGATATTGTCGTTTTTGTCTTTCGACACGCCGGCCGGCACGAAATCCAGCTTCAGCGCGTTGCGCGCGCGCCAGGCGATGTTGTGGTCGGCGCAGGACGTATCGCCGGAAACGCCAAGGCCGCCCACGATCTCGCCCTTGTCGTTATACAGCGCAAGGCCGCCGCCGAACACGTTCACGCCGCCGATTTTTTCGCCCTTCAGCGCGTCGCCCGCCGTGCCGTAATCGGAAGTATCGCCGGCATAGGCCGCTTTCACGTTCACGGGGTTGCTTTCCTGCAACCCGAACAGCGAACCGCCCGGCTGCGTTGCGGAATACAGGTTCGCGGTCGACAGCGCCAGACCCTTCAGGCTGAACGCGTTCGCGGTGTTCGCCTTCTGCGCCGAAATCACGCGGCTGCCCGGCCATTGCGCATCGACAGCGTCGCCCGAATATGCAACCGCGCAGACGATACCCGCGCGATCCACAACCGTCGCCCACATATCGAGGTTCAGGCCGCCATTGGCCGCCTTGCGCGCATCCGTCAGCGCGGTTTTTAGCGCATCCTGACCCGGCAGCGCGGCGCAATCGGCATGTGCGGGCGCAGCGCCAATCAGGGTTGCAAGAACGGCGGTAGCGGCAAGCGCGCGAAACGTGGATTTCATTTTATTCCCCTCAGGAGTTTTTTTTAATTTTTCGAAGGGGAACCATGCCACATAGAGAGTCTGTTGCCAATCAAAAAACATTTTTACTGCGATTGCCTTACCCCCTCTCCCTCTGGGAGAGGGGATCAGGCTTAACCACCCGTTAACCGCAGCAGGGTTAAAATGGGAAATACATACAAAAAATACCGACTCCGATAACGGGGCGGATAAAAAACAGGCACGGTGAAGCACATGTTGAGATTATTTCTCGGCACTCTCTTTCTATTTTCGTTGTCATTCCCCTTCATTGCGGAATTTTTGCTGATGCGCAGCCGCAGGCCCGCGCCGGTGGAACAGCCGTATTACGGGCGTTATAACCCGCCGCCCGTGGAATATTCGCTGCTGGATTTCAGCGCGCATAGCGCCATCACGCTGTCGGTGATTTACCCCGGCTTGATCGTGCTGATGACGATGGCGGCGTATTTTTTCCTGCGCCTGATGGAACCGGCCGCGCGGCACGATCATGCGGCGTTTTTGCGCACATCGCTGGCGCTGTCGGCCATATGGGTCTGCGGGTTTTATCCGTTCCTGTCGTCGGCCTTGGGCGGCGTGCTGTTTTGTGCCTCGGCCATGGGCTGCATCGGCGCGTGGCTGATCATCCGGCGGCTGGGCGTTGCGCTACATCCGTTCCAGCGCGTGGCGGTTTTCTGGGCTTTCTTTTTCTTCTCCGTCATCCTGTCGCTGCTGGCGACCGGCAACGGCGCGCGCATGGCGGAGGTGTTTTCGCGCGCGCTTGCCGCGTTGCAATCGGGCGCGGAACAGGCTGTGCCGCTGCTGCTGGTCGCGCTGCATGGCGCGGCGGTGCTGGCGGTCATGCACCTGATGGGCTGGCGGCTGAAGCCGGGCGCGTCGCCGCAAACCGTGATGGCGCTGAAAATCGCCGCGATCACGGGCGGGCTGCTGCTGCTCGATGTCCTGGTGATGGGCATCCGCTACGACAACCGCACGGAATGGGTGATCCTGCCGCTGCTCGCCCTGCCCTCCCTTGCCTATTACGGCGTATATTGGCTGGTGATGCGCCTGCCGGAACAACTGCGCGGCCGCGTGACCTTTGCGATGTTCATCGCGCTGTCGGCATTGCTGGCCGTGCTGGCCTGCGTGCAGTCGGGCGTCAGCGGTGCGGTAATGGTTTCCGGCGCCGCCGCCTTCGGCATAACGGCGGCAATTGGCGGCGGCATGTACCTGCTGTGGAAATCGGACGCGGAACAGGCCACCAAACTCTCGCTCAGCATCGTCTTTTGCCTGTTCCTGCTCTGCCTTGCGATGCTGGCGCGGGGGTGAAAACGGATATATCCGCAGGCGCTATATTTGATGGGAAATTATTACGGGCTGCGCCATCTTCATGGCAAAAGAGCCTGTTGCCGCCGGTTGTCCCGCTGCGTTACATGATGCGGCATATCCGCCCGGACAAGAAAGAAGTTTTTTCTGCGGAATTACGGCTTGTAGGTGCCCACTTGCAGGGGGTAGGTCTTTGCCTCCAGCCCTTTGATGACGCTGTCGATTGTCATCTGCTGGTTGCGCACGGCAAGAGCGGCATTGGCATACAACGCGCCGGAGTTGACGAAGCGCCGCGCCGCGCGGGAGGATTCGACAGACTTGTTAAAAGCGTCTTTCAACTTTTTCTTGTCGGCGAGCGGCACTTCCTGAGCGAGCGCCATGACATAGGTTTTTTCGGCCAGTGCTGAAACAGGCCATACCAGTATGTTCGCAGGCTGCGGCACGCGCGTGTCGCGTTCGCTGCCCATCGCAATATAGCTAAGCGCGCCGCCAGCGAAGCCAGCCAGGCCGCCAGTCACACCTGCGACAACAACACCGGCACCAATGACAGGTGCCAGCATCAGCCCTGCGATAGCACCGCCGGCTGCCAGCCAAAGAGGCGAAGAGAGAGCCAGCAACGCTGCCGCGTTATCAAGCGCTTCGGCGGCTTTGTGAAGAACAGATGCGCTGTTCGTGTCTTTCATGGGCTTCTCCTCGTAAAACAATCTTGGTGTTGGCAAAACAGCTCTGCCGGTAAGAGCGCGCCAAGTTTGTTATACATAAAGATAATCACCGGTACGGTCAATGCGGATTCTCTATCAGTCTGAATTCAAGTTTAGATCAAAGGCGTCGGCGTAAATTGATTTTTATAATAGAGACGCTTGCCTAATTCCGCTCCGGTGGCTGGCACGCTTGTTTTACGCGCGTAAAACAGTGGGGTAAATCCCTCCCGCCGTGCCCGCCACCAGCCATTTTCGGACATACCGCTATCTGCGCTTTTTGCGCGTGGTTTGTGCGTGTTTTGCGCACAGCACCGGTCAAAAATATGCATTAATTTCAATGACTTGAAAATTCCGGTTTTTAGATTCTGCACCGTCAGAATCCTTATATATCAATCAGTTAAAAATCCTGCTCTTCATTTCCGCGCGGATGTTTTGCGGCACTTAATCATTGTTTGAGCATATTCTAAACTATTCTAATTAATAGATATTTTATATCATGTTTGACCATAACCCTTTGCTGTGCGAGGATAAGTCACAAACCCGAAAAAAGGACATTTTGATGAAAAATTTTCCCGGCACGCTCGCCGGTCTTGTCGAAAAAGCAAAAGCGGCACCCGCTTCCGAAACCGCCGCGCTGACCACTTTGCACAGCCTCGATCTCACCAGTTTAAATGACACCGACACGCCCGCCGTTATCGACACGCTGATCGCAAAAGCGGATCAGGGAAAATTCGGGCATGTCGCGGCGACCTGCGTTTATCCGCAGTTCCTGACGCAAACATTCAACGCGACCGCGCAAAAAGGCATCAACCGCGCGACCGTCATCAACTTCCCGTCGGGCGCGGGAACGCCGGAGAAAACCGCCGCCGATACGCGCGCCGCAATCAAATCCGGCGCGAATGAAATCGATATCGTGCTGGATCATCAATCTTTCCTGAATGGAAACGCCGAAAAAGCAGCGGAATTGCTGCGTGTTTGCCGCGCGGAATGCGGCGCGGGCGTGAAGCTGAAAGTGATTTTAGAAAGCTCCGTTTTCACCGACTACAAAGATTTATACGCCGCCTCCGTCCTCGCGCTCGATGCGGGCGCGGATTTTTTGAAAACATCGACCGGCAAACACGCCACCGGCGGCGCGTCGCTGGAAGCCGCCGCCACGATGCTGCAAAGTATTCGTGATACCGGTTTCGACGCGGGCGTAAAAATTTCCGGCGGCGTGAAAACCGTCGGCGACGGCGCGCAATACATCGCGCTCACCGAAAGCATGATGGGCAAAAACTGGATCAGCGTCGATAAATTCCGCATCGGCGCGAGCGGCGTTTTGACCGACATCCTCAAAACCCTCGGCCAGAACACCGGCCCCGCGCCCGCCGCGCCGCCTGTATATTAAGGTCGCCTGTTCCGCCGCTATCCCCTTGATTTAGCGTGTCAAGACAATTTTGTATCGTTTTTGTTCTATTTTGTTCTTGTGCCGTGAGAACGAAATAGGTACAGTGGATTTATAGATCGAACCGGGGTAAGGCCGAGTTTGAGATTGAACAACGATCCAAAAAGAGGATAAATCACATGGCATCCGCATCCGTCACACCGCTCCGCACTGAAGGGAAGAACGACATGAACGCAGCTGAAAAGCAAAAGGCTCTCGACGCCGCATTGGGCCAGATCGAACGCGCGTTCGGCAAGGGCTCGATCATGAAACTGGGCGGCGACACGCATCAGGAAGTGGAAGTCGTTTCCACCGGCTCGCTGGGCCTCGACCTCGCGCTTGGCATCGGCGGCCTGCCGCGCGGCCGCATCATCGAAATTTACGGCCCCGAAAGCTCGGGCAAAACCACCCTCGCCCTGCAGGTTATCGCGGAAGCGCAAAAGGCCGGCGGCCAGTGCGCGATCATCGACGCGGAACACGCGCTCGACCCCTCTTACGCGAAAAAACTCGGCTGCGACATCGACAGCCTGCTGGTCGCCCAGCCCGATTGCGGCGAACAGGCGCTGGAGATCGTCGATACCCTCGTCCGCTCCGGCTCGCTCGACGTGCTTGTCGTTGACTCGGTCGCGGCGCTCGTGCCGCGCGCCGAACTGGAAGGCGAAATGGGCGACAGCCATATGGGCCTGCAGGCCCGCCTGATGAGCCAGGCGCTGCGGAAACTGACCGGCACCATCTCCCGCTCCCGCACTATCGTCATCTTCATCAACCAGATCCGCATGAAAATCGGCGTGATGTTCGGATCCCCCGAAACCACCACGGGCGGCAACGCGCTGAAATTCTACGCCTCCATCCGCCTCGATATCCGCCGCATCGGGTCGCTGAAGGACAAGGAAACCGTGGTCGGCAACCAGACCAAGGTGAAGGTTGTGAAGAACAAGCTGGCGCCCCCGTTCCGCGTCATCGAATTCGACATCATGTACGGCGAAGGCATTTCCAAGATGGGCGAGATTATCGACCTGGGCGTGAATGCCGGCATCGTGGAAAAATCCGGCGCGTGGTTCTCCTTCGACGGCGAGCGCATCGGCCAGGGCCGCGAAAACACCCGCAAATTCCTGAAGGACAACCCCAAGGTTGCCGAAGCCATCGAGAAAAAACTGCGCGACAACGCAAACGCGGTCGCCAACACGATGCTGCAGGGATCCGAAGATTCGACCAATGACGACGGCGACGACGAGCCCGCCCCCTCGGCAAAAGGAAAAAAGGAGAAGGCGTCCGATTAAAACCCTGATGACCCCCGCTAACACACATACGTAGCCACATATGTAGTTATCGCTTTCTTCTTACCCCGAACGGCCCGCTTTCTTCCCGAAGCGGGCCGTTTACTTTTTGATTTATGGCTTTACACTTTCACCTAAAGGGAGCAAACGCGCATGGCAAAAAACTACATCTGCATCTGGTCGAACAACAAGGCGGCCGAGATGGCGAAGTTTTACAAATCCGTCTTTCCGGGCACGAAGATCGGCCTGAAATCCTATTGGGGCAAGAACCCGATGGGCGTGAAGGAAGGATCGGACCTGACCATCGATATCACCATCCGCGGGCAGAAAATCATGCTGCTGGACGGCTATTGCGACATGCCCTTCACCGATGCGATTTCCATGACCGTGCCCTGCAAGACGCAGCGCGAGATCGACACGTACTGGAGAAAGCTGACCAGCGGCGGCGGCAAGCCGGTGCAATGCGGCTGGCTGATCGACAAATACGGCGTGCGCTGGCAGATTTTCCCCGAACAGATCATGAAATGGCAGGCCAGCAAAAACAAGAAAAAGCGCCAGGCGATGAACGAGGCGATGTGGCAGATGGTCAAGCTGGATGCGAGAAAGCTCAAAGAGGCGTACGACCGCGCCTGAAACGCGCGCGATGTTCAGGATTACGGCCGCTTTGAAAACCGCGCAGCCTTGGGAGCATGGATCTGTCCGTCAAGGCGCGACATCCGGTTCACAGTATCGGTGATGCCCTGAGCGCGCAGCCGCTCGCGTTGCGCTTCTATATCGGCGGCATATTCCGCATATTTTTTATCCAGTGTATCGGCGATGCCCCGGAAACGCGCGCGGAATCCCTGCGGCCCGTTCTCTGCAAGCTGATGAGCATCCTCCTGCGAAATGCGGAAGTTTTGATGCGTGTCGTAATTGTCGCCATAAGGGGTTTGATGCGACGATGAGATTTCGACATTACCGAATATCTTCATGACGTCCGCATCGAAAAAGCTATCGACAAGCGACGCGCTATCCACGCGCTTGTAAGGCTGCGTCCCGCTCAGCGTATCGCCATAGCCGCTGTTCAATTCCTGCACGACCCTTTCAACGGCACTCATGCGGCTATCGGCCGCCGCGGCGGCGTTCAGGATAGCGGTCAATCCGGCATCCTCAAGCGCGTCGGCGTTGTCGGAATTATTGGTCATGGGCAGGGCGTCCGTCGAAATAATCTCTGCCTACCTTACGGGTTTTAAGTGATTATGTCAATTAAAGTCTTAGCCCGGTATGTCGCTGTTATTACAGAGCTTGTTCAGAATATCGGTCATCACACCGCGCGCGTAACGGCCTGCGAATTCCGGGCCTTCGTAATCGAACAGACCCGCATAAAGCAGTTTGCGTGGCCCGCGTTCCAGCCAGCCGATATACCAGCCGCGCTGTTTTTTCGTGGCACGGTCGGCGAAACCCGTGCCAGTCTTGCCGAACAGCCTTCCCCCGCCGATTTCACCCGCGAACAACAGCGGTGCGGTTTTTCCCAGCGCGAATTCCGATATCGGCAGCCTGCCCGCCAGCATGCGGCGCAGGAAACCCACCTGCTCGCGCGGCGAGATTTGCAGGCTGGATGAAAGCCAGCTGTTGGTCAGGCCGTTATTCTTGCCCGCATCGCCGGAAATATCGCCGTTGCCGTAGTCGAATGCCGCGACATATTTGGCGAATTTTTCTGCGCCCAGTTTCAGCGCAAGTTCCTGCGAATACCAGATCGCAGATTCCCGCAGCCATCCGGCAGGATCGAAACTTTTGCGCCACGCATCGACCATCACGGGTGCGCGCGCATCGTATTCCGGTTTGTAATGCCAGAGCGGCCCCTGCCCGTCATGCAGGATCTGCGCATCGAAGCCCATCAGCGCGAGCGGAATTTTGAACGTCGAACACGGCGCAAAACGCGCATCGACATCGCCCTCGAGGTCGATGATGTCGTTGGTGTCGAAATCGGTGACGATGAAGGGCATGAATGTTACCGCCGAATTTGTCATCCTGAGCGCAGCGAAGGATCTCCCTTTCACGCCGCAAGCAAGGGGGATCCTTCGCTGCGCTCAGGATGACAGTAAAAAAAAATTACCCGTTCTTGTCGCTCATCACGCGCGACTTTTCGCGCTGCCAGTCGCGTTCTTTTTCGGTCTGGCGTTTGTCGTGCTGTTTTTTGCCGGTGGCGACGCCGAGTTCGACCTTGGCGATGCCGCGGTCGTTGAAATAGACCGACAGCGGGATCAGCGTCGTGCCCTTGCGCTGCACCGCGCCGATCAATTTGTTCATCTGGTTTTTATGCAGCAGCAATTTGCGCGGGCGGCGCACTTCGTGCTGCCATTTCGCGTTCGATTTCGTGTATTCGGGGATATGGGCGTTGACGAGAAAAATCTCCGAACCCTCGACCGAGGCATAGCTTTCGTTGATGCTGGCCTGTCCGGTGCGCAGCGATTTTACTTCGGTGCCGGTCAGCACAATGCCGGCCTCCATCGTGTCTTCGATAAAATAGGTGAACCGCGCCTTGCGGTTCTGGGCGACGGTCTTGTTATTCGGGTCTTTCTTGCCCTGGCTTTTGTTTTTGCCCGTCATGATGGCGCATCAGCGCTTCCCCGCCTTTTTCAGCGTTTTTTTGCCGAGCTTGAAGATGCCGGCGAATTCCATCGCTTCGTCCAGTTTCGCGCGGGTGGGCGCGGTGACCGGCACCAGCGGCAAGCGCGTTTCTTCGGAGCATTTGCCAAGGCGCGAGAGGCAGTATTTCGCGGGGCTGGGGTTGGTTTCGGCGAACAGGTATTTGTGCAGCGGCAGCAACGCATCGCGCGCCTTTTCAAAACCTTTCCAGTTTTTCTGCTGCCAGTTGATGTGCAGGTCGGCGCAGATGCGGGGCGCCACGTTGGCGGTGACGGAAATGCAGCCATGCCCGCCCTGCGCCAGATATGCGGCGACGGTGGCGTCCTCGCCCGACAATTGCACGAATTCCTCGCCCAGCGCGACGCGCAGCGCAAGGGGGCGGCTGAGATCGACCGAGGCATCCTTGATGCCCGCCACGCGCTTCAGGCCCGCGCAGCGGATGACGGTATCGACCGAGATTTCGATGCCGGTGCGGCCCGGCACGTTATACAGAATGATGGGCAGGCCCTGCGCGTCGTTGATCGCCTTGTAATGCTGGTACAGACCCTCTTGCGTAGGCTTGTTATAATACGGCGTTACGACTAGAATGCCATCAGCACCGCTTTTGTCAGCGAAGCGCGCCAGATCAACCGCTTTTTCGGTCGAGTTGGAGCCTGTACCCGCGATGACCGGCACACGCCCGTCCGCGGCCTCGATGCAGGCTTTGATGAGGGATTTGTGTTCGCTTTCCGACAAGGTCGGCGTTTCACCCGTTGTCCCGCAAGGAACAAGCCCATGAGTCCCGCTGGCGATATGCCACTCGACAAGCTTCTGGAACGCGTCGACATCCACCTTGCCCTTGCGGAAGGGGGTGACGAGTGCGACGTAGGATCCTTTAAAGCGTGCCATGTTAAATCTCCGGTTGCGCCCGACATTTCGGGCATACGGGGCAAGAATATGTCATTTATGGGCAAAATGGCAAGCGTTTTGGGCATGGCGGTACTGGCCGGAATGATCGGTTTTGCAGGCGTTTCCGATGCCGCAACCGCCCAGAATCAAAAGAAAACCGCGACAAAAACGCATACGGGCAAAAATGCACCAAAGAAGACGGTAAAGAAGCAGGCGGCGAAGAAACCCGCGCCGAAACCGCCCGTCGCCTCCAGCATGGATGCCGACTGGCCGAAAACCTTTGCGCTGATCAAGAACCATTCCGACCCGATCGGGGCGAAGCTGATCACCTGGATTTACGTGACGGAAACGAATTTGCCGGTCGCGCCCCACCAGCTGATGGAATTCGTACGCGCCAATCCCGACTGGCCGAAGCTGCATATCTTCCGCCGCAAGATCGAGGAAAATCTGGCGCGTGCGGGCAACAACGCCGAAACGGTCGCATGGTTCCAGCAGAACCCGCCCACGACCTATGATGGTGAAAAGGGGTATATCGACGCACTGATCCGTACCGGCAAGATTGCGGAGGCGCGGGCGGCGCTGGCGAAATTCTGGAAGCAGGCGGATCTCAATAAAAACCAGACGGCGGCGCTGGTGGCCGCGTATAAAAGCGGATTTACGGCCCATGCCCATGCCGAGCGCCTCGACCACCTGATCTGGGAAGGGCGTTATTCGGAGGCCGAATATATGCTCGCCTTCGTCGCCCCGCACCAACGCGCAGCGGCACAAGCCAGAATTGCCTTGGGCCGCATGGCCAAGAACGCGGATGTGCTGCTGGCGGCCGTGCCAGCGGCGTACCAGAACGGCGAAGGCCTGCTGTTCGAACGGCTGCGCTGGCGGCGACGCAAGGATATGGATGCGGGTGCGATGGAGATCGTGGCGCAGATGCCTGCAAAAACCGTGCGCCCCGATATGTGGTGGGGAGAGCTTGGCATCCTTGCCCGCCGCCGCATCGAAGCGGGCGATTACGCGGGGGCCTATAAAATCGCAGCCAAAAACCAGCTGACCGAAGGCATCGAATACGCGACCGCCGAATGGCTGATGGGCTGGCTGAAGCTGAATTACCTGAAAGACCCCGTAAAGGCCTATTACCATTTCGACGCGATGTACAAAAAAGTATCGACCGCGATCAGCCATTCGCGGGGTGCCTACTGGGCGGCGCGCGCGGCGGAAAAAGCCTTCCCGGGCCAGCCGACCGCGATGGAATGGGAAAAGATCGCGGCGAAATTCCCCTCCACCTTTTACGGGCAGCTGAGCTACGAAAAGCTGTATGGCCGCCCCACCCCTGCGGCGTTCAAGGAACCGGCGATCCCCGCCGAGGTTGAAAAGACATTCCAGCGCAGCGAGCTGGCGCGCGCGGTGCGGGTGCTGAACGGGCTTGGGCTGAAAAACATCCTCGACCCCTTCCTTGCCCGCATGATCGCCGATGCGAAAACACGCGACGAATACAGCATGGTCGCCAAACTGGCGCGGGAGACGGAGCGGTATTACTACGCCGTGCAGGCGAACAAGGACTGCCAGCAGCAGATCGGGCAGTTCCTGTTTTTTGAAGGCTACCCAACCCTGCCGCCGCTGCCGATGTCGCGGCCGGAAAAATCGCTCGTCCATGCGATCATCCACCGCGAAAGCATGTTCAACCCGAAAGCCTTGTCGCCGGTCGGGGCGCGCGGGTTGATGCAGCTGATGCCCGGCACCGCCAAGATGATGGCGCGGGCAACGGGCGAGGTTTATAACGTCGACAAACTCACGACGGATCCCCGCTATAACACACTGCTCGGCGAAGCGTATCTGCAGGGCCTCGTCGATGATTACGGGGGCTTTTACCCGATGGCGATTGCGGCGTATAACGCGGGGCCCGGCCGCGTGAGCGAATGGAACGCTGAGTTCGGCGACCCCCGCCGCGGCCAGATCGACGTGCTGGACTGGATCGAGCATATTCCGATTTACGAGACGCGCAACTACATCCAGCGCGTGATGGAATCCTATTACATCTACCGCCTGCGCTTCGGCGAAAGCCCGCGCACGATTTACGATTTCCTGCCCAAGAATTGATGGCACGATAATTGCGAGGATATCCCCGGCCAACCATCAGGGAAACCGCGCGACCATGCCCGCCCCCATAACCATCGATACGCCATTGCCGGCCGGAAATCCGGTCACTGCCTTCAAGGAAGTGCTGGCGGGCGTTGCATACGATGATATTCCGCCGCTGCGCGCGCGGCTGCTCGATTTTCTGGCGCGCGAAGGCATCGAAAAAACATACGCGGGTATGGTCGCGCTGTCGGTGACGGAGGTGCTGACCAACCTTGCCAGGCACCCGCCCGACAAGCCAAAACATATCGAAATCCGCCTGCGTCTGCAGGGCAAAACCACACTGGTCGATATCGCGGATGACAGCACGCCATTTGCGGATTTCGATGCAAAATGCAAAACCGCCCTGTCGCGCCTGGATGCCGGATCGTCGCTGGCGGAGGGCGGATACGGGCTTGGCTTCATCCTGAAACAGCACAATCAGGCAAGCTATACGCCCAAGGACAAGAGCCCCGACGGCCTCAACCATTTCCGCATCCGCGATGCGCGCGACGCGCCGGTTGCGAGAAAGAACCGGCTGTTCCTGGTCGATGACGACCCGATCGCGCTGAAACGCCATGCCGCGATGCTGGAAGACTTATACGATATCACCGCCTTCCTGAACCCGATGGATGCCGTGAAGGCCTTCGACAGCGGACGGCCGGATCTGGTTGTATCCGACCTGAACATGCCGGAAATGGACGGCACGGGGCTGCGCCGCGCGCTGTCGGAATTGCCGGGCGGCAACACGACGCCGTTTATTTTCCTGTCCGCCGACCATGCCAGCGAGCACGCCGATTATATCAGCGAGCTGGGCGTGGACGATTTCCTGACGAAACCCGTCGCGCGCGAGCGCCTGCGCAACGTGGTGTCGCGGCTGATCACGCGCAGTTTGCAGGTGCGGCAGGGGCTGGAGGGGAAATTCCAGCAGGAACTGACCAATACGCTGAAACCGGCATTGCCCGACCGCTACGGCGGCTGGCGCATCGCGCTTCAGACCGAGGCGGCGGAGGCCGGTGGCGGCGATTTCACGCTGCATCACGAAACGCCCGCGCATATGCTGTGCGTGCTGGCGGATGTGATGGGGCATGGGGAACAGGCCAAATTTTTCTCCTACGCCTATGCGGGATATTTGCGCGGGTTGTTCCGGCTGCAAGCGCAGGCGTCCGACCCCGCACAGTTTTTGAAAGCTTTGTCGAACGCCATCGACGGCGACGCATTTTTGGAAAGCGTCCTGCTGACCTGCCAGAGTTTTCAGCTGTTCCCAAAAGGCGCGATCTGCATCGCATCCGCCGGCCACCCGTCGCCGTTAATCCTGCGTGCGGACGGCGCGGAGACGATACCGGTCGCAGGCCCCCTGCCCGTGCTGGCGAGCGCAGCGGGATACGGCATGAAATCGCTGCAGATGGACGAAGGAGAGAAAATTATTTTCGCAACCGACGGATTTCTGGACGCGTTCGACGGCGAACACCGCGCGGAGCTTTTGAAACTGGCGGGGCAGAATGCGCAGGCAGCGCCGCAGATACTGGCGCAGAACCTGTGGGCGGCCTTCACCGCGCGCAAGCAGCGCAGGCGCGGCAGCGACGATGCGACATTGATTATTGCAGGATATGGGGGCGAAATATGAGCATCACCGGCGAATACCAGATTGAAAACCGCGACCGCTACGCGCTGATCCGCTTCAGCGGATTTGTCGATGCCAGCACCGTCGTGCAGGCGCGGCCGTTGTTGCAGCAGAACATCCCCGCAACTGCGAAAAACTTCATCGTCGATCTGTCTGCCGCCGATTTCCTTGACAGTCACGGCGTGGGCCTGTTCGTGACTTTGCTGAAGCGCGCCCATGCCAATCGCGGGCATATCATCTTCGCGGGCGCGGGCGGGCAGCCCTTATCTGTTTTGCAGATGGTGGGATTTAATGGCGAATTGGTGGAATATAAAGACGACCTTGCCTCGGCCGAAACGGCGCTGATGGGCAAATAACTGATTTTCAAGAAATATTTTTCAATCCTTTTTCACTGATCCGTTCTTCCGCGCAGGCCGTAGAAAACAATGCAGGGCATAATGCCCATGCGGTTGTTTTCTCTCTCGTGCACATGAAAGGAGTCTTGCCATGAGACCGATTGCAGCAAACCTGAACCATGCCGGACAGCCCCCTCTGACGCTGGGCGACATCATATCGCGCCGCAAATGCCTGTCCTTTTTCGAAAATGACCATGTAAAAATTATCCTCCCGCTTTTACAGGAAAGCGACGTTCCGGCGGCCGGCGTACTGGATGACGAGGGGCGGCTTTGCGGATTGCTAAGCGAGCGCGGCATTTTGCGGCATATCTTCGCCTATACCCGCGACAAGCTGATCCATGAAAGCAACATCAACAAATATTTGGATGACATGCTGGTCAGGGATGCCATGATGCACCGGCCGGAAAGCATGCCCGATAACCTACCCCTCGAAGAAGCGGCGGCGCTGATGCTGCGGCGCGGATACCGGTTTATGCCGGTGGTCAGCCGCTACGACAATACGCATTTCCTGGGGATAATCGGAGAGACCGAATTGGTGGCTCAACTGAACGCACGCCTGCAGCACCTCAAACGCAGCGAAACGGCGCAGCAGGCCATCCTTTCCTATATGCTGGCCGAACCCTATGGGCGCGGTGCCGATATCTGACACCGCTAAATGCAAAAACGCCGGGAATAAATCCCGGCGTTTTTTGTTTCAGCCTTGAAAAGCTGTTACTTGGTCGGTGCCTTGGGGGCTTCCTGTGCGGGGCCCGTACGGTTCTGGGCAGGTGCGCCCGGAACGAAGGTTTTTTGCTGTGAAGGGTTTTGACCCAGTTTAGCTTTCATGCTCGCCATCGCGTTTAATCCCTCTGGAAGACATCTGACCAATGTTGTTGATTGTATCTAAATACCGCTGCCTGTCAAAATCTTTCTGCAAACCAGTCGCAACTTGGGCTCCTTACCCCTTTTTGCGCCCCCCGCTTTCGCGCCACCACATGAACACGATACCGGAGAAAATAACTATTAAACTCAACCAGTTAGGCAGCAGTGACAGGCTTTCGATATTATCAATCGTGAAGGCCTTGTTGCGTTTCAGGCCGATCCAGTCATCGCCGCCGGTGACATGGGTGGTGGCGCTGATGTCGCGCAGGTCGAAATCGCGATTCTCCTGAAACCAGACGATGCCGCCCTGTGTCGCCTGCACGGCGGGTTTCAGTTTTTCTTCGGTCGTGTGGACATCGGCGAACTCCTCGTTCCGGGCGGTACCGACCACGACGAAGGCCTTTTTCACGCCGTTATCGAAGCTGTAGATGCCGTTATCTTCGGCCTTCACCACCGCCTTGATCCAGCCGGGTTCCTTGTCGGCCATTTTCACGAGGCTTTGTTTGCCCGATGGTTCGGTCATCATCACCTTGACCTCGTCGGCGGTCAGGTCGCGCTGCGAGACGGTGATGGTGTTGCCGCGCGCTTCGGCCTTGATGTAATCGTCCTCCAGCTCTGGTTCCTTCATCAACCAATGCGCCACGTTGCGCAGCAGGTCGGTATAGGGGCCCGATTGCCCCGACAGCCCCTTGCCCCAGAGCCAGACGTTATCGGAGGCCAGCACCGCCACGCGCCCCTCGCCGACTTTGTCGAGCACCAGCAGCGGCGCGCCGTCGATGCCGGTCATCAGGGGTTTTGACCGTTGCAGCATCGCCTGTGCCTGCGCATACCATTGCCCCCATTTGCGTTCCTTGAACTGGCGCATCAGGTCGGCGGTAACGGGGTGGCGCGCGCCAAGATCGGTCAGCACGGGGCGGAACGGCAGGCGCGCGATGTTTTCGGGGCCGGTGGACAGCAGCGGCAGCTGGCTATCCAGCGCGGCGGAAAGGCTGCCGCCCGTGATGCCGGACTGCTTCGCCTCTGCCGTGCCCAGCGCCATCAGGAACGCGCCGCCGCCGCGGATGTAATTGGCGATGTTGTCGAAATACGACGGCTGCATGACCATGTTATAGGCCTGATAGCGGTCGAAAATGATCAGGTCGAAATCCTTGATCTTTTTCTGGAACAATTCTTCGACCGGAAACACGATCAGCGACAACTGGTTCTGCGGCGTGACATCCATCGATTCAGGGGAACGCAGGATGGTGAAATGCACAAGGTCGATCGCGGGGTCGGATTTCAACAGGTTGCGCCAGGCGCGCTCGCCCATATGCGGCGAGCCGGAAACCAGCAGCACGCGCAGCCGGTCGCGGATGCCGTTCACGATCACGGGGGCGTTGTTGTTGCCCGCCGAAAGCTCGCCTTCTTCGACCGGTATCACGAATTCGAAAATGTTCTGGCCGGGATGGGTGATGCCGAAGGTGAATTCGCGCTCCTCCCCCGGGGTCAGCGACGATACCTGTTCGGTCTGGCCGTCCTGCTTCACGGTGACGGTGGACGGCGCGGATGACCCGCCGCGGCCGAATTCCTCCAGCTTGACCTTGACCGTGATATTTTCGTTCAGCACACCGTATTTGGGCGCGGAAACGATGGTGACCTTGCGGTCGAACTCTTTCTTGCTGCCGGTCAGCACGGCATGGAAGGGGCCGAGGCGGCTGAGCCCGCCGAGGTCTTTGGGCACGTCATGCACTTCGCCGTCGGTGATGAAAACCGTGCCCGCCACCTGCGCCATCGGGATGCTGGCCATGTTGTTGCGCAGCAGCGTGAACAGGTTCGTGCTTTCACCGTTGCCGCCATCGGCCGATGACGAGCGGAGGATGATCGGTTCGATGTTCTTTTCGCGTTTCAGCGCGGCTTCGACATAGGCGAGGGCCTCGTTCGCCACCTTATCGCGGCCGCCCAGTTTCTGGCTGGGGCTGTCGTCCAGCACGATGATCAGTTTATCCGGCAGGCCCTGGCGGATTTCATTCAATATCACGGGGTTCAGCAGCACGCCGATCAGGATAAAGAAAAACGCCCCGCGCCAGAAGAAATCGCGCATCCGGCGGAACACGACAAGCCCCAGCGCGAACAGCCCCAGCAGGGCGAGGTAGATGTAATATCCATGCGGCAGGTACGGCGCCCATTCAAAGGTCGTCATTGGCGATGCAACCTTTCAAGAATATAGGGCACGTGGACCTGGTCCGATTTGTAATTGCCGGCAAGGGCCATCATCATGACGTTCACGCCGAAACGGTACGCCATTTCGCGCTGTTGTTCGCCGCCCGGGGTGACGGGGTAACGCGCGCGGTCGTCATAGGATTGCGACCATGCCGCCGCCCAGTCATTGCCGCCGATCAGCGCCGATGTCACGCCGTCGTTGTCGGCGCTGGGTTCTTTTTCCGTCCACAGCGTGCCGCCGCCATAAGCGCCCGGGAATTCATCGAGCAGGTAAAACGTCTTGGTCAGGATGTTGCCGCGCTCCACCGCTTTCAGTTCCGGCAGGCGCAATCCGCCCGTCACGTCGCGTAGCTGTTTCGTGCCGATGGTGGCGTTGGTGATCTTGCCGGACGGGTCGGCGAATTGCTGGTCGCGCGTGTCGAACAAAATCAGGCCGCCCTGCGCCATGTAATTCTGGATGTTGCGGGTCGCAAGGCTGGACAGCGGCGCCTGCACCGGTGTCATCGGCCAGTACAGCATGGGATAATAATAGAGCATGTCGGCGGCGGGGTTCACGCCGCGCACGCCCTTGATCTTGATGGTCGTGCGGCTGTTGATCGTGTTCATCAGCCCTGTCAGGCCGTTGAAGCTGACCATATCGACGCTGCTGTCGCCGGTCTCGACATAAGCAAGATAGATGTTGGAGGCAAGGTCGATAGAGGTGAGTTCATCCTGCGCCTGCGCGGGGCTTGCCGTCATCAGCACGACGAACAGGATGGCCGCGCCCAGTTTGCCCGCGCGCACGGGACGGGCGAACGCGCCGCGCATCCAGAGCGTCAGGATGGTATCGATCAGCAGCAGCCACAGCGCCCATTTCAGGAAGTCGGGCTTCATGCCGCGTTCGCCGGACAGTTTGTATTCCTGAATATCCGTGCCGGCGGGGATATCGCCCAGCGGCACCATTTCGGGCAGTGCGTCGCCAAGGTTGAAAACCTGGAATTGCTGTTCCGTGCCGTACAGCCCCGGCGGCGTGAAGGCCGAGGGCTCGAAGCGGTTTTTAGGGTCGAGGGCGGAAATGATGGTTTTTGCGCCCGGCGTCTGCACGCGGCCGAAGCCGTCCAGCACCATGAACGGCGTCAGCAGCGCCTGCGCCTTGTAATCGCTGATGCCGGTGGAGAGCGATATCATGCGCTGCAGCGCCGAAACAAAAAGGCCGGAATAGCAGAAATTCGACCAGTCGGTGCCGGCGGTGGTATGCACCAGCACGATCACGCCCTTGCCGACGGGCGCGCCGGTCAGCAGCGGTGTGCCGTCTTCCAGCTGCAGCCATGTATGTTCAAACGTGTCGGGCGTGGGGTCGGCCAGCACCTGGCGCGTCACAAAAACGTCTTCGGGCACTTCAAGGCCGGTCAGCGGGCTGGCATCGGGGATGTTGGCGGCCAGTTTCACCGGTTTTTCCCACGTCATCGCACCTTCCATTGCGCGCAAACCGAAGCGCAGCTTGACGGGCAGCAGCGGGTCGTCGGGGTTGGCGGCAAGGTTGGGGCCGGCAAAGCGGATCAGGAAGCCGCCCTGCTCCACCCATTTCAAAAGATCGACACGCTCGATCGATGTCAGCGCGGCGGTATCGGGCCAGATGATGGCGGAGAGCGATTTGGGCAGCAGCTTGTCAACATCGTCCACTTCGGTCGCACCGGTCGCAAGGGCGCGCTTCAGGTAATACACCTCGTTCAGGAAACTGTCGCGGTCGCGATGTGCGACATCGGCGACGATGCCGACGGGGCGCTGCTGCCATTGGGAATCCGTCAGGAAGGTGGCCGATGCCATCGGCGTGCGCTGCAAACCGATGCGCGACACCTTGCTGCGCATTTCGTTCAGCACATCCCATTTCACTTCCGCGACGCGCTTGCCGGGCGGGAAATCGACCTTGACGTTATCCAGCACCGAACCGTCCGGCGCATAAGCGGCGAGCAGTTGCGTGTCGTTGCCCATCGTCGGATTGAGGCGTTCAAGGCTGAGCGACAGCTGCCCCGGCTTCACGGCGGTCTTGCGCAAAATATAAGGCGCGTTAACGGCATCGTCCTTGACAAGCGTCATGCTGCCGCTTTTGCGCAAGGCATCCATCAGCGCGCGGCCGTTCATGGTTTGCGTGGTCGTGCCGTCGCTTAAGAATATGCTGTGCGTGATTTTGTGCTTGTCGATCACGTCGGTCGCAATCGCGGCCGCGCCCTTGTGATCGGCGGGCCATGCGACGGGTTTCAGGTGTTCGGCCCAGCCCTGCGCCTCCCCCTCTTCCATCGGGCCGATGCTGTGCAGCTTGCCGTCGCCTTCATCGGCGGCGGTCGGCAGGAAGATGACAGGACGGCCGGAGCGGCGGATCTGCGACAGGTATTCGCGCAGCTTTTCCTGCCGTGCGCCCCAGTTGGCGGCGGATGCCCAGCCGTTGTCGATCACGACCAGCACGTTGCCGCCGGAACCCGGCAGCCCTGCGGAAAGCTTCATGACCGGCTCGGCCAGCGCGAGAATAAAGAAAGCGACGATCAGCGACCGCAGCACCAGCAGCCACCACGGCGTATGCGCGGGCGTGCGCACATCGGTGCGCAAATCCTGCAGCAGGAAGAAGGCGGGAAACTTCACGACCTTGGGGCGCGGCGGCATGACGCGCAAAATCCACCACAGCACCGGAATACCCGCCAGCGCCGCCAGCAGATAGGGTGCAAGGAATGTGAGGCCGCCGAGGGAGAACATTTACGTTTTCCCCTTCTTGACCGAAAGATCATCATAAAGCCGCGTCAGCACGTTTTCGGCCTTTTCGGCGGTGCTGGTATGCAGGAATTTCCAGCCGAGCGCGCGCGCCGCCAGTTTCAGTTTTTCCTGATGGGCGATAAAGCGTTTGGCGTATTCATCGGCAATCGATTCCACCTGCGGCACATCGATGGCGGGCGCGCCCGACGCTTCGATATCGTAAAATTTCATGCGCCCCTTGAAGGGCAGCGATTGTTCGGACGGATCATAGACCTGTATCAGGCTGCCGCGCACGCCGCGCAGGGCGAGTTTCTGGCAGAACGCCATCAATTGTTCGATGGGGTAATAAAAATCGCTGATCAGCACGACTTCCGATCTTGACGCAATCGGGCGGCCGGTTTCGGCAAGCTGCGTTTGCGACGGCAGGTATTCGAACAGCCGCTGCACCGCGTTGTAATGCGTCTGGGGGCCGAGCGTGGTGCCCAGCAAACTCACCTGTTCGCCGCCGTTCAGCGTGACGAGCGACAGGGCCAGCAGCAAAATCTCCGCGAATTCTTTTTTGGTGGGCAGGTTTTTATAGCCGCGGTAATTCATGGATTCCGACGCGTCACGGTAGAGCCACATCGTCTGCGAGGCTTCCCATTCCATCTGGCGCACATAAGCGTCGCCGCGTTTCGCGGATTGCCGCCAGTCGATATCGCGGCGCTGGTCGCCCGGCTGGTATTGGCGGAACTGCCAGAAGCTTTCGCCCTGCCCCACACGCCTGCGGCCATGCACGCCCTTCATGAAGGTATGCGCCACCTTTTCCGCCTCCAGCAGCAAGCCCGGCAGTTTCCCTGCAAGGCGTTCGGCTTCGGAGAGGATATGGTGGTCTTTCCTGCTCATGCCGCCGTGTCTTTCGGTGCGGGGTCTTTCTTGGCATCGCGCACCAGCACGGCGGCAAAGAAACCGTCGGTATCGTGCTGCGCAGGGGTGAGCTTCAGGTAATCGGTCACGCCCTTGATGTCCACGATGTCTTTCGCGGGCTTCAGCTTGAAATCGGGATGCGCCGCCAAAAACGCCTCGACCTGCATTTCGTTTTCTTCGGGCAGCATGGAGCATGTCGCATAGACGAAACGCCCGCCCGGCTTCACCATGCGGAAGGCGCTATCGATGATGTTTTTCTGGAGCGGCAGCAGCGTGGAGATACCGGGCCCCAGCATGCGCCAGCGTTTGTCAGGGTCGCGCCGCCATGTGCCGACACCCGTGCAGGGCGCATCGACCAGCACCAGATCAAAATGGCCTTCGTGCCGCTTCACGTATTTATCGCGCTCCGATGTCAATTCGCGGGTTTCGATGTTGTGCAGCCCTGCGCGGCGAAAGCGTTCCTTGGCGCGGTTCAACCGGCCACCCAGAACGTCCATCGCCACGATGCGGCCCTTGTTCGCCATCGACGCGCCCAGCGCCAGCGTCTTGCCGCCCGCACCCGCGCAGAAATCGACGACCTGTTCGCCCGGTTTCGCCTGCGCAATGGCTGCGACCATCTGGGAGCCCTCGTCCTGAATTTCGATCAGGCCGTTTTTGTACAGTTCATGCTGCGCAATCGGCGGGCGGTTCAGCACGCGGATGGCAAGCGGCGAGATTTTTCCCGCATGGGCATCAAGCCCGTCGCGTTTCAATTCCGCCAATATCTCGTCGCGCGACGCCTTGATCGCATTCACGCGCAAATCCAGCGGCGCGGGCGTCATCATCGCTTTCAGTTCCGCTTCCAGCCGGTTGCCCAGTGAAGCCTGCAGCAGCGGATACGCCCATTCGGGGCATTCCAGCCGTTCGCGTTCCGGCATATCCGCCGTTTCCAGCGATTTGCCCATCAATTCGCGCACAAGGTCGCGTTCCGGCTTGGTCATTTCCAGCGGCGCGTATTGCCCGCCGGAGAACATTTCATTCGCGGCGCGCGCATCCAGTTCATGGCCCAAAATCAGGTCGGCGATGGTGAGCGTGCGGGCATCGACCTGACCGCCGGATTTTTTGATCCACCACGACAGCCGGTGATATTCGCGCATCACGCGGAAGAAACGCAGGTTGATCGCGCCCCGGTCTTTCGACCCGATGAAGCGGCGGTTGCGGAAATAGGCGGATGCGACGGTGTCGGCGGGTTTCGGTTCCGCCAGCACTTCGTTCAGGATTTCGATGACAGCCTGTACACGTGCGGCTGGTGTCATGGTGATATGCGCCTTTTATCTGAAGTTATTTCGCCCGGACGAATTCGGCGAGTTCGCGCAAGTCACGCAAGTCTTTCGATCCCGTATAGGCCATCGCCGTGCGCAAGCCGGTCACCAGCTGGTTGACCATATGCGTCACCGACCCGCGATAGGGAACGGAGGTATCGACGGGATCTTTGTCGATGCGGTAAGGATCAACCACCTGCGTGGTGTGCGACGGGCGGTGCTGCGCCTTCGCCTGCGGGTTAACAACTTTGTACACATGCCCTGCTTCGAAAACGACTTCGCCGGGGGCTTCGTCGGTGCCGGCGAAAAGCTGGCTCATGACGGCGGTTTCGGCACCCGCCGCCAATGCCTTGACCAGCGATCCGGCATCGTTGATGCCGCCATCGACCAGCACGGGGATATCCTGCATTTCGCATTGTTCGACAACCGCCAGAACGGCGGAGAATTGCGGCACACCGATGCCCAGCATGCCGCGAATGATCGCGCCGCTGGAGGAACCGAGGCCGACCTTGATCGCATCCGCGCCCGCATCGATCAGGCTGCGCGCGGCATTCGCGGTCGCGACGTTGCCGGCCACGATCTGCACTTCGCTCGATCTTTGCTGGCGGATGCGGCTGACAGTTTGCGCGACGTCCTTGGTATGCGCATGTGCGACATCGATGAACACAACGTCCAGCCCCGCATCGGTCATGGCGGCGGCGCGGTCGATCGCGTCCTTGCCGATCGACACCGCCGCGCCCACGCGCAGGCGGCCATGCATGTCGCGCGCGGCATTGGGGAAGCGGGACAGTTTTTCGATATCCTTGACGGTGATCAGGCCGGTGCAGCGCCCCTGGTCATCGACCACCACGACTTTTTCGATGCGGCGTTCGTGCAGCAATTGCTTGATATAGGCCTTTTCGGGCTTGCCCTTGACGGTGACAACATCCTTGGTCATCAGCTCCGACACAGGCTTGGCGTAATCTTCGAAAAAGCGCAGGTCGCGGTTGGTGATGATGCCGACCACTTTCTGCGACGGCTGCTCGATCACGGGCAGGCCGGAAATTTTGTAGGTGGTCATGAGGTCGAGCGCTTCGGCGACCGAAGAATCCGGCGAAATGGTGATGGGGTTCTGGACGATATCGCCCTCCGCGCGTTTCACGCGGCGCACCTCCTCCACCTGTTTGCCGAGCGGCATGTTGTCGTGGATGATGCCGATGCCGCCCAGCTGCGCAAGGGTGATGGCCATCGCGCTTTCCGTCACGTTGTCGGCCCCTGCGGACACCAGCGGAATGTTGAGGTCGATGGATTTCGTCAGGCGCGTTTTCAGCGACACATCCGCCGGTTTGACATTGGTTTCGCCGGGCAGCAGCAGTACGTCGTCGAAATTCAGCTGCTCTTTGACCGTCGTATTTCTTTTCATATTGAACCCCTTGAATCCGCGAATGCGGAACGCCGTTTTGAGGTTCGATTTTAGCCCCTAAAGCCCATACCCACAACATACATTTCGGCTGAATCCGAACGGCTGGCATGGGGTTTCACGTGCTTGACCTTGGTGAAATCTTTTTTGAGCTGTTTAAGTAAAGTCTCCGACGATCCGCCCTGAAAAACCTTGCACAAAAACGTGCCGTTCGGGACGAGGATTTCCTTGGCGAAATCATAGGCGGCCTCGGCCAGCATCATGATGCGGATATGGTCGGTTTCGCGGTGGCCCATGGTGGGTGGCGCCATGTCGGACATCACCACATCGGCCTTGCCGCCGACGGCGGTGGTCAGGCGTTCGGGCGCATCGTTATCCATAAAATCCATTTTGAAGAAGATCGCTTCGGCAACCGGCTTCATGTCGAGGTAGTCGATCGCGACCACCTTCCCGCCCGTGGCCTTGGGCTTGACGATTTCGCAGGCGACCTGCGTCCACCCGCCGGGGGCCGCGCCCAAATCGATCACGCGCATGCCCGCCTTGAACAAATTCAAATCATCATGCATCTGCTGGATTTTATACGCGGCGCGGCTGTGGAAACCATCCGCCTTCGCCTGCGCCACATACGGGTCGTTCAGCTGCCGCTCCAGCCAGCGCGAGGACGAAATGCTGCGCTTGGCCCGCGTTTTCACGCGCACCTTCTTCTGCGCGCCGCGCGGGTTACGGGGTTTGGAGGGGGGCTTTTTGTCGGTCATTTTGTTTCTACGTTGCCATTGTCGGGTTTAGCTGTTGATAGAGCCGCCTGCTTTGCTGCCTCTTTTTCCATGGCAAGGTATCCACGTTTGAAAAGCAAATACAAATGAAGAAAGGCGAAAGGGACGAGAGTTAAAATAATTAACAAAAGCGTTAACATCGCGCGATTTGCATCCATTTCCTCTACTTGCATAAACGTCTCGCGGGCGTAAAAAACTGCACTGATTATTACAAAAACAACCCAAGATTCTAAAAGAATTGTTTTTTCTTGAATTCCTTTTTCAATGTCTTTTACGCGTCCCCTCACGATAAAAAACAAAAAAGGCATCATCGCCAGATAGAGTGAAAAATCTACCCATGGAATTTTTACCCAAAACTTCTCCATCAGCTTGCTAGGAATGAACGCGCAAAGCCGGATAAAAAAAGTCCAAACGAAATAGTCGCCCCTTCCAAGAGGCCTCGCTACCTGTGAACCTAACTTGAGGGCGGAAAACATATAACCTCAATCCATCGCGTTGATGTATTCTTTCAGCTTGTCGTACAGCCGGTAATGTTCGCGGATGATGATAGCAGTTTTCTTGTCCTGGGGGGCATCTTTCGGGAGCGCCATTTTGAGCTTGGTGGCGGCGGTGTAATCGCGGATGAGGTAGTAGAGTTCTTCGTTGAATGCCTGAATTTCGGATTCCAGTTCCACCGTGCCCTTCACATGCGCGTCATGCACCTGCAGCAGATGGCCGGCGAAAAACCACAGGATGTGTTCCCAGTCTTCGAAGTCTTTTTCGGTGCTTGGCATGTGGCATCTCCCCCATATTGCGGCCAGTATATTTTAAACGGGTAAATGATTGGTTGCTGCCCCTCAGTAACGAATAACATTCTGAAATATATTAATTTTTTTATTTTACTTAATGATTGACATACCCATAAAACATTTTATACTGCGAACAAATCACACACTTAAAAAAGTTACGAGGAGCGCACCATGGTTGAATGGACACCCAAGACTGAACAACTCATCCGCGACGTCAGCGATTTCGTCGATAAGCAATTCCGCACGATCCTCGACCCCGAAATTGGCACGACTTCGACCATCGCGCGTCTCTTCAACGCGAAATCGACAGGCGAGCACCTTTTCAAGCGCGCGATCAACGAGCTGGAGATCGACCTGAACGCCGACCCCGAACACAGCCTGAAAAAAGTCATCGACCTTGCCGAAGCGAATGGCAGCGATGCGGCCGACAAGCTGAAACGCGCGGCGCCCGTCGCAAAACAGCTGGCCGAAGAATTCGGCTTCGGCCCCGATACGAAAATGGGCAAGCTGCAGCAGCTGGCCACGCTGAACAAGATCAAGAAAAAAGGCATCAAATACTAGGATTGCCACGGAGTAGAAAACGCCCGCCCCAATATTTCAGGGGCGGGCGTTTTTACGTTTACGTTCCGTTAACCATCACGGCCTACACTCGCCACATACACTTCTGTTACGGGCCTGTTACGGGGATCATGATGGACGACACCGCGAAAAAACTGACGCTCGACTTGTTGCGCGCCTGGGCTGAATCGAAAGAAGACGCCAGCGCCGTCATCCTTGGCGGCCGCGCCTATACGCCCGCCGAATATGTGAGCGCGGTGGAAAAAGACAGCCCCTTGGGTAATGCTTATTGCGCCTTCATGGAGGCCGCAGCAAAACACGCCAAGCGCCCGCTCGACGAATTCCTGAAAGACACCATCCGCCCGCAGGCGAAACCGCAGATGAGCTTTACGAAGCTGCTGGGGTGAATATTCCCTCTCCCTCTGGGAGTGGGTTAGGGATAGGGCACGCCCCAAAACCAGCTTGTATTTCTAATCAATTTACTCCGTTATCTTTGATCCTTAAACTCATCGGTAGAGCGCACACGATGTCTGGGCGGAGGAATGTAGCAATGAAATTTTTAAGCTTCCTATTTGCGACGGTACTGCTGTCTTTTCCAGCAGAAATATATGCTTCACCGGATCAAACAATTCCATCTAAGGAACAAAGGGCGGATACCGGCGCACAAACCGGAATCGAGGAATCCTGTAAGGCTTCTGCAGGCGTAGCGCCCGCTGTTGTCCGTAAAATATATCGCGGAATCGATAAAATTGTTTTATATGTGCCACGCCTCTGGACATACGAGCGCGCCTTGCAATGCCACAACAAAGAAGCTGAATGTGTATTAGAAGAAAGCAAGGGAATTTTGAAAAGCGCGGAAGAAAGAAAAAAAGACATCCTTTCCCTGAAGAAAAATTTCAATATTTTTCCCGATGCTTTATATCATAAAAATTTACTTGGCTTATTCGAGAATAGAATAAAAACAGGAATAATCCCTTATCTAAACTCGGGCAAAGGTTGCACGCCTCCTGAATTAAAAATAATCACAAGAGAGGACATTAACCTGTACAGCAACGATACTTCCGCACTGCATATTGTCGTCAAAGTTAAGATATTCGAGAATACGAAACCGAAAATCGCTTTACTTGGCTTTGATTATTACAGGAAAGACTTTCAATACACGGGTTTAAGCGCACAATTTTCACAAGGCGGCGATACGATTGCCATACCGCTTGATGGCCCCCCTGAGGAAATTCAAAAAGAGGTTACGAATTTTGTAAACAACCCTCGGAATATTTCACCCTTTACGCTTACTGAATAAGCGATCATTCAAAGGGTAAAAGGCTACGCGAGGGATTGGATCAGCAAATCCTTATCAAACGAAAACGACACTTCCCTGCCCTCTTGCTGCGAAGATGCGGCAATGGCGCGGAATTCGGCGGGCAGGGTGTAATAGGCGGCGTGGTTTTGGAACGACACCAAGACGCGCCCGTCGCGTTCCACGATTTTGCGGACGATGTCTTTTGATTGAACCATCAGCCCAGATCCTTTTTGGCAACGGGCGCGGAAATATCGGCCGCGGGTTTCGCAGGCGCAGGGTCGTTCGTGCGCAGGTATTCGTCCTGCAGCAGTTTTTCCCATTGCTTGCGCAAGGGGCTTTCGAAGCGTTCGGTTTCCTTGACGTATTGCAGCGGCAGGTATTCGCGCATGACTTTGTCGGCATCGTCGTCGGTCTTGCGGCTGGTGCGGTTCCACGGCGTGTAATCGCCGTGATGCCCGCGCGGCGCGCGCCCCGCTTCGGCGAATTCAAGGTTGTAGGCGGGCGCGCCCATCGCCTTGCCCCATTGCTGCAGCGTGACAGGGCCGTCAAACATCGACGGATCGAACACCAGATCGACAACCTTGCCGTCCGGCATTTCGACAGGCAGGGCGGCCGCGACATGCGCCCACCACGTAATTTCTTTTCCGTTCGACAATTTCACCAGCAGGTCGCCGCCATCGGGCTCGAAACCCCAGGCCTTTTTCGGGGTCAGGTCCATCGCATACATCTGCCGCACCATCATGTGCGCGCGCGAGAAACAACCTTCATCGGGGAAGCCGAAGGCGATGTTGCCCATCGCCGCGATCTCGTCGAAAATTTCCAGCGCGCGGTCGAAGCGCACGGGTTTCGGTTCCACCTTCGGAAAGATGTTCCCGCGCTGGCCCGTCCCGAGCATGTAATCGGCGGCCTTCAAGAATGCTTCACTTAAACCCATGCGCGTATTATAGCAAAGCGCCATTAAAAGCGCATTAAACTATAAATCCCTGAATTATCAGATTTTTTCGCGCCGCAGTTCCCAGGTGACCGTCGTCGGGCCGCCTTCGGTCTGGCCGCCCAGCACGATCTGCTGGGTGCGGCGCGGCGTTTCGCCCTCGCCCGCATAGACGCTTTCCTCCAGCGTCAGCGTCGCGCCCTGCGGCTTGAAGCGCCAGCCCATGCCGCTGCGCGCGCGCAGCAAAACTTCCTGACCGTCATTGATGAGCGATGCCTGGATGTTCGGATGCAAATGGAAACGCGCGTGGAATTCCGTGCCGGATTTGCCGAGCAACTGGTCTTCGCCCAGCAGCACATCGCCGTGGTCGTGCAGGCGCACGCAGCGGCGGTGGATGAGGCCGTTGCGGGGCATGTAACCGTTATGGCTCGCCTCCAGCATCGCGATATCGTCGTCTTCCTGACGTTTATGGCGGATATCGGGGCGGCTTTGCAGCAGGCCGTTTTCGTCGAACTGGCAGGAATTGCGGTGATCTGCGGTGACGGTCGAATGCGCGGCGGTAGAGCGCAAAATCTCGCGCCACTTGCCCGCAATTTCCGACGTGCCGCAGTTGACGAATACGCGGTCTTTGCCAAAGCTGTATTCAAAGCTGAGCAATCCAGCATGGGCGCGGTCGGCATAGCGCGACATCAGCGGCTGCCCCACATCCATGATCAGCGCGGCGCGACCGAGCGTAATTTTTTCGTAGCCGCAATGGGGCAAAGACTTCATCGCCTTGCCGCGCGCACCTGAATGCATCAGCGTTGAATCGCAAATACCCGCGAGGCCTTCCTGCGCGCCGTTGAAATGCGCGAGCGCGCCATCCCCGTGGCGGAAGAATTTGACGGCGGGCGCGATGCGGTCGATCGCATGCTGCACTTCGGCCGGCATTTCAACCTTGGCTGCAGTTAGCGCGGTGCGCAGATCGACAAGGATCTGCAAAAATTCAAACGTCGATTGTGGGTTGCGCGAAATATGACCGCCATCGGCCAGCAGCTGTTCCTTGATCTGCACAAGAATGCCCTTGAATGCCTGCTCCAGCCGCTGTTCGCCTTCATCAAGGCAAAGGCCGGAATAGGCAAGCCCCTTCAGCGCGCGCATCAAGGGAATGCCATTCAGGCCGCCGGGCAGCGTTTTTTGCAAATGCTTTGCCTGACGCAGCAGCCCTGCGAAATATTCATGCCGGAAATCATCGCCCGCCGATCCGCAGAAAAAGCCGTGGAACGAAATCCAGTTCGCGATTCGCACGCCCGTGATATCGGGGCGCCATGCCACATCATGCGGTTTCTGGTAGCGCGACAGCCAGTTCGCCACCATTTCACGCGCCATGCGGCGCGCGCGGTCGCCGCCGGCGGAACGCAAATCGCGCAGCCATTCGAATCCGTGAAGTTCGGCCATCCATTCGGGGCGCGCGTTTTCAGGCTCCCACGACAGGTTGTTTTTCTCGATCGATTGGCCAGCGAAGCGGAAGATGCCGGCGATGATATCGCGGCCTTTTTGCGCATCACCGCCCCAGGGGTCGGGCGGCACCACCCGCAGGTGGTCGGGAATGCGCTGGGGCAGAGCGAAGCCCGCCAGCGGATTGCCAAGTGACAGCATCTGCAGAGGACGAATCCCCTTGAAACTGAGTCCTTCAGTCAAAAACATCGTCGAATCCCCTTTGCGCCGGGACCCCTCCCGGACACAACTCCCCATGTACCGTGTTCTTTTTTTATTGACCGCGCAGCCGCTTGATCGCTTCCGCGTAGTCCTTTTCTTTGAAGACCGCCGTCCCCGCCACAA
Organism: Alphaproteobacteria bacterium; assembly: GCA_016794125.1. GTDB lineage: Bacteria > Pseudomonadota > Alphaproteobacteria > Micavibrionales > UBA2020 > JAPWJZ01. The sequence continues at coordinate 493,636 of JAEUKT010000004.1, read as the reverse complement.
GCACGTCGGCCCCTGCGCCGATCACCTGTTTTGCGGTTTCCGCGTTAACCCCGCCATCGACTTCCAGATCGATCTGCTTGCCGCATGCGTTGATGCGTTCGCGGACCGCCCGGATTTTGTCGAGCAGCGGAATGAATTTCTGACCCCCGAAGCCGGGATTGACCGTCATGACCAGCACAAGGTCGAGGTCCGGCAGCAGATGATCCAGCACGCTGACCGGCGTGGAAGGGTTGAGCGAGATGCCCGCCTTTTTGCCGAATGATTTGATCAGCTGGATCGTGCGGTGCGGATGCGCGCCCGCTTCGGGATGGAATGTGATGATATCGGCGCCCGCCTTCGCGAAGCCCTCGATAAACGGATCGACCGGTTCGATCATCAGGTGAACGTCGAAGGTCTTGGATGTCGTTTTACGTAAGGATTCAAGCACCACGGGCCCGAAGGTAATGTTCGGCACAAAGTGGCCGTCCATCACATCGAGGTGGATATAATCGGCGCCTGCAGCGTCAATTGCTTTGATTTCCTCGCCCAGTTTGGAGAAATCTGCAGATAAAACCGAAGGTGCTATGCGAACCCGTTGACTCATATGCCTTTTATAGCAGCTGCCTGCGAATCGGGCAATTTAAAAATTTGATTCCGGTAAAATTAGACGATATGGAATCTCGCTCCTTCATTCGTCATGCCCGCGAAGGTAGGGATCCATGAGGTTGAGACAACTCGTTGCGGTTCATAACGCGCGTGAATGACATGCTATACAAAAGCATAACGGGGCAAAGCCGGTCATCCACGGCTTTGCCCCGTTACCTTATAAAAACAGCCTTAGTTGATGGCGTCAATCGACGCGTCGGTCAGGCCGCTTTTTTTCAAATCTTCCGTGCGGATTTGCGCCGCGCGAAGTTCGTCCTGCGCTTGCAGTTCTTTTTTAATCTGCTCCTGACGCAACTGCTCTTGGCGCAGTTGATCCTGGCGGATCTGTTCCTGTTTCGCTTGTTCTTGCATGTTATCGACCATGTGCCTTCTCCAGTTTTTTTAATCGTTTCATTCCGGTCGGATTGCATACGCGCGCATGGCAAAATTGTTCCGTGCTGGAAAACAGTTTTTTAAAGATCGAGTGTTTTTAGGAATTTAAGCCTTCACGAAACGGGCGATATAAAACCCATCAAGGCCGCCCTGCCCTGCCCAATGCTGCGGCAGGCAGCGGAGTTCACCCAGAGGCGTGATCATGTCGGCGATGCCGGGCAGATCTTTTTCGGTGATGGGCAGCGGCTTTAATCCGAACTGTTTACGCAAGGCCCATGCGGCCTGATTTTCGCCTTCGGCTTTTTGCAGCGAACAGGTGCAGTAAATCAGCACGCCGCCCGGCTTCAGCATAAAGGCCGCATTTTCCAGCAGGCGTTTTTGCAGCGCGGCCAGTTTTTCTTCGTCCTTGGGTTCTTTCAACCACAGCACATCGGGCTGGTGGCGGATGGTGCCGGTGGCGGTGCAGGGCGCATCGAGCAGCACGGCATCGACCAGTTCGGCAGGTTGCCAGACCGACCCGTCGGCAACAACGGTTTCGACCTTCAAATTCAGGCGTTCCATGTTTTCAGTCAGGCGGCGCACGCGTTCGGCAGATCGGTCGAGCGCGATGACATTTGCACCCATCGCCGCAAGCTGCGCGGTTTTTCCGCCGGGTGCGGCGCAGAGATCGATGACAGTCTTGCCTTTCAAATCGCCGAATAGCTTTGCGGGGATTGCGGCGGCGGCGTTTTGAATCCACCATGCGCCTTCGACGAAGCCCGGCAGGTCGGGAATGAAGCCGCCGCCGTCGCGGCGCAAACTGCCGGTCGGCAACAGCACCGCCTCCAGTTTCTGCGCCCATTCTTCGGGGTTATTCTTGACCGAAAAATCAATAGCTCCTTCGCCAAGATTGGCGGCGGCGATATCCAGCGCGGTTTCGACGCCATAATCATTCATCCACGCGTTCCACAGCCATGCAGGCGTGTTCGTACGTCCCGCTTCGCGGTCGGGCAGCAGGACGGTTTCTTCGCGCGTCAAACGGCGCATCACGGCATTCACCAGCGATTTGTGGTGCACGATCCGCTCCGCCTCCGCCAGTTCGACCGATGTATTCACTGCGGCATGGGCGGGCGTTTTCAGGTACAGGTATTGCGCGATGCCAAGGCGGAAGATATTGATCAATTGCGGCGGCTTCAGCATCGCAATCGGGTCGCGCAGCAGTTTTTCAAGGATGCTGTCCATTTCGCGCGCGCGTTTCAGCACCAGCGACACCAGCAGCCGCACGAACGCCTTGTCCCTGCCCTGCAGCGTTTCAAGTATTTGCGACTGCGCCATCGCTTCGTCGAGGTTTTTGTTTTTGTAAAAAATCTCGTTCAGGATGCGGTAGGCCGCCTGCCGTGCTGGCAGACCGCTGTCGTCCCAGAGTGTCGTGCCTTCGGTGAAGCCCATGTTTATTGTGTCCTGAACTGGCAGATGGTTTCGGCCTTCACGCTGGTCGCGGATTCAGATTGCGGCACCAGTTGATAGACGGTGATTTCATTCGGCTTGCGCACGATGGGGAAGCTGTCGGCGATATACTGCACCATGTCGGAAGGTTGCAGCGCGTTGAAAGCGGCCGCAAGCGGCGTGCCGTCCTTCATGAACAGCAGCGGGTGAAGCGGGATGCGGTTGTTGCCGATGTTCTTGCGCACGAAAATGCGGTTCGGTTTGTATTTATTAAAAAAATTGACCGATGTTTGCTGCACGAAATAGTTTTTATCGTATTCCAGCCCGTCCCGCATGAACTGGCGGTAATGGTCGCGGTCTTCCATGGCGAACATCCCGTTGCTCAGCTGCCTGTCCCAGACCATCGGGAACACGTTGTTGCTGCCGCCCGGCAATATTGCGCCGGGATGCCCGCGACGCAGGCGCAGCGGCTGTTCCAGTTCCGAGTCCGGATTATAGGTCAGCAGCATCGGGCGGAAACGGATGGCATTCAGCAGGCTGCCGCAAATTTCCTTGCGTGTATTGACGGTCATAGAAATCTCCGGCCCCGCCGCAACAGCGGGTGCCGATATCACAACCATCAAGACGAGGGCCGCGAAGAATCTCATTATTACTTCTTTGTCTTTTTGGCTTTTTTCTTGCCGGCTTCGGCCTTGGCAAGGTCTTCGATTGCGCAGGACTGATAGATAATGAAGGTGTAAAGCGTGCGCATGAAGTCCGGGTCAATTCCATATTTCAGGCCGTTGGTGGCCGCGCGCTCCCGCACCTGCGTCACACGGTCGCCCAGAAAAGCCGGAATATCGTGCTTTATCTTGACCTTGGCGACTTTTCTGACCACGCCGAAGCGCTGGCCGAGCAGTTTCAGGATCTGGTCGTCGATTTTATCGATCTCCTTGCGGAACGGGGCGAGGAGGATTTTTGTGGTGTCGGGATTGCTTTTTTTCATTCTAAATCTCTGTTAAACATACGTTTATAATAACAGTCTAGCATCTTCAAAGACGATAACAAAGGGCGGCCCATGCAGCAGCTTTTAAGGGTGTTTTTCACGTGTGTCCTCTGCCTTGCGCCGCTTGCCGCGCAGGCCAAGACGTTCAATGCCGAAACCTTCACGCTCGAAAACGGGCTGCAGTTCGTGGTCATCGAAAACCACCGCGCGCCCGTCGTGACGCATATGGTCTGGTACAAATTCGGCGCGGCGGATGAGAAACAGGGCGAAAGCGGCGTCGCGCATTTCCTCGAACACCTGCTGTTCAAGGGCACGACAAAAGTGCCGGACGGCCAGTTTTCGAATATCGTGAAAAAAATGGGCGGGGTCGATAACGCCTTCACCAGCCATGATTACACCGCCTACTACCAGAACGTGCCGCGCGCCAGCCTGCCCAAGGTGATGGAGATGGAGGCCGACCGCATGAACAACCTTGTCCTGCGTGAGGAACAAATCGCATCGGAGCGCGAAGTGATCATCGAGGAACGCCGCCAGCGCATCGACAACACGCCGCAGGCGAAATTCCAGGAACAATTGATGAGCGCGCTGTTCGTCAACCACCCCTATTCCACGCCCATCATCGGCTGGCTGCATGAAATGAAGGAGCTGACGCGCGACGAGGTGCTGTCGTATTACAATACATGGTACGCGCCCAATAACGCGATTGTCGTGGTGTCCGGCGACGTGACGGCGGCGGAACTGAAGCCGCTGGCGGAAAAATACTACGGTGCGCTGGCCGTGCGTGAAGTGCCGCGCCGCGAGCGTCCCCGGCCCGCACCCATCGTGGCGGAACACCAGATCATCATGCAGGACCCTCGCATCGGCCAGCCCGTGACGATGAAAAACTACCGCGTGCGCCACGGCAGCGAGGCGATGGAGGTGCTGGCGCAGATTTTGGGCGGCACGTCGACCTCGCGCCTGTACCGGTCGCTGGTGATCGACCAGAAAATCGCCGTCACGGCGGGCGCCGATTACGACGCGATCGCCATGGATGACACCACTTTCGCCGTCTATGCCAACCCGGCACCCGGCAGCAACATCCAGCAGGTGCAGGCAGCCATCGACAAGGAAATCCGCCTGCTGATCGACAAGGGCGTGACGCTGGAGGAGCTGAACGCCGCAAAAAACCGGCTGGAAGCGAGCTTCACCTATTACCGCGACAGCCTGCAGGGCCCCGCCACGCTGTTCGGCCGCGTACTGGCCAGCGGCATGAACATCGACTGGGTCGAAAACCGCGTCGAACGCATCCACAAGCTGACCATCGACGACATCAACGACGCGATCGACGCTGTGTTTCAATCAAGCGACCTGCCCGTGACCGGCGTAATGCTGCCGCAAATCAAGCCCGCCCCCGCCGACGGCAAGGGAGAAAAGAAATGATCCGCATTCTTCCTGTTTTTTTCGCGTTCCTGCTGCTCGCATCCCCCGCCTTCGCCGCGAAAGACAAGGTGCTGGACGTTCAGGTGCTTAAATCGCCGTCCGGCGTCGAGGCATGGCTGGTCGAGGACCATTCGGTGCCCGTCATTTCGATGAACTTCTCGTTCGAGGGCGGCCTTGCCTTCGACCCGGAAGACAAGCCGGGCGTCGGCCGCCTCGTCTCCATCCTGCTGGATGAGGGCGCGGATAAAATGAAAAGCCAGGAATTCCAGGCGAAGCTGTCGGACAATGCGATCAGCATGTCCTTCACCGCCGGCCGCGACGCATTTTATGGACGTGTGCAGACGCTGTCTAAAAACAAGGACATGGCGTTCGACCTTTTGCGCATGGCGCTGAACGCCCCCCGCTTTGACCAGGACGCGGTTGACCGCATGAAGGCCGCAAACGTGTCGGAAATACAGGAAAACATGGGCGAACCCGGCTGGCTTGTCGCGCGTACCTTTAACGGCATGCTGTTCGAAGGGCATTATTATTCGCGCCCCGGGTTTGGCAACCTCGACAGCATGACGACCATCACGCGCAAAGACCTGCTGCAGTTCGTCAAGGAACAGTTTGGCCGCAACGTGCTGAAAGTGGCAATTGCGGGCGACATCACGCCAGACCAAGCCAAGGAGACGCTGGATAAAATCTTCGGCACGCTGCCGGAAAAGGCCGCGTCTGTCGATCTGCCCGCCACTACGCCGGGCTATGCGGGCAAGACGATCCTGCTGCCGCTGGATGCGCCGCAGACATACATTATCGCAGGCGAACAGGGCCTTGCGCGCACGGACAAGGACTGGCATGCCAGCGTCATCATGAACTATATCCTTGGCGGCGGCAGCTTCAACGCGCGGCTGATGAAGGAAATTCGCGAAAAACGCGGCCTGACCTATGGCGTCTATAGCTCGCTCAGCAATATGCGCAGCGCGGACATCATTCAGGCGAACATGTCCGCCAGCAATGAAAAAGTGGAAGAAGCCGTGCGCCTGCTGAAAGAGTCATGGGCGGTGATGGCCAAGGACGGGCCGACCGCCGATGAACTGGCGGATGCGAAATCATACCTGACCGGTTCATTGCTGTTGCAACTGACATCGACCAGCGACATTTCCGGCGCGCTGAACGACATCCAGCGCGACGGCCTTGGCCCCGAATACATCAACCAGCGCAACGCGCTGATCAATGCGGTCAGCATGAGCGACATGAAACGCGTATCGGCCAAGGTTTTGCAGGCAGACAAACTGGCGATCATTCTGGTCGGCAAGCCGAAAAACATGAATGTCGATATCCTGCTCGACCGCCCGCCCGGCATGGATCTGCCGCGCAACGAAAAGCAATAGCACGAAAGCCCCAGATGAAAGACACCGCGCATTTCAAGAACTGGCAGCAATTGAAGCAGCACCGCGAAACCTTGCGCGGCCAGACGATGAAAAACCTGTTCGCCGGCGATGCCGGACGCTTTGGCAAGATGTCTTTCCAGCTGCCCGGCCTGTTGGTGGATTTTTCCAAGAATTTCGCAACCGACGAGACGCTTGAAATACTGGCCAGCCTCGCCTCCGAAGCCGGCGTCGAGACCGCGCGCAACGAGATGCTGCGCGGCGGCAAGATCAACACGACCGAAAGCCGCGCCGTGCTGCATACTGCGCTACGCGCGCCCAAGGGCAAGGCCGTGAATGTCGATGGAAAGAACGTCGTGAATGATGTTCACGCCGTGCTGGACGCCATGCGCAAATTCACCGATGCCGTGCGCAACGGAAAGTGGCGCGGGCACAGCGGCGACGAGATTACAGACATCGTCAATATCGGCATCGGCGGGTCGAGCCTTGGCCCGCAATTGGCAACGCAGGCGCTCGCCCCGTTCCACCACAAGCGCCTGACCGCGCATTTCGTAGCGAATGTGGAGGCGTCAGACCTCTCCCGCACGCTGGCGAAGCTGTCGCCGGAAACCACGCTGTTTATTGTGGCGTCCAAAACCTTCACCACCGCCGAAACCATGCAGAACGCGCATATCGCCCGCGAATGGCTCCTGACGCATTACAAGGACGAAGCGGCGGTTGCGAGACATTTCGTCGCCGCATCGACGAACACCGATGCCGTGCAGAAATTCGGCATCGAACCTGACAACATGTTTCCTTTCTGGGACTGGGTCGGCGGGCGGTACAGCGTCTGGTCAGCGATCGGCCTGTCGGTCATGCTGATGATCGGCGCGGATAAATTCGCCGAGTTTCTGGCGGGCGCGCATGAAATGGACGAACATTTCAAGACAGCGCCCATCGAGCAAAACATCCCTGTCCAGATGGCGCTGCTGGGCATCTGGTACCGAAATTTCATGGATTATCCCGCCTATGCGGTGATCCCCTATAACGCCTGCCTTGGCCGCCTCTCCGCTTTTCTCCAGCAGCTGGACATGGAAAGCAACGGCAAGGGCGTGACGCGCGAAGGCCAGCCCGTGACCACGCCGACCGGCCCGATGGTGTTCGGCGAACCGGGCACAGATTCACAGCACAGCTTTTTCCAATGGCTGCACCAAGGCACCAGCACCGTGCCGGTCGATTTCATCGCCGCCGTGAAAACGCCCTATGGCAACAAAGACCAGCAGACTATGCTGCTCGCCAATATGTTCGCGCAATCCGAAGCGCTGATCACGGGGAAGCAGAACACGGCCGAACCGCACCGCAATTTCCTTGGCAGCCGCCCCTCCACCACCATCCTGCTGGATGAACTGACCCCCCGCACGCTCGGCATGCTGCTGGCGATGTACGAGCATAAAGTTTTTGTGCAGGGCATCATTTGGGGCATCAACAGTTTCGACCAATGGGGCGTCGAACTGGGCAAAGTGCTGGCCAAAACGCTAGAATCCGAGATTAAATCCGGCAAGCCTGGCGCGCATGACGGCTCCACGCTCGGTCTTCTGGAATATATCTCACGCAAGAAAATTTGAAAATTCCGGAAAAACAACTTCGTTTGCCTTCGTATCCGTAATCCTGAATAATCACGTTATCCAAAATCGTGACCCATTCAGGAGATAACCGTGAACATACGGCGCTCGATCCGTTCCCTTGCGAATAAAGTATTCGGCAAGCCCGCGAACGATAACAACAGCCTGCAATTCAGCGTATCGGCGAAGGAACAAAAACGCGCATTGGACGCGCCGATGGACAACACGGTCGAAAACCTGCATGGCCGCATGGTGTCGGACCCGTTCCGCCCGCTGGAAAACCTCGACGCGCCCGAAACGGCGGCATGGCTCGCGAAACAGAACGCGCAGTTCCAGTCGTATATCGCTGGCAGCGACAAAAGCATCGACAGCGCAAAACAATTTATGACCGACGCGCTGAATTACGATGGCGAGAGCCTGCCCGGCAAATACGGGCAAGTCTATTTCCGTACGTTCCAGAAGGCGCTTGCGGCACAAGGTGTCGTGCAAGTGGGCACATCGAAAGACGGGCCTTGGGAAACTATCCTCGACCCCAACACCCTGTCGAAAGACGGCACGGTGGCGCTTTCCGGCTGGAGCCCCAGCGCGGACGGCAAGAAAATCGTCTATTTCACATCCGAAGCCGGCAGCGATGCGCAAACGCTGTTCATCTATGATGTCGAAAAGCGCGAGACGATGAAGGACACTATTGAAAACTGCCGCTTCACCTCCGTGCTGTGGGACAAAGGTTCAAGCGCAAGTTTCCAATACACTTATCCCAGCCATGACGGCACGCGCCGCAAGATCATCAAGCACCACACCATCGGCGACGATGTGGCGAATGATAAAAAGGTGTTTGAATCGCAGCTGGAGGACAGCTTCGTGTCGCCGTCGCGCCTGCTGACATCGAAATACGAATGGATATGGCATTCGGTCGGCACGGATAAGAACTCCGGCCTCTATTTCCGCCCCTATGGCAGCACCGAAGAATTCAAGGAATTGCTGCCGCCCAAGCAAACCACCATCGTGCCGATCACCGAATACGAAGACGGCACGATCCTCGCACTGACGACCAAGGACGCGCCGCATGGCAAGCTGGTGAAATTCGACCCGCGCGACCCCGCGCCCGAAAAATGGGTGACGGTGCTGCCGGAGCATAAGGACGATATCCTCGACAGCGCGATGGTGCATAAGGGCAAGCTGTTCGGTTTCTATTCGCACGACACCGCCGATGCGGTGCGCGTCTATACGCCGGAAGGCCAGCATTTGCACGACATGCCCCTGCCCGTGCAGAGCGTCGCCAGTTTCGGCCGCGTCCTGCCGACAGACGACAAGTTTACGATGAAAATCTCCGGCTTCCAGTCGGCGGGCGATGTTTATTCCTACGACATCGAAAAGAACGAACTAACCTTCGAGAAAAAAGGCAAGGCGCCGTTCGACCTGAACGACTGCATTGTGGAGCGGATTTACGCAACCTCGAAAGACGGCACGAAAGTGCCGATGACTGTGATACGCCATCCCGATACGCCGATGGACGGCACGGCGGCAACCAAGCTGTATGGCTATGGCGGCTTCAACATTCCGCTCGGGCCCGGTTTTTCGTCGGGCGTGGCGCATTTCGTGCGGTCGGGCGGCATCTATGTGCAGTCGAACCTGCGCGGCGGCGGCGAATTCGGCGAAGACTGGTACAACGGCGGCCGCGGCCCCACCAAGCAGAACGTGTTCGATGATTTCATCGCCTGCGCGGAACACCTGATTAAAGAGAATTATACCTCACCCAAACGCCTGATCATCAACGGCGGCAGCAATGGCGGCTTGCTCACCTCCGCCACCATGCTGCAGCGGCCGGAACTGTTCGGCGCGGTGATTACCGAAGTCGCGGTGACGGATATGTTCCGCTTCCACCTCGGCACTTACGGATCATCGTGGAAATCGGATTACGGCGATCCCGGCATCAAGGAAGATTTCAACACCGCCGCGAAATATTCGCCGCTGCACAACGTGAAGCCCGGCGCGAAATATCCGCCGCACCTGATCAAGACCGGCGACCATGACGACCGCGTGCTACCGTGGCACAGTTTCAAGCTGGCCGCGACGCTGCAGGCGAAATCGCACCCCGCCAACGATACGCTGATGCGCGTCGAAGGCCGTGCGGGTCATGGCGCGGGCATGCCGACGGAGAAAATCATCCAGGGCTATGCCGAAACCTTCGCCTTCATCGAAAAGGCGATCGGCCCCGTGAATAATGCCGAATACAAGGCAAAGCTGGCGGCGGAAGAAAAGCAGAAGAAGAAATTCTCCCTGCCCTGCCCGTGGAAAAAGAAAGCGGCATGACCGACATCATTTTCTACGACACCGAATTCACGACATGGGAAGGCGCGATGGACCGCGACTGGTCCGGCCCGAACGAATATCGTGAAATGGTGCAGATCGGCGCGATCCGGTTCGATCTTGATACGCTCGAGGAAAAAGAAGAATTCCTTGTCCTGATCAAGCCCGTGAAAAATCCCGTTCTGTCGGATTTCTTCACGCAACTGACGGGTATTACGAATGCGGAGGTGACGAAGGAAGGATTATCCTTCCCGGACGCCTATGCCAAATTCCTCGCCTTCACCGAGGGCGACCCCACGTCATGCTATGGCTGGGACGCGCGGGTGATGCGGGAAAATCTGGTGTTCAACAACATGCCCGCCAGCGAAAAAGACTTCGACAGCCACAATATCGGCCCTTGGTTTTTTGATGTCGGCGCATCCTATGGAATTGTGAAGGGCAAGACTAATTCCGGCAAGCTGGCGGCAACGCTGGGCGCGCCCATGTCGTCCATTCAGGAACACAACGCCCTGCACGACGCGCGGTCAATAGCGGCGGCGTATCGTTTCCTGATCGGCAAAGGCGCTAAAAGCCCGTTTTAGGTGATATTGACATAACCAGACATTTCGTTATGCTTCCCTATCCAACAAACCAAGGCAGCCATGGGCATTTTTTCGCGCAAATCGAAAGATGACATTAAAAAACAGGAGCGGGAGCAAATCCTGCGCGTCCTGAAATCGGCGTCGGCGAACGGCAACGACATGCAGGTGTTTTCGTCGCTGATGAACCTGACATCCGGCCGCCACCTTGGCGCGGCGGATGTGCCTTATCTTGTGAATGGCGTGATCGAAACGACGGCCCGGCGCGACTGGCAGGCGGGCATCGGCATGGCGACCTATTGCCTGAACATGATGGATGAACCCGCCATGCGCGACATACTGGTGGCAAAAACGCTGTCGCTTATCACGCGCGCCGACCGCAACAACATGCGCCAGATGGCCAGCGTCGCGATGGCGGCACAGCTGGTGGTGACGAACGCAGGCGACAATGCCGAAGCGCGCAAACGCGGCATGACGGAATGGAATGCCGCCGTCGATATCCTCGCATCCAAAAAAGAAGGCCTCAGCTTTGCCTTCGCCGCCGCCAGCAACGCTGCGCTGGGGCGCGACGCACCCGAGGACCTTGCACGCAACGCGCTGGATAAATGGGAAAAGGCCGTGCTGGAAAAAGCCAAGACGAGCAAGAGCGAAGCCTTTAACGAAGTATCGCGCGTCACGAAAATGTATTACGAATTCGGCGCGCGCGGCAGCCTGTTCCGCGACCGCGCGATGGAAACCATCTACAAGATTGCCGCGATCCGCCCGTAACGGTTATTCGTCGTTCATGCGCAATGCCGCGATGAAGGCGGATTGCGGGATTTCGACGTTGCCGTGCTGGCGCATCTTCTTCTTGCCCTCTTTCTGCTTGTCGAGGAGCTTGCGTTTGCGCGATACGTCGCCGCCATAGCATTTCGCGGTCACGTCCTTGCGAAGCGCCGAGATGTCTTCGCGCGCCACGATCTTGCCGCCAATCGATGCCTGCACCGCGATCTTGAACAGCTGACGCGGGATCAGGTCTTTCAGGCGTTCGCACAGCTGGCGGCCACGGCGTTCGGCCTGCGAGCGGTGGACGATCATCGACAGCGCATCCAGCGGATCGCCGTTGACAAGGATGTTCAGGCGCACCAATTCGCCTTCTTCGAAACCGTCCAGCACATAATCCATCGACGCATAGCCGCGCGAGATGGATTTGAGGCGGTCATAGAAATCAAACACGACTTCGTTCAGCGGCAGGCGGTAGATCGCCATTGCGCGGCTGCCTACCCATGTCAATTCAACCTGCACACCACGGCGTTCCTGGCAGAGTGTGAGGATCGATCCCAGATATTCGTCGGGCACGAAAATCGTCGCCTTGATCCACGGCTCCTCGATCTTCGCGATGCGCACCACATCGGGCATATCGGCGGGGTTGTAAAGCTCCATCTCCTCGCCGTTCGTCAGGTGGATTTTATAAACCACCGACGGCGCGGTCGGGATCAGGTCGAGGTTGTATTCGCGCTGCAACCGCTCCTGAATAATCTCGAGGTGCAGCAGGCCAAGGAAGCCGCAGCGGAAACCCATGCCGAGCGCGGTCGAGTTTTCCGGTTCATGGTGCAGCGACGCGTCGTTCAGCGCAAGCTTGCCAAGGCTGTCGCGCAGTTTTTCGAATTCGGATGAATCGACGGGGAACAGCGAGCAGAAGACCATCGGCACGGAGGGCTTGAAGCCCGGCAGGCGTTCGGCGCAGGGGTTGCGGTCAAACGTGATGGTATCGCCGATCTTGGTTTCGTGAATGTTCTTGATGCCGCAGGTGATGAAGCCCATTTCGCCGGGCTTCAATTCGTTGGTGATGACGTGTTTGGGCGTGAACACACCGACGCGGTCGGCTTCGTACGCCGCGCCGTTGCTCATGAAGCGCAGCTTGTCTTTCACGCGCACAGTGCCCTCGACCACGCGGACGAGGACGACGACGCCCAGATAAGCGTCGTACCAGCTATCCACCAGCAGCGCCTTCAGCGGCACATCGGGGTCGCCATGCGGCGCGGGCAGGCGTTTCACCACGGCTTCCAGCAAATCGTCGATGCCGATGCCGGATTTGGCGGAGGTCAGCACGGCGTCGGACGCGTCGATACCGATCACATCCTCGATCTGCGTGCGCACGCGCTCCGGCTCTGCGGCCGGCAGGTCGATTTTATTGATGACAGGAATGATTTCGAGGTTGTTGTCGATCGCCTGATAGACGTTGGCGAGCGTCTGCGCCTCGACACCCTGAGACGCATCCACCACCAGCAGCGCGCCTTCGCAGGCGGCCAATGACCGGGATACTTCATAAGCAAAGTCCACGTGGCCGGGCGTATCCATCAGGTTCAGCTGATAGGTTTCGCCATCCTGCGCCTTGTACATCAGGCGCACGGTCTGTGCCTTGATGGTGATCCCGCGTTCGCGTTCGATCTCCATGTTGTCGAGTATCTGTTCCTTCATCTCGCGCGCTTCCAACCCGCCGCAGCGCTGGATGATGCGGTCGGCAAGGGTTGACTTGCCGTGGTCGATATGGGCAATAATCGAGAAGTTCCGGATGTGCTTATGTTCTGTCATAATTCTTTCGTCTTTTCGGTCGATGGCGCAGAATAAAGCCTTGTTTTGATTGGTGCAATGATGAAATCCCGCTTCTTCCCCGCTGTTTTTATTTTCCTTATTACTGTTTTGTATCTCGGCATGGCAGGAACAGCACGCGCGGAAGAAGCCCTGCCCGAAAAAATCCAGCGCAACTGGGCGGCACCCGACTGCGGCAAATACGAGGAAGCCCTTGTCCTGAGCCGTTTTTTTTACTTCCGTTCCACAAAAAAGGACATGACGCTGCTGCCGGCCGAGCTGGACGACAAGATGGGCGATTACTGGCACCTGAAACTGGGCAACGACATCGCCCCCGTGCGGCTGGAGGAAGACGGCGTCCTGAAAATCGGCGCGCCCAACCCCAAGAGCAAAAAATCGCAAAAATGGGACGGGTTGACGCTCGACAGCACCGAGGAATATATGGGCTGTTCCAGTACGCCGAAACTGGTGCCGAAGCTGATGGTGCGGCTGATGCGCTTCATCGACCGCGTGAAACTGCAATGCACGGTGTCGGTCACCAATGAATGCGCGGGCGTGCTGTTCAAGATGGCCGATGAAGACAACGACAAGAAACTGGTGAAGAAGGAAATCCAGCGCGCCGTCGCATCGACCATCATCTTCGCCGAACTGGCCGAGAAACAGACGGTGAGCGACAAACAATCCCTCGACCTCATCAAGAAGTCACAGGCCGACGGCGCGGCGATTGCCGATGAATTGCTGAAGACCTACGACAAGGACAATTCCAAAAGCCTCGACTACAACGAACTCATGGAAGACTTCCACGCCCCCGCCCTGCCGATCGTGAAAGAAACCTTGTCGAAAGCGGGCGCGATTTTGCCGTCGTTTAAGGTGGTGGCGATGGGGTTGGATTGAGAAGGATAGCTCCTTGAAAAGATTTTTTTTAATAATATTAATTATTATAACTGCTGCAGTAATACGAGAAGCTATTGATATAAATTTGTCTTCAGCGCCGGAGTATGAAGACAAAGCCGCATGGAAAGAAAACTCCGAAAGGCGATCAAATGAAAAGCGTGCCGCCTATTCGAGTTATGACGCGCACATCATCACCCCTCATAAAATCATAGTTAAAACATATAAATTTCCCGACATTCCCAAAGGTATTGGACGGATCGATTGGGCAGATGATGAAAATTTAATTTACTTTGAAGATGATAAGTCGATTCCACGATCGTTTATTTCAGTTAATTTAAAAACACGTCAGAAGAAAAAAATCGCTCAAAATATGACCATAAATTACTGCTTTGATAGCAGTAGTGGAAATATTGCTTTTTACGACCGCGGAGTTACGAAACCAGATGGAGAGGTGATGGTTTCAATAGTTCAGTATGGCAAGCTAGGAACTGACTTAACCTATGTTCCCCGTACTTCAAAAAACTTCGAAACTGCTCGTGTCCAAGAAATAGATTGCAAATTTTATTTGGGATATCCACAGCCGGATATTTTCGTACTTCGTACTGGCGATGGATTTGTGTCAAAAGAGAATGAAAAATTTTTTCTGAATATGGCAGATGGCACATCAAGAGAACTGAACTTATCAGAAAATGCAGCACCTTTTTTTCGGTATGCCGGATTTGCTGATACTTATTATACAACCAGATTACTTCCTGATAAGCGGACAGAAGTAACACTGTTCGACCACAAATTGCAGCCCCTTAGCAAAATGACTTATGCTGCGGGACCATGGTGGTTTGATATTAATCCCAATGTAAATCCAGCGATTGGAATTCTGACTAAAGCAGGCTTACTAATCTTTGGCGAACACCCAAAAATTCCTTATAAGCACACGTTATTTCTAGCTAAAGAAAATGCAGCCATTGTGGAAATTACATCTGAAATAGATCGCAAAAATGAAATCAGCTTATCTCCGGATGGTTGCAAAATAGCTTGGGCGCAACATGAAGATGAAAAATTCTCGTCGATAAATGTTTTTGAGTTATGCAGAAGCAGTGGGTCTCCGTAATTCAGATACCTTTTAGGCTTTCTGCGCCCCCGCCGCTCGTTTCAACCGGTCATTAATTGCAATCCCCAGCCCCGTTTGCGGGATATCCATCACGGCGATGCCGGAAAAACCGCCGGCATCAAGTTGATGCAGCATCGAGAATAAATTCGCGGCGGCGGTGGTGAGGTCGCCGGTTTCGCTAAGATTCATGAGCGCGCCTGCGGGCAGGTCGCGGGCGGAACCGCCGCCCTTGATGCCCATGAATTTGACGGAGCCGAAAGCGAGCAGCGCTTCGCCCGGCGCGACATCGACGGCCTTCAGCCGCAAAGGCGTTTTCGGCGCGTAATGTTTCAGCAGCTGGCCGGGGGATTTGGGCGCGTCGGTCACGGCCTCGAACTCCACCGCGATTTTTTCGCCGAGCGCCATTTCGATGTCTTCGCGCGTGATGCCGCCGGGGCGCAGCATGACGGGTGTTTCGCCCGTTAAATCCAGCACGGTCGATTCCAACCCGACCGCCGCCTTGCCGCCTGCCAAAATCAATCCGGCGCGGTCGCCGAGGCTTTGCGCCACATGCTGCGGCGTGGTGGGGCTGAGACTGCCGGATGCATTCGCGCTGGGGGCCGCAATGGGGCGGCCGAGTGCGGCGATCAAAGCGCGGGCGACCGGATGCACAGGCGCGCGCACAGCCTGCGACGGCAATCCCGCGCTGGTCAGCAGCGAGAGTTTCGCATCGGCGCGGCGCGGCAAAATCAGCGTCAGCGGCCCCGGCCAGAAGATGCTGGCGAGCAGCGCGGCGCGGGCGTTGAAGGTGACAAACTGCTCGGCCTCCGCCTTGTCATTTACATGGATGATGACGGGGTTGAAACTGGGGCGGCCTTTGGCCTCGAATATCTTCGCGACCGCCGCATCATTCGTCGCATCCGCGCCAAGGCCATAGACCGTCTCGGTCGGCAGCGCAACAAGTTCGCCAGCGCGCAGGCGGTCGGCGGCGCGTTTTATGTTTTCATCGGTGGCGTTGAGGATTTCAGGCATGGCAGAACAACGTCACGCAGCATCCGCCACATGGTTAAGCTTGCCGCCCACCATCGGTTGCGGAACGCCCGTTGTTTTCGGGAAGCTGATGGGCAGCCCGCGATAGCTGCGCACGGCCATATAGGCAAAGGCCTCCGCCTCGATCGCGTCGCCGTTCAGGCCGATGTCATCGATGGAGATAACAGGCACACCTAGTTTCTCGCGCAGCATTTTCATGATCGTGACGTTCAAGCGCCCGCCGCCCGCGACAATCCATTCATTCGGCTTTTCGGGCAGGAAGAACAGGGCGTTTTCAACCGCGCCCGCCGTATAGGCCGCGAGCGTCGCCGCGCCGTCCTCCACCGACAAATCTTTCCACGCCGAGGACACAAGGTCGTTGCGGTCGAGCGATTTGGGCGGTTTTTCGCAGAAGAATTTATGGTTCAGCAATTCGCGCAAGACCGTTTCGTTCACGTGGCCGCGCGCGGCGGTTGCGCCGTTTTCGTCATGCTTCTGCCCGGTTTTTTGCAGCATCCAGTCATCGATCAGCGCATTGCCGGGGCCGGTATCGAAAGCGATGACTTCTGCGCCAACATAAGTGACATTCGCCACACCGCCGATATTCAAAAACGCGAGCGGCGTGGCGCGGCCGCATGCGAGCGCCTGATGATAGACGGGCACCAGCGGCGCACCCTGCCCGCCCGCCAGCACATCGGCGGTACGGAAATCGTTCACGACGGGAATGCCCGTCAGCTGTGCCAGCAGCGCGCCGTCGCCCAGCTGGCAGGTCCATTTATTCGCAGGATCATGCGCGATGGTCTGGCCGTGAAAACCGATCAGGTTGATGTCGGACGGTTTCAGTTTCACCTGCGCCAGCAGCGCCTTCACGACATTCGCCTGCGCGACCGTGATCTCGCGTTCGATCTCGCGCGTATCGGCAAGTTTGTCTTTGGTGATGTTCAGCACGGCGCGGATTTTCTGGCGCAGCGTGTCGTCATAAGGCACGGTCAGGAAACCAAGGCGCGCGATATGCCGTTCGCCATCCGTTTCGATCAGGGCGGCATCGATGCCGTCCAGTGAAGTGCCGCTCATCAGGCCGATAACATGAAACTTTTCCATGCCTTCAGAATGCCCCTGCCGGATGATGCTGTAAACAGTTATTAGAAACGGCGGCGGTATCCGCCGGGGCGGGAAGAACGCGGTTCTTCGGGTGCGGTGGCAGGTGCTGCGCCGCCGCCGAATGCCTTGGAAACCTTCTCGATTTCCTTTGCCAGATCGCAATAGGCCTTGCCCTGTTCGGCAATCGCCGCGCTGCCGGGGCGGCCGGGGAAATAATCGCTCATGTCTTCGCGCACCTGCGCCGCCGATTTCAGCTTGCCGGACAGGTTGTCCAGCTGGTCGGTCGTGAAATGCGACGGGATGGTTACTTCGGTCAAATTCGCCACAAAGGCCTCGCCCAGCTTGCGCAGCACGCGGGTGGTGTTTTCCAGCTTGTAAACGCCGTCATCGCTCTTGAAATCCTGCCGCATAAAGGTGTCGAACACACCCGCCATGCTTTCCAACAGTTCCGCGCGTTCCAGCGCGGTGCGGGCGGCGCTGCGCATCAGGTTGCTGAATTCGCGCGCAAGACGTTCGGCGGCATCGATAAACCGCGAAAAATTGCTGCGGTCGTCCAGCCCCGATGCCGCGTCGTTGAATGCGCGGATCACGTTCAGGTGGTTGCGGTCATCGCGTGTTTGCGCCATGGCTTCAGCCGTTTTATGGGGTTAACAGTCTGTCTTTATACACTTTTTGTAATTATTATGTCAATAATAAACCGCGAAACTGACATAAAACATTGAATACAAAAGGCAAAAATGAAATTATGGCAGCCGTATTGAAAGGCAGGAAATAAATGCGCTCGGAATTCGTCAAAGTCATGCAGGAACGCGGGTTTTTGCACCAATGCACCGATCTGGATGGGTTGGACAAAAAACTGAGCGAGGGCATCGTCACCTGCTACACCGGTTATGACGCGACCGCGAAAAGCCTGCATGTGGGCAGCCTGCTGTCGATCATGATGATGCGCTGGTTCCAGAAGCTGGGGCACAAGCCGATCGTGCTGATGGGCGGCGGCACCACCAAGGTGGGCGATCCTTCCGGCAAGGACGAAAGCCGCAAGATTTTGACGGAGCAGGATATCGCCGACAATATCGCGGGCATCGAAAAGGTCTTCGCGAAATTCGTGAAGTTCGGCACCGGCGCGACCGATGCCGTGATGGTGAACAACGCCGAATGGCTCGATAAACTCAATTACATCGAATTCCTGCGCGATTACGGGCGGCATTTCACGATCAATAAAATGCTGACCTTCGACAGCGTGAAGACGCGGCTGGAGCGTGAACAGCCCCTCACCTTCCTTGAATTCAATTACATGATTTTGCAGGCCTATGATTTCGTCGAACTCAGCCGCAAATATAACTGCACGCTGCAATTCGGCGGGTCGGACCAGTGGGGCAATATCGTGAACGGTATCGAACTGGGCCGCCGCACGGAACATAAGGAGCTGTATGGCTTCACCACGCCGCTGCTGACCACCGCATCGGGCGCGAAGATGGGCAAATCGGCATCCGGCGCGGTCTGGCTGAATTCGGATATGCTGAGCGCATATGATTACTACCAGTTCTGGCGCAACACCGAAGACGCCGATGTGGGCCGCATGCTGAAATACTACACCGAACTGCCGATGGACGAGATCGCGCAGATCGAGGCGCTGAAGGGTTCAGAAATCAACGAGGCGAAAAAGATTCTGGCTCTGGAGGCCACCCGCATGTGCCACGGCGACAAGGCCGCCGCCGATGCCGCCGAAACCGCGCGCAAGACGTTCGAGGAAGGCGCATCCGCCGAGGGCCTGCCCCGCATCGCCCTGCCCCGCGCAAAGCTGGAGGAAGGCATCCCCGTTTTTGTGCTGTTCAAGGACGCAGGTTTGGCGGCGTCCGGCGGTGAAGCCCGCCGCCTGATCGCCGGCGGCGGCGCGCGCGTGAACGACGAAAAAGTCGACAGCGACACCCGCGTCATCACGCTTGCCGACCTCAACGCCGAAAAAGCCATCAAGCTGTCGGCGGGGAAGAAGAAGCATGCGCTGGTGGTGGTGGAGTAATTTCTCTCCTCTCATTTGGGAGAGGGATAAAATGCCCTCGCAGCCTTATGCTCAACCAGAGAATCACTTTTATTTCAAAAACCCCGTAATTTCAGTCACTTTCATGCGCGGCTGTTAATTAAGCTTAATGAACGCAGCAGAGCATCGTGGCGCATCCCTTTGAATTCAATATGAAAACTTTTTAGGTTTTGACCTTTCGGGAAAATGAGGGATAATAACACTATGGGAATAACTAAAGCATCCAAGGGGCAGAGCATATGACATTACATGGGATCGCAGGCAGCCGTGACACCGGCGAGTTCAAACGGATCGAAAAAGCCATTGAACACCGCGCAAGTGGCGCTGAAATCTTTGCGCAAACAGCCAAATATGCAGGTCCGGCGGCCAAGGCCCCCACCCCCTAAAACAGCCCGATTCGCCGATTCGAAAGCATTTCGTAAGAATCACGCCCCCGTATGGGGGCGTTTTTCGTGTTTGATTCAAAAATTAGTTAATTTATGCAACGCTATGAAATAACAGCATTAATTATGTGTTAATAGGGGTTAATCTAAACATTGTTATTTGACAATCGGCGTTTTATTTCGCATTCTGGTCTTAAGGCGCAAGAAAATTGCCCAACCACAAAAACTAAGGAGCAAGGCCATGGACATGAAAAAGATCGAAGGTTTCAAAACCACCCGCGACGCAGCGATGACCGCAAAGGCGATCGAATTCCGCGTTGACGGTGGTCAGCAGTTCCAGACCCTGGCTCCCGTGATCCGTCAGGCTCCCGCAGCTTCTCATGGTGCTAACGCATAAGCGCGCATCTGAAGCGTTCTTGATCAAAGGCCCGGGTCCTCCAACCCGGGCCTTTTCAATTGGCGCATATGGATTGACATACATCCAAAACGATTTAGTCTCGCTTCCATGACAACCCAGCGAAAACCCCACAGCCTTCCCGCCTGCCAGGCCTGCCACAACGCCCTGAACCCCGACCGAACCCTCGGGACCAAGAACGGCTATACGCTGCTGCGCTGCGAAGGCTGCGGCACGGTCACGGTCGATCCCTTCCCCACGCCGGAGGAGCTGACGGCCTTTTACCAGTCCTATAAGGGCACGACCAATTACCGCGCCAAGGAAGACAGCAAGATCAAGCGCGCCAGCCGCCGCATCGCCTATTTGCGCGAAATGACCCCCGGCAAGGTGTTCCTGGATGTCGGCTGCAATTACGGTTTCACCGTCAAGGCGGCGCTGGCACTGGGGCTTGATGCCAAGGGCATCGATATCGACGACACCGCCGTAAAAGCATCGCGCGAAAGCTTCGGCGACCATTTCCGCACCATCGCCGTGCAGGATTACGCCAATGAAGGCCACAAGGCCGACATTATCTATACCAGCGAAGTGATCGAGCATGTGCCCAACCCCGATGCTTTCGTCGCCGCGATTTCAAAATTGCTGGCGCCGGGCGGGGTTGTGTATATCACCACGCCCGAAGCCGGCCATTGGCGCGTGCCGCGTAATTTCCTGAAATGGGACGCGGTGATGCCGCCCGAACATATCACCTATTTCACCCGCCTTGGTATGACGCGCCTGCTGAACGCGCACGACCTGACGGTCGAGAAATTTTTCTTCTCGTGGAAGCCCGGCATGCGGCTTGTCGCGCGCAAGGCCGACCGTTCCGTGCCACATGATGTGGTCGAACGGGTCGTTCGCTAAATTTTCAAACTGCCCTTTTTTATCAGCTGCCGCCGGTTATATGTCCGGAAACGGCGCGCGCCTTTGCGCCGAACAGACCAGACTTTGCGCTGCAACTTCGGACAACCGCGATGAACACGCCCAGCCTACTCCGCCTCATCCTGCTCTCCGCCATCTGGGGTGGTTCATTCATGCTGACACGCATCGGCGCGCCGGTCATCGGGCCTGCGGTGCTGATTGCGCTGCGCCTTGGTTTGGCCGCGCTGTTCCTGCTGGGCTTCGGCGCGATCTTGAAGAAAAACCTTGGCACATGGAAAGACTGGAAGCATTTCGCCATTCTGGGCTTTTTCAATTCGGCGCTGCCCTTCCTGCTGTTCGCGGTTGCGGCGAAAACGCTGTCGGCTTCCCTGCTCTCCATCCTCAACGCCACATCGCCGATATGGGCGGCAGTCATTGGCGCTGCATGGTTCCGCACGAAACTGTCGCTGAAATCCGTCATCGGGCTGGCGCTGGGCGTAACGGGTGTTACGCTGCTGGTGGGATTTGATACCTCCGCGCTGCAGGAAGGTGCGCCTTTGGCCATCGCCCTCGTGCTGGGGGCGGCATTCTGTTACGGCATCGCAACCACCTATGCCAAGACCGCGCCAAAAATAGATTCATTTGCCAATGCCCATGGCTGCATGTGGGCGGGCACGCTGCTGGTGCTGCCCGCCGTTCCCGCTTTCGGACATACATTCACCCCGACGCCCGAAATGATAGCGCTGGTGCTGGCGATCGGCATCTTGTGCAGCGGCATCGCGTATATCCTTTATTTCCGCCTGATCGAGGATGTGGGGCCGACATCCGCGCTGACCGTCACCTTTATCGTGCCGGTTTTCGGCGTGATCTGGGGGCATATATTCCTCGATGAGCCCATCGGCATCGCCACCGTCGCAGGCGCGCTGATCGTGATTGTGGGGACGGCGATGGTGACGGGGTTCAATCTATCGTCGCTGCGGCTTCGCCGCATTTAAACCGTCTTACTTTGGCGCAGCATCGCGCGCCTGCTTGTCTTTCAGGTCACGCAGGGCGCGGATTGCTTTTGCATCATGCTGGTCGGCGGCGCGCTTCAGCCATTTTTCCGCCTCGCGGTCGTATTGCGGCACGCCCTGCCCCTTCATGTAGAGCAGACCCAGATTGAACTGCGCCTTGATATGGCCCTTGAGCGCGGCCTTGTAAAACCACTCATAGGCTTCCTTGTAATTCTGTTCAACGCCCTCGCCCAGCAGGTAGAGCATGCCGAAATTGAATTCCGCCTTGGTGAAGCCCTGCACCGCCGCCTTGTGGTACCAGGCCGCGGCCTGTGAAAAATCCTTCTCCATACCGGCGCCCTGCACATAAAGGCTGGCAAGGTCGTTCTGCGCGTCGGGCAGCCCCTGATCGGCCGCCATGCTGTACCACTTCGCCGCCTCGCGCGGATCCTGTTTCACGCCGCGTCCGTGTTCGTACATCGTGCCCAGCAGGTGCTGCGCCTTGTCGTAGCCCTGATCGGCCGCCTTGCGCGCCCATTGTTCGGCAACCACTTCGTCCTGCGCCACGCCAAGCCCGTTGGCGTACTGGTTCGCCAGTTCGAACTGCGCGGGCGCATGGCCTTTCTCGCCGGCTTTCTTGAACCATTCCCATGCTTCACGGTCGCTCTGCGCAACGCCGTTGCCCTGACGGAACAGCATGCCACGGTTGTACTGCGCCTCCACATTGCCCTGCTCGGCGGCTTTGCGGAACCAGTCCGACGCTTCCTTGTAAAACTGCGGCACACCCAGGCCGTCGCGGTACAGCTTGGCAATCTGCAGCTGCGCGTCGGCATCGCCCTGCTCGGCCGCTTTCAGGTACCATTTGGCGGCTGCGCTGTTATCGACGACGCCGCTTTTGCCTTCCATCAGCATTTTTGCATAGTTTTTCTGCGCGCTGAGCAGGCCCTTCTCGGCCGCTTTGCGCCACCATTTTTCGGCTTCCTTGTAATTCTGCGTCACGCCTTCGCCGGCGGCGTAAAAATTGCCAAGGTTGGATGCCGCGTGAATATTCCCGTGGTTGGCAGACTTGATCCACATTTCTTCGGCTTTTTTGATATCCTGCGTCACGCCATACCCGTTGCGATACAGAAAGGCGAGGTTGTTTTCGGCATCCGCATTACCCTTCTCGGTTGCCAGCGCCCACCATTTTGCGGCTTGCGCGTAATCCTGCGTCACGCCCTGCCCCTGCGCATAAGCAAAGCCAAGACGGTATTGGGCATCGGCATCGCCCGCTTCGGCCTTTGTTTTTATGTCCGCAATATCATCGGCAAAGGCTGCCGGAGAAGCGAAGGTCAGGAAGGCCAGAAGGAAGAAGATCGCACGCATGGGTTTTTTCCCTTTATTTTCCATTTTCCCCCTATTTTCGTTTATTATCAATCACCTTTTACCGAACATTGACATAACGGACGGTGCGTTTTACTCTTTCTCCCGCATGATCAAGGACTTTAATAATGTGGACGCCGTCCGGCTGGCCTTCAAGGCCGCCGAGACCGAGGATATCGGCGCGCTATACCGTTTCCTGACGGATGGCGGCGATCCCGATGTGAAAAACGCCGATGGACTGACCTTGTTGCAGTTCGCCGCGTCGAAAAACAGTTATTTGTCGGCGACCCTACTGCTGGAGGGGGGCGCGAACCCGAACCTGACCGGCGGCGAATTCGGCTACACCGCGCTGCACCACGCAGCGACGCGCGACAACGCCGAAATGATCGCCCTGCTGGCGCAGTATGATGCGAATACCGAGCTGAAGGACAAATACGGGCAGACCGCCCTGCATGTAGCGGCATGGGAGGGAAACCTGCGCGCGGCATCCGCCCTGACCGATGCAGGCGCGGATGTTTTTGCCAAAGACAAACAGGGCGACACGGCATTCGGATTGGCGGCATGGAAGCAGCGCGAGGTGCTGGATTTCGCCCAGCAGGAATTCATCGACGTTCAAAAACACCTGCATGCCGTTATGCACGACCAGCGCGAAAAAAGCGCGGCATGGCAGGCGAAGAACGAGCGTAAATTGCAGGGCGATCTCGACAGTCTGAAGCGGCATAACCCCGGACGTTTCAAGCTGGGACAATGACCATGTATTTAAACCACGCACATCCGAAACAGATCGAGGACATGTTCAAGGCGGTCGATGAACAGGATCTTGATAACATCCGTTTCTACATCACCGACGGCGCCGACCCCGACCAGAAAAACGAAAAAGGCTTCACCCTGCTGCAGCATGCGATGATCCACCGGAAATTCGAGGCAGCGGAAACTTTGCTGGAGATGGGCGCCGATCCCGATATCGCGGTCGAAGCGCATGGCGAAGCCCCGCTGCATTACGCCGCGCGCGAGGGGCATGCGCACCTGATCGGCGTGATGCTGCACAAGCTGGCGGATGTGAACAAGGCCGACAGTTTCGGCTGGACGCCGCTGCACACCGCGACCGCCTGCGGCAAGCTGGATGCGATACGCGAATTGGTGGAACACGGCGCGGATATGAACCTGAAGGACTGCCAGCGCGACCGCCCGATCGACCTTGCCACGCTGCGCATGAACCATATGAACGAGAGCATCAACAAGCCCTTCCCGCCCATCGTCGCTTATCTGAAGGAAAAGATGGAAGAAAAGCACGGCTCCGTCGCCCCGCCGGAAGAACGCCGCGCGCTGATGGAGCAGGACATGGCAAGATTGCGCCAGCATCACCCCGACCGTTTCAAGTTGCGCCCGTGAACCATTACGATGTCATAGTCGTCGGCGCGGGCGCGGCAGGCATGATGTGCGCGATAGAAGCCGCCAAACGCGGTCGCCGCGTATTGATCGCCGACCATGTGCAAACCCCCGGCGAAAAAATCCGCATCTCCGGCGGCGGGCGCTGCAATTTCACCAATATCCATTCCACGCCTGCCAATTTCCTGTCGCACAATCCGCACTACGCGAAATCCGCTCTCGCCCGATTTACCCCCGCCGATTTCATCAAGATGGTCGACAAGCACGGCATCGCCTATCACGAAAAAACATTGGGGCAGTTGTTTTGCGATGTGTCGGCAAAGCAGATCGTCAACATGCTGCTGGCCGAAATGCTGGGCGCGGGTGTGCGGCTGAAACTGAATTTGAAGATCGAAAGCATCGTGCGGCCCGAACCCGACCGCTATGTGGTGATGGCGGGGCTTGAGATTTTCACCGCACAATCGGTCGTTATTGCAACGGGCGGGCTTTCCATCCCGAAAATGGGCGCGACGGGTTTTGGCTATGACACCGCGCAGCAGTTTGGCCTGAATATCATTCCGCAGCGCGCAGGTCTGGTGCCGCTGCTGTTCGATGCCGACCTTCTGGCACAGACCAAAGAACTCTCCGGCCTGTCGGTCGACCCGACGGAAACAGCGTATGAAAAAACATCGTTCCGCGAGGCGCTGCTGTTTACGCACAAAGGCCTTTCCGGCCCCAGCATTTTGCAAATCTCGTCCTACTGGCAGGAAGGCGACGAAATCGTCGTCAACCTCTGGCCAGATGCCGATATGTTCGATGAATTGAAACGCCAGCGGCAGGATGGCAATAAATCGCAGCTGCGCAACGCGCTTGCCCGCTATGTGCCGCAGCGTCTGGCCGACCTGATCGCCCAGCAGACGGGCATCGACGGATCATTGGCGGATTTGTCGGATGTGAAACTGCGCACGGTTTCCGACCGCATCAACAAATGGCGCATCAAGCCGACCGGCACCGAAGGCTACCGCACCGCCGAAGTCACGCTCGGCGGCGTGGATACAGACGAGCTGTCATCGAAAACCATGGAAGCCAAAAAATCCCCCGGCCTCTATTTCATCGGCGAAGTCGTGGATGTGACGGGGCATCTGGGCGGGCATAACTTCCAATGGGCTTGGGCATCGGGCTGGTGCGCGGGGCAATTCTGCTGATATTTCAGCCATTTTCAATGCCATTGACATAACCTTCATTTTCTCTAAGATGCCCGTCATAAACACATAGCAGGGTATCATGACCGAACCTCAGCGCACGCCACGCGATATCATCAATAAATATTCCCCCATCGTGAAGGGCCGTACCGGTCTTTCCTCCCTCGTCTTCAAAGCCGCCGCACGCACCGCCGAAATCGCGCAAAACGCCGCTCATGCAGTTTCCGAATGGGCATATCCCAAAGGCATCGAAAATTCCGCAGGCCAGCTGCTGACCAACACCGCGCCCGTGATCGCCGAGACTTTCGCGCGCATGGAAAGCAAGCTCGCCGCCAGTTTCAACACCGCATCCGCGAAAAACGCAGATGCACAGGCGCGTGACAATTTCCTGCAACTGGCAGACGAAGTGAAGGCCGATGCGAAAATCATTGCGCCGCTGGCCAGCGTGCTGCGTGCGGAATTCGATATCGTGACCGAGCCCTATACATTCATCGTCGCGCAAGGCGTGACGCTGGAACAGGGCATCGCACAAGTCACCGCCGCGAACGCACGCACGAACCCTGTAACCATCCGCCGCCATCCAGCAGCCCAGCCTCAACCCGCAAAAGCTGTGGGGCTTTAAACTTTCCTGAGCCTGTTTGGGAGAGTTGAATATCCCTATTGACTTATACTCTTTTGGAGTATAAAAAATACTCTAACAGAGCATAGGTCAAGGGAATCACCTTTCAAACCGCAAAGATCGTTTGACTTATTGCTCCCCCATCGCTAATTTACCATAAATATAAAAAGAGAGGCCATATGTCCGACATTGCCAAACAGATCCGCGAAATCTTTGAAAAAGCGGCGCTCAGCCCCAAGGAACAGAAACAGGTCCTGCGCGAGATCGTAAAGGAAAACTGGCCCGACCTGCCCGTCTGGACGACGCTGGACGGCGCGGTGGTCGAAGAAGTGCAAAAGGCGACTGCCGGTTCCGGCGTGGTGCTAACCTTTGAAGAAGGCGGCGTGCGCAAGGTTGTGCTGGCGCAAACCGGCGACCATTACGCGAAACCGGGCGAAGCGGCTGTCCCCGCCTTCATGATCCCGGGCGGATTCATCAACCTGTCATCCACGCCGGGCAGCGCGCTCGTCGCCGCATCATCCGCGCCCGAAGATGGCCGCACCGGTGCCGCGCGCGAGGTGGAGGAGGAATTGAAAAACCCCGACGGCTCGGCGCTGCTGAAGGTCGATCCGAACCGCCTGAAACCCATGGACACCCTTACCCTCGCCTTCCGCAGCGGCGAAAAGCGCATCGTCATCGGCATGATGCTGGAACTGACGGCAGACGAAGTAAAAACGGTCAAGGCCCATATCGCCAATATCGCGTCCAGCCCCGCCTATGCCGCCGCGACCGCCGCGCAGAGCATCAACCACGACAGCGGCAAGGCCGAAGTCAGCAATGTCGCCATCTTCACCCTCGAAGAAGTCGCACAAGGAAAAGTGAACCTGCTGCACAAGGACCAGCAATCGCTGTTCAAGGTCGTGGAGCAGCATTTCAACGATGTCGAAAAGCAGGTGCGCCGCACGATCGCGCAAAACAACCAGCCGCGCCACTAATCGCGAGAACAAAGAAAAAAGGCGGGGATCGCTCCCCGCCTTTTTTGTATCTGTCGTAAAGCTTAGACCTTGAACGACTTGCCGCAGCCGCAATGGCCGGTGGCGTTCGGGTTGTTGAAGGTGAAGCCGCTTTCGAATTTGTCTTCGAAATAATCCATTTCCATGCCGGCGATGTACATTTGCGCTTTCGGATCGATGAAGACCTTTACGCCTTTGTCTTCGACCAGCACGTCCATCGGCTGCGCTTCTTTCGCGTATTCGAGGCTGTAGCTGAGGCCGGAGCAGCCGGATGCCGTCACGCCGACGCGCAGGCCGGTGAATTCCTCGCCCTTCGGCGCATTCGCCATCAGGCCCTTGATGTGGTTCGCTGCAGATTCAGTCAGGGTCATCAGTTGGTTTGCCATTTTCGTCTCTCCTTGGTTTTCGTTTAATTTCAAATCAGAACATGTTCAGTTGCAGTTTGGCGGTTTCGGCCATCTTTGACGGGTCCCAGGCGGGGTCCCAGACAATCTCCACTTTGACGTCGCCGACATCGTTGACCGTGCGCACCGCATTTTCGATCATGCCCGGCATTTCGCCCGCCACGGGGCAGCCCGGCGATGTCAGCGTCATCTCGATAAACACATCATTCGTTTCCGGCGCGATATCGACCTTGTAGATCAGCCCCAGTTCATAAATGTTCACCGGAATTTCGGGGTCGTATACATCGCGCAGCGCCGCCTGTATCAGCGGCCATAGGTGATGTTCCTTCGACGACTCGGTATAAGGCGGAATCAGCATCTTTTCCGTCTCGTCATCGCCGACGGCGTTGCGGATCATGTCTTCGTCTGCGTGCAGCTTCATCATGCGAATAACTTCTTCACTTTCAGGACGCCTTCAACCAGACGCTCAACTTCATCCATTGTATTATAGACCGCAAAAGACGCCCGCACAGTGGCGGTGCATTTCAGCGCCTTCATCAACGGCTGCGCGCAATGGTGACCCGCGCGCACGCACAGACCCAGCTGGTCGAAAATCGTGGCGATATCATGCGGGTGCACTTTGTCGATACCGAACGACAGGATGGCAGCGCGATTGGGTGCGCGTGAATAAATCTTCACGCCGTCAATCGCCGCAAGGCGCTTTTCGGCCGCCGCAAGAAATTCATGTTCCCGCGCCAGCGCGCCCTTGTAATCGATGCCGTTGATGTAATCGATGGCGGCGCCAAGGCCAATCGCCTCGACAATAGCAGGCGTGCCCGCCTCGAAACGGTAGGGCGCGTCCTTGAATGTGACTTTATCAAACGCAACATGCTCGATCATCTCGCCGCCGCCCTGATAAGGGGGCATAGCGTTCAGCAGCTCCTCGCGGCCCCAAAGCACACCGATGCCGGTCGGGCCGTAGAGCTTGTGTCCGGTGAACACATAGAAATCCGCGCCAAGCTTTTGCACATCCACGCCGATATGCACGATGCCTTGGCTACCATCGACCAGCACGGTCGCGCCGGCCGCTTTTGCCTTCGCAATCATCTGCGCCGCATCGGTCACGGTGCCGAGCGCGTTGGACATTTGCGTGAAGGCCACCAGTTTGGTTTTCTTCGACAGCAGCGCATCATACGCCGCCATATCCAGCGCGCCGTTCTCAAGGATCGGCACGGTTTTAATGACCACGCCTTTCGATTGCGTCAGGAAATACCACGGCACGATATTGGCGTGATGTTCCAGTTCCGTCAGGATGATCTCGTCGCCCGCCTGCAGGCGCTGACCGAAGGACGCGGCGACCAAATTGATCGCCTCCGTCGCGTTGCGGGTAAAGATGACTTCGCGTTCGGTTTTTGCGTTGATAAAGGCCGCGACTTTTTCGCGCGCCTGTTCAAACTTCGTGCTGGTTTCCGCGCTGAAGGCATAAACACCGCGATGCACATTGGCGTAATGGGTTTCCAGCACCGCGTTCATCGCGTCGATCACGGCCTGCGGTTTTTGCGCCGATGCCGCGCTGTCCAGATAGGCGACGCTGCGCCCGTTGACCTTTTGCGCCAGCGCGGGGAAATCCTGTTTCACGTCATGAATATTCAAGGGAATGATTTTTTCCGCCGGCATCATGCGCCCCTGCCCGCCAGCCATGCCGCCACGCGCGCGAAATAAATATCACGCACCGGTTCATAGCTGACTTTTTCGATGGCACCGCCGAGGAATGATTCCACCATCAGCGACCGTGCAAGGTCATGGGGAATGCCGCGGCTGCGGAGGTAAAAAATGGCTTCGGGATTCAACTGCCCGGCGGTCGCGCCGTGGCTGCATTTTACGTCGTCGGCGTAAATTTCTAGTTCTGGTTTTGCGCTTGCTTCAGCTGTTGGGGAAAGCAGTAACGCATGATGAGACTGGTATCCATCTGTTTTCTGTGCAGCACGACGTACATGTATTTTCCCTTGGTAAACTGCACGAGCCTGATCATCGACAACTCCCTTAAAATGCTGGACGGATTTTCCGTCCGGTTCAAAATGGTCGGCCAGCACGGTAAAGTCGTGGCTTTGCTGGCCATTCATTAAGTATGTGCCACCGATACTACTCGAAATGGCACGATCTATCAACTGAAGCCGGAATTCCTGACGCGCCAGCTTACCGCCAAGGCCCAGGCTAAACCCTTCAAAAGACGAGTCTTTCTGCTGCTGCACGGACGTATTGCTGATATGGAATGCAGCGTCGGATTCTTCCTCGAAACGGTAAAAACGCAGGCGCGCAGCCGATTCCAGTGCGATGGAAGCGTAGCAATTGGCGAAATACAACCCCTCGCCGCAATGGCGCTCGATGACGGTGCAGCCTGCATTTTCGCCAAGGCGGTACATCACGCGCGGATAAACGGCGGCATCGCGGCCGGCGTTGTAGAAAACCACTTCGATGGGGTCTGCCACGTCGCGGTTCTTTGCGACCACCAGCACAAAACCGTCACGCAGGTAAGCCGCGTTCAGCGCCGTCAGCGGGTTTTTGCCAAGATCGCCCAGCGTAACCAACTGTTCTTCGATCCCCGCCACGTTTTTCTCCGCCGCTTCCATCAGGCTCATGACGGTCACATGGTCGGGCAGGTTCGAAAGCTTCGGTTGATACTGGCCGTTGACCAGCACCACGCGGTGCGTGCCCAGCAGGGGTGCTGGAATTTTTGCGGCATCGAATTTTACGGGGTCAGCGGAGTAGCGGAATTTCGCAGGCGTCAGCGCGCGCAGGTTGGTGTATTGCCAGCCTTCCCATGCGACGGTCGGCAGGCCGGTTTGCGAAAACGCCTCGGCGCCGGTCGCGCGCAATGCCTTGATCCAGCCGACAGCCTTGTCATTCTGCAGCGCATCCGCATCGGCAAGCCACGGCAATGCCGCCGCAACCTGCGGGGCCTGTGCCATGAATGTTTCCTTGCCTGCGGTCGCCATCATTGTTACGCCGCCTCCGTCGCGTCATAGAAATCGGCATAGCCTTTTTCTTCCAGCAGCAGAGCGAGTTCAGGCCCGCCGGTTTTCTGGATCTTGCCGTTCGCCAGCACGTGGACGATATCGGGCTTGATATAATCCAGCAGACGCTGGTAATGCGTGATGACAAGGAAGGATGTTTCGGGGCCGCGCAGCGCGTTCACGCCTTCCGACACCACCTTCAGCGCGTCGATATCAAGGCCGCTGTCGGTTTCGTCCATGATCGCCAGCTTCGGCGCGAGCATTGCCATCTGCAGCACTTCGTTGCGTTTCTTTTCGCCGCCCGAAAAGCCGACATTCACGCCGCGCTTCATCATTTCGGGGTCCATGCCCAGCTGCTGGATTTTCTGCTTTTGCAGTTTCAGGAACTGCGCCGGTTCCAGCTCTTTCTCGCCGCGCTTTTTGCGCACAGCGTTCAGCGCAGTTTTCAGGAAGGTCGTGGTCGATACGCCCGGAATTTCCACGGGGTATTGGAACGCAAGGAACAGCCCCAGCGCCGCGCGGTCTTCGGGTTCCATGGCCAGCAGGTCCTGCCCCATGAACTCGACCTTGCCGTCCGTCACTTCATAACCGTCGCGGCCCGCCAGAACGTAAGACAGCGTCGATTTACCCGACCCGTTCGGCCCCATGATTGCATGCACTTCGCCGGCCTTCATTTCAAGGCTCAGCCCCTTCAGCACCGGACGACCGGCAGCATTCACATGGAGGTTTTTAATTTTCAGCATTAGCCCACACTTCCTTCCAGACTGATCGCCACCAGCTTCTGCGCCTCGACCGCGAATTCCATGGGGAGGTGCTGCAGCACTTCCTTGCAGAAGCCATTGACGATCAGGGTCAGGGCTTCTTCTTCGGGGATACCGCGCTGGCGGCAGTAAAATAACGTTTTGTCGCTGATCTTCGACGTCGTCGCTTCATGTTCCAGCGTCGCGGTAGGGTTCTTGTTCTCGATATACGGCACCGTATGCGCGCCGCACAGGTCTCCGATCAGCAGGCTGTCGCATTGCGTATAATTGCGGGCGTTTTCCGCCTTCTGCGCGATGCGCACGAGGCCGCGATAGGTGCTGTTCGATTTGCCGGCCGAAATGCCCTTGGCGATGATACGCGAGCGCGTGTTCTTGCCGATATGGATCATCTTGGTGCCGGTATCGGCTTGCTGATAGTTGTTGGTCAGCGCGACCGAATAGAATTCACCCACGCTGTCGTCGCCCAGCAGCACGCAGGACGGATATTTCCAGGTGATCGCGGAGCCGGTTTCGACCTGCGTCCATGAAATACGGCTGCGCGCGCCCTTGCAAATGCCGCGCTTGGTCACGAAGTTATAAATGCCGCCCTTGCCGTTTTCGTCGCCGGGATACCAGTTCTGGACGGTTGAATATTTGATTTCCGCATCGTCCATCGCGATCAGCTCGACCACGGCGGCATGCATCTGGTTTTCGTCGCGCTTGGGCGCGGTGCAGCCTTCCAGATAGCTGACATAGGATTTCTTTTCCGCCACGATTAGCGTGCGTTCAAACTGGCCGGTCTTGGCTTCGTTTATGCGGAAGTAAGTCGAGAGCTCCATCGGGCAGCGCACGCCTTCGGGAATATAAACAAACGTGCCGTCGGTAAAGACAGCGGCGTTCAGGCAGGCGTGCTTGTTGTCGGTATATGGCACGACGCTGCCCATATACTTTTTAATCATCTCCGGATATTTCTGCACCGCTTCGGAGATGGAGCAGAAAATAACGCCCGCGCTGTGCAGTTTTTCGCGGAAAGTCGTCACGACCGACACGCTGTCGAACACCGCATCGACCGCGATGCCGTTCAGCATTTCCTGTTCGCGCAGCGGAATGCCGAGTTTCTTGTACGTCTCCAGCAATTTGGGGTCGAGCTCGTCAAGGCTCTTGGGTGCGGCCGCCGTTTTGGGCGCGGCATAATAATAGGCGTCCTGATAATCAACCGGCGGGAACGATACATTCGCCCATTCCGGTTCCGGCATCGTCAGCCAGTGGCGGTATGCAGTCAGGCGTGATTCCAGCATCCAGTCCGGCTCGCCCTTTTTCTTGGAGATAAAACGGATGATGTCTTCGTTCAAGCCCTTGGGCGCAAAATCGCTTTCGATGTCGGTTACGAAACCGGCTTCGTATTTGTCCAGCGCCTTGATGGTTTCAAGGGTTTCCGGTGCGATGGCGGCGTTGGTCATGCTTTCACCATTTCAGGCATGCGAACCTGCACCAGATTGCTGCGCGCAGCCGTGCCACAGCTCGACTGTTGCTGCGCCATCATGTCGGCAAGGCTGAGTTCTTTCAGCGCGCCGCGGATGGCGCGGTTGACGGGATCCCATTTACCCTTGGTCGGGCAGCGCTGTTCAGCGGGGCAGGCATCGTCGCTGCCTTCGACGCAGGAAACGATCGCGATCGGCCCGTCCATCGCCTCCACGATATCGCAGACCGACAGGGCGGCCGGGTCGCGCGCAAGTTTGTAACCACCCTGCGCGCCGCGCACGGACGACACCAGATTTTCTTTGAGCAGGGTCTTGAGGACCTTGGCGACGGTCGGTTCGGGCAGAGCGGTTTTATCGGCAAGATGGCTTGCGCTGCGGGCGGCGTTTTCGCCTTCCCGCGCCAGCTGGACCATCACGACGATGGCATAGTCCGTCAATTTACCGAGTTTCAGCATTTGCCCTGCTTTAAAAGCACTAAGTTTGTCCTGATTAGATATGGTATTTCGGGGGTGAATTTCAACAAAAATCGGTCGGCGTTAACCTAATTTAATCAAGCGCCTAGACTAAAAAACAAATGATCAAAAAAGGTATTTAAGCACCTTACCTGCAATTCCTTCGCAGTTATTCAATGATTATAAGCCCTTAACCGCCAGATGTTAGGGTTCTGTTAACTAAATCTATACATAATAGAAATAGATTCACGCGCCAAAAGTCAGGTTTTGATGGATACATCGGTTGAAAATCCGCTGATCACCCTTCCGTCCGATATGCAGGACTGGGCCGAGGCGAACAAGCCCATGATCTCGCGCCTGTCATCGGCGCTGGCAAAAAAACCGACGATGCATGAAGGCGCGGTGTGGGATTTGATCGCGGCCGAATTTTCCCCCGAATGGATGCACGCCAAATCGAATTTGAAAAGCGCGGAACAGCATGTGAAATACCTCGCCCTGCCCGAAAACATGCCGCTGGGCCTGATCGGCGGCGCGCTGCAGAGCGACGAGATCAACCGCGCCCACCAGACATTTGCGGAAGCGATGGCCGGCTTCACCATCATCGACGAACAGCTGCGCCAGCATGACGCGCTGAAATCGCTGCTGGGTGCTGTGCGCCAGCATCAGAAGGTGGTGTCGCAATCCCTGGAAGTCTCGCGCCGGATGGAACGCATGACGGCGGCCTTTGCGAGCGTTGCCAGCCTCGATGCATGCGAGGCCGAAGCGCCGCAGAAACAGAAAGCCTTCTCCCTGAAAAACGGCCAGCTGTCGCTCAGCTTCGCCAGCGTAAAACACCTGCGCAGCCGCACATCCTCGGCGCTTAAAGGCGGCACATTCCGTCCGCAGGCGCAAAAAGCGCTTTAATTTCTAAAGGCAGGTCTCCCCCACCGCGCAATCTCGCGCCGGCGGCGAGATGTTTGCGGCCGGATACATCAGAAACAGATAAGCGATAATGACGATGCCACGCACCAGCTGCGAAAACGGCAGAAACCACAGCGCTACGGCAGGCGGCGCAAGACAGATCGCAAGGCGCAGCATATCATTTTCAATCCCGGCCTGCCCCAGCGCCATCGGCCATGCGAGGGCGAAGGCGACGATGCCGACGATCCGCCATTTCTTTTTGTTGTCGAGACGGATTTTCACTTCGTCGTCTGTTCCTTGGTCGCGAGGAACTTGATGTCCGGCCAGTTTTCGTTGGCGTTGTCGAGGTGCCAGGCGTTACGGGCGAGGAAGACGGGGTGGCCGTCATGGTCTTCGGCGATGTTCGGTAGGTTCTGGTCAATAAATGATTCCAGCTTGTCGTTTTTCGCGCTTTCCAGCCAGCGTGCGGTATGCAGCGCGGCTGTTTCGAACCGGACGGGCAGGTTGTATTCGGTGCGGATGCGGTCTGCGAGGATATCGAACTGCAGCGGGCCGACAACGCCGACGACCCAACTGGAATCCATGCGCGGCTTGAATACGCGCGCCGCCCCCTCCTCCGCCAGCTGCAGCAAGGCTTCGCCCAGATGCTTCGCGCGCAAAGGATCGTCAAGGCGTACGCGCTGAAGGTGTTCGGGCGCGAAGCTGGGGATGCCGGTCACATGCAGCACTTCGCCTTCGGTCAGCGTATCGCCGATGCGCAGGTTGCCGTGGTTGGAAATGCCGATGATATCGCCCGCATAGGCCTCCGCCGCGACTTCGCGTTCCTGCGCGAAGAACATCAGCGGGTTATGCACCGTCACCTGCTTGTTGCTGCGCACATGGTACAGCTTCATGCCGCGCTTGAAATGCCCCGACGACAAACGCGTAAAGGCGATGCGGTCGCGGTGCTTCGGATCCATGTTCGCCTGGATTTTAAAGACGAAGCCGGTGACTTTTTCTTCATAAGGCTCGATAAAACGCTCGGCGGTCGGCTGCGGCTGCGGGATAGGCGCGTAATCCTTCAAGCCCCCCAGCAATTCGCGCACGCCGAAGGTATTGAGCGCGGAGCCGAAGAAGACGGGCGACAAATGCCCCTCGAGGTATGATTTCCTGTCCATCGGCTTGCACGCGCCGCGGATCATCTCCACATCTTCGCGCAATTTTTTCACGGCATCCGGCGGCAGCAGCTGGTCCAGCTGCGGGTCGTCAAGGCCGGAGCATTTTACTGCATCGCCAATGGTTTCGCCCTTGGAACGCTCGGCCAGCAGCAGCTGGTCGTTGATGAGGTCGTAACAGCCGAGGAAGTTTTTACCCATGCCGATCGGCCAGCTGGCGGGCGTGACATCCAGCGCCAGTTTCTTTTCGATTTCATCCAGCAGGTCGAAGGGGTCCTGCCCCTCGCGGTCCAGCTTGTTGATGAAGGTGATGATCGGCATATCGCGCAACCGGCAGACCTCGAACAATTTGCGCGTTTGCGCCTCGATGCCCTTCGCGTGGTCGATGACCATGATCGCGCTATCGACGGCGGTCAGTGTGCGGTAGGTGT
Organism: Alphaproteobacteria bacterium; assembly: GCA_016794125.1. GTDB lineage: Bacteria > Pseudomonadota > Alphaproteobacteria > Micavibrionales > UBA2020 > JAPWJZ01. Next base: position 457,447 of record JAEUKT010000004.1, on the reverse strand, counting down.
CTTCGGAGAAATCCTGGTGGCCGGGGGTATCGAGCAGGTTGAAGGTGATGCCGTTGTATTCAAACGTCATGACCGACGATACGACGGAAATCCCGCGTTCCTGTTCCACCTTCATCCAGTCCGACCGCGCATGGCGCGCCGATTGCCGCGCCTTCACCGCCCCCGCCATCTGGATCGCGCCGCCGAACAGCAGCAGTTTTTCTGTCAGCGTCGTCTTCCCCGCGTCAGGGTGCGAAATGATGGCGAATGTGCGGCGTTTTTCGACTTCGTCGCGGATGGTGGTCGTTGTCATTTTAAAATATCTTTCCTTCGAACGGGTTCGTGCCCGTTTTGTCTTCTATTTCGACGACCCAGACATCGGGGTCGCGCTTGATGCTGCGGGCGATGTAGTCATCGGTTTTGCGTTCATCCGCAAGAGTGCCGTCGAACACGTCCATCCAGCCCATTTCCCCGTTTTCGTCGCGCGACTGGTTCAGCAGCTTGCAGCCCGAACCGGGGATGTAGATTTTGACCATCACCGTGCCTGCCGCTTCCGCGCCCTTATGCACGACAGTATGCGGGATGCCCTTGGCAGTGCATTGACGCAGGTGGGCGGTCACCCACAATTCGGTAGGGATACGGTCTTCGGTCACTTTTTAATCTTGTGGCCGAAAATCTCGAAAGTGTGGTCGATGATTTTATAGCCGAGGCCTTCGGCGATTTTGTGGATGTGCTGCTCCAGCTCGTCCGACTGGAATTCGATCACCTGCCCCGTTTCGGTGTCGATCAGGTGGTGGTGGTGTTCGTGATCGTGTTCTTCCTTGACCTCGAACCGCGCATAGGTGCCGCCGAAATCATGCTTCACCACAAGGCCGAGTTCGGCCAGCAGGCCGAGCGTGCGGTAGACGGTTGCGATGCTGATCGACGGGTCGACGCGCTTGGCGCGGTCGCAAACCGTATCGACGGAGGGATGGTCGCCGGATTCCTCCAGCACTTTCAAAATCACTTTGCGCTGGTCGGTCATTTTCAGGCCGGCTTCGGCGCATTTCAGGAGCAGTTTAGACATGTTTTCCGTGGCCTTTTTTTAAGTGCATCTTATAGCCCATCCGCACGCCCAATTCCAGCCCCTTCTTATGTCAATTTTTGGGCGCCGCCAGCATGCGGTCGGCCGGGAAATCGAGGAAAATACGCGTGCCCTTGCCCTCGTCGGATTCCAGCGTCAGGCGGCCGTCATGCAGCTCCACCATCGCCTTTGCGAGCGGCAGGCCAAGCCCGGTGCCCTGCCCCTTGAAATATTTCGGGTCGTTCACTTGGGCAAACGGCTCCAGCACCAGACGCTGCTTGTCTGACGGAATGCCGCAGCCTTCGTCGATCACGGCGATGCGCAGGATATTGGTGGGCTTCAGCATTTTCGCCATCACCTGCACCGATTTGCCGGGTGCCGAGAATTTCACCGCGTTGGCGACAAGGTTGATCAAAATCTGGCGGAGCAGCCGCTGATCGGCGCGGATATGCGGCACGGCGGCATCCACATCGAATTCCAGCTTCACCGAAGCCGCCTGCGCGCGGTCGCCCATGATGCGCATTACGGATTCCAATACGTCATGCAGCGCGACATCGCTTTCGATCAGGTTTACTTTACCTGCCTCGATCTTCGACATATCCAGCACGTCGTTGATGATGTCCAGCAGGTGGCGGGCGGAGAAATGGATATCCGCCAGATATTCTTCGTATTTCGGGTTGTTGATCGCGCCGAAAGTGTGGTTCTTCATCAGCTCCGAGAAGCCGATGATCGCGTTCAGCGGCGTGCGCAATTCGTGCGACATATTGGCAAGGAAGCTTGATTTGGCCTTGTTCGCGCTATCCGCGTCTTCCTTGGCGCGGCGCAGGTTGCGCACCATGTTTTTACGCTCCGTCACGTCGCGGATGGTCGATACCATGAAGCGGCGTTTCTGCGACAGTTCCAGCAGCGCTGTGGTAACAAGGATATCCGCCACGCTGCCGTCTTTTTTCAGGATCTGCAATTCGCGCGTGCCGTGGCGGCCACGTTCGATGAAGGCCTGGTGCAGTTTGCGCGATATCGCCTGGTCTTCGGGCGGGATCAGCATGGCGAATTCCTCGCCCAGCAGGTCTTCACGCGTCCATTCGTAATCGCCCAGGAACGTGTCGTTCACGCGCACGATGCGGCCGTGATGGTCGGTCACGACGATGCCAAGGCCGGACGCGTCGAACAATGATGTCAGCAGCATGATCGCGTCGTCACGCTCGCGCTGCAGCTGCACGCTGTCCACCACGTCGGGGCGCGCCATGACGTCGATGAAACCCACGCGGCCCTCCGCGTCGAAAATCGGGTTCAATATAAATGCCTGCACGCGGATGCCGCCCGGCACGCGCGGCACGGCGTTGAAGGTCACGGGGCGCTTGGTTTTCACGCAGGATATAAATGACTGTTCGATCTGCTCCGCCACCGCACGCTCGAAAAGTTCCGACGGTGTCTTGCCGATCATCTTCTCGCGCGGCAAATCGAAATAGGATGCGGCGACAATATTGACTTCGGCATAAACGAACCGCCCGTCCGGCTCCGCCGATATCACAAGGCGCGCAATCGGCGCCTTCAGGAAGATGTTCCTGAAGTCCTTGTCATGTATTGCGGTTTGTTCGGTAACGAGCATCGGTTTCCTGGCGGTATTTGCTTTCAAAACGCACCTTCCTTTTTGGTAGCACGTAAGTAGCAAATATCTGGTTAACGAATGGTTTCCAGCGCCGGAAACCGGTTAAGCTATGCCATTAAAATCGTTTTATATTTTCATAATTCATTTGACGATACGGTATTTATATGCCACATTGTCACCACTTGAGGATAAGTCGCAGAATCGGACAGGCAGTAAAGCACTGCGACGGCCCAGTCATAAACGAGACCAAAAAAGAGGTGTCCATATGTTACTCGACCGTCATTACATCAATACCGAAGGCAAATCCGTCGAACAGATCATCGACATCATGTTCAAGGAAAAAGAAATCCGCGAAGCAAAAGAGCGCGAAGACCGTGCCGAGCGCGAACGCGCCCTACAGGCCGCCAAAGCCGAAGTCACCGAAAAGAAACCGGTCGTGGCGGCATCCCCTGCCCCCGCGGCATCGGGCTTCAACCGCGTGATCCAGAAAGTCCGCAATTCGCTGCACCTGTAATACAGGCGGCACTTGCACAAAAAACGGCGGCCATAAAAGGCCGCCGTTTTTTGTTTGCAGGATAAATATCGTTTAATTTCAATTACAATCCCATCATTAGTTGACATATATAAAAGACAGTTTATCCTGTTATCAAGCTGAGTGCATCTATTCAGGCTGCTGCGTTTTTATACTTATTGTTTCACGCCTGCCTTCCACCGCACGATTTGCAAAACAACCCGAAAATTTTGCAAGAGGAGTATCCGCACATGGCGTTCGGAGACGAATATTCAAGCAACCATGCCTATTTCATCGCCGGCGGCACGACGCTGGCCGCGATCAAGAAATATGAGGCCGACAGCGCGAACCCCCAGGCCATGCAGGCCGTAATTGTCCAGGAATACGGCGCAAAGGCATTCACCGGGTTTGGCGAGACCGGTTATCTGGTTTTTGACAAACCCGTGGAGCATGTCGCATTAGTGCTGCATACCGTGCACGCTTCCGGCGAGCATGTCTATCGCCCGAACCACGACACGGCCGAAGGCAGGGCGCTGCAGGAAAAATTCGCCGATGTGCCGGAATTCGACCTGACGCATCATGTTTTCGCCAAACGCCTGACCGGCGCTGAAACTGTCGCCACCAACCCCGACAACCTGCAGCCGGGCGGCGGATATTCCGCCAACGGCTATTACGGCGAAAACGCGCGTGAAAGTGCCGCCAGCTTCCAGAAATACGGCGACACATATGTCGTCAGCGTACCGCGCGTCATCCGCGGCATTTTCAATGATGCATCGGCGGCGGCATCCATAAAAGACAATTACCCGCAGGCGGCCGGATACACCTATGAACGCTGGACACCGCCCGACAGCACCGAGATCCCCTATTCCAAGGTGATCGAGCTGCAGGAAAAACAAAAAGGCGACCAGCTGGCACAGCGCAGCGTCACGAAAAAAACGCCCGCGTTCTCGCGCGGCAATTAATCGCCGCACAACAACAAAACCGGCGGCTGTTGTCAGCCGCCGGTTTTTGTTTTTCGTCCCGCTGTCTTTTATCTGTATGGATTATAGGGGTTATAAATATTCAGCGGATTTGTGATATGCGCGGGCGAGGTCATGTAGTTTTCGCCCGACGCGGATCTGCCCGCCTTGCGTGATTTTTTCTCTGCGGCCTGTTTCTGCCGCAGCGCAAGGATATCGGCGGCGGTGCGGCCCAGACCGTCGCGCGCCGCCTTGTTCGCGCCGTGACCGATCAGTTTTTGCATGATGTTTTTCTGCTGCCCTTCCGCCGCCGCGATCAGCGGCGTACGCCCCTGAAAAGTGACATAGTTGACATCCGCGCCGCGCGCGATCAGGAAATCGACGAGGTCGCCATGCCCGTTTGCCGCCGCATGCATCAGGGCGGAATCGCGCGCACTCGTCTTGCTGCTTTTGTCGATCAATGACGGACCGTAACGGTCCAGCAGCGTCACGATGGTGGCGACATCGTTATCGCGCGCGGCATCCGTGAACTGGCCGGGCACATCGTTGAAATGATACGACAGAAAATATCCGACCGATTTAAGCGGGTTCATGATCCTGCTCCTTCGTTTGTGCTGTGATGTTTTTGACGGGGGTGTTTTGTGCATCAGCGGTGAATGTCGAACGGCGTTCGGCAAGCTGCGCGGCCAGCGGCAGCGGCGGCAATAAAAAATGCGGCAGTAAAAAGTAAGGGGGGAGGATTTTTGCGATCATTTAAACAGCCTCGAAAAATGCATCCAAACAGGGATGCTTTCAGGCCGTTTCTCGTTTCGAAGAGCAGCAGCACGCGCGGAAACGTACAAAAACCGCATGCCGTATAATGCGAAACGTAGGTATAGCATACCTCAATATAAGTATTATGTCAAGTATATTACCCCCTTCTCAAAGGAAGGCGAACAAAAAAAGCCCCGGCATCAACCGGGGCTTTTTTATTCAATCCGAAAAGCTATCAGACCGCTTCCGTTTCCTTCACGCGCGGGCGGAGGAAGCTCTGGTCGAGGTCCTCCATCGCGCCGTCGGGGATGGTCGGCTGCGCGGCGCCGGGCTGGGCGACGTTGGGCTGCTCGACCGACATTTCGGGCGGCTGTTCCTCGGTGCCCTGCGGCGGCTGCTGGTGCTGCTGCGGCGGGTTGTACTTGTTATACTCTTCTGTCATTTCGTTGATCATGCGCTGGTAATGTTCGGCATGCTGCAGGTAGCTTTCGGCCAGCACCCGGTCGCCGGACGACATCGCGTCGCGCGCCAGCGTGGTGTATTTTTCGTTGATCTGGAAGGCGTTGCCGCGGATGCGCACTTCGGGCCCGTTGCTGTCGAAGGTTTGCATGCGCGGGTTGACGCGGCCGCGGTTTCCGCCACCGTTGTTGTGATGATGGTTTCCGCCACCATTGTGGTTATGATTGCCACCGCCGCCGCCATTATTCGGGCGTCCGCGGAATCGTCTTCCGTTGTTATTGTTATTGTGTCTCATGCGGTTTTTTTCACTTCGCTTAAAATTGTCCCCAAAGTTCCCCGGCCTAAAGCCGATCCCCTATGCTGCCTGCCCTTATAATCGGGACACCACTTTTATGCAGGAGCAATAACGCTATGTTAGCTTATGAGCGATTCTCTTGGGAAGCGGAATTTATAAAAGCCGTTCAAATTCAGGGCATTCTCGCCACGACGGCACGATCGCTTCCACCCAGATCGGTAAGGGTTTGTATCACAGCGATATCGGAAAGCGCAAGGATCGATTTGACCGCTTCGGCCTGCAAATGCCCGATTTCCAGCACCACCAACCCGCCCTTTTTCAGCGCGCGGGGCAGCAGCGCGGCGATGCTGCGATAGCATTCAAGGCCGTCATCGCCGCCGACCAAGGCGGTCACCGGATCGTATTTTGTCACCTCCGGCTCCAGCCCCGCCATTTCATCGGGCGCGATGTAAGGCGGATTGGAAATCACAAGATCGAAGGGCGCGGATGCCTGCCAATCGTTCCAGTCGACGGCGAGGAAGCTGGCACGTTCAGCGAGGTTGAGCGCGACCGCATTCTCGCGCGCGGTTGCCGCCGCTTCTTCACTGATATCAATGCCAAGCCCGGTCGCCTTCGGGTATTCCTGCAGCAGCGACAGCAGCAGGCATCCCGTGCCGGTGCCGAGATCTAGGATGGTAGCGGGCGGCACATCCGAATATTTCAGCGCAGCCTCGATCAGCGTTTCGGAATCCGGCCTTGGATCAAGCGTTTGCGGCGAGAGTTTAAATTCCGACTTCCAGAACCCGCGCGTGCCAATAATCCGCGACACCGGCTCCCGCGCCGCCCTCCGCGCGATCATGCCATCCAGAGTTTTTACTTCAGCATCCGTCAGTACACGATTCAAACTGCTGACAAATTTCGTATGGGAAATCTGAAGGGCGTGCTGTACAAGCAAGCGGATATCGGTTTCGGGGTTTTCGATGCCCAACGACTCTAACTGTTCCGCATATCTTTTGATATTTTCCTGGATTAGCATGTATCTCACGAATGTTTGTGCAAGGTGAAAATGAGTTCTTTTGATGTGCCTTACAGGTCGCCCACTCGATCTGCAATTATAGGGTTCTGTATATTCGCCGCGCTGTGCGCAGGGACGCTATTCGATACCTTCCATTCTGAGCGCCCACTCAATTTTCTAGGTATAAGTCTATATGGGGTTGAACGCAAATTTATCACCCTGACGCTTTCCGTCACTTCCATGATGTTCGCTATAGGCAGCGGATTGATAATTTACGAAAACCTATTTCTGCCTATGCGCTTTCTTCGTATCGATAGTCAGAAAATCATTGTTCCAGGGTTTAATTTTTTTAAAAAAGACCAAGAAATATATCTAAAGGATATTTCCGAGCTGGACACAAAGGAGCGTTTTTCTCACCTGTACATTATCATAACAACCGTGGATGCCAGACGCATAATTATTCCCCACCATAAGCTGCCAACGACAGAGTTATTTTGGGAATTCCACAAAATACTCAGCGCAGCAATAAACTCCACACGCTAACTCACCAGCTCATCTCCGCCAGCTTACTCGCCTGATCTTCGGAGATTAAAGGGTCGATGATTTCGTCGAGGCATTCGCCCGACACCACACGGTCGATTTTATAGAGTGTCAGGTTGATGCGGTGGTCGGTCACGCGGCCTTGGGGGAAGTTATAGGTGCGGATGCGTTCCGACCGGTCGCCCGATCCCACCTGCTCCTTGCGGTTGGCGGCGCGGGCGCTGTCGAGTTTCTGGCGTTCCATGTCGAACAGCTTGGCGCGCAGGATTTTGAGCGCGCGGGCCTTGTTCTTGTGCTGTGATTTTTCGTCCTGCTGCACCACGACGATGCCGGACGGAATATGGGTAATGCGCACGGCGGATTCCGTCTTGTTAACGTGCTGGCCGCCCGCGCCGCCGGCGCGCATGACATCGATGCGCATGTCTTCGTCCTTCAGCGCGATATCCACCTCCTCCGCCTCCGGCAGCACGGCGACGGTCGCGGCCGAGGTATGCACGCGGCCCGATGCTTCGGTTTCCGGCACGCGCTGCACGCGGTGGACGCCGCTTTCGAATTTCATGCGCGCGAAAACCTCGCGCCCCGAAATCTCCACCACCGCCTGCCGCAAGCCGCCGAGGTCGCTTTGCGAGAGTTCCATGACCTCGAAGCTCCAGCCCTTCAGTTGGGCGTAGCGTTTATACATGTCGAACAAATCCGCCGCGAACAGCGCCGCCTCGTCCCCGCCGGTGCCGGCGCGGATTTCAAGGATCGCGTTTTTCGTGTCGGCGGCATCTTTCGGCAGCAGGGCGATGTGGATTTTTTTCTCTAAATCCGGCAGCTGGTCTTTCAGCTTATAATAGTCCTCCTCCGCCATGGCGCGCATTTCCTTGTCGCCCGCAGGGTCGTTCATCAGCTGTTCGAGGTCGGCGAATTCCTTTTGCGCGCCTTTGTATTCGCGGATGGTGGCGGCAAGCGGCGTCAGGTCGGCATATTCCTTGGACAGTTTGGTGAATTCGTCGGATGCCAGCTTGCCCGACGACATCAGGGATTCAATCTCCTGAAAGCGCGACAGCACCTGCCCCAGTTTGCGGTCGAGCGACATTTAGACAGCCGCCCCTTTTTCCGCACGTTCCTTTTCGATCGCGGCGGCTTTCTTTTCGACCAGTTCGACCAGGTGCTGCACGATGTCTTCGTTCTGCAACCGGTGCGCGGGCTGGCCGCCGATATAGACCTGATGCGTGCCGCGACCGCCGCCGGTGAATCCGATATCTGTCATCAGCGCCTCGCCGGGGCCATTCACCACGCAGCCGATGACGGAAACGGTCAGCGGCGTAGTGATATGCGCAAGGCGGTCTTCCAGCACGCGCACGGTTTCGATCACATCGAATTGCTGGCGCGCGCAGGACGGGCAGGCAATCACGTTCACGCCACGATGGCGCAGGCCGAGCGATTTCAGGATGTCAAAACCGACCTTGATTTCCTCGACAGGGTCAGCCGACAGCGAGACGCGGATGGTATCGCCGATGCCCGCCCAGAGCAGGCTGCCGATGCCGATGGAGGATTTAATCGTGCCGGTGCGCAAGCCGCCCGCTTCAGTCACGCCGACATGCAAGGGGTAATCGCAGGCCTCCGCCAGTTGCTGATAGGCGGCTACGGCCAAGAACACATCGGATGCTTTGCAGGAAATTTTGAAGTTGAAGAAATCGTGATCTTCGAGAATTTGAATATGTCTTTGGGCGGAAGCCACCATCGCTTCGGGGCAGGGTTCGCCGTATTGTTCCAGCAAATCCTTTTCCAGCGAGCCGGCATTCACACCGATACGAATGGAGCAATTGTTGTCCTTCGCCGCCTTGATGACCTCCTTCACGCGGTCGGGGGAGCCGATATTGCCGGGATTGATGCGCAGGCAGGCCGCGCCGTTCATCGCCGCTTCGACGCCGCGTTTATAGTGGAAATGGATATCGGCCACGATCGGCACGGTCACTTCCTTGACGATTTCCTTCAGCGCTGCGCTGGATGCTTCGTCCGGGCAGGACACGCGCACAATATCGGCACCCGCGATTTCCAGCGCGCGGATCTGCGCGACGGTCGCGGCGACATCCGATGTCAGCGTGTTCGTCATCGACTGCACGGTGATAGGGTGATCGCCGCCCACGGGCACCTTGCCCACATAAACCGTGCGGGATTTGCGGCGGTGGATCTGCCGGTAGGGGCGTGCGACATAAGCCATGATTTATTCCTGGAACGCGTGTTTGCGGCGCGTCGAGCCCTTCAGCGTGTCGGGGTTGAGCGGAACGCCGCGCAGGATGTCGCCGCGCGCGCCCATTTTCTTGGCGTTGCCGTCGACAACCGCCTCCAGCCCGCCCGCATTGGTCGTGACCAGCGAATAGCCGGGGCCGTCGGGCACGGAATACACGTCGCCCGCGCGCATGACGCGTTTCACCACGATGCGGCCCTGCCCGTCCGTCACCTGCACCCAGGTCGTGGCGGTGGCACGCAGCGTCACGCGGCTTTTGCCGCGGCTGATATTGATGACTTCACCCTCTGGCGGCGGTGCGATGCCGGTGACGGCGGTCGTGACATCGGTTTCAGGCTCCGACGGCGCGGTCGGTTTCTTGCCCGGCAGCGGCGCGTTCGAGGTGGTGATAAGGTTCGGGTCGGCAACCGCCGTCGGCGCGGCAGCGGCAGGCGTTGCATTTGCCACAGGCGTGACGGCCGTCGTGAGCGGGCCGGTTGCGATCGGGGCGGAGGTATCGACAGCCCCCTCGGTCGCCGCCGTAATGGACGGCATCGCCGGCACGGACGGGTTTTCGATGATCACGGGCGCGGGCGGGATGGCGTTGGCGATCACGCGGTCTTCGTCGTCGCCGCCGGAAAATACCGCCCAGATCAGCGCGATCACCAGCACGCCCACGCCGGTTACGCCCAGCAGGAACGGGTCGGGCATCTTGCTCTCGCCGATGGTTTCGGTGTTGTGGACGATGGGGCGCGCGGATGCGCCGTTTTCAGCCTTGAATTTCGTCGCCAGCTCGGTGGCATCCAGTTTCAGGTAGGTCGCATAGCTTTTCAAAAACCCCAGCGCATAGGTCATGCCCGGCAGCGCATCGAGGTGGTTTTCTTCCAGCGCCTTCAACTGGCCCACGCGCACATGAATGGCCGATGAAATTTCCTGCAGCTCCAGCCCCTTGGCGATGCGCGCCTGACGCAGTATCTCGCCCGCCTTCAGGTTGGCGCTGGGCGCGTGGACGGCATGGGTTGGTTCGCCGGAAGCGCGTTTGCGCTTTTTTTCTTTTTCCTGGGCCATGTAATGCTACTCGGTTGGTGACAGGTTGACGTGGTGATCGCGCGCAAACGACAGCAGGCGTTCCCGTAAGGAATGCTCGCGCGATTGCATCAGCTGATCAAGATAGGGCTTGAGGGTGGCAGTATCCAGCGTGGGCAGCATGCCCTTGACCGCCTCGACCGCTTGCGCCGAGACGGAGAGCTGGCGGTAGCCGAGCGCGACCAGCACCATCGCCTCCAGCGGGCTTGCCGCCATTTCGCCGCAGACGCTGAACGGCACATTGGCAGCCGTGCATTTATCCGCGATATCCTTCATCACGCGCAGCATGGCGGGCGACAGGGCATCATAGCGGTTGCGGATCGCGAAATTGTTGCGGTCGGCGGCGAACAGGTATTGCATCAGGTCGTTCGTGCCGACGGCGACGAAATCGGCGACGGTCAGCAGCGTATCCAGCTGCCACAAAATCGACGGCACTTCGATCATCGCGCCCAGTTCGATTTTTTCCGGCACGGTGATGCCGTTGCCGCGCGCGCGGATTTTTTCCATTTCAAGGAATTCTTTCGCGCGCACAAATTCGGCCACTTCGGTGATGAAGGGCAGCATGATCTTCAGCGGCCGGCCGCGGGAGCCACGGATAAAGGCGCGGAATTGCGTGCGCAGCACGGCGGGGCGGTCCATGCCGATACGCACGGCGCGCCAGCCAAGGGCGGGGTTTTCTTCCTCCGGCGCCTTGAAATAGGGCAGCGGTTTGTCGCCGCCGATATCGAGCGTGCGGAACACCACAGGCTTGCCCGCCATCTTGTCCATGATGTTGCCGTAGAATTCGGCCTGCGTCACGACCAGCGGATATTTCTGCCAGCCCATGAATGAAAGTTCGGTGCGGTAAAGCCCGATGCCGTCCGCGCCCAGCGCAGCAACAGAATCCACTTCGTTCATCAGCCCCGCGTTCAGATGCACGCCGACCTTGATGCCGTCCTGCGTCACCGATTGCTGCTGGCCCTTCTGGCGGTACAGGCTGGCGCGTTTATCGCGGGCATCCATCGTTTTGGTATAAAGATCGACGATGTAATCGCCGGGGCCGATATAGACCATGCCGTGGTCGCCGTCGACAATCACCTGATCGCCGTTGAACACGAAGTTGTGGATATCGCCGCATTGGCCGACAACGGGAATCCCCAGTGCCTTGGCCACGATGGCGACATGGTTCGACGCGCTGCCCTTTTCAAGGATCACGCCCTTCAGCTTTGTATGGTCGAAATCCAGCAGCGCGGCAGGGCCGAGCGTGCGGGCGACGAGGATAATGTTGTCGGGCAGGTTTTCCTGCGATTTCGCGCGTGTGTCCTTCATCAAATGCGACAGCAACCGGTTGCTGAGGTCTTCAAGGTCCTGCAGCCGTTCGCGGATATAGGCATCGCTGATCTGCATCATGCGCGCGCGGGTTTCGTTCTGCACGCGCTGCACGGCGGCCTCTGCGCTCAGGCCCTTTTCAATCGTCGCGTCGATGCGGGCGAGCCAGCCGCGATCTTTCGCGAACATCTGGTACGCCTCAAGGATATCGCGGCTTTCGGTACCGGACAGCACGGCGTTGCGGTTCAGCATGCGGTCGATGGCGTTGTGCATCGATGCCAATGCCTCCGCCAGACGTGCTTTCTCCGCCTTCGCGTCTTCCGCCACGATTTCCTGCATGGCAACGCCGGGTTCGTACAAAACCGCCGTGCCGATCGCAAGCCCGCGCGCCAATGATGCGCCCGATACATGCGTCGGCTTGCCGCCCGAGGAGAAACTGGAATTGATTTCAAGGCGGCTGAGAAGGCCGCCCGTGATCACGATTTCCGCCACCACCATCGCGATGGTCTGCAAAATATCGACAGTTTCTTCGCCGTAATTGCGCGGCGATTTGCTGCGCACGGCCAGAACGCCGCGCACGCGCCCACCACGCAGCACAGGCACGCCGCAGAAGGAACGGTACGTGCCTTCTTTTTTATCGGCGATCACGATGGGTGCGGCGGCGGCGGCAACATCGCCGATATCCCCCTCGCCCACGCGGCCCATTTCGGTGCAAGCCGCAGGTTCAAGGTTCGATGAGGAATAAAGTTCCAAAACCTCGCCCGCGCGCTGGATATAGCAGGAACATTCATCGGCGCGAAGTTCGCGGGCGACAAGCCGCACAATTTCATCCAGCTTGGTATCTGCCGGCTGCGGCGCGTTCATCAGGTCGCGCAGGGTCTGCATGATACGGCGGGGGGCGGCGAAGGAAATTTGCGCTTCGACAAATTCGGACGACTTGATATCCCGCGCTTCCGCGGTTGTCGTTACTTCCGGCCATGTTTTCCGCCCGGCGTTCATCCGTATCCTTTAAGCCTGATCGAGGCCATAGGCCGTGTGCAGCGAGCGCACGGCAAGTTCGGTGTATTCTTCGGAAATCAGCACGCTCACCTTGATCTCGGAGGTCGTGATGACCTGGATGTTGATGCCCTTGTCCGCCAGCGTCTGGAACATTTTCGACGCGACGCCGACATAGGATTTCATCCCGATGCCGATGATGGAAACCTTCGCCACATCCGCGCTCGATTCAACCTGGATGCCCTTCAGCCCGCCGTTTTCGGCAGCCTTCAGAATTTCCAGCGTCTTGGGCAGGTCGGCGCGGCCGACGGTGAAGGTCAAATCGGTGCGCGCCTTGTCGGGCGACACGTTCTGGACGATCATATCGACGTTGATCGCGGCATCGGCAAGCCCGCCGAAAATCTTGGCCGCCACGCCCGGCACGTCCGGCAGGTTGCGCAGGGTTACTTTTGCTTCATCGCGGCTATGGGTGACGCCGCTGACAACTTCCTGTTCCACGATATTATCCTCATCTACAACCATTGTTCCGGGGATGTCGCTGCCCAGCGCGCCGTCGAAGCTCGACAGCACCTGCACCGGCACCTTTTCCTTCATCGCCAATTCGACCGAGCGGGTCTGGAGCACCTTCGCCCCGACCGACGCCATTTCGAGCATTTCTTCATAAGAAATCTTGGGAATTTTTTTCGCCTTCGTCACGATGCGCGGATCGGCGGTATAAACGCCGTCGACATCGGTGTAAATATCGCAGCGATCGGCCTTCAGCGCCGCAGCCACCGCAACCGCCGAAGTATCAGAACCGCCACGGCCCAGCGTCGCAATACGGCTGTTGCCCGCCATGCCCTGAAAGCCTGCGAGCACCGCAACTTCGCCGCGCGCGAGGCTGGCATGTAAATTATCGGTTTCGATGCCCTTGATGCGCGCCTTGCCATGCACGTCGTTCGTCAGGATCGGCACCTGCCAGCCCTGCCACGACCGCGCCGCGATGCCGCGCTTGTGCAGCGCCAGCGCCAGCAGGCCCGATGTGACCTGTTCGCCCGATGCGACAATAGCGTCATATTCGCGTGCGTCATACAGCGGATTGATGGCGGTGCAATAGCTGACGAGCTGGTTGGTGACGCCCGCCATGGCGGAAACGACAACCGCGACCTTGTGGCCGAGCGCGATTTCGGCAGCGACCTTGTTCGCCACGTTTTCAATAGCAGGAACAGTTGCGACCGACGTGCCGCCGAATTTCAGAACCAGTAATCCCATAGCCTCGCCTCGCGGGCCGTTTTGTACGGCCGATTTTTCAGCTTTTCAAAAAGCTTCTTATTTCTACCAATTTACCAATTTTGGCAACGGAATCCGACTCATCTTTTTGATGAATCAGGAAATTTTCGTGCTGCGACAGCCCGCCCCCGCATGGTATCCAATGGAGTAACAGCAAACGAGGGAACTTATGGGAAATATCACCGTCATCGGCTCGCAATGGGGCGACGAAGGCAAAGGCAAGATCGTGGACTGGCTGGCGGCGGAAGCCGACGTGGTCGTGCGGTTTCAGGGCGGGCATAACGCCGGCCATACCCTTGTCGTGGGCGACACCACCTACAAGCTGCACCTGCTGCCCTCCGGCGTGGTGCGCGGCAAGCTGTCGGTCATCGGCAACGGTGTCGTGGTCGATCCCTGGGCGCTGCTGAAGGAGATTGAACGCCTGACCGGCCAGGGCCTGACCATCACGCCCGATAACCTGATCGTGTCCGAAAGCGCCACGCTGATCCTGCCCGTCAACGCCTCGCTAGACAAAGCGCTGGAGGAAGCGCGCGGCAATGCCAAGATCGGCACGACGGGGCGCGGTATCGGCCCTGCTTACGAAGATACCGTTGGCCGCCGTGCCTTGCGCATGTGCGATCTGGCGCATCCCGAAACGCTCAAAGCAAAAGTCGAAAAACTCGCCTTCTATTACAACGCGCTCTACAAAGGCCTCGGCGCTGCGCCGTTCAATGTCGATGAACTGGTGGCGCAGCTGCAGGAAGTCGCGCCGAAAATTCTGCCGCATATCGCCCCCGCATGGCGCGTGCTGGACGAAGCAAAAACCGCCAAGAAAACCGTGCTGTTCGAAGGCGCGCAGGGCGTGATGCTGGATGTCAACCACGGCACTTATCCGTATGTCACTTCGTCCAACACCATCGCGGCGCAGGCGGCGATTGGTTCGGGCGTGGGCGCGGATCAGCTGGGTTATGTGCTGGGCATTACGAAAGCCTATTCCACGCGCGTCGGCTCCGGCCCCTTCCCGACCGAATTGTTCGATGCGGTCGGCGATACGCTGACCGAACGCGGCCATGAATTCGGCACCACCACCGGCCGCCGCCGCCGCTGCGGCTGGTTCGATGCCGTACAGGTCAAACAGGCCGTCAAAATCTGCGGCATCAAGGGCATTGCGCTGATGAAGCTCGACGTCATGGACACGCTGGCGGAGGTGAAAATCTGCACCGGCTACACCGCCGACGGCAAACACTACGACTACATCCCCGCCGCCGACGAATTGCAGGCAAAACTGCAGCCGGTCTATGAAACCATGCCCGGCTGGCAGACCAGCCTGCGCGGCGTCAAAAAACTCTCCGACCTGCCGTCGAAAGCGCTGAAATACATTCACCGTCTGGAAGAACTGACGGGCGTTGAAGCGGTCATCATTTCGACCAGCCCGGAGCGGGATGATACGATACGGGTGAAGGAAATTTTGGGGTGAGGAATATCAAGCTTGCGCGCTTTTTCACTATTTCAATTTTTTTAGCCGTAAGTTTGACAACTTCGGCGAGCGCCGTTGTGCCGCCTCAAACCGAGATTAAAGAAGCATTCAAAGAGCCCGCATGCGTCGTCTTGAAACAATCCGTTGTGTCTGTCATTAACGGCATCTACAGCGACCAAGATCAAACGGCTGTTGAAGTGAGAAATGAATGCGCAAGCGATATCACGATTGATAAAATCATGCATGCACCCGATGGGAAGACACAAAGCCCATACACGCATAAATACGACGCTAGCGTAGGCAATCGCGATAAGTTTTTCTTGCTAAAATATTCCCTTACCGCACAACCATGTCTGTTTCCAATAAAACAAACCACTAAACCTCCAGTCGCCTGTAGCAGCATAACTATTCCCACAGGCGGTTACTTAGTTTTACCCATCGGATATGGCAGCGCGTTTTCGATGAACGGAAAACTGCAGAATAATAATGAAAAATTTGAAGTCCGTATTGATGGCTTCGCACTTGACCCCAATCGTGTAAAAACGCCCGAAGAAGACATGATGGATATCAGCAAGCGTTCACGAGAAGAATACCGCAAAGCTCAGGAACAGAAACTTCAGAAAGAATAATCAAATGTCTTGGAAACCCTGCCCCGCCCCGAAACCCGGTGACGTGATCCGGTGGAAGGAACCTTTGCTGGCGGCGCCGACGCAGAAGCGTGGGAAGCGCGATGCGATCGGGGAGCAGGCGGTTGTCGCGTCCGTGTCCGAGGTCGATGAATTCGTGGTGATGCTGGTGGAGGAAGTGAAGCTGCTGTCCTTCACGACCGAGAGCGAGCCCGCGCTGAACCTCCGCCCCGGCGACGCCATCCGCCGCCGCAAGGCCTCGCTGCAGGCGGGGAAGTGCGAGAAGAAGGGGGAATAGAACCGCGCTGGCGCGCGGCCCTCTCCCTAGCCCTCCCCCAGAGGGGGAGGGGATTTTCTTTCCCGCCCCCTCTCCCAGAGGGAGAGGGTTGGGGAGAGGGCATCGTTGCAGACGAATTTCAGGATGCGCATAACCCCCTGATTTAAAACTTCATTCCCCTGTAACACGCTGCAACAAAGAGTGACCCTCGGATGCTGGATTTTCCGGCATCTATATTGCATATTGTTTAACAGCCAGACACCGATAGCCGCACTTTAAACGATTGAATTTTTTGGCTAATTTGTTAGTTACTTTTTGAAAGACCGCACGTACCAAAACTACCGCATGAAAAAACTGCCGGCTACGTACCAAAACCGTACCCCCGGCTGAAAGGTTGAAAATGGCACACGGATTTTACAAGACTGTTCTTTCCATCGCTGTCGCCGCCGTGATCGGCGCGACCGTTCCTGCACAGGCGCAGGAGGGTTACAAGCCCTACTACGAAAACGTCGCGCTGCGCTATGACGTGACGGAGCCGAACAAGCTCGGGCTGCGCTATGACGTTTACGCGGGCGGCCTGAAGGCGCTGAATGCGAACCTTGTCCTCGACCTGACCAAAGAAGCCTATGACATCGGGCTGAAGGCTGAAACCGACGGTTTCATCGGCAGCATGTTCCCGTGGGAAGCGCAGTATAAAACCTCCGGCCATAGCGAAGGCGGCGTGCTGATCCCGTCCATCTCCACCTCCAGCTCCACATGGCGCAAATCGGTCAAGATCACCGAAATGCAGTACGACCCCAAGGGCAACCTTTTGAAAACCACCACCAAAGCCGGTGAAAAAGTCGTCGTCAACAACGAGCCGAAGAAAGATTTGGCGCAGGGCGCGGTCGATATGCTGACCGGCGCGATGCTGATGATGCAAAACGCGAAAAACACCGAAAAATGCGAAGGTTCTTTCCCCGTCTTCGACGGCAAGCGCCGCTTCAACATCAACCTGACCGATGACGGCCGCGAGAACCTTGCGAAATCGGAATATTCCAAATTCTCGGGCGATGCGCTGCGCTGCACGCTGAAGGTGGAACCCGTGGCCGGCTTCAAGCCGAAGGACAAGGACAAAGGCTGGATGGCCGTGCAGAACCACACCGAAGCGCGCAAAAAACTGCCCACCATCTGGTTCGCGCGCCTTGAGGAACAAGGCCCCGTCGTGCCGGTGCGCATGGAAATCTCGTCCGAATACGGCGCGGTTGTGGCGCATCTGTCGGGTGCTGCGAAGAAATAAGCCGAAAGGCCATAAAAGATGAAAATCCCCGCTCCGGCGGGGATTTTTTATGCCGGTTTCTGCACGAAATTTGCACAATTCACAGCCCCGGTTTTCGTGTAATCTGCTGCAACAAACTGTGACTTGAAGCGGTGATTCCAAACTGCTTTGTTGATGACGGGGGAACTTTGGATATCATGACGAACAACAAAAAACTCGCCTGTATTATTCTGGCCGCCGGCAAAGGCACGCGCATGAAATCGGCGCTGCCCAAGCCCCTGCATGAAATCGCGGGCCGCAGCATGGTCGCCCACGCGATTGCGTCCTGCGAAGCCCTGAGCCCTGAAAAAATCGTCGTCGTCATCGGCCCCGATATGCCGCAGATGCAAGATGCGGTGAAGCCGCATTTGACCGCCATTCAGGCCGTGGCGAACGGCACCGGCGGCGCGGCGCTGGCCGCCCGCGACTACTTCAAAAATTTCGACGGCGATATTCTGGTCGTGTTTTCGGATACGCCGCTGGTCACATCCGAAACCATGAAGCGCATGGTAGAGGCACGCCGCCAGCTGCCCGCAATTGGCCTGACTTATTCCGCCTTCCGCCCTGCCGACCCCGCCAAATACGGCCGCATGGTGATGGATGACGACGGCACGCTGAAAAAGATCATCGAATGGAAAGACGCAACCGAGGCCGAACGTAAAATCACGCTTTGCAACGGCGGCATCGTCTGCGGCGACGGCGCAAAGCTGTTCGACTGGCTGTCGCAGGTTGGCAACGACAACGCGCAAAAGGAATATTACCTGACCGACCTGCCGCAGATCGCGCGCAAGGACAACCGCACCACGCATGTGGTCGAAATTTCCGAAGAAGAAACCGCCGGCGTGAACAGCCGCGAAGACCTCGCAAATATCGAACGCCTGATTCAGCAGCGCCTGCGCAAGCAGCACATGGCGAACGGCGCGACGCTGACCGATCCTGCATCTGTATTCTTCTCGCATGATACGGTCCTCGGCCAGGATGTCACGATTGGCCCGAACGTCGTGTTCGGCCCCGGCGTTACGATTGCCAACAACGTCGAAATCCTGCCCTTCTGCCATATCGAAGGCGCGACGGTCGCTGAAGGCGCGCAAGTCGGCCCCTTCGCCCGCCTGCGCCCCGGCACGGTGCTGGGCGCGGATTCAAAGGTCGGCAATTTCGTGGAAACCAAGAACGCGCAGATCGGCGCCGGCGCAAAGGCCAGCCACCTGTCATATCTTGGAGATGCCACTATCGGAGACCGCGCAAATATCGGCGCAGGCACCATCACCTGCAATTATGACGGCTACCTGAAACATAAAACAGTCGTGGGCAAGGATGCCTTCATCGGCTCCAACACCGCCCTCGTCGCCCCCGTCACCATCGGCGACGGCGCGATTGTGGGCGCGGGTTCGACCATCACGCAGGATGTGGCGGCAGACGCGCTGGCACTCACCCGCGCGCCGCAAGTGGCGAAAGAAGGCTGGGCGCCGGTGTTCCGCGAGACGAAGAAAAAAGAAAAAGAGCAAAAGTCTAAAAAGTAACGCCACCCCGCCGAAGGGCGGGGTCCGGCCCGGCGGTTTACCGCCGCTTTATAAATGCGCTTCGCGCGCCAGACCCCGCCCTTCGGCGGGGTGGGATAAACGAAAAAAGGAAATATAGAATATGTGCGGCATCGTCGGCATCCTCAGCAAAGAAAAAGACGCAGCTCCCCTTCTGGTCGAAGGATTGAAGCGGCTTGAATACCGCGGCTATGACAGCGCGGGCGTCGCCACGCTGGTCGATGGCAAGCTGGAACGCCGCCGCGCGGAGGGCAAGCTCGTCAACCTCGCAGATAAACTGGCGAAACAGCCGCTGCACGGCACGGTCGGCATCGGCCATACGCGCTGGGCGACGCATGGCGGCGCGACGGAACGCAACGCGCACCCGCATATCACCAACGATGTCGCGGTCGTGCATAACGGCATCATCGAAAATTATCAGGAATTAAAGGAAGAGCTGGAAAAATCGCAGTTCCGCTTTGAATCCGATACCGATACCGAAGTCATCGCGCATCTGGTCACCTTTTACCTGCGTCAGGGCATGAAGCCGCAGGCGGCGGTCGATCAGGCGCTGACACGCCTGCGCGGCGCGTTTGCCATCGCCATGATTTTCTCCGGCGAAAAAGACCTGATTATCGGCGCGCGCTTCGGCACGCCGCTTGCGATCGGCTACGGCAAGGGCGAAATGTTCATGGCATCCGACAGCTACGCCCTCGCCCCCCTCACCGATAAAATTTCGTTCCTCGAAGACGGCGACCGCGTCGAAATGTCGCGCAGCGGCGTGACCATCCGCAATATCGAGGGCAAGAAAGTAGAGCGCGAAATCCGCGTGACCGCCCAGTCCGGCGCGCTGACCGGCAAGGGCGAATACCGCCACTTCATGGAGAAAGAAATCAACGAACAGCCCGCCGTGATCGGCGACACGCTGAACACCTATATCAACCCGGCCACCGGCCATATCACGATGCCCGACAATATCATGGACATCGCGGGCGCGCCGAAAATCACCATTTCGGCCTGCGGCACGGCCTATTACGCCGGTTTCGTCGCCAAATACTGGCTGGAGCAGATCGCGCGTATCCCGACCGAGGTGGATATCGCATCCGAATTCCGCTACCGCGAAGCCCCGCTGCCCGCAGGCGGCGCGGCGCTGTTTATCTCGCAATCGGGCGAGACGCTCGATACGCTGGAGGCGCTGCGCTATTCGAAGCGCCAAGGCCAGAAATGCGTTGCGATCCTGAACACCATCGAAAGCACCATCGAGCGTGAATCGAACGCAGTGCTGCGCACCCTTGCCGGCCCCGAAGTCGGCGTGGCATCGACAAAAGCCTTCACGACGCAGTTGACGACGCTGGCCTGCCTGACCGTGGCGCTCGCCCGCAAACGCGGCGCGATTTCGGCGGAGCGGGAAAAGCAGCTGACCGACGCCTTGCGCGAAGTGCCGTCCCGCGTGGCCGAACTGCTGGGCCATGACGAAAAAATCCGCGAGATGGCGAAGCATATCGCCGAAGCGCGCGATGTCCTGTACCTTGGCCGCGGCACGTCATACCCCATCGCGCTCGAAGGCGCGCTGAAGCTGAAGGAAATTTCCTATATCCATGCCGAAGGCTACGCATCCGGCGAGTTGAAGCACGGCCCCATCGCGCTGATCGACAACGGCGTGCCGGTGATCGCCATCGCCCCCTATGACGCGCTGTTCGAAAAAACCGCCAGCAACGCACAGGAAGTGATCGCGCGCGGCGGCAAGGTTTTGCTGATTTCGGATAAACAGGGCATCGCCAAGCTGAAAGACAAATCGGCCTGGACGATCGAAATTCCGGAATGCGACCCGTTTGTGGCGCCGATCCTTTACACCATCCCCGTCCAGCTGCTGGCATACCATGTCGCGGTCATCAAGGGCACGGATGTGGATCAGCCCCGCAACCTGGCAAAATCGGTCACGGTCGAATAAATCCGCGCCTATCGGTGGTGATGACAGCTGCGGCGGGCTTTGCTATCCTGATGGCATGAGCGCGTCCCTGTCCTTTCGCCACAAATTCATGATCGTCAGCACCGGCGTGGTTGCAGGCGCGCTGGCTGGCGTGTTTTTCATGGGCCCGCTGGCGATTTACAAGGCATGGTTCGGCATTGGCGCAGTCATGCTGCTGCTGAGCCTGGCATCCATGATCGGGCGCGGATATTTCAGCACGGCGGTCATCATGGCGGGCATCGCCGTGCTGGCCGACCCGAAGCTGGTTTTCACGGTCGAGGCCGAAATCGCGGGCCCGCTGATTTTAACAGCATCCAATATCATGGCAGCCGTGCGTACGACAGCAGCCGCAGCCGCCCTGTTATTGGCGCTGGCGGGCATTTACCACCGTTTCGGGCGCAAGCCTGCGGCTGTTCTGGCCGGCATTTTGCTGGCGGGCGCCATGATTGCGGCGGCGGGCTGGTATGTCATGAACAGTGTCGCCGCAAAAAACGCCAAAGCATACGAAGCCGCGTTGATCGGCTGCGCCGCGGAAATGCAGCCGGCGGCAAAGGCTGCACATGCCGGCATTTACAAATATATCAGCACGCGCCGCGAGGCGTGGCATGGCTGCGCCGTTGAAAAAGCCTGCATGGATGCGATGTGCCGGTTGTCGTTCACCGGATCTACGCGTTTTCTGGACATCCTGCGCCGCGCGGGCGACCGCGTCATCATCGATGAAACTGCGGTAAAATACGATGCCCAGCTGCATAATTGCGGCCAAAAGCTGTCGCAGCTGTCCGCGGCGGAAACGGTCGAGCAATACATCAACGCGCATCCCGACAACCCGCAATACGCCGAACGCATCGACTGGGACCTGCTGGACTGCATGGCTTCGGGCGTGTGCGGACAGTACGAGGAACAGACGGGCGTGCGCGAACAGACCTGCCGCAACGCATATATAAATATGCATGAAACCGGCACGCTGCTGCCGTCGTTAGACGTGATGAGAAAATTCAACGGAGAGACAAAGAAATGAAGCTTGCCGCGCTGATATTCGCCTGCGTGATGATCGCACTGATACCCGCCCGCGCGCATGCCGCGCCGGACGCGAAAGAAACGCTGGCGATCACCCACCTGATCCAGTATGTGCGTGAATCCGGCCTGCAATTCATCCGTAACAGCAAATCGTACAGCGCCGACGATGCCGCCGACCATATGTCGAAAAAGCTGGATTACGCGCGCGACCGCCTGGCATCGGCCGATGATTTTATTGATTACGTCGCCTCGCGCAGCTCGATCACCAACCTGCCATATTACGTCGTGACGAAAGACGGCAAGAAACAGGAGCTAGGCCCGTGGCTGTATGCCGAGTTGGACAAGTTCCGCACCGCGCAGACGGCAAAACCGCCGCGCGCTAAAAACGCCAAATAGATCCTATATCCACGCATCCACAATACGCCCGCCATTTGCGTGAACGGGAACGGAGGACGGCAATTCGCCGTCTTCGTAGCGCGCGAAACCGGATTTTTCTTCTTCCATGTCGGTTACGTCTTCCGCAGGCGCAATATCCGCGCGGCGGTATTTGTATTTTGCTCCCGGCGTATATGGCAGCGGGGGCGCGGGTGAAATTCTGATCATAGATTCTCCTCCGCCGGTCTTTACAGCCAACCGCGCAGCCGCGGTGCTGTTCCCTGAATTTTGTGTTTATTTTTAATAAATAATTACAAATACTTAGGATAATAGTTACGCGTTTTTACATTGACTTTTTATCTTAAAATATGTAAATGTGATGCCCAAGAAACAATAAAAAAAGGGGATGTAAATGTCGTTCAAGAAATTCCGTGGTGTCGCACTAATGGCCGCTTTTGTCGCGGCGGCAAGCTATGGCGCATATCAGCAAATCGCACACCCCGAGCTGTTCCCCCAGCCGCAAACACCCGAAACGGCACAGGCTCTTGCCAAATCTCTCGGCATCGCGAAGTAACTGTCACCCGAAAGCCACTTTTTATAGCTGATAGGCATGCGCCCCGATTAATCCGGAACGCATCGCTTCATGTTGCGTTGACCATGCGGTTCGTAACCTCAACCACATGAAAGTATAAAAAATGAAAAAACTCTCCCTTCTGGCGGGCACAGCCGCCATCGCAATGTTCCTCTATGCGGCACCTGCGCAGGCACAGAGCGAAACCGCACATACCGATAACGGCAGCGGCATTTATCTGGGCGGCTACGGCGGATATGGCTGGACCGACGCAGAAACCGCCGGCACCGATGGCAACCTGAACGGCGGCGATTACGGCGTGTTCGTCGGCGTCGAGCTGACCAACTGGCTGAACCAATATCAGGATTGGGGCATGACCGCCGCGATCGAAGGCCATTACGGCTGGTCCAGCGCGGATGACGATGTCGGCGCGCTGTCGTTCGACAAGCAGGACGAATGGGGCATCAGCTTCCGCCCGGGCTTCGTCGCGCTCAACGACGCGATGCCGTTCGGCATGAAACCCTACGGCATCATCGGCTACCGCCATCTGGATATCGACACCACCACGCTGGGCGACCAGGACTTCAACGGGTTTGAACTGGGCCTTGGCACCGAAGTCATGGCTTATGGCGATTTCGGCCTGCGCCTGGACTATACCCACGTGTTCTATGGCGCAGACGGCGGCATCGACCCCGACGAAGACAACCTGCGCGCCGGCATCGCCTACCATTTCTAAACGGCAGGCACAAAACGCAAAAACAGCGGCCCGCAAAGGCCGCTGTTTTTGTTTGTGATCAAGGGGGTAACTAAAAATTTACCAAATTCACATAAACTGGTCGCAACCTATTATCTGGAGAGCCGCGTATGAGCAACGAGTCGAAAAAGCCCGTCAAAACATTGTCCGCCAGTTTTCACGGCGTTGCGGCATATGATCCGCTTTCCGACAAGGCCGCAGCCGCAAGCTATACGACCGTTGCCGCAGGGATGACCCGCGACAGGCTCGACAAGTTTTTCTTTCCCGACCTTCAAAAATACGCGCTCGATCCGGTGGCGGAAGGCGACAAACGCGCCGTCAGCCTGCTGGAAGGCACCCATGTTTCCGGCTTCCGCATTTCGATGGTGGCGGCGCAGAATGGCGGCAAGCGCGTCTATATGCCGATGATCGACGACACCGTGCGCAATATGACGCTGCTGGTCGGCCCCGGCCCTGCCGGTAAACGCATCGCCGAAGGCGTGACCTATATCGATGCCAGCCAGCCGGACGCAAATACCAAAATCAACGATTTCATGGTCGCTGGCGCGCGCGAACGGGGCTATCAGGGCCTGATGACTTATTCAGATGCCTCAAGGCTGGTGGAGGATGTCATCCGCGCCGTCTCTACCACCGCTGCAATATCGACGACGAATGGAAAAGTACTGGCCGAAACAACCATCGGCGATGTCCTGGCGCCCATCGCCGCCGGCAAAAGCGAGGTCACGGTTTATGCCGTCGCCGCGCAGACGCCGCGCAAATTCAAGCTGTAATACGGCCGCGATTGATGCCGGCGTGCCGCAACCAACGCCAGATTCCCGTGGCGCAAAGCCGCGCAAGCACCTAAAATACGCGTATGGCCACGCAAGATAACGACAAACGCCGCACGCTGGAAATCAAGGGCAAACAGGTGACTTTCACCCTGCTGCCCGCATCCGCGGTGCCGCCGCTCGACAAAGTCACCAGCGTCGCCGTCGTGCCGTTTACCGACAAAGGCGACATCGTGCTGGCGCTGCTGGACCGCGGCGCGGATATTCCGGGCGGCCATATGCACAAGGACGAAACCACGCTGGAACAAACCGCCCGCCGCGAAGCGATGGAGGAAGCCTTCATCACCCTCGGCCCTTTGAAAACCGCGCTTGTCATCCAGTCGGATTTTTACGGCAGCGCGCAGGATGAACTGACCTACATGGTCGTGATGACCGGCACCGTGACGGCGTTCCATGATGAAAAGCCCGACGGCGAAACCATGGGCCGCAAAATCATGCCGCCCGAACAGTTCATCGCCGAATACAAAGCGGGCGACCGGAATTTCATGGAAGAAATCGTGAAAACAGCGCAGGCGGCGCTAAACGGTCAATCCGCGATCAAGCGGTGCTTGCGCAATAAATCCTGCAATTCGCCCGATGCGTAAAGGTCGCGCACGATATCGCAGCCGCCGATGAATTCGCCCTTCACATACAGCTGGGGGATGGTCGGCCAGTTGGTGAAATCCTTGATGCCCTGCCGCAGGCCGGGGTCGGAGATCACATCGATATCCTTGAAATGCACGCCCATATTTTCCAGCACCTGCACCACCGCCGCCGAATAGCCGCATTGCGGGAACGCCGCCGAGCCCTTCATGTACAGCACGACATCGTTTTCGCCGATATCATGACGGATGCGCTCGAACACTTCGTTGTTGTCAAACAGGGCCATGATGATTATGCGACCCGCGTCTTGATTTGCAGCGCGTGGATGGTTTCGCCGATATGGTGGCCCAGCGCCGCATGAACCATGCGATGCTGTTCCAGCAGCGGCTTGCCGGCGAAATTGGGGCATACGACGGTCGCGGCAAGGCAGAGCCCGTCGCCGCGCACATCTTCGATCCGCACATCGGCGTCGGGAATGCTGCGTTTGATGAGTGCCTCGATGCTATGCGTGTCCATTCCTGCCTCCCAAATCTTCCCAATTCATATCGCGCTATTCTACGTTAGGGCAATAATCGTTAATATCTTGATAATAAAGTTGCCAAAGTCATTGGAAAACCCCGTTTATTGCGGTGCAAACACATGAAAAAACGCCAATAACCCCTTCCCTTTTTTGTAAAATCGGGCATATGATGTATTGTTAATTATTAAATTATACAATGATCGCGACATGACGGGCACACAGTACAAACCTCTCACGATCGGCATTTCCACTTCCGCACTTTTCGATTTGCGGGAGGAACACGGCGTGTATCAGGCGAAGGGCATCGACGAATACCGCGCGCTGCAGTTTTCCCGCCGCCGCGAGATCATGAAGCCCGGCACCGCGTTCTGCGTGATCCAGAAATTGCTGGCCATCAACATTCCCGGCGAAAAACCGCGTGTCGAAGTCGCGCTGATTTCGCGCAACGACATCGAAACCGGAATCCGCGCGCGCTATTCGCTCGACCATTACGGGCTTGATATCCCGCGCATCGCGCTGACGGGCGGCAAGCCGGTCGAGGCGCGCTTGCTGAAGGCCTATGGCATCGACCTGTTTTTGTCCAAGCACCCCGAAGACGTTCAGCGCGCGGTCGATGGCGATATCGCCGCATCCGTGCTGCACGACCCGCCGCTGGAGGCTGCGCCCGCCTGCAAACCCGGCAAGGTTCATTTCGCATTCGACGGCGATATGGTGCTGTTCGGCGGCGAGTCAGAGGCGATTTTCCAGCGTGACGGCCTGCTTGGTTTCCTGAAATACGAAACCGAAAACGCCGAAGTGCCGATGCCGCACGGCCCCTTCGCCAAGGTGCTGTTCGTCATTCAGGCGCTGAAGGCGACGTTCAACAAGGACGACTGCCCGATTGAAACATCGCTGGTCACCATGCGGTCCGGCACGGCGCAGGTGCGCCCGATGAACACGCTGATCGACTGGGGCCAGATCGTCGACGGCGCCTACATGATCGGCAGATCGTCGCAGGAAGGCCACAAATACCAGAAGGTCGATGTGCTGGCCGCGATCGGCGCCGACCTGTTTTTCGACGACCAGACCTATCACACCGAACCCGCGTCCAAAGTCGTGCCCTCGGGCTATGTACCCTCCAAGAGCGACCACAAGCAGGCGGCGTGATATTCAGCGACGCGTTTGTTTCCAAGTACAATTATAGCGTGTTGACATAATGTTGGATTATGCGCATACTGCCCTCGTTTTAGATCATTCATTTCTCGAGGGATTAAGCCATGGCCAGCATTTCGACAACCACCAATTCCAGCGGGCTTTTTTCCACGGATGTCACATGGTTCGATGATGCCGAATATGATGTCGGCGATTATTTCTCGTACCATTTCGAGGAAGCCGTGTATGACATTTTCGCGGGCAACGGCGATGTGGATTATTATTCCAATAACTACCTTGCCGTTTATCTTTATGGCGCGGGCGGATACGCAGAGCTGACGGGATCGGGATTCCTGGGTTATAGCGGCACGGTTTCGACCATGGATTTTTCAGGAGGTGGCGGCTCGTTCTACTTCACCGGATCGATGTCGTGGAATATGAGCGGCGTCACGCGCGCCACCATCAAGTCGCTCGACATCTCTTACGGCAGCGACCGCGTCATCATGGAAGGCAGCCTGAAAATCGACTCCAACGGCGTTTCCGGCACGCTGAGCCGCTATGTCACCATCACACACGGCCTGACGTCTGAATATCTCGGCAGCTTTTCCGTCGCAACAGGCACGGGCACACTGACCAAAATCACCCTGTCAGATTCCAGCGGACAATCGATTTCCGTCAGCGGCAGCTTCTCCGCGCAGGCCTATTTCGCCGCGCGCGACATCGCCTCGACTCCTGCGGATTTGCTCAACACCGCCGCGCTTTTCAGCGGCGACGACACCTTCACGGTTCCCGACAGCGCGCATCAATGGCACGGCTTTGGCGGGCGCGACAAAATGACGGGCGGCATTTTCGCCGACGACCTGTATGGCGATGACGCCAACGACACCCTGACCGGCCTCGGCGGTAACGACTGGCTCGACGGCGGCACCGGCGACGACACGCTCGATGGCGGCACCGGCGATGACTCCATGACCGGCGGCACTGGCAACGACAAATACGTCGTCGACAGTTCAGCCGATATTATCATCGAGCAATCGGGCGAAGGCACGGACACTATCTCCTCCTCCACCAGCTTCGATATGTCTGCAAATGCGCAGAACGTCGAAATCCTCATCCTGACCGGCACCGGCAATATCGACGCGACAGGCAACGGCGGCAACAACACCATCACAGGCAACGCCGGCAATAACCGCATCGACGGCGGCGCAGGCGCGGATAAAATGGCCGGCGGCGCGGGCAACGACACCTATGTGGTCGACGACGCAGGCGACACCGTGACCGACACCGCAGGCATCGACACGGTCGAGGCGTCGATTTCCTGGACCCTTGGCACCAACCTTGAAATCCTGTTGCTGACCGGCACGGGCGACATCAACGGCACAGGCAATACGGGCATCAACACCATCACCGGCAACGACGGCAGCAACACGCTGAACGGCGGCACGGGGGCGGATACGCTCATCGGCGGCCTCGGCGACGACTTCTATGTCGTCGACAATTCGGGTGATATGGTGAGCGAGAACGCATCCGGCGGCACCGACACCGTTTTCGCCGCCGCCACCTACACGCTCGGCGCGGAAATCGAAAACCTCATCCTGACCGGCACGCGCGCAGCGAATGGCACCGGCAATGCAGGCGCCAACACCCTGACCGGCAACAGCGGCGCGAACACGCTGGATGGCGGCGCGGGCGCGGATTACATGAGCGGCGGCGGCGGCAATGACACCTATATCATCAGCGACCTGGGCGATGTGGCGGTCGAAACCTCCGCAGCAGGCGGCACGGATACGGTCCGCAGCGCGTTTGACTATACGCTCGACACTTACTTTGAAAACCTCGTCCTGACCGGCGCGGCGCGGGTTGGCACGGGCAACGCGCTCGCCAACACCATCACCGGCACCTCCGGCAACGACACGCTCGACGGCCTCGGCGGCGCGGACAAGCTGATCGGCGGCGCGGGCGACGACAGCTATTACATCGACAACACGCGCGACATGGCCAGCGAAGGTACCGGCGCAGGCTATGACGCCGTGTTCAGCACCGTCGACTTCACGCTGGGCGCGAATATCGAATCCCTCGCCCTGTCGGGCGCGGCGGTAAAGGGAACGGGTAATACGCTCGACAACCTCATCACCGGCAACGCCGGCAATAATACGCTGAGCGGCATGACCGGAAATGACACGCTGGATGGCGGCGCGGGTGCAGACACGTTGATCGGCGGCACGGGCGCGGACACCTTCCGCTTCACGGCGACAGACGGCGTATCCGACACCGTGACCGATTTCAACCGCAGCCAGGGCGACAAGCTGGACATCAAAGACCTGCTTGCCGGTTTTGACCCGCTCTCCAGCGACATCACACAATTCGTGCGCATCGACACCGTCGGCACAAACAGCGTGCTGTTCGTCGATGCCGATGGCGGGGGTGACGGTTTTGTGCAGATGGCCACCCTCAGCCGTGCAACCGGGCTTGAGGACGAAGCCGCCCTGCTCTCCGCAGGGGTGCTGGTCGCCAGCTAGATTATATAGCGAATTCAGACGGTTATCCTGTTTCGCCACGGCGTGGCGGGGTTAACCATTCCTAAAACATCCTCATATATCATGGACTTGTGGGACTCTCGCCCATTCCATGACCAGAAGGGTTTTCTTGGACGATGCCGCAGGAAGAAGAATTCAATCTGAAGCCGGTCACGCAGGCCGAGCTGAATGACCTGATCCGCAAGCACCAGAATTTTCTGAGCGCGAAAGCGGGCGGTGCGCGCGCGGTGATGCGCGACCGTGACATGACGGGATTGTCCTTCATCGGCCAGAACCTGTCGCAATCGGATTTTTCCGGCTGCATCATGGCGTATGCAGACCTCACGGGCGCGAATTTCGAAAGTTCCACGCTGTTCGGCGTCGATCTGTCGGGCGCGAAGCTGACCAACACGCGTCTTGTGCGCGCCGATATGCGCGGCGCGGAGGTGGGCGACGCCGACCTTTCCATGGCGAATTTGCAGGGCGCCGATTTGCGCCAGGGCCGCACGATTTTGAAACGTAAAATCAAAAGCGCCGAAGACCAGTACGCCAAGACAGCCGAAGCCGGCATCGTGATGTTCACGGGCAGCGACCTGACGGGCGCGAACCTGACGGGCGCCACCGCCATTTCCGCCGATTTCAGCGACGCGATCCTTGAAAACGCGAAAATGTCCGGCATCAACCTGCAGGGCGCGAACATGAAGGGCGCGGATTTATCGGGCGCAGACATGAAGCAGTCCGACATCCGCAACGCGGATTTTTCCTACGCCACCATGACCGGCGCGACGCTTGAAAAGGTGGAAAAAAGCGGCAGCAATTTTACCCTGACCCTGACCGGCGAAACCAAGGGGCAGGCCGTCGCCGAAATGCCCATGACGCTGGATGAACTGATCCTCAACCATGTGCGCTGGGTCGCAACCGCAGGGCAGCAGGGCAAGCAGCTGGTCCTGACCGATATCGACATGCGCAAGGGCCCCAAGCTGGCGGCGCAGCGCTTTACCGCCGTGCGCGCCAACAAATGCACTTTCGCCGAAATGGATTTGCGGTCGATCGAAATGCAGGGCGCCAACCTCGATGAATCGGATTTCCGCAAATGCATGTTCCAGAGCGCCGACCTGCGCGGCGCGCGCTTTCGCAACGCGATGATGCACCGCGCCGATTTCAGCCGCGCCAACATGAACCCGCTGGTGCTTAAAAAGCCCGACGGCATCACCTATCACATCCCCTGCCGGATGGAGGAAGCGCAGCTGCGGCATTGCAATTTCACCGGCGCGCGGCTGATGGAGGCGCGGTTCAACAAATGCGACCTGCACGGCGCGGTCTTCACCAATGCCGACCTGCGCGGCGCGGATTTCACCGGCGCGATCCTGAAGGGCGCGGCCTTCGTCGATTCCGTGCTGGATGACGCGGTTTTCGACCCCGAAAGCGACCCGCGCTAGACCCGATTCATCAAAAACACCTGTCGCAAACGTAACATTCGCGTTACGGCGCATGCGGTTTTAAAAAAATTATTTAGCGCGCAAGCCGTTCATGCGCCTGCGCAAAAGCCTGTCACAAACGCGTTGTAACAATAAATTACGTTGAATCCTGAGGTCAAAGTTGAGAGAATTTAATCAGGCTCCACCCGTGCGGGTGAACCTCCCCAAAATTTTCCGGACGCTGAAACCGCCCAGCCCCAGCAGCAGCGCAGGCAGCCAGATCAGCGTCAGTTCCGCCTTCAGCGCCGCATAGCCCGCCGCGCTGAAAAAGCTTTGCCCGATGGGGCAGACGGGCAGCGGGGTGTCGTCGAAGAAAAACCGGTCTTTCGAAAACGGCCACCAGATCGCCACCCCTTCACCGCCGTCGGTCAGCGCGTCGAGCAGCGGGTGGGAAACCGTGCTGATGAATAGGTAGGCGAAAACGATGTGCCGTTTAACCGGCGCGCCATCCGCCTTGAATTCGTGGTTGCGCCACGCGAAGAACGCGGCGATGCAGGCGGCGAAGAAAACCGAATGCGTGAAGCCGCGATGGCCGAACTGGCTTTCGTAGGGAATGCCGAAAGCGAAGGAGATGCTGTCAAAATCCGGCAGGATCGCGCAGAACGCGCCGATCGCCAGCAGGCTGCGCGGGATGGTCTTTTGTCCCAATGCCAATCCGATGGCGAGCGGCACGGCGGGGTGGGAGAAGATCGTAGATATGGTGAAAATCCTATAAATATCAATAACGTGAGGTTAAAAATTATGTCTGCCCTGCCCCTTTGTCAAGGCGCGGAATCGGGGTATAAATACTCTATGCATATCCGCCAGCTGCCAGAAACGCTTATCAACCAGATCGCCGCCGGCGAGGTTATCGAACGCCCCGCCGCCGCCGTGAAGGAACTTGTCGAAAACGCGATCGATGCCGGTTCCTCGCGCATCGAGGTTGTGATCCGCGACGGCGGCGCGTCGCTGATTTCCATTAACGACGATGGCATCGGCATGACGGCGGATGATTTGACGCTCGCGGTGGAACGCCACGCGACATCGAAACTGCCCGACGAAGACCTTGTGAACATTGCATCATTAGGTTTTCGCGGCGAAGCGCTGCCCTCCATCGGCGCGGTCAGCCGATTGACCATCACCAGCCGCAAAAAAGACGCGGAGGGTTTTTCTATCACCGTCGATGGCGGCAAGAAATCGAAACCCGCCCCCGCCGCGCATGGCAAGGGCACGAAGGTGGAGGTGCGGGATTTATTCTACGCGACCCCTGCCCGCCTGAAGTTCCTGAAAAGCCCGCGCACCGAAACGCAGGCCGTGCGCGATGTGGTGGAACGGCTCGCGATGGCCTATCCCGATATCCATTTCAAATTTACGTCGGATGACAAGGAAACGCTCGACCTGCCGGCATCACAGGGCGATTTGTACGAACGCCGTTTGGGGCGTTTGCGCCAGATCATGGGGCGTGAATTCGCGGAAAACGCGCTGCGGCTGGATGCGGAACGCGACGGCATAAAACTGACCGGCTATGCCAGCCTGCCGACGCTGAACCGCGGCACCAACCAGTTCCAGCAGTTTTTCGTCAACGGCCGCCCCGTGCGCGATAAACAACTGATCGGCGCGATCCGGGGCGCATACATGGATTTTCTGGCCTATGACCGCCACCCGATGCTGTGCCTGTTCCTCGACCTGCCGCCGGCGGATGTCGATGTGAACGTGCATCCGGCAAAATCGGAAGTGCGTTTCCGCGATTCCGCATTGGTGCGCGGGCTCATTGTCGGCGGCCTGAAACACGCCATCACCGCCGCCGGCCACCGCGCGTCGACCACCGTCGCGGGCGAGACGCTGGCGGCCTTCACCGCCCCGCAATTCCCCGCCGCGCAAAACGGCTGGGACGGCGAATACCGCCAGCCCGCGCCCAGCTATGCGGGCGCGAAAGGCATGGCGGGCGCGCCCTATACCGGCGCGGCTTTTGCGACATCGGGCAATCTTGCCTTACAAACCGCGCCGGCATCGCGCGCGCATGAAGATGTCCATGCGATTGATGTGCCTGCCGAATACCCGCTGGGCGCCGCCTGCGCGCAGCTGCATGAAACATACATCGTCGCGCAAACCGCCGACGGATTGGTGCTGGTCGATCAGCATGCGGCGCATGAGCGGCTGGTGTATGAAGACATGAAAAAGGCGCTGAATAGCGGCGGCATCGCGCGCCAGCCGCTGTTGCTGCCCGAAATCGTGGAAATGGACCAACCCTCCGCCGAACGCCTGCTGGCGCGGAAATCCGAGCTGGAGGAACTGGGGCTGGTGATCGACACATTCGGCCCCGGCGCGGTCGTGGTGCAGGAAACGCCTGCGCTGCTGGGGAATATCAATATCCGTCAGATGGTGCTGGACCTGGCCGATGACGTCGCCAATTACGGGCAGACGATGGGGCTGAAGGAAAAGCTGGAGGAAGTCTGCTCCACCATGGCCTGCCACGGCTCGGTGCGCGCAGGCCGCCGCCTGACCCCCACTGAAATGAACGCGTTACTGCGCCAGATGGAACGCACGCCGCATTCCGGCCAATGCAACCACGGCCGCCCGACCTATGTTGAACTGAAACTCGCCGATATCGAAAAACTTTTTGGACGCAGATAACCATGACCGACACGAACACACCCGAAATAGCCACGCCCGGCGCGCAGGAAGCCGAACAGCTGAAATTATGCCGGATGCTCTACGGCATTTTCGCGGCATCGATGGTTTTGCAATTCATCAACCTGACGACAATCCTGCTGGGCACGGCGGCGCTGACGGCGGGCATCATCCTTGCCTATATGGAGCGCAAAAAAGCTAAGGGCACGCTGTATGCGAACCACCTGCAATGGCTGATCCGCACTTTCTGGATCGGCGGCGCGGTTTATGCGCCGATCCTGAGCGTGCTGGTGACGGGCGTTCTGGTCTGGAAAATGAACATGGCCGCGATGGCCGAAGCATTTTCAACCGGCGAAGGCACGATGGAAAAAGCGATACAGGACGTGATGGCCGCAAACCATACGCTGATCGTCACGACATCGCTGGTCTGCTTTGCGCCCTTTGTCATCTGGTGGTTCTGGCGCTGCTATTACGGCTGGAAACGCCTGTCGATCGGCAAGGGCATCCCCAACGTCATGAGCTGGATTTAATCAGGTCGCGGAATTTTTCGATCGCGTTCAGTTCAAAGCGGATATTGTCGAGCCGTTTGCGGGCGACCATATCCTCGCCCCATTTTTCCAGCTGGTAGATTTCATCGACGCAGGCGGCCGCATGGGCGGATTCAGCATCCAGATACCCGTCGGCGACGGCGAGCGCGATCACGACCGATCCCGTCAGCGCGGTCGTCACCTGCGCCACCGTGAATTCGGCGGGCGGCATGGCGATCAGCAGCGCATTCAGGCGTTCCAGCGATTCCGGCGGCTGGTTGTGATACCGGATGCCGTCGACGCGTTCCAGCACGATGCCATGCGTATCCGCGAGCCATTTGAGCAGCGGCAGCCAAAGCTGTTCCTGCCGCGCAATCAGGTCGGCGGGGGTGGCGGCGAAATAGCAGATCAGGTCGGACGCGCCGTATTTCAAAAGTTCGACATTCATCGCCTGCCGGTCGGGGCCGGATGATTTGTCGGTCATGGTATTGGCCAGCTGCATCAGCGGCATGGAACCCGGCACGATATCGCCGGTTTGCGCCTGCCATTCGGCGGCAATCGCATCGGCAAGTTCCTTGCTGGCAAAGATCAGGCTGTGCTGCATGACCGATTTGACGGTCTTGCCGTCGAGACGGATGACGTAGCCGCCGGGGGCGGTGCCGGCTTCGGCGGTTTTATAAAAACGCTTCATTTACGCGCCTCCACATAGGCGGTGCAAGCATTGCCGCCGTTTTCGGCAGGGGTCAGCGGCGGTTGTTTCACGCCCGATGCGGTGCCGCCGTTGAACAGCGCGCCGATGGTATTGGCTTCCGGGGTAACCGCCATGCCATCGAACGGGCCGGTCATCAGGATCGGCGTGGTGATGGTCAGAAGCGTCGATTTTTTTGGCGCGGGCGTGAAGCGCATATTGATCAGCTGGCGCACGAAATCGATTTCGCCTTCGCCGTAGATGGTCGCGTCTTCGGTGTCGATCACGACGGCGCGGGATTTTGCGATGCCGCCCTCGATCGCGAAATCGGCGCCCACGCAATTGATGACGGTTTCTTTTGAACCCATCGCGTTGAACACGTCGCCGCCCCAGAATTTCAGGGCGTTGCCCGCAATCGCGCCCGTGCCGCCGATAAACACGGCATGGCCGGCAGTGGTCGACAGCACCATGGGCACCTGATCCTGCACCTGCGCGACAAGGTCAAGCTTGGCGGTCATCTGCCCGCCCTTGCCGCCTTCGGCGATCTGGCCGTAATCGATCTGTTTGGCGGCAAGATCGGCGCGCAGCGACGCGCCGGTCTTGAACAGGTCGCCGGTGATTTCGGCATCGTCGATCTTGCCGTGCAGCCCGCGGATTTCCGCGTCGCCGCCCGGCAGCGCGGTAAAGGGGATTTCGTAGTCGCCGTAATTTTTGCCCTCGAGGCGCAGGCCTTCGGCCTTCACGAAGTAGGATATGGTGGATTCCTTGCCTTCGGGGATTTTCTGCCACGGCAGCCCCGCCTCGAAACGGCTAAGGATGATGCTGGCGGTTTTGATGTCGTTAGGGTTTTGCCCCACGACGATGTCGGAGACGACGACGGAAGGCTTGGCAAGGTCGGTGCCCAGCCGCACGCCGCCAAAAATGCGCACAGGCTGCTGGAAGAACCCCGCCGCATACATTTCAAACGGCGCGCGCAGGTAAACATGCAGCAGGACAGACATGCCGACCCAGAAAATCGTCGCAAAAACGCCCAGCCACATGATCATCTTCAGCAGGATGCGCACGGGTTTGGGCAGGCGGTTGTTGTCGGTCGTTGCAACTGGCGGCGTTTCGGTTTCCGTCATGGGATTAATCCAGTATGTCGAAAGGATCGGATTTATCGTCGGCGTTGAAGCCGAAATATTTGAACGTCTTCTTCATTTCGGGATCGAGGGGCGCGGTGATGTCGAGCGTTTTGCCGGTCACCGGATGGGGCAGGATAATGCGGCGCGCATGCAGGTGCAGCGTGCGCGGCAGGTTGGGGTTTTCTGCCAGAAACGCCTGCTGTTCCTCGTATTTATAATCGCCCAGCAGCGGGCAGCCGATTTCAAGCGCGTGGACGCGGATCTGGTGCGTGCGGCCCGTGCGCGGCCAGAAAGCGACCCAGGCAAGCTTGTCGCCGACCGTTTCCATGACCTGGTAATAGGTGAGCGCGGATTTTCCGTCTTCCTCGTCCGCCGCCATCACGCGTTCGCCGCCGCCGGCGTCGCGTTTTGCCAGCGGAACGGTAATCTTGCCCTGATGCTGTGCGGGCGCCGGCGATGTGACGGCCCAGTAATATTTGCGGATGTCGCGTCCCTTGAACTGGTCGCCCAGCATCTGCGCCGCCAGCGTCGTGCGCGCCAGCAGCAGCACGCCCGATGTGTCGCGGTCAAGGCGGTGGACAAGGCGCGGGCGCGGCGCGTCTTCGCTGTCCTTCAACCCGTCCAGCAGGCCATCGACATGGCGTTCGATCTTTGAGCCTCCCTGCACCGCGAGGCCGGACGGTTTGTTCAGCGCCATCACATGCTGGTCTTTGTAAATGACCAGCGATTTGATGAAATCGATATCGCGCGGCGACAGGCCTTTCTTGCGCTCCGGCGCGGGTGCCAGCAGCTGCGGCGGGATGCGGATGGTCTGCCCCTTCACAAGGCGCGTTTCGCCCTTGGCGCGCTTGCCATCGACGCGCAGCTGGCCGGTGCGCAGGATTTTCTGCAGCTGGCCGAAGGCGAAATCGGGGTAATGCTTTTTCAGCCAGCGGTCGAGGCGCTGGCCGTCATCGTCCTCGGAAATGATAACGCCTTCGCTCATGCTGACAATCCTTTGACCAGATACGCGCCGGCAAACACCGCCAGCAGCGACAGAAACACGGAGGCCGCGACATAGGCCGCCGCCTGAACCGCCTGCCCGGTATTGGCAAGCTTATAGACATCGAATGAAAAGGCGGAAAAGGTGGTGAAACCGCCAAGGAAACCGGTCACCAGCAAGGCCTGCACAGGCGCCGGAATATTCGATTTCTGCGCCGCCGTTTCCATGATGATGCCGATGACAAGGCTGCCCAGTACGTTCACGAACAGCGTGCCATAAGGAAACGCATCGCCGAACAGCCCGCGTGCGGCAAGGATGCTGTAATGGCGCATGACCGCGCCGAAACCGCCGCCGAGGAATATTGCGATCAGCACATTCATTCCTTGCCGCCTTTCTCGTCGCGCAGTTTTTGCCAGTATTCGAGGCGTTTTTTCAGGTCGCGTTCAAACCCGCGTTCAAC
This sequence comes from Alphaproteobacteria bacterium, assembly GCA_016794125.1. GTDB lineage: Bacteria > Pseudomonadota > Alphaproteobacteria > Micavibrionales > UBA2020 > JAPWJZ01. Next base: position 420,107 of record JAEUKT010000004.1, on the reverse strand, counting down.
CGGCTGGTAGAACTGTTCGCGCGGGATGCCGTCGGGGAAGTAATTCTGGCCGCTGAAGCCTTCGGGCGTGTTGTGGTCGTAATCATAGCCCGCGCCGTAGCCGATATTCTTCATCAGCTTGGTGGGGGCATTCAGGATGTGTTTGGGCGGCATCAGCGATCCGGTTTCCTTGGCCAGTGCGCGTGCGTTGTTATAGGCCATATAGGCGGCGTTCGATTTGGGCGCGGTCGCAAGGAAGATGAGCGCCTGCGCGAGCGCCAATTCGCCTTCGGGCGAACCAAGGCGTTCATAGGTTTCGGATGCGGCGAGCGTCATGGGCAGCGCCTGCGGTTCGGCAAGGCCAATATCTTCGGTTGCCATGCGCACCATGCGGCGGGCGATATAACGCGGGTCTTCGCCGCCTTCCAGCATGCGGCAGAACCAGTACAGCGCGGCATCGGCATCCGACCCGCGCACGGATTTGTGCAGAGCGGAGATGAGGTTGTAATGGCTTTCCTGCGCCTTGTCGTACAGGGGCGCGCGTTTCTGGACGATTTTCGCAAGACCGTCCACATCCAGCATGCCTTTTTTGTGCAGGTTGAAAATCTGCTCGGCGAGGTTGAGGAGATAGCGGCCGTCTCCATCCGCCATGTGAATGAGCGCGGTGCGCGCTTCGGGCATCAGGGGCAGCGGGCGCTGCATGGTATGTTCGGCGCGCTGCAGGAGCTGTTCGAGCGCGGTTTCATCAAGGCGCTTCAGCACCAATACTTGAGAGCGCGAGAGCAATGCGCCGTTAAGTTCAAACGACGGGTTTTCGGTGGTCGCCCCGACAAGCGTGATCGTGCCGTCTTCGACATAGGGCAGGAATGCGTCCTGCTGCGATTTGTTGAAACGGTGAATCTCGTCCACAAACAGCAGCGTGCCACGGCCAAGGCGGCGGCGGTGCAGCGCGGATTCGAATACTTTGCGCAGATCCGCAACGCCGGTGAAGACGGCGGAAATCGCCTCGAAATGCAGTTCGGTATGATGCGCCAGCAGGCGGGCGAGCGTGGTTTTGCCGCAGCCGGGCGGCCCCCAGAAGATGAGGGATGTGATGCGCCCCTGCTCCACCATGCGGGCGAGCGGGCCATCATCCTTCAGCAAATGATCCTGCCCCATCACTTCGGAAAGATTTTGCGGACGCAGGAGGTCGGCCAAGGGGCGCGGCGCTTCCTTTCCGGCTTCTTTCTCGTAAGGGATGTCGAACAGGTTGCTCATGCTTACAGCGTGATCATCAGGTTGGAGACCTTGTCGCCGCGCAGGATCTGGATCATCCAGCGTTGTGTCTGCGCGGTTTTTAATACGTCTTTCAGGTCCTGCACATTGCCGATGGTATCGCCGTTGACGGACAGGATAACGTCGCCGCGCGTCAGGCCCAGTTGCTTTGCGTTGCCGCTTTCGGCCTTCATGATGACGACGCCCATATCCTGCGTCAGGTCGCCGATTTCCTCGACGATGGCGGGGGAGATATTGGCGACGGTCGCGCCCGACAGCGGGTTGCGCCCCTGAAGCGTGCTGGTATCGGCGGCGGGTTTTTCCGGCGGCGCTTCGGTCTTCATCGTCACATCGGTCATTTTACCGTCACGCCACAGCGAGATTTTTACAGGCGTGCCGATGGCGACGGTCGCAAGGCGGAAGCGCAGCGCTTCGGGATCCTGAATGGTGCGGCCGTCGATAGCGGTGATCACGTCACCCGTCTTGATACCCGCGCGGGATGCGGGGCCGATGGGGTTCACGCTTTTGATCAGCGCGCCGCCGGCGGTGGGCAGGCCCAGATGTTCGGTCATATCGGGCAGCATGGGTTGTGCCTGCAAGCCCGACCATGCGCGCACGATCTTGCCTCCGTGGCTGGCGGCGTACATCACGCTTTTCACCATACTGGCGGGAATGGCGAAGCCGATGCCCAATGACCCGCCGGAGCGGGAGAAGATCATGCTGTTGATGCCGATCAGGCGGCCCTGCATATCGACCAATGCGCCGCCGGAATTGCCGGGGTTGATGGCGGCGTCGGTCTGGATGTAATAGCCGTAATCGGTCTTGCCCATGCCGGTGCGGGCGACGGCGGAAATGATGCCGCTGGTGACCGTCTGCCCCACGCCAAAGGGGTTGCCGATGGCCAGCACCAGATCGCCCACCTCGACCGCGTCGCTGTCGCCAAGGGGCAACGCGGGCAGCGGCGCGCCGCGCGGCTTGATGCGCAGGATGGCAAGGTCGGTCTTTTCGTCGTTCAGCGCGACTTCGGCCTCGAATTCGCGGCCGTCGGCGGTGACGACGCTGATTTCGGACGCGCCGTTGATGACATGGGTATTGGTGGCCACCTGCCCCGACGCATCGACGATCACGCCGGAACCCAGAGCACTTTCCACGCGGTCGCGCATGGGCCCCATCAGGCCAAGCCCCAGCTGGCCGAAGAACGGGTCGTTCATGAAGGGGCTGAACATGGCGCGTTCCTTGACCACGCGCTTGGTATAGATGTTCACGACTGCGGGGCTGCTGCGCTTCACGATGGGGGCGAAGCTAAGCTGCATCTGCTGTACGGATTGCGGCACATCGGCCATAGCGGGAACAGGCGCAGGTGCGGCGAACAGGGCAATCAACAGGGCGGCGATATAGCGGAACAAGGGGTTTTCTCCTTTTAAAAAGCGCCTTCAGGCGGCCTGAAAGAAGGACGTAAAAAGGGCGGGAAACCCTGCGGTCCCCGCCCTTTTTATATAGCTTAACAAAAGCGTTTTAGCCAGCTTATGCCTTTTTCTTGGCGCGGGGCTTTTTCGCTTCGACGGGAGCTTCAATCGGGGATGCCGATTCAGCCTGGCCGCTGTCTTTGCCTTTTGCCGAACGGTCGCGATCGACCAGTTCGATGAACGCAACAGCCGCGTTGTCGCCATGGCGGAAGCCGGCTTTCAGCACGCGGGTGTAGCCGCCGTTGCGGTCAGCATAACGCTTGCCCAGAACGTCGAACAGTTTCTTGACTTGCGTTTCGTCGCGCAGGCGGGACATCGCGAGGCGGCGGTTTGCAAGGCCGCCTTTTTTGCCAAGCGTGATCAGCTTGTCAACAACGGCGCGCAGTTCTTTTGCCTTGGGCAGGGTGGTTTCGATTTGCTCATGCTTGATGAGCGCCGCAGCCATGTTCGCGAACATCGCATGACGGTGTTGGGTTTTGACGCCGAGTTTACGGCCGGATTTACCATGACGCATGGTGCAGTCTCCTTCAAGTTGTCGCTTCGCGCACGAAGCGGATCAGTATGAGCAATACCCTGTATTCAGCAGTATCGCTTGCGGGGACAATCCCCGGCTTTGGTATCAGGCGTTAAAACGGATCTTCGAGTTTTTTCGCCAGGTCTTCGATGTTTTCGGGCGGCCAGCCTTCGACCTTCATGCCGAGATGGAGGCCCATGTTGGTGAGCACTTCCTTGATCTCGTTGAGCGACTTGCGGCCGAAGTTCGGGGTGCGCAGCATGTCGGCTTCGGTTTTCTGGACGAGATCGCCGATGTAAACGATGTTGTCGTTTTTCAGGCAGTTTGCCGAACGGACGGACAGTTCCAGCTCTTCCACTTTGCGGAGCAGGTGGCGGCTGAAGGGCAGTTCGTCTTTCGCCTCTTCCTTGGCAACCGAAGTCGGCTCCTGGAAGTTCACGAACACCTGCAGCTGGTCTTGCAGGATGCGCGCCGCGAATGCGACTGCGTCTTCCGGCTTGATCGTGCCGTTGGTTTCGACATCAAGGGTGAGTTTATCGTAGTCGGTGATCTGGCCGACGCGGGTGTCTTCAACCTTGTACGAAATGCGGCGGATCGGCGAGAAGATGCTGTCGACCGGGATCATGCCGATGGGCGCGTCTTCGGTGCGGTTCTGCGCGGCGGGGCGATAGCCCTTGCCGTTTGCGACGGTCAGTTCCATCGACAGTTTCGCCTTGTCGCCCAGCGTGCAGATCACGAGGTCGGGGTTGACGATTTCGATGTCGCCGGTCGTTTCGATCATGCCTGCTTTGACTTCCAGCGGGCCTTCGGCCACGAGGCGGAGTTTTTTCGGGGTATCGGAGCTCATGCGGATCGCGAGCGACTTGATGTTCAGGACGATGTCCGTCACGTCTTCGCGGACGCCGGGGATGGACGAGAATTCATGCAGAACGCCATCGACCTTGATCGAGGTGACAGCAGCACCCTGCAGCGACGACAGCAGGACGCGGCGCAGCGCGTTGCCGACGGTGAGGCCGTAGCCGCGTTCCAGCGGCTCGACGACGACGGTGCCAAAACGGTTGGGATCTTTGTTGGTGCTGACATCAACTTTGTTGGGTTTAATCAGCTCTTGCCAGTTTTTCTGAATCAAGGTCTTCCCCTTTATGTGCCTGATTGTAGCGTATCGAAATCCAAGTACCACTCACGGCGCCGCCCCCTTGGAAAGCCAAGGAGGCGCCCCCGCCGCCAAATATTAGACGCGGCGTTTTTTGCGCGGGCGGCAGCCGTTATGCGGAACGGGCGTGATGTCCACGATCGACAGGATGCTGAAGCCGGCGGCCTGCAGGGCGCGCAGCGCGGATTCGCGGCCCGAACCGGGGCCTTTCACCAGCACTTCAAGCGTCTTCATGCCATGTTCGCGGGCTTTCTTGCCTGCATCTTCCGCTGCCATCTGGGCTGCGTAAGGGGTCGATTTGCGCGAACCCTTGAAGCCGAGGTGACCTGCGCAGGACCAGGAAATGGTGTTGCCTTGCGCGTCGGTGATGGTGACGATCGTGTTGTTGAAGGTCGAGTTGACGTGCGCGACACCGGAGATGATGTTCTTGCGCTCTTTTTTGCGGGCCTTCGGCGCTTTTGCTTCTTCCGCTTTTTTCTGTGACTCTTGCTTTGCCATTGTACTCTACTTTGCTGTCAAAATTATTTCTTGGTGGGGGCAAGTTTCTTGCCGGTGACGGTTTTGCGCGGGCCCTTGCGGGTACGTGCGTTCGTGCGCGTGCGCTGGCCGCGGACAGGCAGGCCCTTGCGGTGACGCAGGCCGCGATAGCAGCCGAGATCCATCAGGCGCTTGATCGCGACGGCGTTGTCGCGGCGCAGCTCGCCTTCCACTTTCGTGGTGGCTTTGATGGTTTCGCGGATGCGGTTCAGTTCGTCTTCGGACAGCGCGTTGACGCGCTTGTTCCAGGACACTTTCGCGGTGTCGAGAATTTTCTTGGCGGTCGTTCTGCCGATGCCATGGATGTAAGTCAGCGCAATGCCGACAACTTTTTCAGTGGGGATGTTTACACCCTCGATACGCGCCACGTTGAGACTCCTGTTGAGCTTACTTTATATACAAAAACGGCCTTTACCCCCAATGAGGGCAGGGCTCGCGCATTATATGGAGTTGAGGAAAAACGTCAACTCCTTATTTCCCTTAAAATAAGGCAAAAACCGGCTTTTTTAAGGTTTGGACACCTTTTTAGGGTTTAAGCCCCGGTTTCGGCGGGTTTATCCGAACTTTTTTGGGGGCGGCAGCTGCGAACCCCCGTTATTTGCTGCCAAAGCCGACTCGATCTGGGCGGTCACTTCGTCCATTCCGGCCATGCCATCGACGGATTTCAGCAGCCCCCTGCCCTCGTAAAACGGCAGAATCGGGGCGGTTTGCGTATGAAACACGTTCAAACGGCCTTTTACCGTCTCGGCGTTGTCGTCGGCGCGGCGGGTGAAGCTGTCTTTCGCCCCGCACGAATCGCATGTGCCGGCGACGGCGGGCTGTTTTGCGGTGTCGTGGTAACCGGCCTTGCATTTGGAGCAGGAGAATCGGCCGGAGATACGGTCGATCAGCTGCTTGTCATCCACCTTCAGCTGGATGACGGCGTCGATCTTGATGTTCTTCTCTTTCAACATTTTCTCGAGCGCTTCGGCCTGCGATACGCTGCGCGGGAAGCCGTCGAGGATGAAGCCGTTTTTGCAGTCGTCTTTTTCAAGACGCTCGGCCAGCATTTTCACAGTAATTTCGTCGGGCACCAGTTTGCCTGAATCGAGGATCGCCTTGATTTCAAGACCCAGCGGATCGTTGGGATCTTTCACGCGCGCGCGGAACAGGTCGCCGGTGGAGATGGCGGGAATGCCATGCTTTTTCGTCAGTCGTTCCGCTTGAGTACCTTTGCCGGCGCCGGGCGGGCCGATCAGGATGATCCTCATTTACGCGCTCCTCTCAGCTTGGCTTTTTTGATGAGCCCTTCGTACTGGTGCGCCAGCAGATGGGAATGGATCTGCGCCACGGTATCCATCATGACGGAGACGGTGATGAGCAAGCTGGTGCCGCCGAAATAGAACGGCAGGCCGAATTTCGAAATCAGCATTTCGGGCAGCATGCAGATGAACACCAGATACGCGGCGCCGATCACGGTGATGCGTGTCAGCACGTAATCCAGATAATCGCCGGTCGCCTTGCCGGGGCGGATGCCCGGCACAAAGCCGCCGTATTTGCGCAGGTTCTCCGCCGTTTCATCGGGGTTGAACACGATCGCGGTGTAGAAGAACGAGAAGAAGACGATCAGGAACGTATAGGTCGCCATGTACAGCGGCTGGCCGTGCTGCAGATGACGCGCCATTTCCTGCACCCAGCCGTCGCCGCCTTTGTCGCCCGCAAAGCCCACGATCGTCATGGGCAGCAGCAGCAGCGAGGACGCGAAGATCGGCGGGATAACGCCGGAGGTGTTGAGTTTGAGGGGCATGTGGCTGGCTTCGCCGCCGGTCATCTTGTTGCCGACCATCCGTTTCGGATAGTTGACGATGATGCGGCGTTGTGCGCGTTCCATGAACACGATGAAGCCGACCACGCCAACAACCATGATCAGGATGCCGATGATGACGGCGGTCGAGATCGCGCCGGTGCGGCCCAGTTCCAGCGTGCCCGCCACCGCATGCGGAATGCCCGCCACGATGCCGGAGAAGATGATGAGCGAGATGCCGTTGCCGACGCCGCGCGACGTGATCTGTTCGCCCAGCCACATCAGGAACACCGTGCCGCCCACGATCGTAATGACGGTGGTGATGCGGAAGTAAATGCCCGCGTTGATGACGGCGGAACCCGCCGAGCTCTGCATATTTTCAAGGCCGACAGCGAGGCCGTAAGCCTGGATCGCCGCCAGGAAAATCGTGCCGTAGCGCGTGTATTGGTTGAGGCGCTTGCGACCCGCCTCGCCTTCTTTCTTCATCGCTTCCAGCTGCGGGTTCATCGAGGTGAGCAGCTGCATGATGATGGAGGCCGAGATATACGGCATGATGTTGAGCGTAAAGATCGACATGCGTTCAAGCGCACCGCCGGAGAACATGTTGAACATGTCCAGCACGCCGCCCGTTTTCTGGGCGAAGATGTCGTTCCATGCCGCGGGGTCGATGCCCGGCAGCGGAATGTGTGTGCCGATGCGGTAGATGATGAGCGCGATAAAGGTGAACCACAGGCGCTGTTTCAGCTCCGTCGCCTTGGAAAAGACGCCAAGGTTGACGTTGGAGGCAAATTGCTCGATTGCGGAAGCCATCTGGTGGAAGTCCCTTTTTTTATTGTTTCTTATGTATGTCGCGCTGATGATGTAAGTCTCGGCAAAGACCTTACAAGACCCATGACAGAGTCGCAATCCATAAAAAAGGTTGGAATGTTTGGGGAAAACTTGCGCAAATGCCCTGCCCGCTGTTTTATTACATAATAAGAAATGCCGCCTCCTTGTCATCCCCGCGAAAGCGGGGATGACGGGGCCGGGACATAAAAAAATCCCCGCTTGTTACGGCGGGGATTTTTTGAATTTGGTCGCTGGATGCGAACTTACTTCTTGGCCGCTTTCTTGGGCTTCAGGAGCTTGTTCACTTTCGCGGGCAGGACTTCAACCTTGCCGCCGGCTTTTTCGACCGCTTCGATGGCGCCCTTGGTGGCTTTGGAGACCACGATGGTTGCTTTCGATTTCAGGCCGGTTTTGCCGACGAGTTTCAGGCCGTCCTGCTTGCGGGCGATCACGCCGGCTTCCACGAGGGATGCCGCGTCAATTTTGTCGCCTTTCAGCTTCTTGCCGTCGATTGCCGACTGGATGATGCCGAGCGTCACGACCGTGTAGTGGGTCGCGTGTTCGAAGTTGTTGAAGCCGCGCTTGGGCATGCGGCGCAGCAGGGGGGACTGGCCACCCTCGAAGCCTTTAATGGCAACGCCGGTACGGGCTTTCTGGCCCTTCACGCCGCGACCGCCGGTCTTGCCTTTGCCGGAACCGATACCACGGCCGACCAGGATACGGGTCTGGCGCGCGCCGGGATTGTCTCTGAGCTGGTTGAGTTTCATGACTTATGCTTCCTTTATGCCGCGTCTTCGACTTTGACGAGGTGCTTCACGACTTCGATCATGCCGCGCACTTCGGGGCTATCGACCAGAATCTTGGAGCGGTGACGCTTGTTGAGGCCGAGACCGATGAGGGTCGCTTCCTGCTTCTTGATGCGGCCGATGATGCTGCCCGTCTGGGTGATCTTCAGCTTCTTGCCGGAGCTTGCGGGCTTGGCGGCTTTTTTGGGCGCTGCAGCCTTGGGAGCTGCTTTCGCTGCTGCCGGCTTTTTCGCCGCTGCGGGTTTCTTATCTTCACTCATCAGACTTCTCCTTTGCGTCGCCTTTGCGGCCCAGCACTTCGTTGACGCGGCGGCCGCGGCGTGCGGCAACCATGCGGGGGCTTTCCATCAGCTTGAAAGCTTCAAGGGCGGCTTTAACCATGTTGTAGGGGTTCGACGAACCGATCGACTTCGCGACGACGTCCTGGATGCCCAGAACTTCGAACACGGCGCGGAGCGGGCCGCCGGCGATGATACCGGTACCGGCTTCAGCCGTGCGCAGGCGGACAAGGCCGGCGCCGAAGCGTGCTTCGATGTCGTGGTGGATCGTGCGGCCGTCGCGCAGCGGAACGCGGATCATGCGGCGTTTCGCCTGGTCGGTCGCTTTCTTGATCGCTTCCGGCACTTCGCGGGCTTTACCTGCGCCTGCGCCGATGCGGCCGCGGCCATCGCCGACAACCACGAGGGCAGCGAAGCCGAAACGGCGGCCGCCTTTCACGACTTTGGCGACGCGGTTGATCGCGACGAGACGTTCGACGAGTTCGGAGGCTTCGCGTTCGCCGCCTTCCTTCTTGTCGCGGTCACGGCCGCCTTTGCGCTCGCGTCCGCCTTCGCGGCCTTCACGACCACCTTCGCGGCCGCCTTCACGTCCCTGAGCGGGAGCGCCTGCGCCTTTGGGGGCTTTTTCGATTTTTGCCATCTGTCCTGTTCCTTCGATTAAAAGCTTAAGCCGGCTTCGCGCGCTGCGTCGGCGAGTGCCTTGACGCGGCCGTGGTAAGCGCGGCCACCGCGGTCAAAAGCAACCTTCTCGACGCCCGCTTTCTTCGCGCGTTCGGCAACCAGTTTGCCGACAGCGGTCGCTGCGTCCTTGTTCGCGGTGCTTTTCATGCCTTTTTTCACGTCGGCTTCCGTCGTGGAAGCGGCCGCGATCGTCACGCCCTTCACATCGTCGATGACCTGCGCGTAAATGTGCTGGCCGGAGCGGTGAACGGACAGGCGCGGACGTTCGTTCTTTTCCGTGCCCTTCTTCACCACTTTGCGTACGCGCCAGGTACGGCGCTGTTTTGCTGTTGCGTTTGCCATTGTCGTCTATTCCTTCAATTATTTCTTCTTGCCTTCTTTGCGCAGGATGCGGCGGCCTTCGTAGTTGATGCCTTTGCCCTTGTACGGTTCGGGGCGTTTCATCAGGAAGAGTTCCGCTGCGACCTGGCCGACTTTTTGCTTGTCGATGCCGGAGATTTCGATCTCGGTCTGTTTCGGGACTTTCACTTCGATGCCGGTCGGGATCTTGTAGCGCACTTCATGGCTGAAACCGATCTGGAGGACCAGGTCTTTGCCTTGGAGAGCCGCACGGAAACCGACGCCTTCGATGATCAGGCGTTTCATGTAACCATCGGTCACGCCCTTGATCATGCCGCGGACGAGCGAGGCGGTCGTGCCCCACATTGCGCGCGCATGGCGGTCTTCGTTGGCTTTGGAAAGGACAACAGCGCCGTCCTTCACTTCAGCCTTGATGTCGTTGGACACGGTCAGGGAAAGTTCGCCCTTTTTGCCCTTGATGCTGAGCTTTTTGCCCTGAAGCTTCGCTTCAACGCCGCTCGGCAGCTTGATGGGGTGTTTTGCAATACGAGACATGTTACTTCACCTTACCTTAGAATACGCGGCAGAGGATTTCGCCGCCCACATTCGCTTCGCGCGCTTCCTTGTCGGAGAGCACGCCGCGCGGCGTGGAGAGGATCGAAATGCCGAGGCCGTTATAGACGCGCGGAACATCCTTGACCTGCGTGTAGACGCGGCGGCCGGGCTTGGAAACGCGCTTGATTTCGCGGATCACGGGCTGGCCTTCGGAATACTTCAGCTCGACCGTGAGTTCGGCGACGCCGTTGTCCTGTTGTGCCACCGCGTAGTCGCGGATGTAGCCTTCGCGCTTCAGAACTTCCAGCAGGTTGGTGCGGAGTTTCGACGCGGGGCTCTTGATCGAGGACAGGCGTGCTGCCTGGCCGTTGCGGATGCGGGTAACCAGATCGCTGAGGGGATCGTTAAAAGACATTGTGTTCTCCTTCCCTTACCAGCTGGATTTCGTGACGCCGGGAATCATTCCCTGCGAGGCCAGTTCGCGCAGCATGAGGCGCGAGATGCCGAACTTGCGGTAGTTGCCGCGGGGGCGACCGGTGAGCGAGCAGCGGTTGCGCACGCGCGTCGGGTGCGAGTTGCGGGGCAGTTTCGCCATCGCGAGCTGCGCTGCGAAGCGCTCGTCCGCGGGTTTCGACTGGTCTTTCGCGATCGCCTTCAGTTTCGCCCATTTCGCGGCGTACTGCTTGACCATCTTTTTGCGTTTTTCGTTCTTGTTGACAGAGCTGAGTTTTGCCATTGCCTGTTGTCCTTATTATTTGAGGCGGAAGGGCATCGAGAAGCCCTTCAGCAGAGATTTTGCTTCTTCATCGGTCTTTGCGGTCGTGCAAATGATGATGTCCATGCCGCGGATGGCATCGACTTTGTCGAAGTTGATCTCGGGGAAAATGATCTGTTCCTTGAGGCCCAGCGCGTAGTTGCCGTTGCCGTCGAAAGAGCGATCGGACACGCCGCGGAAGTCGCGGATGCGGGGCATGGCGATCGTGATCAGACGATCCAGGAATTCGTACATGCGTTCGCCGCGCAGGGTCACCTTGCAGCCGATCGGCAGGCCTTCGCGCAGCTTGAACGCTGCGATTGCCTTGCGCGACTTGGTCACGAGGGGTTTCTGGCCGGTGATCGCGGTCATGTCGGTCACGGCGCCCTGGATTTTCTTGGAATCCTGAGCGTTTTCGCCGACGCCCATGTTGACGACGATTTTCGTCAGCTTGGGAATGGCGAATTCCGATTCATAGCCGTACTGTTTTTTCAGCTCAGGCTTGATCTTCTCGACGTAGAGTTTTTTCAGACGGGCCTGGTTTTGTGTTTGTGCTTTTGCCATTGCGTGCCTCTTACTCGATCACTTCGCCGGACTTGCGGGCAAAGCGAACTTTTTCGCCGCCAACCGTCTTGTAACCGACGCGGGATGCTTTGTTGGTTTTGGGATCGATCGCCGCCACGTTGGAATAAGCGATGGGAGCTTCGATCTTGTCGAGACCGCCGGCGGACTGGCCGCCCGGCTTGCGGTGCTTGGTCTGGACGTTGATGCCTTGCACGATGAGTTTCATTTCATCGACGAGCACTTTCTTGATCTCGCCGGTCTTGCCTTTGTCTTTGCCGGTGAGAACGACGACCTTGTCGCCTTTCTTGAGTTTCAGTTTCGCCATGATTAGAGGACCTCCGGCGCGAGCGAGATGATTTTCATGAAGTTTTTGGAGCGCAGTTCGCGGGTCACCGGTCCAAAGATACGGGTGCCGATGGGCTCGCCCGCCGCGTTGATCAGCACGGCCGCGTTGCGGTCGAAGCGGATGATCGAGCCGTCATCGCGCTTCAGCGCGGTGCGGGTGCGGACGATAACGGCCTTGTGGACGGTACCTTTTTTGACGCGGCCGCGGGGAATAGCGTCCTTCACGGAGACGACGATGATGTCGCCGATGCCGGCGGTGCGGCGCTTGGAACCGCCGAGAACCTTGACGCACATAACTTTACGTGCGCCCGAGTTATCGGCAACTTCCAGATTGGATTCCATCTGAATCATGGTCTTGACCTTTCTTTGTATCCTGAGGGTTTCAAGTCCTAAACTTTAACGTCTAAGTCTTTAGTTATTTCTTTTTAGCGGGCTTCGCTTTCGCATCTGCCTTGGTTTCGGTTTTCGCAGCGGGTGCCTTTGCTGCGGTGTCGCGTTTCGCCGAAGCGCGTTTTGCTTCTGCTTCGTCAACGGTCAGCGCCTGGCTTTCGCCCATTGCCTTACCGCCGATGACACGCCATTTTTTCGACTTGGAGATCGGGCGGCACTCTTCGATCGAGACCTGGTCACCGATGTTCCACTGGTTCGTTTCGTCATGCGCGGCGTATTTTGCCGAACGGCGCATGATTTTGCCGTACAGCGGGTCACGGATCTTGCGCTCGACCAGGACCGTCACGGTCTTGGCGTTTTTGTTGCTGACGACTTTGCCTTCAAGTACGCGACGAGGCATGTTTCATTACTCCTTGGTTTTTTTCTTTTTGGGAGCTGCGGCCTTGTCGGCTTTTGCTTTCGCGGGCTTTGCAGCCGGCGCTTTGCCCGATTTCTGTTCGTTCAGCACGGTCTTGATCTTCGCGATGTTGCGGCGGGTCGTGCGGATGCTGCCGGTGTTTTCCAGCTGGCCGGTCGATTTCTGGAAGCGGAAGTTGAACTGTTCCTTGCGGGCGTTCAGGAGTTCCTGATCCAGTTCGTCTTTCGTCTTGGTTCTGAGGTCTGCGGTTTTCATTGTCGTTTACTTCCTTAATCGCGCGCGACGAAGCGGGTCTTGATCGGCAGTTTCGCGGAAGCGAGCTCGAAAGCCTCTTCTGCGAGCTGGCGGGAAACGCCGTCGAGTTCAAACATGATCTTGCCGGGTTTCACGCGGCACACATAGTATTCCGGAGAACCTTTACCGGAGCCCATACGGACTTCGAGGGGTTTCGTCGAAACGGGAACGTCCGGGAAGATGCGGATCCAGAGACGGCCCTGACGTTTCATCGCGCGGGTGATCGCGCGGCGGGCCGCTTCGATCTGGCGCGCGGTCAGGCGCTCGGGGCTCGTGGCCTTCAGGCCGAAGCTTCCGTAGGACAGGTAGTTACCCGAAGTCGCTTTGCCGTGGATGCGGCCTTTGTGCGCCTTCCGGAACTTCATTTTCTTTGGTGACATCATGGTCGTCGTTCCTTCTTAATCTTTTACAGCGTTAGGCGCGAGCCGGCTGCGTATCCATTTTCTTGTCGCGTGCCATCGGGTCGTGGCCCAGGATCTCGCCTTTGAAGATCCAGACCTTCACGCCGATGATGCCGTAGGTGGTCGAAGCGCGGCTGATCGCGTAGTCGATATCCGCACGCAGCGTGTGCAGCGGAACGCGGCCTTCGCGGTACCATTCGCGGCGCGCGATCTCTGCGCCCGCCAGGCGGCCGGAGCAGTTCACGCGGATGCCGCCGGCGCCAAGGCGCTGTGCGGACTGGACGGCGCGTTTCATGGCGCGGCGGAAAGACACGCGGCGCTCGAGCTGCTGCGCGATGCCGTCGGCGACGAGCTGCGCATCCAGTTCGGGCTTGCGGATTTCGACGATGTTCAGGGTGACTTCGCCACCGGTGAACTTCGAGAGGTCCTTGCGGAGTTTCTCGATGTCGGAGCCTTTTTTGCCGATGATAACGCCCGGACGAGCCGTATGGATCGTCACGTTGGTCTTGTTGGCGGCGCGTTCGATGATGACGCGCGCAACACCGGCCTGTTTCATGGACTCGAACACGTACTTGCGCAGTGCGATGTCCTGCAGCAGCTTGGTGGCGTAGTCTTTGCCAGCATACCAGCGGCTGTCCCAGGTGCGGTTGATGCCCAGTCTCAGACCAATCGGGTTAACCTTCTGACCCATATCTATACTCTCCTAAAACCTTGTTACTCGGCTTGTTTCTTGTCAGCAGCTTTGGCAGCGGGCTTCTTGCCCTCTTTTTTCTCGCCTTTAGCGGCTTTTTTGGCTTTTTTCTCTTCTGCGGCGCGCTCTTCAACGCGGATGGTGATGTTGCAGAAAGGCTTTTCGATCGGCGCCGAACGGCCGCGGCCGCGCGTGTGCAGGCGGCCCATGACCATGGTCTTGCCGACGATCGCTTCCTTGATGAACAGGCGGTCAACGTCGAGGTTGTGATTGTTCTCGGCGTTGGCGATCGCTGCCTCGAGGACCTTCTTCACTTCGCGGGCGACGCGGCGCTGCGAGAATTCGAGGTCGATGAGCGCTTTCGCGGCCGATTTGCCGCGGATGAGCTGCGCCAGCAGGTTGAGCTTGCGCTCGCCGCCTTTAATGTAGCGCGCTTTCGCGATCGCTTCGTTTTCGAGGCGTTTGCCCGAGGGTTTTACTTTTGCAACTTTGGTCATTGTCTATTTACTCGCTCTTGTTGGCCGTCTTGTCGGCTCCGGCAGCGGTGTGCTGCGAGAACTGACGGGTGGGCGCGAATTCACCGAATTTGTGACCGATCATGTTGTCGGTCACGAGCACCGGAATGAACTTCTGGCCGTTATACACGCCAAAGGTCAGGCCGATGAATTGCGGCAGGATGGTGGAAGCGCGGGACCAGGTCTTGATGACCTCGTTGCGGCCCGAAGTGCGCGCCTTGTCGGCTTTCTGGAGCAGGTAACCTGCAACAAACGGGCCTTTTTTTACGGAACGTGCCATGTATCGCTACTCCTTTACTGGCCAGCTGCAAGACGCTTGTTCTTGCGGCGGCGCAGGATGAATTTATCGGTTTTCTTGTTCTTGCGGGTCTTGCCGCCTTTGGCGCACTTGCCCCACGGGGAAACCGGGTTACGGCCGCCCGAGGACTTACCTTCACCACCACCATGCGGGTGATCGATCGGGTTCATGACGACGCCGCGGTTATGCGGCTTCCAGCCCAGCCAACGTTTGCGGCCGGCTTTACCGTGCTGCACGTTGGAATGGTCGGTGTTGGACACGGAACCCACGGTCGCGATGCAGTTGCCGTTGATCAGGCGAAGTTCGCCCGAGTTCATCTTCACCTGCGTCCAGCCGCTGTCACGGCCGACGATCTGGATCGACGTGCCGGCAGAGCGAGCCAGCTGGCCGCCGCGGCCCGGATGCAGTTCGACGTTGTGCACGAGCGTACCGACGGGGATGTTTTTAATGAACATCGCGTTGCCCGGCTTGATGTCCGCTTTTTCAGCGGCGACGATCTTGTCGCCGGCGGCAAGGCGCTGGGGAGCGATGATGTAGTTCAGCTCGCCGTCCGCGTATTTCACGAGGGCGATCCACGCGGTGCGGTTGGGGTCGTATTCCAGGCGTTCCACGGTCGCTTCGACGTCAAATTTCTGACGCTTGAAGTCGATGACGCGGAAACGGCGCTTGTGACCGCCGCCGCGATGCCACGAGGTGATCTCGCCGAAGTTGTTGCGGCCGGTCGCGCGATGATGGTCTTTGTCGATCAGCGACTTCTCGGGCTTGCCTTTGTGCAGCTCGCTGCGGTCGACCCGGATCAGGGTACGCATGCCGGGCGATGTCGGGCGGTATGTCTTGAGTGCCATTTTACTTCCTCATCTTCTTTCGGGCCGTAAGCGACCCGGAAACTTTCTTAAACTCCGGTGGACACGTCGATCGTCTGGCCCTGTTCGAGCGTGACAATCGCTTTTTTGCGGTCGCTGCGGTATGCCTTGCGGCCTTTGAAAATCTTCGTCTTGCCCAGCTGGACGGACGTGTTGACTTTCGTGACTTTCACCTTGAACACGGCTTCGATCGCGTCGCGGATCTGCGTCTTGCAGGCGGTCAGCGGCACGCGGAACGTGTACTGGTTATACTGCGAACCGAGGGTCGCTTTTTCGGTGATGACCGGGGTGCGGATCGCTTCGTAGAGGCTTTCCGTCAGCTGCGGTGCTTTTTTCTCTTTTTTCTTTGCGGCGGTCATTTCAGGCGTGCCTCCAGTTGTGCGATCGCTTCCTTGGTCAGGACCAGGGTGTCGCGGCGCAAGATGTCATACACGTTGATGCCTTTTTCGGGCAGAACGTCCATGTATTTAATGTTGCGGATGGCGCGGGTGAACGTCACGTCGGGGGTCGCATCGACGAACAGCGCCGAGGTGAGGCCGAGGGTTTCCAGCGTTTTTGCCATTTCTTTCGTCTTGTGCGACTTGGAAACAGCGGCATCCAGGATGACCAGCTTACCTTCGGCCTGTTTCGCCGAGAGAGCGGTTTTCAGCGCGAGTTTGCGCATCGCCTTGGGCAGGCTGTGGGCGTGGTCGCGAACAACCGGTCCGAAGATCACGGCGCCGCCGCGATGCTGCGGGTTGCGGCGCGAGCCGGCGCGAGCCTGGCCCGTGCCTTTTTGGCTGTGCGGCTTCTTGCCGGTGCCGGAGATCTCGCCGATCTGCTTGGTTTTGTGGTTGCCGGAGCGGCGTTTTGCCAGCTGCCAGTTGACCATACGGTGCAGAACGTCAGCGCGAACCTTCACGCCGAAGATGGCATCGGAGAGGTCGATGTCACCCACTTTTTTGTTATCGAGGCTTTTTACGGCGACTTTCATTGTTACCCTTCCTTAACCCTGAGCTGCGTCAGCAGGAGCGTCTGCTGCGGGAGCTGCTTCGGATTTTTTACCTTTGCTTTTCAGACCAGCCGGCTTCGGCGAATCTTTATGCGCTTTTTTCTTCACGGAGTCCTTGATCGTGACCCAGCTGCCTTTGTGGCCGGTCACTGCGCCCTCGACCAGGATGATGCCCTGGTCAGCCAGCACGTCGACGACGCGCAGGTTGGGGATGGTGCGGTTCTTGTTACCCATGTGACCCGCCATTTTCTTGTTCTTGAAAACGCGGCCGGGGGACTGGCGCTGACCGGTGGAACCGGGCGAGCGGTGCGACACGGACACACCGTGCGTCGCGCGCAGACCGCCGAAGTTCCAGCGTTTCATGACGCCCTGGTAGCCTTTACCGATCGTGACGCCCGAAACGTCGACGAACTGGCCGGGCACGAAATGCTCGACCGACAGCTCGTCGCCGACCTGCAGCAGGTTATCTTCCGACACGCGGAATTCGACCAGCTTGGTCTTCGGCTCGACTTTCGCTTTCGCGAAGTGGCCGCGCTGCGGCTTCGCCACGTTTTTGGCGCGCTTGTTAACGGCGCCCAGCTGCACCGAAGTGTAGCCGTTCTTTTCATTCGTCTGAACGGCGACGACCTGGCAGTCTTCAACTTTCAGCAGGGTCACGGGAACATGTTTGCCGTTCGCGTCGAACACGCGCGACATGCCAAGCTTTTGTGCAATTAAACCGGTACGCATTTTATGCCTCGTCCTTCTTCCTAAATCTTGCAAGCCTTACAGCTTGATCTCCACATCAACGCCGGCAGCGAGATCGAGCTTCATCAGCGCGTCGATCGTCTGGGGGGTCGGGTTAACGATATCCAGCAGGCGTTTGTGCGTGCGGATTTCGAACTGTTCGCGGGATTTCTTGTCCACGTGCGGGGAGCGCAGGACCGTGAATTTCTCGATCTGCGTCGGCAGCGGGATCGGACCGCGCACTTCTGCGCCGGTACGTTTCGCGGTGTTCACAATTTCCTTCGTCGATTGGTCCAGGATACGGTGATCGTAAGCCCGGAGCCTGACTCGGATGTTTTGCGCTTCCATTTAAATCAATCCTTCTTCAATTCTCTTTAGAGCAGGTCCCGCCGGCCATCCGGCGGGACCGTATCTCTATAACTTACTCGATGATCGAGGCAACGACGCCTGCGCCAACCGTACGGCCGCCTTCGCGGATTGCGAAACGGAGACCCGGATCCATAGCGATCGGAGCGATCAGCTCGATTTCCATGGTGATGTTGTCGCCAGGCATGACCATTTCGACGCCGTCGGGCAGTTTCACCATGCCGGTCACGTCAGTCGTACGGAAGTAGAACTGGGGACGGTAGTTGGTGAAGAACGGCGTGTGGCGGCCACCTTCGTCCTTCGTGAGGACGTAAGCTTCTGCCTTGAACTTCGTATGCGGCTTGATCGAGCCGGGCGCGCACAGGACTTGGCCACGCTCGACTTCTTCGCGCTTGGTGCCGCGCAGGAGAGCGCCGATGTTGTCGCCAGCCTCACCCTGATCGAGCAGCTTGCGGAACATTTCAACGCCGGTGATGGTGGTTTTCGTGGTCGGGCGGAGGCCGACGATCTCGACTTCCTCGCCAACTTTGATCACGCCTTGCTCGACGCGGCCGGTGCAAACCGTACCACGGCCGGAGATCGAGAACACGTCCTCGACGGGCATCAGGAAGGGCTTGTCTTTCGCGCGCTGGGGCGTGGGGATCGATTCATCGACCGCTTTCATGAGAGCCATGATCGACTCTTTGCCGAAACCGTCCGACTTGCCTTCGAGAGCCGACAGAGCCGAGCCTTTCACGAAGGGAATGGTGTCGCCGGGGTATTTGTATTTCGACAGCAGTTCGCGGATTTCCATTTCCACGAGGTCAGCGAGTTCGGGGTCAGCCATGTCCATCTTGTTCATGAACACGACGATTGCGGGAACGCCGACCTGGCGTGCGAGCAGGATGTGTTCGCGGGTCTGGGGCATGGGGCCGTCAGCTGCGGAAACGACGAGGATCGCGCCGTCCATCTGCGCCGCGCCGGTGATCATGTTCTTCACATAGTCAGCGTGGCCGGGGCAGTCGACGTGCGCGTAGTGGCGGCCGTCGGTTTCGTATTCAACGTGTGCGGTCGAGATCGTGATGCCGCGCTCGCGCTCTTCGGGCGTACCGTCGATCTGGTCATAGGCTTTGTATTCCGCGCGACCTGCTTCAGCCAGCACTTTCGTGATAGCAGCGGTCAGCGAGGTTTTGCCATGGTCAACGTGACCGATGGTGCCGATGTTGACGTGCGGTTTCGTACGTTCGAACTTACCTTTAGCCATTTCTAGTCTTCCTTTTTGCTATGTCAGTTTTTCAGTTAAGTCGTTAGTCAATCAGTTAAGCCATTTTCGCTTTCACTTCGTCGGCAATTGCCTGCGGCACTTGCTCGTAGTGGTGGAATTCCATCGAGTACTGGGCACGGCCCTGGCTCATGGAACGCAGCGTGTTGATGTAGCCGAACATGTTCGCCAGCGGGACCATCGCGGTGATGACGCGCGCGTTACCGCGGCTGTCCATCGCGTTGACCTGGCCACGGCGGCTGTTCAGGTCGCCGATCACGTCGCCCATGTAGTCTTCGGGGGTGACGACTTCGACCTTCATGACGGGTTCCAGCAGCGCGGGCTTGCACTTCGGAATGCCTTCGCGGAACGCGGCGCGTGCCGCGATCTCGAACGCAAGCGCCGAGGAGTCGACGTCGTGGTAAGCGCCGTCAAACAGCGTTGCCTTGAAATCGATCGTCGGGAAGCCGGCGATGACGCCCTGTTCCTTGATGCTCTCGAGGCCTTTTTCCACGCCGGGGATGAATTCCTTGGGAACCGAACCGCCGGTGAGGTCTGTTTCGAACACGAAACCGGAGCCGACTTCGCCCGGTTCGAAGCGGATGATGACGCGGGCGAACTGGCCCGAGCCGCCGGACTGCTTCTTGTGGGTGTAGTCGATTTCGCCGGTTTTGGTGATCGTCTCGCGGTACGCGACCTGCGGAGCGCCGATGTTGGCTTCCACTTTGAATTCGCGCTTCATGCGGTCGATGATGATGTCGAGGTGCAATTCGCCCATGCCGCGCAGGATCGTCTGGCCCGACTCGTTGTCGGAGTTGACGCGCAGGGAGGGGTCTTCCGCCACGAGGCGCGCGAGCGCCATACCCATTTTCTCCTGGTCGGCTTTCGACTTCGGCTCGACCGCGATCGAGATCACGGGCTCGGGGAAGGTCATGCGCTCGAGGATCACGGGCTTGTCGGGATCGCAGAGAGTGTCACCGGTCGTGGTGTCTTTCATGCCGACCAGCGCGACGATATCGCCTGCGGTCGCTTCCTTGATCTCTTCGCGGGTGTTTGCGTGCATGAGCAGCATGCGGCCGATGCGTTCTTTTTTGTCTTTCACCGAGTTCATGACGTAGGAACCCGATTCCAGCTTGCCGGAATAGATACGGCAGAAGGTCAGCGTGCCGACATACGGGTCGTTCATGATCTTGAACGCGAGACCTGCGAAGGGCTCTTTCTCGTCGGGCTTGCGGATGACGGTCTGCTCTTCGTTGCCGGGCAGCGTGCCTTCGATCTGGGGCATCTCGAGCGGGTTGGGCAGGTAGTCGACAACCGCATCCAGCAGGGGCTGGACGCCCTTGTTCTTGAACGCAGCGCCGCAGACGATCGGCACGAATTTATAGGCGATCGTGCCTTTGCGGATGCATTTTTTCAGCGTTTCGATCGAGGGCTCTTTGCCATCGAGGTAGTCGCTCATCGCTTGGTCGTCCATTTCGACGGCCGTCTCGATGAGTTTCGTGCGGTATTCTTTTGCTTTTTCAGCGAGGTCGGCAGGGATGTCGACTTCGTTGAATTCAGCGCCCAGGGCTTCGTCTTTCCAGACGAGGGCTTTCATTTTCAGCAGGTCGACGAGGCCGATATGCTCGGCTTCGGTGCCGATGGGCAGCTGCGTAACCAGCGGAACCGCGCCAAGGCGGTCGATGATCATGTCGACGGTGCGGTAGAAGTTCGCGCCGGTGCGGTCCATCTTGTTGACGAAGCAGATACGGGGAACGCCGTATTTGTCTGCCTGGCGCCAGACGGTTTCGGACTGGGGCTCGACGCCGGCAACCGAGTCAAACACGGTCACAGCACCGTCGAGGACGCGGAGCGAACGCTCGACTTCGATCGTGAAATCCACGTGGCCGGGGGTGTCGATGATGTTGATGCGGTGGTCCTTCCAGAAGCAGGTGGTCGCAGCGGAGGTAATGGTGATACCGCGCTCCTGTTCCTGTTCCATCCAGTCCATGGTCGCCGTACCCTCGTGCACTTCGCCGATTTTGTGCGATTTGCCGGTGTAGTACAGGATGCGTTCGGTCGTCGTCGTCTTGCCCGCGTCGATGTGGGCCATGATGCCGATGTTGCGATAGCGCTCCAGAGGGTATTTTTTCGTCTCAGCCATGATACTTCAGATCCCCTATTGATCTTCTTATTCTTGTTATTATTACCAGCGGAAGTGCGCGAACGCCTTGTTCGCTTCTGCCATTTTGTGGGTGTCTTCGCGTTTTTTCACAGCGGCGCCGCGATCGTTGTGCGCGTCCATGATTTCCGAAGCCAGTTTCGCTTCCATGGTCTTGTCGTTGCGTTTCAGCGCAGCGTCCTTGATCCAGCGCATCGCGACAGCGATAGAGCGGGTCGGACGGACTTCCATCGGAACCTGATAGGTGGCACCGCCGACGCGGCGGGACTTCACTTCGATCGCGGGCTTCACTTTATCCAGCGCTTCGAGGAAGAACACGATCGGATCCATCTTCGTCTTGGACGCGATGATTTCGAACGCACCGTAAACGATGTTTTCAGCGACCGATTTCTTGCCCGAGATCATGATGACGTTCATGAACTTCGCTAGGATCAGGTTGTTGAACTTCGGATCCGGCAGAACTTCGCGTTTTTTTGCGGAATGGCGACGAGACATATTTAAAACCCCTTATTTCGGTTTCTTCGCGCCGTAGCGGGAGCGCGATTTTTTGCGTTTATCGACGCCCTGGGTGTCGAGGGTGCCGCGGATGATTTTGTAGCGAACGCCGGGCAGGTCCTTCACACGGCCGCCGCGCACGAGCACGACAGAGTGTTCCTGAAGGTTGTGGCCGACGCCAGGAATGTAGCAGATAGCTTCACGACCGTTGGTCATGCGCACTTTCGCGACTTTACGCAGCGCGGAGTTCGGTTTTTTGGGGGTCGTGGTGTAAACGCGCGTGCAAACGCCGCGTTTTTGCGGGTTGCCTTGAAGATCCGCGTTCTTTTTCTTTTTGAACTGCGGAACGCGGCCCTTACGGACGAGTTGGTTAACTGTTGGCATTTATAGCCCTTCCTCGGTTTAACAACAAAATCGTGTTCTGGAGGATGAGGGCAACATCGGCACACACCTTTTAGGGTGCAAGCCAGAATACTGATCAAGAGATCAGTCGAACTTCCACTTTTCCCGCGGAAGACGGTTAAAAAAACCGGACTGCGTCTAGACCAAAACTGTCTACTACCAGCCCATCCTTAGAGCGTGCGCAATATATCATGGTTCTTCGCAAGGTCAAGCATTGTGTGTATCCGACCGGAATTTTTGATATTTCGGCGGTAAAGCCCCCTCACTTCCTTTATGTGAAGCAATATTATGTCGCAAGGAGGGCAATTTTGATAACATTAGACCGTTTCTGAAAATCCCGCCCCCTGCCCCCGATTTGCCATTTTCTGGAATGATTCGCGTATTGGACGCGCACATAGATGAAACTTGCCAGAACACCTGAATCGCGCCATATTGCTCCCCGGAAGGCTAGGGCGGGCGAGTGTCTTGCGAACCCGGCCAGGGCCGAGAGGCAGCAACCGTACCAAGTTTTCATCCGGGTCGTTCTAGTCTTCCACCTTATCCCCGAACATTACTTCCACAGATTCCAGCGGGCCAGCAGCTCCTTGAGGCTTTCCCATGCGGGGACGCTTTTGACGACTTCGTAATAGAAGTTCATGGCGTGATAGCTGAGGAAGTAAATCAGCGGAATCCAGCCGACATAGACGGGATAGATCACGCGGCGGAATTCCTTGGAATTCTTGGGGTAGCTGTTCATCCGCTTCAGCACGCGATAGGTCAGCAGCGCCGTCAGGAACATCAGGATGCCATAGACAGGCCCCAGAAAAACCAGGCTGAACAGCATAAAGCCGATGCCGGAGGCAGTCAGGAATGCGTATTCCTTGTTCATCAGGAACAGGATCGCTGCGACCACGACAATAATGCGCTCCGACCACGCCAGCGACCGCACCAGCGTCCATTCGATGATCGTATGTTTGACGGTATGGTGATAGGCGGCGCGTTTCATGTTCACGCGCTTGTTCGCGATTTCCAGCTCGCGGATTCGGTTCAGGCTGGACGGCGGCGCTTCGATTTCGTCTTTTTCATCCATTTTGCTACCTTGCCCTGTGCACATCGCGCGGTAAATATTTAAAATCAAGCCGCTGAAATATAACCTGAAAAATACGGTGTCTGATGCACTGCCGCAAACTTTGTTGACAGATAACGGCGGATTATGATTATATAACACCTGTTCGCAAGAACCGCGGGATTTGATGTCAGCTTGCTGCCGCGTGACCAACAGCTAAAGCGCCGCAGGGTAACTGCGGTTTACCGCAGAAAAAGGATTAACCCCGTGGCCACTAACATCCCCCTCCAAACGACCTGTCATCCCTGCCCCAGCCGAATGTGATTCCGGTTCAGCTTCCGGATTTTCACCATTCGCAACCGCGCGCCGCATAAGGCGCCATGACATCAGCGCAATTCGCGCTATAGGCAGGATAAAATGACCGACGTTCGCAGAGATGATTTCACCCTGATTAATTCGATCGAAGACGTGATCCCCTTCTACAAGGGCAACGGCCTTTCCCTCGACAAGCAATATATCGGTTTCGAAACCGAAATCGGCGTTTACAAGAAAGGCGCAGACGGCCAGCCGGCAGGCACCACGACCCAAGATACCGCCGAACTGCTCGCTTACCTCAAGAAACTCGGCCATCAGGCGCAGCTGGAAATGGCGTCGGCTGTCGAATATGCCAGCCCCCCTTTCCGCGTCACCGAAGTGACGCAGCTGGTGAAGGAAATCAAGCAGTCCTGGGATGACTACCATCAGGCAATCGAGGCGAAAGGCTTCGTCGCGAACGATTCCCCCTTCTTCCCCTTCGCGACGCTGCAATCGGCGGAGGAAAACCTTGTCGACCGCGACCGCGCGCGCGGGCTTGTGAAGGGCATGAAGCAGCACAAGGCGCCCGAATTCCTCAAGGTCACGCTGCTGGCGACCAGCACGCAGATCAGCCTGAGCTATAAAGACCCGAACGACCTGCACGACCTGCTGGTGACCGGCTACGCACTGCAGGCGCCGATCTTCGCGTTGTTCGGCAATTACCCTGCCTTCATCGAGGGCAAAAACGAGCGTCTGGATTACAATCCGCGCGCCGCGTTCTACGAAGCTTTCGGCGAGCAGGGCAGCATCCCGTCATCGCTGCTGCGGGCGAAAGACGGCGACGATTTCGTGCGCCGCCACGCGCAGCAGGTGTTTGAAACCCCCTTGCTGTTCTATTACGACCGCGACAACACGATCATCTGGCCGGAAAAGCCGGTGACGTTTGCCGAACTGAAAGATGCCGGTCTCAACACCCGCTCCAATTACGATCTTGCCGAAACCTTCGTGTATTCCGACCTGAAGGTCTGCAATATCCGCGACGAAGAAGGCCGCCCGACGGGCAAGCGCGTGGAAGTGCGCGGCCTCGATGCCGGCGAAACCGGCGCGCTGGGCGGCGTGCCGTTCATCCATGCCCTGCTGCGCGACCCGGATGCCAATGCGCAAGTAAAAGGCCTGCTGTCCGAATACGGGCTCACGCCCGACCATGACGGCTGGCAGCAGCGCATTGTCGATGCCCGCCACAACGCGGCTTACCACAACGGCAAATACCTCGATGTCGATTTCGGCGTTCGCGCCGACGGCAAGCCCGGCAACTTGGCCGAATTCAGCCGCGAGCTGGCGACCGTGCTGGAGCTGTATGTGCAGCGCAACCCCGAACTGAAAGCCGCGACGCAGCCCGTCATCGATATCGCCAAATCCGGCGTGACGCAGGCGGAGCTGAAGAACCGCGCGACCAAGGATTACGAACATGCCAATCGCCAGCTGCTGGCGGTTGCAAACGATAACCCGCAGCATGCACACGCTGCCGGGTTTACTCAAGCCGCAAGGGTAAAGGGCCCCTAACCCGTTACGCCTTGCGGCTTCTTTCTCCCTGCTTACACACCAGGGAAGATGAAAGACCACTCACTTACACACACCAAAAATGAAAGGGCGGAGTTATCCTTCTCCGCCCTTTTATTTTGCCTGTCATTTACATCGCGCTTATTCAAAAGATTCGTATCGCCACATGGCCAACAACGCCGTTGAAGGCGTTGCAAAGCCCGCGTTTTTCCGCAATTAACCGGAACTTAACCGCGCACGGGCATACTCTCCTCACTTGCAAAAAACGATTAAAAAATTTCAACCCAACAAACGGAGTTCATCCATGACTTCTTTCAAAATCCATACCGCAGAAACCGCTCCCGAACAGTCGCGTCCGTTCCTGAAAGAACTTGTCGCGCGTCTTGGCTTCCTGCCGAACGTCTACGGCGCGATCGCTGAATCGCCGATGGTGCTGCGCGCATGGCTGGGCCTGAAAACCACCGTCGAAACCGGCCTGCTTTCGCCGGTGGAGCGCCACATCGTGTCGCTCACCACCAGCTACCTGAACAACAGCGGCTATTGCATGGCGGCATGTTCCGTCATGGGTGAAAAAGACGGCGTTGCGAAAGAAGTCATCGAAGCGCTGCGCAACGACAAGCCGCTGAAGGATGTCAAGCTCGAGCAGCTGCACCTGTTCACCAAATCCGTGCTAAAGCGCATGGGTCGCCCCGAACAGTCGGATATCGACGCGATGATCAAGGCTGGCTACACCCATGCCCATATCCTTGAAGTCGTTTCCATCCTATCGCTCGGCATGATGGGCAACTACATCAACCACATCGTCAAAGCGCCCCTCGACAAGCAGTTTGAAGGCCAGCGTTTTGACGAGCGCAACACCGAGATCCGCAAGGATGTCGCTGCGTAAGAACACCTGATTGACGACAGAAACCGGCTGGCGCGTAAAAAACGCCCGCCGGTTTCGGCGTTTATGGAACATTCCAGCGATTTCATGCTTTTACGCTGCTCTGGCTGCTGTATATAATGTCTCAAGGTTATTAGAGTTTGTTTTTCCAGAAAGATTTTCATCGTAATGGCAGAGGGCAAGCCAACTCCGAAGAAAAAACCGGTAACGGTGATGCAGGACAGGCTGAAAGGGTATCAGTCGCGCCTGATCGATATCTCGCCCGATAATCCGCATCTGTCACTCACACGCGCATATGTCTGCGCCTTCGCGATTATCGCTGCGCTGACCATTGCGGGGCATCTGGTCGTTTCCTACACAACATCGAAACAGAAAGAAGACGCCGAAATCACCTTTGGCATGACGACAATGCGTTCGCTGATCGATATCGGCGTCTCGAATGCGTCATCATATAAATCATCGGGCAAGCCGTTTGACGGGCGGATGCTGGCTGATACCCTGAAACGGCTGAAGGACCAGCGTGCGCAGCTGAAATCCTATAACGACCCCGACGTGAACGCGATGTTCGCCGACAAGCCTTTCCTGCTGGACACGCGCATGGATGAATTCGTGCGGTCGGCGGAGGATTTTGCCAGCTACCGCAGCACCGACAAGTTCGAGGAATTCGGCGACGAATTCAGCAACCTGACGCGCACGGTTTCCAAGACTTTTTCCATCAACCTCGATCAGGCGATCGAGCAGTATCACGAAAACGTGACCGCGCAGATCGCATGGTCGCACCGTTTGCAGTATTTCACCGCGATTATCGTGCTGTCCGTATTGATGCTGGAGGCGTTTTATATTTTCCGCCCGCTGGTCCTGCGCCTGTCGGCCTACAGCAAGGAGCTGATCCGGCTGGCGCTGGAAGACGAACTGACCGGCCTGAAAAACCGCCGCGCCGTGATGCAGATGGCAAATGCCGAAATTTCGCGTTTTAGCCGCACCGGCAAGCCTTTTGCGGTCGTGCTGTGCGACCTCGACAAATTCAAATCGGTCAACGACACCTATGGCCACAAGGTGGGCGACCTTGTACTGAAGCATTACGCCAAGCTGATGACCAATTCGCTGCGCGGTTATGACGTGATCGGCCGCTTCGGCGGCGAGGAATTCGTGATCATGCTGCCGCAGACAGAGCCCGAAAAGGCGCTCGCCATTATCAACCGCTTCCGCGAAAGCGTCGCGAACACCCCCTGCCCCTATGTCGATAAACAGGATAAGCAGCAGCTGTTGAAATTTACCTCCAGCTTCGGTATCGCCGCCGTCACGGCGCACAAGCCGGTTTCGCTGGATACACTGCTGATCCGCGCCGATGAGTGCCTATACGAAGCCAAGGAAAAAGGCCGCAACTGCGCGATCATGGTCGTGCTGGCCGATGCACCGGCAGCAGCACCCATCACCCCGCCGCCGGGCGAAGTGCCAGTCTGACCGTTATTCCTTGATATCCGCGCCGCCGTCATCCGTGACGGCGGTTTTTTGCTGCATGGAAGCCAGCAAGGATGACAACGTATTCATGCGGTCGATAAGCGCCAGAAGTTTTTCGTCCGGCACGCCTTGAAGCCCGTTCAGCTTATCGATTTGCTGCTGCAAGCCGTCCAGCTTTGCATCGATATCCCGCAGGATGACAGCAGCATCCGGCTTTGCCGCCGGCGGCTTTTTTGCGGCGGGTTTCGGGGTGAACAATTCCTCTATGGTCGCGGGCGCTGTGTTCGACTTGCGGCGTTCCAGATTGCCCAACGCCTTCCCCTCCTGCGGGGCGGTCATTTTCAGCGTTTCCGACACGGCGATGGTTGGTATCACAAAGAAAACACACGCAATCAGAATAAAACGCATCGGTAATCTCCTTATAATTATCTAAAAAGAAAACCCCCGCCGGAATAAACCGCGCGGGGGAAATCTTTATAGCCGTTAGTGGCTGCGGTTACGCTGCCCCTGCCCGGCCGCCGCGCTTGGAACGTTCGCGGGGTTCGGTTTTCGGGGCATCGATCACGGCCACGTTGTCGCCTTCCAGCAACGCCGGGCTTGCAGCTGCGTTTGCAGCAAGCGCAGCCTGATCGCGCTCGAGAGCGATACGTTTCAGCTTGTGGACGAACGCACCGGTACCCGCCGGGATCAGGCGGCCGACGATGACGTTTTCCTTCAGGCCGATCAGCTTGTCGACCTTGCCGTTGATGGCGGCTTCGGTTAGCACGCGGGTCGTTTCCTGGAAGGAAGCGGCCGAGATGAAGGAACGCGTTTGCAGCGAGGCCTTGGTGATACCTTGCAGCATCGGGATACCTTTCGCCGGGCGGCGTTCTTTCGGCAGCGCGGTGTTGACTTCCGCCAGCTCCTCGCGGTCGACCTGTTCGCCGTTGATCAGGGTCGTTTCGCCGGCATCCGTGACTTCAACTTTCTGCAGCATCTGGCGGATGATCACCTCGATGTGCTTGTCGTTGATTTTCACGCCCTGCAGACGATAGACGTCCTGGACTTCGTTGATCAGGTAGTCGGCCAGAGCCTCGACACCCATGACGGACAGGATGTCGTGGGGAACCATCGAGCCTTCGAGCAGCGCGTCGCCGCGACGGACGTAATCGCCCTCGTTGACGGCCACGTGCTTGCCTTTCGGAATGAGGTATTCCTTGGGCTCGCTCTTGCCATCGGTCGGCTTGACGATAATGCGGCGCTTGGACTTGTAGTCCTTGCCGAATTCCACCTGGCCGTCGATATCCGAAATGATCGCGAAGTCCTTCGGACGGCGCGCCTCGAACAGTTCCGCAACGCGGGGCAGACCGCCCGTGATGTCGCGGGTTTTCGAGGATTCTTTCGGGATACGCGCGATGATGTCGCCCGCCTTGACCTGTGCCCCGTTTTCGAGGTTCAGGATGGCGCCGACCGGCATGTAGTAGTTGGCTTCAAGCCCGTTGGGCAGCTTGATGACCTTGCCGGATGCGTCGGTGAGCGTGATGCGCGGCTTGAGCGACGCAGCCTTGGGCTGCTGGCGCCAGTCGATGACGACTTTCGACGAGATGCCGGTGGCTTCGTCCATTTCCTCGCGGACGGAGAGGCCTTCGACCAGGTCGCCATAGACGGCGGAGCCGTCTTTTTCGGTGATGATGGGGTTCGTGTAGGGATCCCATTCGGCAAGCTTGCTGCCTTTTTTCACCTTGTCGCCGTCGTTGACGAGCAGCTTCGCGCCGTATTGCAGGCGGTGGTTTGCACGTTCGCGGCCTTGCTTGTCGAGCAGAACGACTTCCGTGTTGCGACCCATAACGATCTGGACGCCTTCGGAGTTCGTAACGACGCTCTTGTTGCGGACCTCGACGGTCGCATCAAACGCGGCTTCCGACGAGGACTGCGCCGCGCCACGCTGTGCCGCGCCACCGATGTGGAACGTACGCATGGTGAGCTGCGTGCCCGGCTCGCCGATGGACTGCGCGGCCATGACGCCGATCGCTTCGCCTTCGTTGACGGGGGTACCACGCGCCAGGTCGCGGCCGTAGCACTTCGCGCAGATGCCGTTGTCTTTCGACTGGCAGGTCAGGACCGAGCGCACGAGAACCGCGTCGATGCCGGAGGTTTCGATCTTCTCCGACGTCGCTTCGTCGATGATCTCGCCGGCCTTCACGATGACCTGGCTGGTCAGCGGGTCGATGACATCGACCGCAGCCGAACGGCCGAGGATGCGTTCGGGCAGGGAAACGATCACGTCGCCGCCTTCGATCACGGGACGGACAGTGAAGCCGTTTTCCGTGCCGCAGTCGTTTTCGGTGATGATCGCGTCCTGCGCGACGTCGACAAGGCGGCGGGTCAGGTAACCCGAGTTCGCCGTCTTGAGCGCCGTATCGGCAAGACCTTTACGCGCGCCGTGCGTCGAGTTGAAGTATTCAAGAACGGTCAGGCCTTCCTTGAAGTTCGAGATAATCGGCGTCTCGATGATTTCGCCCGACGGCTTGGCCATCAGACCGCGCATACCCGCCAGCTGGCGGATCTGCTGGGTCGAGCCACGCGCGCCGGAATGCGCCATCATGTAGACCGAGTTCATGTAACCGTTCGCGCCGGGCTTGGCGATCACGGCCATCATTTCCTTGGTCACGTCGTCCGTGCAGGAAGACCAGATGTCGACGACCTTGTTGTATTTCTCACCTTTGGTGATCAGGCCGTCCTGGTACTGCTGTTCGAATTCCTTGACCTTGGCGTTTGCAACGGCCACGAGCTTCAGTTTTTCCTCGGGGATGATGAGGTCATCTTTACCGAAGGAAATACCGGCAACGCAGGCGTTGGTGAAGCCGAGCGCCATCATGCGGTCGCAGAAAATGACCGTTTCTTTCTGGCCGCAGTGGCGATAGACCACGTCGATCAGGTTGGAAACGTCTTTTTTCGTCAGGACGCGGTTCAGCACGTCGAAGGGCACGTTCGGATGGCGCGGCAAAACCTGCGACATCATCATGCGGCCCGGAGTCGTGTCGACCACGAGGGTGACAGGCTTGTTGTCCTTGTCGACCGTGTGGTAACGCGCCTTGATCTTGGTGTGGAGCGTGACGGTTTTATTGAACAGCGCAAGTTCGATTTCCTGCATGTCCTTGAACAGCGTGCCTTCGCCCTTCAGTCCGTCGAAAGCCATCGACAGGTAGTAGAGGCCGAGGACGATGTCCTGCGACGGAACGATGACGGGCTTGCCGTCAGCGGGGCGCAGGATGTTGTTCGTCGACATCATGAGGACGCGGGCTTCAAGCTGCGATTCAACGGACAGCGGCACGTGGACGGCCATCTGGTCGCCGTCGAAGTCGGCGTTGAACGCCGTGCAGACGAGCGGGTGCAGCTGGATCGCTTTGCCTTCGATCAGCACGGGCTCGAAAGCCTGGATGCCGAGGCGGTGCAGGGTCGGCGCGCGGTTCAGAAGAACGGGATGCTCGCGGATGACTTCCTCGAGGATATCCCACACTTCGGGACGTTCTTTTTCCACCATGCGTTTCGCGGCTTTGACCGTGGAGGCCAGACCGTAGATCGACAGGCGGTTATAGATAAAGGGCTTGAACAGTTCCAGCGCCATCTTCTTGGGAAGACCGCACTGGTGCAGTTTCAGCTCGGGGCCCACGACGATGACCGAACGGCCGGAATAGTCGACGCGCTTGCCGAGCAGGTTCTGGCGGAAGCGGCCCTGCTTGCCTTTCAGCATGTCGGCGAGCGATTTCAGCGGACGCTTGTTAGCACCCGTGATAACACGGCCGCGGCGGCCGTTGTCGAACAGCGCGTCGACAGCTTCCTGCAGCATGCGTTTTTCGTTGCGCACGATGATGTCGGGCGCGCGCAGCTCGATCAGGCGGCGGAGGCGGTTGTTACGGTTGATGACGCGGCGATAAAGGTCGTTCAGGTCCGACGTCGCGAAACGGCCGCCGTCGAGCGGGACGAGCGGGCGCAGTTCGGGCGGAATGACCGGAACGATATCGAGGATCATCCATTCCGGGCGGGTGCCGGAAGTGAGGAAGGCGTCGATCAGCTTCAGGCGTTTCACGATTTTCTTTTTCTTGGCGTCGGAACCGACGGCCGCGAGCAGGTCCTGCTCCAGCTGCGCCTTTTCTTTTTCAAGATTGACGGCGGACAGCAGTTCCTTCAGCGCTTCCGCGCCGATGCCGGCCTTGAACGCGTCTTCGCCGTATTTATCGACGTTGTCGGCGTATTCTTCTTCCGTCAGCAGCTGCAGCGGCTTCAGCGGGGTCATCAGCGGGTCGATGACGATGAAAGATTCAAAGTACAGGACTTTTTCCAGATCCTTCAGCGTCATGTCCATCATCAGGCCGATGCGGCAGGGCAGCGATTTCAGGAACCAGATATGCGCAACCGGCGACGCCAGCTGGATATGGCCCATACGGTCGCGGCGCACCTTCGAGAGCGTGACTTCAACGCCGCACTTCTCGCAGATGATGCCTTTGTACTTCATGCGCTTGTATTTACCGCAAAGGCATTCGTAATCCTTCACGGGGCCAAAGATGCGCGCGCAGAACAGGCCGTCTTTTTCCGGCTTGAAAGTGCGGTAGTTGATGGTTTCCGGCTTTTTAATCTCGCCGTAGGACCAGGACAGGATCTGTTCCGGGCTTGCGATCGAGATGCGGATCTGGTCGAAGCTTTGGGGGCCTGTGACCTGACCGAAGAGGTTCATGACTTCATTCATAGGTATTCTCCCAAATTCCGATTAATTGTTCTGGCTTTGCTTCAGGTCAACGTTCAGACCCAGCGACCGCAATTCCTTCACCAAGACGTTGAAGGATTCGGGGATGCCGATTTCGAACGTATCGTCGCCGCGGACGATCGACTCGTAAGCCTTGGTACGGCCTGCGACGTCGTCCGACTTGACGGTGAGCATTTCCTGCAGCGTGTAGGCCGCACCGTATGCCTGCAGCGCCCACACTTCCATCTCCCCGAAGCGCTGGCCGCCGAACTGGGCTTTACCGCCGAGGGGCTGCTGCGTCACGAGCGAGTACGGACCGATGGAGCGTGCGTGGATCTTGTCGTCGACAAGGTGGTGCAGCTTCAGCATGTAGATGTAGCCGACGGTGACCTGACGCTCGAAGTAGTCGCCGGTCCGGCCGTCGATCAGTTTCACCTGACCGGAGGTGTTCAGGCCTGCGTCTTCCAGCATCTTGTTGATGTCGGCTTCGACCGCGCCGTCGAAGACGGGGGTTGCGATCGGAACGCCGCGGCGGATGTTGCCGCACATTTCGAACAGCTCGCTTTGCTTCAGCGTCGCGACGTCTTCTTTATACGCCTTCTCGCCGTAAGCCACTTTCAGCTTCGCGTGCAGTTCTTTTTCGTGCTTTTCCTTCTCGGCTGCGCCTGCGCGCTGGTAGCGGTCGACGATCTCACCGACTTGCTTGCCAAGGCGCGCGGATGCCCAGCCCAGGTGGGTTTCAAGGATCTGGCCGACGTTCATGCGGGACGGAACGCCAAGCGGGTTCAGCACCAGGTCAACGGGTGTGCCGTCTTCCAGGTAGGGCATGTTTTCGACGGGCATGATTTTAGACACGACACCTTTGTTGCCGTGGCGGCCTGCCATCTTGTCGCCGGGCTGCAGCTTGCGCTTGACCGCGATGAACACTTTCACCGTTTTCATGACGCCCGGCAGCATTTCGTCGCCGCGCTGCAGTTTTTCGACCTTGTTTTCGAAACGCTGGGTCAGGTCCTCGATCGCGCGGTCGAAGGTCTGGCCCATGGATTCGATATCGCCCATGGTTTTTTCGTCGGTGACGACGATGTCGCGCCATTCGTGGCGTTTCGTCGCCTCCAGTTCCGCGGCCGTGATCTTGTCGCCTTTTTTGAGGCCGTCGATGCCCTTGGCGACCGTCTTGCCGACCAGGATTTCTTTCATGCGGCCGTAATAGCCACGCTCGTAAATCCGGCGTTCGTCGTCGCGGTCTTTCGCAAGGCGTTCGATTTCAGCGCGTTCGATGGACAGGGCGCGCTGGTCTTTATCGACGCCGCGGCGGGAGAACACGCGGACTTCAACGATCGTGCCCGAAATGCCCGGGGGAACGCGGAGCGAGGTGTCTTTCACATCCGACGCTTTTTCGCCGAAGATGGCGCGGAGGAGTTTTTCCTCCGGCGTCATGGGCGATTCACCTTTCGGCGTGACTTTACCGACCAGGATGTCGCCCGGCTTCACATCGGCGCCGATGTAAACGATGCCGGCTTCGTCGAGGTGCTTGAGGCCTTCCTCGCCGACGTTCGGGATGTCGCGGGTGATGTCTTCCTGGCCCAGTTTCGTGTCGCGCGCCATGACTTCGAATTCCTCGATATGGATCGAGGTGAAAACGTCGTCGGAAGCGATGCGTTCGGAAATCAGGATGGAGTCTTCGAAGTTGTAGCCGTTCCAGGGCATGAACGCGACGAGCACGTTACGGCCGAGGGCCAATTCGCCCAGCTCGGTCGAGGGACCGTCACCGATGATGTCGCCAGCTTCGACGCGGTCGCCCACTTTCACAAGCGGGGTCTGCGTGATGCAGGTGTTCTGGTTGGAACGGGTGAACTTTTTCAGTTTGTAGATATCAACCGTCGATTTGGTGCTGTCTTTTTCTTCCGTTGCATGGACGACGATACGGTTTGCGTCGACCGAGTCAACGATACCGGAGCGCAGCGCGGCAATCGCCGAGCCGGAGTCGCGGGCAACCGCATATTCCATGCCCGTGCCGACCAGCGGCGCGTCGGAGCGCATCAGCGGAACAGCCTGGCGCTGCATGTTCGAGCCCATGAGCGCGCGGTTTGCGTCGTCGTTTTCAAGGAAGGGGATGAGCGCAGCAGCCACCGAAACGATCTGTTTCGGGGAGACGTCGATCAGGTCGATCTGGTCGCGGGGCGACAGAATGTAATCGCCACCCTTGCGGCAGGAAACGAGGTCGTTCACGAAGCCCATTTTGGCGTCGAGTTCGGCGTTCGCCTGCGCGATCGTGTATTTGCCCTCTTCCATCGCCGACATGTAAACCACATCGTCGGTGACCTTGTTGTTCACAACTTTGCGGTACGGCGATTCAATGAAGCCGTACTGGTTGATGCGCGCATAGGTGGAGAGCGAGTTGATCAGACCGATGTTCGGACCCTCGGGGGTTTCGATCGGGCAGATGCGGCCGTAGTGGGTCGGGTGAACGTCGCGGACTTCGAAGCCTGCGCGTTCGCGGGTCAGACCGCCTGGTCCAAGTGCGGACATACGGCGTTTGTGGGTAATTTCCGACAGCGGGTTCGTCTGGTCCATGAACTGCGACAGCTGCGAGGAGCCGAAGAATTCGCGGACAGCAGCCGCAGCCGGTTTCGCGTTGATCAGGTCGTGCGGCATCGCGGTGTCGATATCAACCGACGACATGCGTTCGCGGATCGCGCGTTCCATGCGCATCAGGCCGACGCGGCACTGGTTTTCCATCAATTCACCGACCGAGCGGACGCGGCGGTTGCCCAGGTGGTCAATATCGTCCGTTTCGCCACGGCCGTCCTTCAGATCCACGAGGATCTTGAGGATCGCCATGATGTCTTCCTTGCGGAGGATGCGGACTTGATCATCGGTTTTGAAATCGAGGCGCGAGTTCATTTTCACGCGGCCGACCGGGGAAAGGTCATAGCGCTCGAAATCGAAGAACAGGCCGCGGAACAGCGCATCAGCCGATTCCAGCGTGGGCGGTTCGCCCGGGCGCATGACGCGGTAGATGTCGATCAGCGCATCTTCGCGGTTGCGGCACTTGTCGGCCGCCAGCGTGTTGCGGATGTAGCCGCCCACGTTGATGTTGTCGATCGCGAGGATTTCGAGCGTTTTGATGCCCAGCTTCTCGATCTTGTCGAGGCTCTTGGCATCCAGCTCTTCGCCAGCCTCGAACACGACTTCGCCGGTCTTGTCGTCGGTGACGGTGCGCGCGATCGCCGCGCCCACGAGTTCTTCGGACTGGATGACGACGTCTTTCAGGCCGTCTTCTTCAAGCTTGCGGGCCTGACGCGCGGTGATTTTCGTGCCGGCGGGGACTTTCACCTTGCCGGTTTTCGCGTCGATCAGGTCGAACTTGGTTTTCACGCCGCGGAAACGCTCGGCGTTATAAGGGGTTTTCCAGCCGTCCTTGGTTTTTTCATACGACAGGATTTCGTAGAAGTAATGCAGGATTTCTTCTTTCGACAGACCTTGAATTTTGGTCGGGTCGACGGGCTTGCCGGCCTTGTGCTGGCGTTCGCGGTATTTCGCGGATTCATCGGAATCGAGCGCGAGCAGGAAGGTCGTCACAGGCAGCTTGCGGCGGCGATCGATGCGCACATACACGAGGTCTTTGGCGTCGAATTCGAAATCGAGCCAGGAGCCGCGATAGGGAATGACGCGAGCGGCGAACAGGTATTTGCCGGACGAGTGGGTCTTGCCCTGGTCGTGGTCGAAGAACACGCCGGGGGAACGGTGCATCTGGGAGACGATCACGCGCTCGGTGCCGTTGACGACGAACGTGCCGTTACCGGTCATGAGGGGCATGTCGACCATGTAGACATCCTGTTCCTTGATGTCGCGGATCGTGCGCGCACCGGAATCTTCGTCGATGTCAAAGGTGGAGAGGCGCAGGGTCACGCGCAGGGGCGCCGCATAGGTCATGCCGCGCTGGACGCATTCTTCCACGTCGTATTTGGGTTCTTCCAGTTCATAGCGCACGAAGTCGATTTCCGCGCGGCCCGAGAAATCCTTGATCGGGAACACGGACTTGAACACTTCCTGGAGGCCTTCGGTCAGGCGGTCCTGGTGTTTCGTGTCGCGCTGCAGGAATTTCTCGTAGGAATTGCGCTGCACCTCGATCAGGTTCGGCATTTCACAGACTTCGGGAATCTTCCCGAAGCTGCGGCGGATCCGCTTGCGGCCCGTGTAGCTTTTGCTGTCGGTAAGTGAACGAATTGCCTTTTTTGCGCTCATGGCGTTTTCCCTTGTGTCCCGATGAATGAATGCGGGGTTATAACCCCAACCTGAAGTGCCGAAGGACGAAAAACGGAGCCCACCACATGACTTCCGACGTCCTGAAAAATTCTGATATTCCCGCTAGTGCCGTTTAGTGCCTTGGTATCATATCGTTTTCCGTCAAGAGCCCCGGAAAGCGGGCATTTTAGTCCTTAACAGCAGAAGGGGCGGCGGGAAATTTTTCCCGCCGCCGCAATCTTATACGTCGCTGTTGTGCGAAATAATCAAGATGATTACTTCAGCTCAACTTTCGCGCCGACTTCTTCCAGTTTCTTTTTCAGTGCGTCAGCGTCTGCCTTGTTGAGGCCAGCTTTCACCGACTTCGGTGCGCCTTCAACGAGGTCTTTCGCTTCTTTCAGGCCCAGGCCCGTGATTTCGCGAACGACTTTGATCACTTCGATTTTCTTGTCGCCAGCGGAAGCCAGAACGACGTCGAATTCCGATTTAGCTTCGCCAGCCGGAGCCGCGCCGCCAACAGCAGCGACAGCCACGGGAGCAGCAGCGGAAACGCCCCACTTCTCTTCGAGAAGCTTGGAGAGTTCAGCAGCTTCGAGAACGGTCAGTTTCGACAGTTCGTCGACGATTTTTGCGAGATCAGCCATTTGTAGTACTCCTTGTTAGATAGTTCGTTTGTTTGTTTATCAAGTTTGGCAGGCTTAACCCTTTTGGGCATAAGCGCCGATGACACGTGCCACCTGTGCTGCCGGTGCCTGCGAGAGCGTTGCGAGGCGCTGGGCGGGAGCCTGAAGCAGGCCGACCAGTTTGCCGCGCAGTTCGTCCAGCGAGGGCAGTTTCGACAGAGCCACAACGGCTGCCGTATCGAGGACCTTGTCGCCAAGTGCACCGCCGAGGATAACGAGCTTTTCGTTATCTTTGGCGAAGTTGGCGGCGATCTTCGCAGCAGCGACAGCGTCTTTCGACGATGCGATGCCGACGGGGCCTTTGAGCATGGGGCCGATGCCTTCGAAGCGCGTACCTTTGAGGGCCCGAAGCACGAGCCGGTTCTTGGATACTTTGTAGTCAACGCCTTCTTTGCGCATTTTGACGCGCAGGTCGGACACTTGCGCCGCCGTCAGACCAAGGTTTTTGGTCACAACGAGGGACTCAACGCCTCCGAGCGTCTCTTGCAAGTCAGCGATGACTTCAGCTTTCTTTGCACGATCCACGGGATATTCTCCGTTTCTTTTTAGTTATGGCGCGCTTCCGTTTGACGGGAAATGTGCCGGGGTTGCATGAAGGAAAACGATAGCCTGTCTTCCCACCTGTTTTTCCCGTCCGAAGCGTCCAGCCATAACGGATAGTCCCGTTAAAAACTTTCTTCCTCGTCTGTACTGGCCTGTTCAGGTTTAGCCCCCGACGGGGTACCAGTAGTCTCGGACAGGGATCTGGTCAGGGGGCCGAAGCCCCCGTCCCAAATTTAGTTACGCAGCGGCCCGCAGCAGGCTC
This sequence comes from Alphaproteobacteria bacterium, assembly GCA_016794125.1. Lineage (GTDB taxonomy): Bacteria > Pseudomonadota > Alphaproteobacteria > Micavibrionales > UBA2020 > JAPWJZ01. The sequence continues at coordinate 382,318 of JAEUKT010000004.1, read as the reverse complement.
GCGAGTTCCAGCTTCACGCCGGGACCCATGGTGGAGGAAAGGCTCGCCTTGCGGAGATAGTTGCCTTTCATCGTTGCGGGTTTCGCCTTCACAACCGCGTCCAGCAGGGCGCGGATGTTTTCGCAGAGTTTCTTTTCGTCGAAAGAAGCCTTGCCCACGCCGACGTGGACGATGCCTTCCTTCTGAGCGCGGAATTCAACGGAACCGCCCTTCGCCGCTTTCACGGCCGAGGTGACGTCCATCGTGACGGTGCCCAGTTTCGGGTTCGGCATCAGGCCTTTCGGACCCAGGATCTGGCCGAGCTTACCGACCGTACCCATCATGTCCGGGGTCGCGATGACGCGTTCGAAAGGCATGTCGCCTTTTTGCACGCGCTGCGCGAGATCGTCGTCGCCGACAACGTCAGCGCCCGCTTTTTTCGCTTCTTCGGCCTTGGGGCCTTTCGCGAAAACGGCGACGCGCACGTTTTTACCGGTGCCGTTCGGCAGGATGACCATGCCGCGGACGTTCTGGTCCGACTGCTTGGTGTCGATGCCGAGGTTGATCGCGATTTCGATGGTTTCATCGAATTTCGCGGTCGCGTTCGACTTGATGTACTTCACAGCGTCTTCGAGCGACCAGATCTGCGTGGTGTCTTGTGCTTCGCGCACTTTACGCAGGCGTTTGGTGTAGGCCGATTTCACTTTTGCAGCTTTTTCTTTTTTAGCCATGATGATTAGCCCTCCACCACTTGAATGCCCATCGAACGTGCGGTGCCGGCGATCGATTTCGCAGCGGTGTCGACGTTGGCGGCGTTCATGTCTTTCAGTTTTGCCTGTGCGATTTCACGCACCTGCGCCATGGTGACTTTGCCGATATTGGCTTCCTTGCCCGTTGCGCCAGAGCCTTTTTCCAGCTTTGCAGCTTTCATCAGGTAGTAGCTTGCGGGAGGGGTTTTCATGACGAACGTGAACGAACGGTCCACGTAAACGGTGATCACGCAAGGGATCGGCATGCCAGGTTCCATGCCCTGGGTTTGCGCGTTGAAGCCTTTGCAGAATTCCATGATGTTGACGCCGGCCTGGCCGAGAGCGGGGCCGATGGGCGGCGAGGGGTTTGCTTTACCAGCCGGAACGACCAGCTTGATATAGCCTTGTACTTTCTTTGCCATTTATATTCTCCTTTAAGGTCAAAGGGTTGTGGTACGGCTCCGGCAGGTCTTGGCCGGTAAGCCTCCCACAATTCCGTCGGGCAGCTTCCAATAAAGAATCGCCAGACGCGGCAGAATATAGCCGTATTACACTGGAATGCAAGGAAATTCGCGGCGGATAACCGCCCCGCGCGGCGGAATGTTATGGTTTTAATCTATATTCATATTCAAATAAAGCAAATCCGCATCAGAGCGCAGGCTTCGCCGCCCCCGATAATCGTCTTGCCATAAAATAGGCACCGAAGATGCTCAAACTCGCAATCAGCATCAGCAGCACCGCCCCGATCGCGCCGTAATCATGCAGGTGCCGGATCAGCAGGTAGCAGGCCGGCGCGCCCAGCCAGATGAAGGTCAGCGGCCCGGAATATACCCGCAGCGCCTTGACCGGGTACATCGCGAAGCTGAACAGGATCAGCGTCGCAAAGCCACAGGGGAAGACGAGGAAAAAGGTTATGAACAATGCCACCTCCGCCGGCAGCGACCGGTCAATCACGCTGCCGAACGGGTCTTGCGGATCGACATAGACCACCAGCGGTTCTGCCTGCATCAGTTTTACCTGCCGCAACCGACGGTCGCCGCTGAAATTGTCACCGCCAAGCGGGGAAAAATCCACCCGCGCGCCGTCATATTCGGTCCCCGCCACCTTGTAGCGGTAAAGCACCTTCAATCTATGTGTATCAGGATCATCGCCCATGCCTTCGCTGGTGACGATTTCGTGCGATACGCTTTTGCCTTCGACCCGCTGCCATTCTTGCGCGCGATCGACATTTACCAGCATCTTCACAAGCCCATAGGTGAGCCATGCGGCGGCCGCCGAGAACACGGCCACGAACAGGAACCCCACGATCTTGCCGCCAATGCCCTTCATCCACCCTGCCCCTTCATGCACGGTTTACATCGCTTACGAATAACAATAGGCTATCTTATCACCCACGCTTCTGACAATGACCGGAGTTTTCATGGCCGATACGCCTTTGCCCGAAGACAACAAGCCCAAGGATGTATTCAGGGATTTTCTGGATGCCGCGTCAAAAAAGCTGGAGGAAAACCAGGCCCGCGCCGATGAACAGGCCGCACTCAAAGACCAGAAAGACGCGCTGCGTGCCGAGCTGCTGCAAAAATGCAGTGATTTGAAAGACGGCATGCGCGAAAGATACGAAGGCAATATCCACCCTATTTTGTCGGTGCTGGAGACGCTGCCGGAAAAAGACGGCAAGAAATTCCAGGTAAAAGTCGCTTTTTCCGACGGCAATATCGACGAAGCCGTCGAGGCGCTGGACGAATTCCTGCATGACGGCCCGACGCTGACCATCACCGTGCGCTACGACCAGGACTGGGGCAAGGAAGTCGCGTCGCCGACCGACATCCACCCGATGATCAAGATCGTGATCGAGCCTATATCCTCCACGCAAGATGACACAATCAGCGTCACACGTTTCGACAAGATCTCAGAAGACTGGGATATCGGCGGCGGTTTTGCAAAGAAACACGATGTATCTACAGCATATGGCTATGACGGGCTGCGCGAAACACTGGGCGAATGGCTGGCCGATAACGCGCCCGAACGTATTGCCGATATCGTAGCGGCCAAGGACGGCCCGCCACCCAAAGGCCCTACCCTGCCCCCTGCAACCAAGAAATACAAAGGCGGCGCGCTGCGCCCGTAACACACATGAAAAAGTTTTCCATCCTTCTCGCCCTTTCTTTCTGCGTTCTGTTTTGCATGAACGCGCTGGCCGCCGATATGCCGAAAGCAGGCACGCCCGCCCCCGCCTTCAGCCTCAAGAACCAGCACGGCGACGCTGTCAGCTTCACCGATTTCAAGGACAAATGGGTCGTGCTGTATTTCTACCCAAAGGATTTCACGCAAGGCTGCTCGCTGGAGGCGCATAACTTTCAGGAAGACGAAGCAAAATACACGGAAAAGAACGCCGTCATTCTGGGCGTCAGCACCGACAGCCCCGACAGCCACAAGGAATTCTGCGCCAAGGAAGGCCTGAATTTCATGCTGCTGGCCGATACCGATAAAAAGGTGAGCGAACTTTACGGCTCCACCCTCGAGCTTGGCCTCGCGACCGTTTCCGCGCGGCATACCTTCATCATCGACCCGCAGGGAATCATTCGTAAAACCTATAATGATGTCGATCCCGCTTCGCACAGCGAGGAAGTACTAGCCGATCTCGCGGTTTTGCAGGCGAAATAACTACTTATACATGGCGTTTGACTCCGCTGCCCAGTGCGTGATATATTTAGCTATATAGCTAACCATATACAGGCGAGCATCATGGTCGGCCACTCCCTTGACGGAAAAACGCGCGACGAGCCCCGTTTCCTGCAGGGCTCCGGCGATGCGGTTGCGGGCGATGTGATCTGGTCACCGTCAAAAACTGTCTTTCTGTGCATCATGTATGCGGGCACGGTCGCCGGTTTTTTCTGCGCGTCATGGGATGCTGTCGCCCTGTTCCTTGTCACCACGGCGGGCGTCTTGTGCTTCGGCCATTCCCTTGGCATGCACCGGCGGCTGATCCACAACAGCTACAACTGCCCGAAATGGCTGGAACGGGCGATGGTTTATCTGGGCACGCTGGTGGGGCTCGGCGGCCCGCGTACGATGGTCTATACGCATGACATGCGCGACTGGGCGCAGCGGCAATCAAAGTGTCATGATTATTTCGCACACCGCAAAGATTTCTGGCAGGACGGTTTCTGGCAGCTGGGCTGCGACATCCGCCTCGCCGCGCCGCCGGTTTTCGTTTACGAGCGGCATCTGCAGGACGATAAATTCTATGCATTCATCGACCGCTGGGCGAAATGGCAGAACCTGCCCTGGGCGATCCTGTTTTATATGCTGGGCGGCTGGCCCTATGTGTTCTGGGGTGTCTGCGCGCGCGTTGCGGCCTGCATGACGGGGCATTGGCTGATCGGATATTACGCGCATCGCGAAGGCCATCAAAGCTGGCGCGTCACCACGGCGGGCGTGCAGGGATATAACGTGAAGTTCGCAGGCCTGATCACCTTCGGCGAAAGCTGGCATAACAACCACCACGCCTTCCCCGGTTCGGCGCGCATCGGGCTATATGATGGCGAGGCCGATCCCGGCTGGTGGGTGCTGCGCGTGTTCGAAAGCATGGGCCTTGCATGGGATATCAAGCAACCCCGCGACCTTGCGGCACGGCCTGAACTTGTCCGCGCGTAATTCTACCAGAACTTGCCCGGCGACACTTTCAGGCGCAGGCGGAAACTGGTGCCGTTTTCGCGGTCATAACGGACTTCGGGGCCGATGCTCAGGTTGATGCCGTTGCCGTCGCTGTTCAGGTCGTTGTAATAAAAGCCCGCTTCGACACCGTAATTCTGCGTGCCTGCATAGGTACGCACAACGCCGGAGAAATTGCCAAGGCCGTATTCATTCGCGCCGTTACGCCCGGCTTTGCTGTTAAACAGGCTCGGAAAGTTCACCTCGGTATAAACGCGCGCGTCGCTGCCATGCCCGATTTGCGGGCCCGATACGCGGCCGACCGACGTGCCGACGATCAGCGATGCCGGCAGGCTGCCGATATGGACGTTTTTAACGCCTTCGACGAAAGCACCCGCGCGGGCATTGCCATCATTATCGCGCATATAGCGGCCGTTGACGCGTTCTACCGGGTTTTCGAAATAGCCAAGATTGAAACCGCCGCGATACGTCCAGTCGGACGACACTTGCGTGGTTGCGGTGCTGCCCGCCCCGATGTTGAACTGCACGCCGTATTCGACGCCGCTGGCACGGCCATACCATTCTTTTTTCAGCGGCTTCATTTCAAGGTATTCGCGGGTCACGCTCAGCACGCCGGTCTGGTCCAGCGGCAGTAGCGTCACATCGAAGCGCGACGGGGTCGAAATCCAGAAATTTTCGCGCGTCACATACACGGTCGGCTTGCGCGCAAAATAATCATCGATGCGGTCATTGAGCCCGCCCGTGGACTGCACCTGTGTGCGCGGCAGCGTGTTGTTGTTCCAGTCAGGCTGCGATGCCGGCACCGGCTCGGGCGGCGGGCTGGGCGCGGCATCCTGCGCGCGCGATGGCTGTGCGGAAAGCAGCAAACCCGCACTCATCATCGCCGAGGAAAAAACATGCGAGAGTCCGCTGGCCTTCTTGGGCTTGAACATAAAAATCTCCGTACTGAAAATGTGTAGGTGGACATTAGGATGGAAATACATTTATGTCAAACGATGATATCATTCATAAATATCAGATACTTAGTGTCACTTAAGCTGTTTTTAGCATGTTCCGGCTATAATGTTATGAAACCGCAACATGGAAATTTGATGCCGGATCAGCAGCTTAGCCAGTTTCTGAAGCAGGAGGCACCGAAGGTGTTCGATTTCGAACAGGCCGTCGCCGATGCACGCCGAGACTTCCCCAAAGAGACACAAGACATCACCTTCATCGACACTTCCGCCCCCGATGCGCAGGAAAAACTACTCGCATGGGCGAAGATGGCAAAGATGACGCCGACGCAGTTCGAGAAGATGATGGAGAATGCCGAAGGCATGAACGCCGTCGCCAAGAACGTGAACGGGTTCAAGCTGATCGCCATGCCGTCACAGCGCGAAGGGGCAAACGAGTCCTTCCCGGGCAACGCATTTAAAAGCGCCTATTTCTGTTTCCAGCATGAACTCGGCCATTTCGTGGTGCCGCAGGGCCATGCCAGTGAAAGCAATAAATCGACGGAATACCGCGAACATGCCGCCGACACCTTTGCCATGATGCGCGGGCTGAAAGAAGGCGTGTTCCAAAAAACGGATATCCTCGACCTTTCCAACCGCCGCGGCCATGGTATGCTGCTGACCGAAGACGTGACGCACCTGACATCCATGTCGCTCGACGCGCTTGTCATCAACCCGAAAAACATCGATTTCCTGTCGCTGTCGAAAGAAGATATCGTGAAAATCGCGCAACAGCATGCGCGCACCTTCGAAATGGACGACAAGACCAATAGCCGTTTCGTAACGATGCAGATGAACGGCCGGCGCGCCTGGCAGGCCGGCGCGAATGACGAGGAAGTGATGCTTGGCAAGTTGCGCGACCTGCAGGAAATCGCCATGTCTTCCCCGGCTAATTCGCAGGAATTCTATATCGCCGCCCGTATCCTGAACAACGTACTGCAAACCGGCGTGATCAAATCGGGCGGGATGGAACAGAAAATCGACGTAAGCACCGAAGAATGGCAGCAGGCAAAAAAGGCGCTTATGGAGAAAGCGGGCGACCGCGACATCGGCGCGCAAAAAGCATCGCAGAGCGTCAGCCTGACTCGCCCCGAAAAGCCCAAGAATTTCGTCAGCAAGATCGCCGACAGTTTCAAGCCCATCAAAATCTGAGGATTATTTCGGCTTCTGCCCGTCGCCGCGCTTTTTGAACATCGCGGTTTTCGGTGCGTGTGTTTTCTGGCCGGTGCCGGCGTTCATGATGTTTTCGACGTATTTTCGCTCCGCGGCCTCGAGCACTTTCGCAAGTTCGGGGAAACCGGCATGGGCGGCCTCCTGGCTCGCGGTGCGGCCCTGATCGTTGACATGCGTCACATCCGCGCCCGCTTCCAGCAGAACCTTCGCGGACCTGACGGAATTGTTGCGCGCGGCGACGGTCAGCGGCGACTGCCCGTGCGTGCTGACACCGCCTATGCTTGCCTTCTTCGCGATAAGCGCCTTGAGGGCGTAATCGTTGTCGGCTGCGGCCGCGATCATCACAAGAGTCGTGTTATCGGCCGGTACCTGGCTGACATCCGCATTTGCGCCCATAAGCGCGTCGAATATCTCGCGCCCTCGCGGACGGGTCGCCATATGGGTGATGGCGATTTCCAGCGGGCGCACGCCGTCGGGCGTCGCGGCATTGGGGCTGATGCCGTGTTTCAGCATCTCCCCCAGCGTTTCCACATGGCCTTTTTCCACGACAAGCCGCATCGGTGTGCGGTTCACGCGGTCGCCCAGCCACGGATCCGCCTTGTTCTGCATCAGGGTACCGATGACTCGCGTCTTGCCTTCTTTGGCGGCGATGCCCAGCGCCGTGTCGCCGTTGTCATTTTTGCTGTTCACATTCACGCCGCTGGAAATGATAAGTTGCACGCGGCGGGCGTCTTCCTGCATTACCGCGTCGAACAGGTCATCGATTTTGTATCCGGGCGCACGCCCGCCGGGCGCGATGCGCGACGCGTCGTTAAATGCGCCGCGCAGGTCGGGCGCGCTGCGCGGCCGTGCCAGTTCGGCCATATCCGCTGGTGCGCGTTCACCGTTCATGCAGGGGGTCCTTTCTTGCGGAACGATGCCGTGCGGGGGGCTGCCGTGCCCACGCCCTGTAATCCCTTGCGCAGCGCGGCCTCCAGCTGTTTTGCGCGCTCCACATCGATCAGGTTGACGAACGCCGTATGCCCTTCCTCCAGCGCTTCGGCGCGCGCATCCTTGCCGTGATCGTTTTTGCGGTGCAGGTCGAAACCTGCATCAACCAGCATCTTGCCCGCAACGACCGATCCCGACCGTGCCGCGAGCATCAATGCATCCGTGCCATCGCCGGTTTTGTAATCCATTTTTATGCCCGCCTTGATCATATATCCCAGCGCATGGGCATTGCCGGCACGCGCTGCCTGCATATACGGCGGCGGGCGCGATCCGCGCGGCTGTGTCAGGTCGGCGCCCAGTTCTACCAGCGTATCGAACATCGCATCCATCCCTTTCTGGATCGTATGCGTCAGCGGCGTGATGGAATCCGTATTGGCAATATCGAGGTTCGCGCCGTATTTTTTCAAAAGCCGCACGGTCGAGTCACGCCCGCTCATCGTCGCGAGCAGCACGGCGGTGTTGCCCGTGCCGTCCTTGACGCCGGTCAGCGCCTGTTTTTGCAGCAGCAGTTCGGCAATCACATCGTCGCCGGATTCCGCCGCCACCATCAACGGCGTCACATCGATGTCGCTCGCTAGGTCGGGCTTCGCGCCACCATCCAGCAATATCCTGACCATTTTTTCATCATGGTCGCTCACCGCCAAAACAAGCGGGCGCAGCAGCATCTGGTTGGCAAGATCGGGGTTCGCCTTGGCCTGCAGCAGCAATTCGACGGCTTCATATTGACGGGCGCGCACCGCCTCGATCAATGGCGTGTCGCCCATGTCTCCGGCAAAATCAGGGTTGGCCTTGTCTGCGATCAGGCGCTTGAGGGCCGGAATATCGCCGTCGCGCGCGGCAGCCACCAATGCCTTGTCGAGCGCCAGTTGCATCGCCGCACGCAGGGGCTGTTCGGCAAGCGGCGCGCTGGCACGCTCGAATGCTGCTGCCAAAGCGCCGCCGCTATGGTTTTGAGCTGTCACCTGACACGCGTCCTTACCGTTAAGCCAATGAATTATATATATCTGATTTTATTGAATAAATCATTAACTATATGGTAATGGAAACACGGCGGCATTGACATTGCTATGCCTTTGTAATATCTATGTAAAATATTTCACCCGAGCCGATGATGACCGCAAACGCACCCCCTTCCCCCGTGTTCGATTACGCCGCCGCCGTTTTGGCTGCGCGGCGCGATTACCCGCAGGAAACGGCGCGGGTCACTTTTATCGACCTGTCATCGCCGGATGCCGGGCAGCAACTGCGCGATTGGCTGCGCAAGGCATCGCCCGCTTTTATCCGGTCGCTGGGCGAAACGGAGAAACCGGAAACCGCCATTTTTCACGCCGTTGAAAAATTCCTGATGAAGAACGGGGTGGCGGAGGTCGATTACGCAACCGGCAATATCCTTGTCGCGTCGTCGTCGCAGCCGAAATCGAAATATCTTGGCGCGGCATCGACGGTGGCGCAGGAAGCGGCCTATGCCTTCGCCCATGAACTGGGTCATGCCGTTGCGCATAACGGGTTCACCGCCAACTGGCGCGGGCTGTCGCGCGATGGCAAGCCGTCACCCCACGACGCCCTGCCGCACGAGCGGGCGGAAGCGGAAATGGCGGCGGATGTTTTTGCGATCCTGCGCAATTTGTCGCAGCAGGTGATGACGCAGGAACAGGCGAAATCGGTATCGCTCACGCGCGCCCTGCGTGCGCCCGGCATCCATACCACTTCGCCCGCGCTGGATGCCGCGCTGGAAAACATTGGCTCCGCCGTCTTGTCGCCAAAGGCCGTGCAGACAACGGCCGAGGCGGTTGCGCAGCGTTACGCCCCTAAACCGGGTGAAATCGAGGAACTGGCAAGCCGGCTGGCATGGATGAAGCCGGTGCCGAAAGCTTCCGGCAGCGGCCATGACATGGCGGAGCGCCTGCGCGGCGTATTCGACAAGATTGCCCACCGCGCGCCCCGCACAGCACCCATGCCGCAAGGGGCGGTACGCCTTGAAAAGCTGACGCAGCAGGAATGGCTGGAAAACGTCGCGAAAGTTTTCAATACCGCACCCAAAGGATCGCTTGCCGCGCATGTGACGGAAAAAATCCTGCGCCATACACCGAAAAACCAGATCAACGGCAAGCTGCTGAAGCAGGCCTGCAAGAAACTGGGCCGCAAGAACGGCTAGGTTTATTCCTCGACGATTTTATGAACCTTCAGCTTGGCGATGCGGCGGCCATCCATCTGCTTGACCTTGATGCGCCAGCCCTGCCAGTCCAGCTGGTCGCCGACCGCCGGCATGCGGCCAAGACTGTGCAGCACCAGCCCCGCAATGGTGGCGAAATGACCGTCGGGCGTGTAATCGACGCCCAGTTTATGCGCGACATCGTAAACAGATGCCATACCGTCGATGGTGAGGCTGCCCTCGGCATTTTCATGGATCGACAATGGCGCATAGGGCTCGTGCTGGCTGGGGAATTCGCCGGCAATCGCCTCCAGAAGGTCAAGATGCGTGACGACACCCGCGACGCCATCGTCGTTGTCGGTCACGACGGCGATGCCTGCCGGGTATTTTTTCAGGAATTCCAGCAGCGCCATGACGGTCGTGTCTTCGCGCACGAACAGCGGCTCTTCCAGCAGCCTGTCCATCGTCTGGCGGTCGCCGCCCAGCCATTTGGCGAGGAATTCATCCTTGCGCAAAATACCCACGACGTTATCAAGGTCGCCGTCGATCGCCAGCAGCCGCGACCGCTCGGCCTTGCTCACAGCTTCCAGCAACTCCTTGTCGCCGCGCGACATATCGATCGCCACGATATCGCGGCGGGGCGTCATGACGGTATGGACGGGGCGCGCATTCAGGTTCAGGACACCGCGCAGCATCTGTTTTTCCGAGGCCGACAGCACGCCCGTTTGCGCGGCTTCCTGCAGCACGGCATTCGCCTCGCGCATTTCTTCCACCGTTTCCAGCGGTTTTGCGCCCATCAGCTTCAGGATCGCATCCGCCGTGCGTTCGCGCACATCGGTGGTTTTTACGCGTTTTTTCAGCTTCGCCTGCGCGAACTGGTTAAAGCTTTCCACGATGATGGAGAAGCTGATCGCGGCGTAGAGGTAACCTTTGGGGATATGCCAGCCGAAACCATCCAGCACGAGGCTGAAACCGACCATCAAAAGGAAGCCAAGGCAGAGCATCACGACCGTCGGGTGTTTATTGACGAAGGCCGTCAGCGCCTTGCTGACCGACACCATGATGCCGATCGCAATCGTGACGGCGATAATCATGACTGCCAGATGTTCGGTCATCCCGATCGCCATGATGACGGCATCGAGCGAGAAGACAGCGTCCAGGATGACGATCTGGATGACGACCATCCAGAACTGCGCCTTCAGCGCGGGGCCCTTGCGGTGGCCGTGGCCTTCGATGCGGCCATGGACTTCGGTGGTCGCCTTATACAGCAGGAACAAACCGCCGCCGATCAGGATGCAGTCGCGGGCGGAGAACGTCTTGTCAAACAACTGAAGCCAAGGCTGCGTCAGCGATGCCAGCCACGAAATGGCGGCCAGCAGAACGATGCGCATGGCAAGGGCGAGGAACAGGCCCAGCTTGCGCGCGCGGTCGCGCTGCTTTTGGGGCAGCTTGTCCACGAGGATGGCGATAAAGACGAGGTTGTCGATGCCCAGCACAAGCTCGAGCACGACCAGCGTGACAAGCCCCGCCCAGGCGGTTGGATCCATCAGCCATTCCATTTAAGGACAGCCTCGGTGCATGAAGGGTAAATCCCGTATCAGGTCTTTTCGACCTGGCTGAAATCCAGCTCGACCGGCGTGGAGCGGCCGAAGATCGAGACGAGGACCTTGAGGCGGCTTTTCTGTTCGTCGATTTCCTCGACAACGCCGTTGAACGAGTTGAACGGGCCGTCGCAGACTTTGACCTGCTCGCCGATTTCGTACATGACGGACGGACGGGGGCGTTCTGCGCCATCGACCATCTGCTTCATCAGGCGCTGTGCTTCGGTTTCCGAGATAGGCTGCGGCTTGGTGCCTGCGGCGCCCAGGAATCCGGTCACTTTCGGGGTGTTCTTGACGAGGTGCCACGCGTCGTCGTTCATGTCCATCTTCACGAGCACATAGCCCGGGAAGAATTTGCGTTCCGCGTTGACCTTCTGGCCGCGGCGGACTTCGACGACTTCCTCGGTCGGCACCATCACTTCGGCGATGTACTGGTCGAGGCCGCGTTTCTTGGCGGTTTCCAGGATCGACGACGCGACTTTTTTCTCAAAGCCGGAGTAAACATGAAGGACGTACCAGCGCTGTGCCATGATTTTCTAAACTCTTAAATTTTTGTGCCGAGTGTCAGGATAAACTTGATCGCGCTGGAGATCACCCAGTCGGAAAACAGGAGGATCATCGACATAATGAACACCATGATGAACACGACGATCGTGGTGGTCACGGTTTCCTTGCGCGACGGCCAGCTCACCTTCAGCGTTTCCTGACGGACCTCGCGGGCGAACTGGGCGATATTCTTCGACATCTCGTGCCTTACCTTTTTCTTTTAGTGCCAGCCACGCCCCCGTTTGGGGGAATGGCAGGAGCGGAGGGACTCGAACCCCCAACCCTCGGTTTTGGAGACCGATGCTCTACCAATTGAGCCACGCTCCTAAGTGCCGTTTTCCCCCTGCGACCCCTCGTTTCCGAAGACCGGATTTGAGAGATTCTAAATTTTGGGAGATTAACTTGACCGTTTATATATCGCAGTTCCGGCACAAATCAAAGCAAAAAACGGCGTTTTTTGACGCAGCGCCGCATGTTTCTGGAAATTCTAGGCAAATCAGCCGCGGCTGGGGGCCGCCAGAATGACGTTCACGTTGAAAAACATCTCCTGCGGCACCTCTTTGCCGTCGGGCGACGCGGTCTGCGGGTTGACGTATTTCAGCACGTCCCAGAACTGGCCGTTGTTCTGGCGGAATTCCTGCCCGACCAAGCGGTAATGGAAGGTCTTGAGGATCATATGCTCCTCAGCAGGGTCGATCACCTTGAACGCCGTTTCAGGCGTTTTGCCGTCGCCGGTCAGGCGGATAGAGCGCAGGATGTCGCGGAACGCGTTTTCATGCAGGATCTTGTTGATCACGCTGGTCTTGGTCTTGTTCCACAGGTCGATGGCCTGCAGGTGGGAACGGTAATGAGCGAAATGCTTGTTCAGCAGGTCGCGATAGGCCTTCACGTTTTCATCGCTCGGGTTGGCAACGACCTGCATGCCGGCGCGCTGCAGGGAATACCATATTGCTTGCGCGCCGCCATACGGGTCATAAAAAGAGGTCTGGACATAAAGGTTGCGCAGCTGCGTCCAGTCGATTGCGGCGTTGTTGGCGTTATCCGCATTGACCTTGGCGACCAGCGCCAGATATTCGTCGTCCTTGGAAACAGGCGCCACAGCAGCCGGTGTCGCAGTAGCTGTGCCCGATGCAGACTGCTGTGCCCGCGCCATCACGGGAGCCGTCGCGCAGGTCGCTGCGAGCAAAAGGGCAAACAGATAATTCTTCACAGGGAAACTCCGGTCAATACGTTGCCTTCTATTTCACGTTTTTCACGGGAAAAAACAAGCCCCTCGCCGATAAATCATGCGGCACTCAGCATACAGCCACCTCATCCGCTACATGAGGAACGTACAGTCGAAAAAGAAGATAAATTAATATTTATTAGATACTTATACAAAATGTTTCATGTGAAACATTACACACGGGATAACGCACCATTTCTTCGTGTAAAAAATAAACTTGGTGATTGAAGCGCTTGATCAGCGATGCGTTTTGTTGCGGCGGGTCGCGGCGCGATACAGGCGGCTGCCCTGTTGCGCCTTTGACAGCGGCTGCAGCGCGGCGGAGCGGGCAAGTCCGCGCACCATCAGCTCGGCGGTGTGGATGGCATCGGGATGCCCCTTCACCATTTCGATCTCGATCTCGGAAAACGCCTGACGGCGGCCCTGCGCATCGAGGAAGATTTCGCCCACATCAAAGGCAACCTCGACCACCCCCGCCTTCTTGCCGCGCCCGACCTTCAGGTTGAAGGACCGGCGTTCGATGGCGGCGGTGAAGATATGGAACAGGCGCTTGGCGCGGAAGCGTTTCGCAACCGCCCTGCCCTCGGCATCCGATATTTTGGCCAACAGCGGGACATGACCGGCAACCATATCCTTGCATTCTTTCCGGAAAAAAGCGCCGGAGACGACGCCCTTTTCAGGGGGCAGGTCGAATTTCACGGTTTGTTCATAGCCGCCGATCTTGCCTTCCTTGCCGGGCTTATACTGGACGCGCACGGAAACGGAATTGCGATAAAGCAGCAGGTCGCGGGTATCGAAATAGGCGCGCGGCAGGTATTTATGCTCGACCTTTTTGCCGATCGCTTTCTTGCGCAGGACAGCGAATACCTTTTCAAGGTCGCGGTGCGACAATTGGAGCTTCAGCTCCTGCTCGACTTCGGAGGATTTGGCGGCTTTTTTCTTTTTGGCCATCAGGAATTTCGGTAGGCGGGTCAGACCGCGCAGGGTTGCGATTTGGAGACGGCTGCGCCCAGCTTTTCAAACTGACCCTTCAGCATCTCGGTGAGGCTGGAAATTTGCAGGCTGTGCGCCTTGTCATTGACGGAAATAACCTCGGAAAAGACGGCCGAGAGGTAAGCTGCGTGTTCGAAATTATCCGCTGTGCATTGGATAATCCAGGATTTCATTCCCGAAACGTCGATTTTTGGTGCCGTCATCCGTATTCCCTCTTCAATGATAGAATCAGACTGCAAATACTTGCACCCCAAGTATGGGGCATATTGCACCGCGTTAACAATGGGTTTTCTACAGTTTTTGAAGTTTAAGGCGACTTCAGCGATTTACGGTACAGATCCGTGCCCTGCTTCGACTTCGGCGCGGGCTGCACCTTGGCCGAGGGTGCCAGCGCAAGGATCTTGTCGCGCAGTGCATCTATCGCAGCTGAATTGCCGGATTTGCGCTCGATCTCGATCTCGTAAAACGGGGTATGGCTGTCGTTATGCGGCAGGATGATTTCCCCCACATCAAAGGCGACCTCGACCGTGCTTTTGTTGCGCCCCTTGCCGGATTCAATCTCGAAATAGCGGCGTTCGATGGCAGCGGTGAAGATATGCTTGAGCGGTTTGCCCAGGAACGGCTTCAATGCGGCCTTGGCGTCCTTGTCCGTCACGATGGACAGGTCGGGCGCGTGGTTGCTCATGGGGTTCTTGATCTCGCGGCGGAACAGCGCGCCGCCCGCCAGCGCAGCCCCCTGACTGATATCGATCTTGACGGTCTGTTCGTTGCCGCCGACCGTCCCGCCCTTGCCCATCTTGTACTGCACCCGCACGGAAAGCCCGTTCTGGTCGAGATCGAGGTTCGGTGTGTCGTAATAATGGCGCGGCAGGTATTTGTGTTCCACATGCTTGGGGGCGTGTTCCTTCACCAGCGCGTTGAACACCTTTTCAAGGTCGCCCTTGGACAGCACGATTTTGACTTCCTGTTCGTCTTCGACTTGCGTCTTGGGCGGGCTGGCCATGCGATCCTCGCGGAATTGTTGGAAGGCGTTACGCTATCACATGTCGCAGGGGAGTCAATTGACCTTGGGGGGCGGCTTTTGCCTAAAAACAGCGGTACGAGGCGCGGCGACCGGTTTGGTCAGGTGCCCCGCGCCCGATGCATCGAATTCCGGCTCTGCCCCGGGCGGCGCGGGGATCGGCGCATCGAAATGCTTGCCGCGCAAAATCACATGCTGGTTCTTGACGTTTTCGGGCAGCTCGCCCTTGAACAACGTCAGCTTCGCCGGCACGGAAATATCTTCGCCCGACAACGTCGTATCCAGCAGTTTCAGCTTGAACGCCGTCGCCTCCGCAAGCAGTTCGGGCGGGATCTGCGGCAGCACGTCGGAAATGCGCGGGCGCGGCAATTCGCGCAGATTGGTGGGGATTTCGATGTCGATGGTTTTCAGTTCAACCAGCCCCTTCGCCTCGCCCGCCGCTTCGTGTTCGCGGAACAGGTAATTGTCGTTCAGGTCGACAGGCTCGACGAAAAAATTCACGCCATTCCTGTCGGCCACCAGCGGCTTCACCTGGAAGGCGCGGTTGACGAGCGAACGAAATGAATCCTGTTGCGACATGGCCGTCCTGAAAATTTTGAAGTTTCTAGAGTATAGAAGGCCGTTTTTGTTATGTCAATAAATCGGGATTAACCCTTATAAACCAATCCCCTGCTGCGGACGACGCGGCGGGACAATCGCAGGCGTTACCTGCGGTTTTTCGCTGATCGCCCCCACCAGATCCGCCACCGTCTTACCGCCGCCGATATCACGCGACAGGATTTGCGGATCGTCGAAGCGCGTCAGGAAAGCAGCCTTCAGTTTCTGCGGATCAACCGTGCTGAAATCCTGCAGCAGTTGCGCGCGCGCCTGCGCGTCATAGCCGAACTTCGCGTAAGATGTTGCGATCTTCATCAGGTCTTCGATGCTGTCGGGGCTGTCCGGCGCGCGTGTTTCTACAACGCCGTGGCGACGGATATTCGGCATCGTCAGTTGCAGCGACAAGGCATTGTCCAAAATCTCGGTCGTCAGCGCGCCTTTCGCCAGCAGCTCGCCCACCGTCGGCGTGCTGCCGAAAACTTTTGCGGTCGTTGTAAATCCCTCCGCCGAATGATCGGGGATGAAGGGGATTTTCAGCGTCAGCAAACGATCAACGATATGCGTCGTTACTGTTTCATTGCTGTCAGCCTTAAGCGCATCGAAGACCGGCACCATCTGTTCCGGCACAAGTACAGCGTATGTTTCATGCAGGCGTTGCTGGCGGGTCGTGCGCTGCGACAGCGCATTGCCCACATCCACCAGCATCAGCGCGCGGTAGATCTGGTTGAAATCATCGCCCATCGGGTCGAAATTCACCTGCAAGCCGCAGCAGGATTTCATGGTATCGACCAACGCATCGGCTTTATCTTTTCCATGCACACCGGACAGATATTCGCGATACGCGCCGAAGCGCGAGCGCGGCGTGTCCTCCGCCTTCAAAAAGCTGGGCATATGCCCCCTGCCCTGGACACGCAGGTCAAGGAACGCCGCCGTCTCATCCAGCGCGCGGCGCAGGATGCGGTTCATGTCTTCCAGTTCCTGCAAATCGCGGCAGGGCTTGGTCGAAAGTTCCACCTGCCCGCCCGGCTCCAGGCTCACATCGCCCACATTCGGGATGGTCAGCGCAACGATGCGCCCCTTTTCATGCGCGGCGGTTGCGCGCGGAAATTTTGCGGCGAAATGTTCCAGCACCAGTTCGACCTGATCGAAGGTGATGGGGCGGCCTTCGGGCGTGGTCACGAACAATTCCAGTTCGGTGCCGATCTTGCCGCCGGCGTTTTTGGATACTTTGGCGAGGAGGTGTTCCTCGATCTCGGCGCGGTTGCTGAAAATGTGGTTCGGGTTCGCGGAATGATAGACGCGGGACATGGCGATGCTCCGTTTAAAACTTGGCTGGTCTTTTAGGGAATGCTTTGTTTTAGGACGGCCTGAAAACCGTCACATCATGCAATAGTGGCTTAACGCCACCAGAGAGGTGCCGCGTAGGCGAGAGAAGCGCAGGCCACGAGGGCCGTATAGAAAGTGATCGTCAACATGCCGGAAGTAGTAACACGGCGAGTCTCGCAAAGTCAAGGGGTATGGAAAACCGCTAGACCACCGGAATAACACGATATTTGGGTGTTATCCCCAAAAACTCCTTACTGGATGCTGCCCAGAATCTCCAGCGAGGCGCGGCGTTCGGGCTGCGGCGCTGCGGGGCTTTGGGCGGGCGTGGTCGCATCTGCCGGTTGGGTTGCGGGCAGCGGCGCGGCCTGCGGGGGCTGTGCGGGACGGGTGCCGATCGCGACGGGAATACCATCCGCGCGCCACACCGCTTCCTCGACCGCGCGCCAGTTGATGGTGGTGTCAGGGCCGGCGGCTTTCTGGATTTTTTCGTAGAGGTCGAGGTTGGGCGCATAGCGCGCTTCTTCCCATTTCGCCTTTTTCACTTTCGGCGCCATCTGCAGGAACATGGTGTCGCCCTGCCAGCCGATTTCGTGGCTGGATTTCATCAGGATGACGGGCGTGCCGATGCTGACGGCTTTATACAGTCGCTCGATGTCTTTGGCGTACATGCGCATGCAGCCATGGCTGACTTTCTTGCCGACGCTCGACGGTGCGTTAGTGCCGTGGAACATGATGCCGTCCATGCCGACGGAAATCGCGTATTTACCGAGCGGGTTGTTCGGGCCAGCTTCGATGAAATCGGGCAGGTCGGGGCTTTCCGCGCGGATACGGGGCGGCGGGGTCCAGATCGGGTCTTTGCGCTTGTTATAGACTTTCGTCACGCCGGTCGGCGTTTCCCAGCCGGATTTGCCGGAAGCGACGGGGAAGGTCATGACTTCCTTGCCGTCCTTGAAATAAAACAGGCGCGAGGTTTCGAGGTTCACGACGATGCCTTCGCGCGCGAATTCGGACGGGATCAGGTGCATGGCGCCCACGGTGATTTCCGTGCCGGCCTTGATCTTGTTCGGGTTGACGTTCGGGTTTGCGGCCTGCAGTTCGACATAGCCGACACCGAATTTCTGGGCGATGGATGAAAGGTTCTCGTTCTTCTGCGCTTTATAGCTGATCACCGCGCCCACAACGTCGCCGCTGATCGGCTCCAATGCGTAGGCGGCAGGCGCTGCCATGGTGAGGGTGAAAAGAGCGGCGAAGACGGAGCGAAGATACATGATGATCAAGACCTTGCGTTGTTCCACTTTTGGACCAAACCCGCGGGCTTAGTCCCGTATTCAGTCCAATATTAACGCTGTCATATTAAAGTCTGGTTAATACGACAAAGCTAAATCGGCCTTATTTATCATACGGATAAACCCGCAAAACAGTTCAAAAATTTACCATATTGCGAAAAGTTCAGTGCTTCGCTATGAAAGCACAGTATTAATGAATCGATTTTACAGGAGGGCTGCATGGGCAAGCTCTGGAACAGAACCCCGGGCGCAGACGGCAAGGCGCAATTGAACGAAGTGGATCTGAAGGCGGTCGCCATCGACTCCCCCACCATCGTTTATCTTTCGGGCTTCCTTACGAACAACAACCAGCCCGGCTATGTCGCGGGCGGCATCAAGAAGATGGAAGAAATGCTGGGCAGCCGTGCCGAGATCGAGGTGCAGCCCAAACTGTTCGCATGGTCGCATACCAGCCTGAAGAATTTATTCAACCTTGCCGCCTATAACATGTTCCCGTCCACGCGCTCATCCGATGCGGGTTACGACCTTGGCGCTGCCCTGCTGATGCCGCTGGTGGCCGAAGGATTTACGCGCGATGCGAAGAACAACGTCACCGGCACGCCCCTGCCCGCCGATGTTGCGCGCAAGAATTTGCGCAACGTCACGCTGTTCGGCTACAGCGCGGGCAGCATCGTTGCGCAGGAAACCTTCAACGCGACGCTGAAGATGATGAAACAGGTCGGTTACGACGAAAAAGAAGCCCGCAAGGTTTTGAAGGAAGTCGTGCTGGTTTCCGTCGGCACTATTTCCCGCCCGTCCAAGGAAACCGACCGTTTTTCGACCGTCTATCTGGTCGCGTCAAACGACCGGATCAACCGCGCGAAAAACTGGATCTGGGGCACGCTCGGCACATCATTGCGCGCGCTGTTCAAGATCGGCGCAGACAAGCACAAAAAACCGCTCAGCATCCGGCCGTTGTCGGATGCCAGCGTGTTCATCACGACATCCGTCCGCCCGACATTGTATGAATGGCAGTACGACGACAAAGGCGAAAAGACGCAGAAGAAATGGTTTGCGGGCCTTTATCCCAAATGGTCGGGCCGCCGCAGTTACCACGAATTGCCGCATTACCTGACGACGGATGACAAGAACAACAGCTTTGCCAAGGTTGTATTATATTCGCTGATCAACGCCGTCAACCGCGATGCGGAAGTAAAACCGATGGACCTGATCCAGCCGCCCGCGCGCGACACACATGCGGCGGAAGCGCAGGCCGCATACCGCGAACGCATCGAACAGGCGATCCGCCCCGCCCCCGCCGCGTTCCAGCAGCCGAAACGGAAATATTGGTGATTAATCCTCTTCTTCTCTGTGAAAAAAAGGGAGTGAGGCGTTTGCGTCGAAAATTTAGTGGCTTAAGAGGCCAGCGCTTTGTTTCCAACCTTTAATGCGTCCGTACATGCGCACTTACTTTTGAAATGGTATGATTTTTGATCTCGACATTGAGGTCATATGTCTTCCTTACATATAGATATAATGTACCTGCGTCTTTATGTCCTGAGACGACCTCATCACAGCTATGATGAATTTTGCACATAACACTCAAGGGCATTTTTTCTGGGCTATTCGCATACACAGCTTTAAATCCATTATCCTTTAACA
The DNA here is from genome assembly GCA_016794125.1 of Alphaproteobacteria bacterium. Classification (GTDB taxonomy): domain Bacteria; phylum Pseudomonadota; class Alphaproteobacteria; order Micavibrionales; family UBA2020; genus JAPWJZ01. The sequence continues at coordinate 362,372 of JAEUKT010000004.1, read as the reverse complement.
ACGCGTAGATTTCCGGACCGCTTCTCGCATTCGCCAGCAAATATGACCTTACAGCGCCACTTATATCTAAGGCTTGAGCAGGAGTAGGTTGGTTCTCATACAGCTCATCCGCTCGTTCAAAAATACCTATAAAATTCTTATGATGGATAAGGTCTTCAACTACTTTTCCTTTTGTCTCCATAGACACATTTTGCGGATTATTGGGTAAAGCTGTGCAACCTACTATTACTGTTAAAAACAACCCGCAGGAAAACGCTGCGGCTGATAAATTTTTGATGTTTTTCATGCTTATTTGCCTCGAAAAAAAGCTTACTGCGCGCGGCGCACGGCAGGCCGCCAGTTTTCGATCCGCTCCCGCAGTTCTTTCAGCTGGTCGGAAGTGATCTTGCCCGTGATCGAATTGCGCGCGATGCCGTAGGTGTCATAGCCGCCGCGCATTGCGACGGAAAACCAGAAATAAGCCTCGATCAGGCTTTTTTTCACGCCGTTGCCGTTCAGGTACAACAGGCCAAGGTCGTATTGTGCGTTGTTGTTGCCCTGCACCGCCGCGCGTTCATACCAGACCGCCGCTTTTTCAAAGTCCTTCTCGTAACCCGCCATGCCAGTGGCGTAATACTGTCCGATCACGTATTGCGCGCGACTAACGCCCTGCTCTGCCGCTTTCTGGTACCATCCCGCCGCTTTTTTGACATCCGGCGCAATACCGCGCCCCGCGTCATAGGCGGTCGCGATGTAATACATGCCTTCCGCATGGCCGCTTTCGGCGGCTTTCAGGTACCATTGCGCGGCCATGCCGTTGTTCTGCTTCACGCCCTGCCCCTTGGCATACAGGCGGCCCATTTCGAACTGTGAATCCGCATCGCCCTTTTCGGCGCGCGCCTGCACTTCCTTGGCTTTCGCTTCATAGCCCTGCACGAATTCGCGCAGTTTCACCAGATCATCGCGTGCGCCCGCCACGCCCTGCGCCGCGGCTTTTTTGTACCATTCACCGGCCAGCTCGTAATCCTGTTCCGCAGCCGTGCCGGTTTCATAGCGCTTGCCCAGCATATACTGCGCCTGCGGATGCCCCTGCTCTGCCGCGTTGCCAAGCCATGCGGTTGCCTGCTTGGGGTCTTTCGTCACGCCGGCGCCGTTTTCATACGCCATGGCGACTTTGAACTGCGCCTCCGCGATGCCCTGATCGGCGGCCTTTTTATAAAATTCGAAAGCCTTGGCGATGTCCTGCTTCACGCCCACGCCGGTCGCGTAATAATTCGCCGCCGCAAACTGCGCCTCGGCATTACCCTGCGCCGCCGCCTTTTCAAACCACATGACGGCCTTGGCCTTGTCCGTCGCAACGCCGCGACCCGCATCGTAAAACAGGCCGATGTTATATTGCGCCGATTGCGATCCCTGCGTGGCCGCCTTTTCGTACAGTTCGGCCGCGCGTTTGTCGTCGCGCGCGACGCCCTGCCCCATGTCATACAGCACGGCCAGGTTATGCTGCGCCGCCGCCGATCCCTGCGCCGCCGCTTTTTCGTACCATGCGGCGGCCTTGGCGAAGTCTTCGGGCACGCCGTCGCCGACGTTATAGCGGCGGCCAAGATCGAACTGCGCCTTCATGTCGCCTTCATTCGCAATCTTGTTGAGGTAAATCAGCCGTTCTTTCAGCTTCTGCTCGGCTTCAAGGCGCTGTTCTTCCTTCTGCGCCTCCAGCTGTTCCTTGGTGGGCGGGCGTTTCGCCTCGGCCTCGCCGACGCTCAGAGAGGCGGCAAGCGCGGTCATGGCAACGGCGGATAAAAACTTTTTCATCATGCGGCATCCCTTCTATCAAAAGGTTATCGCGGCGCACAAAAAGCGGCAAGGTCGATATGACGACTCAAGTTCCATAAAATTAAACCAAAATTGCAACCTGCGCTCAGGCGGCCTTGGCGCGCTGGATGTCGCGCAGCAGCGCGGAAAATTCCTGAAAACTGATCGGCTTGACGATGTGGTGGTTGAAACCCGCATCGAAAGCCTGCTTTTTGTCGCTTTCCTGCCCCCAGCCCGTCTGGGCGATAAAGACCGTTTTTTCAAATCCTGCCGCCGGTTTCAGCAGGCGGCAAACGTCGTAGCCGTTCATTCCCGGCAGCCCGATATCCAGCATCACGATATCGGGCAGCAGTTTTTGTGCTATATCTACCGCGCTTTGCCCGTCATGTGCCGTTGTGACCTTGTGACCCATCATTTCAAGCATCACGCCCGTCGTCTGCGCGGACGGAATGTTGTCATCAACGACAAGGAATTGAAGCGAAAGCGCCGGCACGGTGTCGTCCCTGTTTTCCTGCAGGATGTCTTTCGGCTTTTGATCCGACAGCGGCAGCCATACCGTGAAGGTGCTGCCCTTGCCGTGCCCCGCGCTTTCGGCCCTGATCGTGCCGCCATGCATGCCCACCAGCTGGCGCACCAGCGCCAGCCCGATGCCAAGCCCGCCCTGCGCTTCGCGCAGCTTGTTATCGACCTGCGTGAACAGCTCGAAAATGCGCGGCAGCATTTCGGCGGGAATGCCGATACCGTTATCGCTGACGCGGATAGATACGCCGCCGTTTTCCGCTGCGGCCTCCAGCGTCAAGTGCCCGCCTTCGGGCGTATATTTCGCGGCGTTGTTCAAAAGATTGCTGACAATCTGCGATATGCGCACGGGATCGGCGTTCAGCCACAGCGCATCTTCCGGCAGCTTCAGCGACAGCGTATGACGGCTGCCCTCGATCAGGGGCCTGCTAACCTCGACCGCGGAATCGAGCGCGGATTGCACGCTGATCATGGCGCGGCGCAGCGCGATCTTCCCCTGGCTGATGCGGCTGACATCCAGCAGGTCATCGATCAGCCGCACAAGATGCGACAGCTGGCGGTCCATCATGTCGCGCACGTTCGCCGACATTTCCTCGCTCTTGCTCATGCGCAGAATCTGCAGGCCGTTGCGCACGGGTGCCAGCGGGTTGCGCAGTTCATGCGCCAGCGTCGCCAGAAATTCGTCCTTGCGGCGGTCGGCATCGCGCAGGCGGTCGGCATATTCGCGGCTTTCGGCCAGCAGCCTGCTGTTTTCTTCCGATTTCATCGCCAGTTCGTCGCGCTGGTGCTGCAGTTCCCGCTGCTGACGGTAAAGGTCGAAAAAAACGCCGGTTTTAGACCGCAGCACATCGGGCTCGATCGGCTTGTAGATGAAATCGACCGCGCCTGCTTCATAGCCGCGGAAACGGCGCTGGCGGTCATGCGCGCCGGCGGTCAGGAAAATGATGGGAATACGGTTCGTGCGCGCGGTGCCGCGCATCATTTCAGCCAGTTCAAATCCGTCCATGCCCGGCATCTGCACATCCAGCAACGCCAACGCGACATCGTGCTGCAGCAACAGCTCCAGCGCCTCCGTCCCCGACCTCGCCTTCAGCAGCACAAGGTCGTCGCGGCGCAGCAGCGCCTCGAGCGAGAGCAGGTTTTCCTCAAGGTCATCGACCAGCAGGAAATGAACGGGCCGCTTCGGCATTATCGCGCCCCCGCTTTTTTAAGGTATGCGGCGATGTCCGACAGCCCGAGCATCAGCGCCTCGGGACAGGCCTCCGCGGCGGCGAACGGCATGGCGGTCGCGAAGGCTTCATCGGGACGCTGCACCAGCCCGCGCCCGCCGGCGTCGATGACCGCGCGCAAGCCTTTCGCGCCGTCGCTGTTGCCGCCTGTCAGCACGACGCCGATCAGGCCTTCGCCATAGGCATCGGCGGCGGTTTCGAAAAGCACGTCGATAGAAGGCCGCGAAAACATCACGGCTTCGTCGTTCGACAGGGATATGTCAAGGCTGGGTTCCACCTGCAAATGATAATCGGGCGGTGCCAGATAAGCAACACCCGGGCGTATGCTGTCCTTGTCCTCGGCTTCGCAGACCCGTATCTGGCATTTCGCCTGCAGCAGTTCGGCCATCAGGTTGTCGCGATCGGCCGGCACATGCACGACGATCAGCACTGGCAGCGGAAAGCCCGCCGGCAATTCCGGCAGGATGACGGAAAGCGCGCCCAGAGCGCCCGCCGAAGCGCCGATCACGATGGCGGTTGGTTTTGCTGCCGCACCCGCCATCACGCACCTAACTTTTGGTAAATCCGGTCATCGCGCGAAAAATCGGCGAAGGCGTCGGAATGTTTCGAAAACCGCAGGCTTTCCTTGCTGCCCAGGCCCAGGAATCCCTTGCGGCCCAGTGAATCGCGGAACAGCCCGATGGCGCGATCCTGCAACTGGCGGTCGAAATAGATCAGCACGTTGCGGCAGGAAATCAGGTGCATCTCGCCGAACACGGCGTCTGTCACAAGGCTGTGGTCGGAAAACAGCACGCGGCTGCGCAACGTCTTGTCGAACGATGCCGCGCCGTAGGCCGCGGTGTAATAATCCGACAGCGACGATTTGCCGCCCGACAGGCGGTGGTTCTGCGTGAATTGCGGGATGCGGTCGGCGGCATAAATTCCGGCCTCGGCTTTTTGCAGCGCCTCCGGGTTTATGTCGGTTGCGTAAATCATCGCCTTTTCTTCCAGCCCCTCCTCCCGCAAAAGGATCGCCAGCGAATAGACTTCCTCGCCGCTGGAGCATCCGGCGACCCAGATTTTCAGGGACGGATAGGTGCGCAGATGCGGCACGACCTTTTCGCGGATCGCCTTGAAATACAAAGGGTCGCGGAACATCTCGCTCACCTGCACGGTCAGGAAACCAAGCAGCGCGCGCAAGGTTGCGCCGTCGTGCAGCACCTTGTCCTGCAGTTGCGAAAACGACGTACAGCCGAAATGGTCGCGCGCCTGCACCAACCTGCGCTTGAGCGATGCCGCCGAATAATTGCGGAAGTCATAGTGATACTTGCGGAACACCGCCTCCAGCAGAAGCCTGATCTCGATATCGTCGGTCTTTGCTGTGGGGGTTTCGGCGGTCATCTTGGCATCCACACGCGCGCGAGCGACAGCAGTTTTTCGACATCCAGCGGCTTGGGCATATAATCGTTGGCGCCCGCATCAAGGCATTTTTCCTGGTCGTCCTTCATCGCCTTCGCCGTCAGCATGATGATGGGCAGCTTTTTCCACTGCGCGTTCTTGCGGATTTCGCGCGTGGCGGTCAGGCCGTCCATTTCGGGCATCATGACATCCATCAGGATCAGGTCGATTTTCGTGGCAGGGTTGTCCTGCGCCTTTTGCAGCGCGACCAGCGCCTCCTTGCCGTTGCGGGCGATCTGCACGATCGCGCCGCGCGGTTCGAAGATATTGGTGAGAGCATAGACGTTGCGCACGTCGTCTTCCACGACCAGAATGCGGCGCCCCTCCAGCACCGCATCGCGGTTGCGTGCCTGCTGCAGCATTTTCTGCTTCTCGGCCGGCAGCTCCGCCACCACCTGGTGCAAGAACAGCGTGACTTCGTCCAGCAGCCGTTCGGGCGATTTTGCGCCCTTGATGATGATGGACTGCGAATACCTGCGCAGCCGCTGCTCCTCCTCCGCCGACAGGTCGCGGCCCGTATAGACGATCACGGGCGGGAAGGAATAGGCGCCTTCGCGGCTGATGGTTTCCAAAAGCTGGTATCCGGTCGCATCCGGCAGCGTCAGGTCCAGCACCATGCAGTCAAAGGGCGATCCCTTCAGCAGGTCAAGACATTCGGCGGCGGTACGCGCGCCGACGGTTTCGACATCCTGCGATTTGAGCAGCTTGCCCACCGCATCCAGCTGAACCGCATCGTCTTCCACGATCAGCACGCGGCGCATACGGTGCGAAAAACGCTCCTCGAACCCCTTCAGCACGCCGGACAGCTCCTCGCGCTTGACGGGTTTCAGCATATAGCCTACCGCGCCCAGCGACAGCGCTGTCTGTGCGTAATCGGCGCCCGAAACGACATGCACGGGGATATGCCGTGTACGCGCATCCTGTTTCAGGCGGTCGAGGACGGAAAGGCCGGAATTGTCGGGCAGGCCGACATCGAGGATCACCGCACTTGGCAGGTAACGCTTCGCAAGGTGCAGCGCTTCGGCCGCTGTATGCGCGATCAGGCACTGGAAATTCAGTTCATGCGACAGATCGAACAGGATTTTCGCGAAGGCCACGTCATCCTCGATCACCAGCAACAGGCGGTTTTTCTGGTTGAGCGTTTCGCGGTCGTCGAGAATCTGCCCCTCTCCATAGGCGCGCGGCACGGGCTGGCTGTGACCGCCGTTCTGCGGGGCATGCGCGCCATCGCCCTGGATGACCACGGGATCTGACTTTGGCACAAGGCCGGAGTCATAGATTTCGGGCAGCATGACGCTGAAAGTGCTGCCTTCGCCGTATGTGCTGGCAAGGTGGATCGTGCCCCCCAGCAGACGCGTCAGCTGGCGGGAGATGGAAAGGCCAAGCCCGGTGCCGCCGTATTTGCGGCTGATCGCGCTATCGGCCTGCCGGAACGCCTCGAACACCAGCTGCTGCTGTTCTTCGGTGATGCCGATGCCGGTATCGGTGACGGAGAACGCCACACGTTCGTTGTCGGCGCGCGCAAAAGACAGCACGACCGTGCCTTTTTCCGTGAACTTGAACGCGTTCGACAGCAGGTTTTTCAAAACCTGCTCCAGACGCTGGCGGTCGCTGACGATCATGTTGGGGCAGCCGTTTTCGATGCGCGTTTCGAATGCCAGTTTCTTTTGCTGCGCGACCGGCTGGAAAAGACGCACAAGATCGTCGAACATACGGCTGACCGACATCTGTTCGGGACGTATCTCCATATGACCGGCTTCGATCTTCGACAGGTCAAGTATGTCGTTGATCAGCGTCAGCAGGTCGTTGCCCGACGACTGGATGGTGAGCGCGTATTTCACCTGTTCTTCAGTCAGGTTGCCGGCCGGATTATCGGCCAGCAGCTTGGCGAGGATCAGCGACGAGTTGAGCGGCGTGCGCAATTCATGCGACATATTTGCGAGGAAGTCGGATTTATAGCGGCTGGCCTGTTCCAGCTCCTGCGCCTTGGTCTGCACGATGGTTTTCGCGCGGGCGAGGTCGTCGCGCTGCGATTCCAGCAGCGCGGTCTGTTCTTCCAGCTGGCTGTTGGTCTGCTCCAGCTCCGCCTGCTGCTGTTCAAGGCGCGCCTGCGATTCACGCAGGCTGCGGCCCTGCTCCTCCAGTTCCTCGTTCGATACGCGCAGTTCCTCGCTCTGCGCCTGCAATTCTTCGCCCTGGCGCTGCGTTTCTTCCAGCAGGTTCTGCAGGTGCGCGCGGTAATTGGCGGCGCGGATGGCGACGGCGATCGGCTCCGATATGCGCTCCAGCAATTCCTGCACCGTGCCGTCGAACCGGTCCATCACGCCCAGTTCATAAACCGCCTCGACCAGCATGTCGGACGCGGCGGGCGCGATCACCAGATGCCGCGGATCGCCATTGCCAAGGCTTGATCCCAGCGCAAGATACCCCTGCGGTATGTCGCGCAGCATGAACACGCGGCGGTCTTTTGCCGCCTGCCCAAGCAGGCTTTCACCCGGACCGAACGCCAGCGGAGTCTGGTTGTTGGCCGGCAGGCCATAGGTCGCGACGCGCTTGAAATGCATCCCGTCCTTGGCGAAAAACGCGCCGACCTGAGCGCCGAAATATTCGGCGCAGAATTTCAGGATATTTTCGCCCAGCTGTTCGACGCGCAACTGGCCCGCCATGGCGTTTTGCAGGCCCAGTTCGCCCGCCTGCAGCCATTCGGCCCTGCGGCGCGCATTGGCTGCGCGCGTCATCAGCGCCGCCACGATCATCGCCAGCAACGCGCCCAGCGCGACGCTCAGGAAACCGCTGGTCTGGGCGACGCGGTACGCGCCGTGCATTTCGTCGATGCGCTGTTCCCGGTAATTGCGCACCTTGTCCTGCATCTTGCCGACGATGTCGCGCGCCGCGTCCATCGCCTGTTTGCCCTTGTTGGTTTTCACGACTGCCAGCGCCGCGTCGAAGCCCTGCGTGCGGCGCAGTTCGAGCGTTTGCGACAATTCGTCCATTTTCGATTTCACATGCTGGCGCAAAACGCCGACGCGCCTCGCGTCTTCCGCGTCGTCCTTCGCCTCGCTCTCCAGCGCGGCCAGCCTTTCTTCGAGCGCGGTGCGCGCCTCGATATACGGCGCCATATACGCCTCGTCGCCGGTCAGCACATAGCCGCGCTGGCCTGTTTCTGCATCCTTAAGTAGTGAAAGCACGCTCGCCAGTGCAATCAGCTTTTCGTGCGTCTCCGCCACTTTGGTGGCGTTGACGTTCACCGTCCTGATATTCAGGTAAGAAATCGCGCCGCTGGCCGCGAAGAAAACCAGCACAGCCACAAGACCGCCCGTGATGGAAAAATCGGTGCCCGCGGATTTGGTGATGTTATTGATTTTGTTCATATGCCCTCTGTCGAATTGTGCCGTTTCTGTGGCATGCCCCCTGACCCGCGGCCAGCCCTACAGCCAGCATAGCCGGTTTAAGGGTAGAATGTATAACGCCTATCTTGTTCTTTGGTTCCCGCAGTACCCTGATAAAATCGGTTATTTTTATTTTACGGAATAATCCTCCGTTTAAATTCTGGGTTGTATGGCTGCCCTTTTCCGGGCGGGGAGAGAAAAATCGGTTCATTTTTATACCATAACACAAAATTGCGTATATCGCAATATATTTTTGCTATTTTTTAGCCCGATAACCGTTTGCCGCCACCCCCGTCAGCCGCTATGGTGGCCATAATCAAAATTTCAGGACGCGACATGGCCGATGTGATTTCCACATTGTTGTCAGAAATGACTCTGGACGAGAAAATCGGCCAGCTGAACCTCGTCATCGCGGGTGACGCGGTAACGGGCGTAACGGTGTCGGAGAGCGTGGAGCAGAAAATCGCCGCCGGTGCGGTCGGCGGCATGTTCGGCGTTTACGGCGCAACACCTGTGCGCGCGCTGCAAAAAGTCGCCCTTGAAAAAACGCGGCTGAAAATTCCGCTCCTCTTCGGGCTTGATGTCATCCACGGCCACCGCACCATCTTCCCCATTCCGCTGGGCCTTTCCTGCTCGTGGGATATGGCGATGATCGAAAACGTGGCGAAACTGTCGGGCGAGGAAGCGGCGGCGGAGGGGCTGCACTGGGTTTTCTCCCCCATGGTCGATATCACCCGCGATCCGCGCTGGGGAAGATGTGCGGAGGCGGCGGGCGAGGATGCCTATCTGGGTTCGCGCATTTCCGCTGCCATGGTGCGCGGCTATCAGGAAAACGGCGAAAACTCGCTGCTGGCCTGCGTGAAGCACTTCGCGCTCTACGGCGCGGCGGAGGCCGGCCGCGATTACCACACCGCCGATATCAGCCGCTTGACGATGTTCGAGCAATATTTCCCGCCCTACAAATCCGCCGTCGATGCGGGCGTGGCGAGCGTCATGAGTTCGTTCAACGATGTGGAGGGCATCCCCGCCACCGGCAACAAATGGCTGCTGACTGATGTGTTGCGCAAACAATGGGGCTTTGATGGTTTTGTGGTGTCCGATTACACCAGCGTGAACGAAATGACCGATCACGGCATGGGCGATTTACAGACCGTTTCCGCCCTCGCCTTGAAAGCCGGACTGGATATGGACATGGTGGGCGAAGGTTTCCTGACCACGCTGAAAAAATCGCTGGCCGAAGGAAAAGTTTCGGAAGACGACATCACCACAGCTTGTGCGCGGATATTGCGCGCAAAGCAGAAACTGGGGCTGTTCGACAACCCGTTCCGCAACCTGCGCGATGAATCGCCAAAGGAAATCATCCTGTCGCCGAAACACCGCGCTGCGGCGCGCGATGCCGCAGCAAAGTCCTGCGTGCTGCTGAAAAACGACGGCAATATCCTGCCGCTCGCCCGCGATGCCAAAATCGCCCTGATCGGGCCGCTGGCGGATGACAAACGCAACATGCAGGGCACCTGGAGCATCGCGGGTAACTGGGAAGAATGCGTATCGGTGCTGCAAGGCATAAAAAACGCGGCGCCCGCCGCCGATATTACCTATGCCCTTGGCGCGAATATCACCGATGATCCGCAGATTGCAGCGAAGGCGAATGTGTTCGGCGAAAAAGTCACCATCGACCCGCGCCCCGAAGCCGAATTGATTGCGGAGGCTGTGCGCGCCGCCGAACAGGCGGAAGTGATTGTCGCCGTCGTGGGCGAAGCGCAGGAAATGTCCGGCGAAGCCGCCAGCCGCGCCGATATCGGGTTGCCCGGCAAACAATCGGCCTTGATAGAAGCATTGGCAGCGACCGGAAAGCCGCTGGTGATGGTGTTCCTGAGCGGCCGACCGCTGATGATCGTGAATGAATCAAAACAGGCTGGCGCGATAGTCGCCATGTGGTTCGGCGGGACGGAAGCCGGAAATGGCATCGCCGATGTGCTGTTCGGCGATGTCAACCCCGCCGGAAAACTCAGCATGTCTTTCCCCTATGCGGTCGGGCAGATTCCTGTTTATTACAACCACCGCCGCACCGGCCGCCCCTATGCGGGTGAATTTCCGGGCGTGGCGGATGTGCCGTCGAAATTCCGTTCCCGCTATCTCGATATCCCGAACGAACCGCTTTATCCGTTTGGCTACGGCCTCAGCTATACGACGTTCGCATACAGCGATATCACGCTCAGCGAAACGGCCGCGCGCGGTAACGCGGAAATCATCGCGAGCGTCACCGTGATGAACACCGGCGGTTTTGATGGCGAGGAAACCGTGCAGCTTTACGTGACCGACCCCGTCGCCAGCATGGCCCGCCCCGTGCGGGAGCTGAAGGGCTTTGAAAAAATTGCGCTGAAGCGCGGCGAGAGCAGGACGGTAAAATTCACCATCACCACCGAACACCTGAAATTCTACAACAACGACCTGCGCCACGATTGGGAAGCGGGCGAATTCATCATCGCCATCGGCCCGCATTCCGCAAGCACGCGCGGGCGCAGCGTGACCTGGGAGAAGTAAATGGCAAAAAAATCCATCACCCCCATCTTCAACGAAGCCGCCGGAAAGAAGGGATTGACCGACGACCAGCTGCTCGACCTCGTGCAGAAGCAGACGCTGCGCTATTTCTGGGATTTCGCGCATCCCGACAGCGGCATGGCGCGGGAGCGCAGCAATGTGGTGAACGGTTACGGATACGACCTTGATTGCGTCACCACGGGCGGCACGGGTTTCGGCATCATGGCGATGGTGGCGGGGGTGGAGCGCGGCTGGATCGACCGCGATGAAGCGCGCGGACAGCTGGAAAAAATCGTCGGCTTCCTCGAAAATGCCGACACCTTCCACGGCGTTTTCCCGCATTTCCTGAACGGCACGACCGGCAAGACCATTCCGTTTTCGAAAAAAGACGACGGCGGCGACCTGGTCGAAACATCTTTCCTGATGATGGGGCTGCTTTCCGCCCGCGAATATTTCCGCGAAGACCCCGCGCTGCAATCGCGCATCACAAAATTGTGGGAAGCGGTGGAATGGGACCATCATGTGCAGAACGGCAAGCTGCTCTGGCATTGGAGCCCCAATCATGGCTACGCGATGAATTTGCCGATCGAGGGATGGAACGAATGTTTGGTCACCCATGTGCTGGCGGCCGCTTCGCCCACGCATCCTGTGCCATTAACGGTGTATAAAGACAGCTGGCAGAAGGGTGCCGATTTCATCAATGGCGGCGAATATGACGGCGCGGCACCGGGCGAGAAAATCACCCAGCCGCTCGGCCCCTTCCTCGGCGGGCCGCTGTTTTTCGCGCATTATTCCTTCATGGGGCTGAACCCGAAACAGCTGCGCGACGAACACGCCGATTATTTCGAACAGAACCGCGCCCACACCCTCATCAACCGCGCGCATTGCATCAACAACCCGCTGGGGCACAAAGGTTACGGCGAAAACAGCTGGGGCTTGACGGCGGGCGACACCGTCGGCGGATACAACGCGCATTCCCCCACCAACGACAACGGCGTGATCACGCCGACCGCCGCATTGTCATCCCTGCCCTACACGCCCAAGGAATCCATGCAGGCACTGCGTCATTTCTACGAGAATCTGGGCGATAAAATCTGGAGCGAATACGGCTTTGTGGACGGCTTCAGCGAAACCGCCAACTGGCAGGCGAAATCGCACCTCGCCATCGACCAGGGCCCCATCATCGTCATGATCGAAAACCACCGTAGCGGATTGCTCTGGGATTTGTTCATGAACGCGCCGGAAGTGAAACCGGCATTGGTGAAGCTCGGGTTGCAGCAAGGCGCGAAGCCTGCGGCTGCGGCGCCGAAACCGCCGAAAAATGGAGGATAAAATAAATGACATTTGTATTCGGTATTCCCACAGCGCAAGGCTCACTTCCCTTCGAGATAAAAAATGGCTCCACGATAGTTTTACTTGGCGCTAATGGCTCTGGGAAAACACGCCTTGGCGTGTACATTGAAAATATAGTTTCAAGTAAACGTGATGTTCACCGCGTTGCTGCGCACAGGTCGTTAACACTTAACCCTAATGTTCAGCCCCCTAGTTTAGATGCAGCCCTAAAAAAACTTAAATTCGGTTATGAATTAGGAGACCATAATCATAAACATGGAAATCGTTGGCAGGGAAAACCCGAAACTGCTCTGCTCAATGATTTCGACTTGGTCTTAGCCGCACTATATGCAGAAGAAAACAATGCTTCAGTTTTATTCAGGCAAGCATGCCTAAAAAGCGACAAGCCTATTATGCCGCCCAAAACAAAATTAGATATTCTAAAAGAAATCTGGTCTTCAGTTTTGCCGCATAGAGTTTTAGTTACTTCAGATTCCACAATTAAAACCAAATCTCTTGCAGATGGTTCTTTAGAATATAGCGGATCAGAAATGAGCGATGGAGAAAGAGTAATATTTTACTTAATTGCCCAGTCACTCATAACGTCTGAAAGTTCAATACTTATAATTGATGAACCAGAACTTCATATTAACAAAGCAATCCTTAGTCAACTATGGGATCAAATAGAAGCCGCACGCCCTGACTGTGCTTTCATTTATATAACCCACGATATTGAATTCTCCGCATCTCGGCACGCAGCAACCAAGTATGTTATACGTTCATTCAACAGAACAGCCAATGGAGACCGATGGGATATAGAGATTGTCCCTGACAATACAAATCTCCCAGAAGATGTTGTATCTCTAATTTTAGGCAGCAGACAACCTATGCTTTTCGTTGAAGGAAACAAAGGCAGCTTAGATGCTTCGCTATACAGAAGAGTTTATTCTGATTTCACAGTTGTGCCTGTAGGTGATTGCGAACAAGTTATTCACACTGTCGCTACTTTTGCAAAACGAAAAGAACTTCATAGATTGGGATGGGCTGGAATAATTGATGCAGATGGAAGAGATCACGAAGAAATTCAATTTCTTTTTTCTAAGGGAGTACATGTGCTACCAGTGTCGGAAGTTGAAAACATCATTCTTATACCCGAAATATTCCTAGCCCTTGCCAAAAGCTTACATTTCAACATTAGTGACGCTAAAAAAAAATTAGATGATTTAACTTCAATTTTGTTCTCAAAAGCCAAAGAAGAATTAGATAGAATTTGCCTATCACATGTAAAAAGAAGAATCGACTCTTCAATCAAAAAGATTAGCTTCAATTCTAAAGAATTGGCTACATTGGAGACTGAATTCCAAGATCAGTTTAAAAAAATATCTCCTCAACAATTGTACTCTGAAATTTATAACACTCTAAATGAAGCCATAAAAGCAAATGACATTACGATATTGTTGCAGCACTACGATAATAAAGGTCTAATGTCGGAAGCCGCTAGATTATTAGGCCTTAGTCAAAAACCATTAGAGGAATACATTGGCAGAACTCTTCGAGGCGACGGAGACAAGCTTCTGCTTCATGCTATCCAAAAGCACTTACCTCATATCAAGCCGATTTCAGGATAAAACTATTTAGAAAATTTGGAGCGGGTGACGGGAATCGAACCCGCACAGCTAGCTTGGAAGGCTAGAACTCTACCGTTGAGCTACACCCGCGTTTGATGCGGGGTTGAAGATACATGCGGACATGGCTTATGTCCAGCCTTGGGATGATGGGCAATGGAATCAGGGGGTTAATTCCCCCTCTCCTGCCCTTGCGGGAGAGGGGATCGCGGCGGAAGGCGGATTTTATTTCTTCCCCGTCCTCGGCTTCGGCGATGCGGGGGGCGGCACGGGGGGCGGCGTGACGGGCGGGGCGGCCGCCGTCACTGGTATTGGCGCAGGCACTTGCGCCTGCGCGAAAGGCAGCGCGGGGGCGAGCGGATGGCGCTGCGCGGGCACGGGTGCGGCGGGCTGCGCCAGAGTCTGCTGCATGACCTGTGCAAGGCTGGGCACGGGCGCGCCCGCGACCGGTACACCAGCGACAGGCACACTGCCGGCAGGCACACCGGCAACCGGCATTCCCGCTACAGGCATTCCCGTTACAGGCATTCCAACTGGCGGGGGCGCGCCCGGAACGACGACACCCGGAACAACAGGCGGAACGCCCGTCAGGCTTTGCATCGGCGTCGTCATCGGCGTGACGGTAAAGGTGCTGAAGGCCTGCGCGGGCAATCCGGGCATGACGGGTTGCGGCGATACAGGCGCGGTCGCCACCGGCGTTGCGGGCGGCGGTATTGCCGGTGCGATCGTGGCGGGTGGCGGCGCGGCGGCGGCGGCAGCCATGCGCATCCATTCTTCCTCGATCATCGGGTCAATAGGCGGTAATGGCGGCGGCAGCGGGGGTGTTGCGGGAGGCGTTGCTGCAACAGGCGGCGGCGTGACAGGCGGATGCGCCTGCTGCCATGCGGCCTTGGTCACGCCAAATGTCGTGGCCGCCGTGTCGATGGGTTTCGCGGCGGGTTCCATTTTCATCATGGTCGCCTTCAGGTCGCCTTCGTCGCGCGCGACATGGCTGAACGCTTCCTTGAAGATCATGGTGTTGAAGCCAAGATCGGTGAAGGCATGCTGGTTGATCGCGTTCATCGCTTCCTGCGCCAGCGCAGGGTCCTGCGCCTGGGGGGCCAGCCAGACGTTCTGGTTGCCGTGTTCGAAATCGCGGCGCAAATGCGCGATGCCGACGGGCGTTTCGGGCTCGGCATTTTTGGAAATTTTCCACAGCCATTCGTCCTTCGGTTCCGGCTTGGAAATCACCTTGCGGAATACCTCGCGCGCCACGCTCGCCGCCACTTTCGACGCTTCGCCGGGGGGCGCGATGGATTTCATCTGAAGGGGCGCATTGCCGCCGCTGACCCATGCCGATAGCGGCTTCGTGAGGTATTTCACGATTTCCCATGCGGGCAGGTACGCCGTCATCAGGTCAAGATCGGCAAGCTCCAGCGGGTCGAGGCGCAGGTGTTCGGTAATCAGGCTCTTGGCACGCACGACCTCGATCTTGTACCAGCTGCGCTTGCCGACTTTCAGGATATCGCCGGTGCGCACCATCAATTTTTCATCGGCGACCAGCAATTTGTCGCCGTTGATTTCCACCCCGCCCTGCTGAATGAGCCGGCGCGTATCGGATTTGCTCTTGCCCGGCCTTGCGAGCGCGACAAGTTCAACCGCGACGATTTCGGGATCCATGACCGCCAGCGTCGGGATATCGTCCGGCATCTGCCCGCGCGAGATGGTGTTTTCAAACCATTCGGTTTCCCATTGCGCCACCTGCGCGCCGTGGTAACGGGCGACAATAGCAGCCGCGAGTTTCAATTTGGCGTCACGCGGTTTTTTCGCGGCCAGCTTTTTCAGCTCGGCGATTTCCGTCATCGGCAAATCGGTGTAGACGCGGAAGTAATCGTCGATCAGTTCATCGGGGATGCTCATCGCGCGGCCGAATTTATCGCGCGGGCTATGCGCAAGGCCGATGTAATTGCCAAGGCTTTTCGATTGTTTTGCCTTGCCGTCGATGCCGGGGGTGATTTGCGTCGTCACGATCGTCTGGGGTTTCTGCCCCATGCGTTCCTGGAAAAACCGCCCCATCATTTCGTTGAACAGCTGGTCGGACCCGATGATCGTCATATCCGCCTGCACGGCCACGGAATCGTAGCCCTGCAAAACCGGGTAGATCATTTCATGCATATGGATGTCGCGCCCCTGCTCGATCCGTTGCTGGAACATGTCGCGCGAAATCAGGCGGGCGTGCGTGACCATCGACAGCAGGTTCAATAAATCCTGCGACGACAGTTTATCCAGCCATTCGGAATTGCGGCGGATTTCCAGCAGGTTCGGATCATCAAACCGCAGCACCATGCGCGCCTGGTCGATGAACAGCCGCGCGTTGTTTTCAATCTCCTCGCGCGGGATGACGGGGCGCGTGTCTGATTTTCCCGACGGGTCGCCGATGCGCGTGGTGTAATCGCCGATCAGGAACACAACCTTGTGCCCCCTGTCCTGCAAATGGCGCATCAGCCAAAGGTTGACCGCATGGCCGATATGCAGCGTGGGCGCGGTGACATCGACACCGTATTTGATGCGCAGTTGCTTGCCGTCGCGCAGTTTCGCGCGCAGTTCGTCCTTCGAGAAAAACTGGTCGGAGGTGCGTTCGAAAAACGCGAGAATATCGTTGATAGCCTTGACGCTCATGGCGGGTTCCATGTCATGGATTACATTCTAATGCTGGATTGCGCCCGTGTGGGCAAAAATACGCTTAACCCCGGTTGGGGTAATAGTTCGGATAGGAATATGTGCGAACGGCGATTTTCATAGGGATACTATAACACATTTGCTGCAAAGCACAAATGTTTTCATAAACGGGGCTGTGGCAAGGATGACGCGGGTTATTTGCCGTCGTCGCTGCCGTCTTCCGTGCTGCTGTTTGAATTCACGCCGAGGCCCATGCTGGCCGAGGCCGCGGGCTTCGGTTTTGCCGCAGACTGCGCCGCCGGCTGCGTCGTGCAAGGCGGCTTGGCACAGGCCCCAGGATTGCGCTGCGATGTGGAATGCGGGGGCTGTATGGGGGTTTTCGGGTTGGTGACAGGCGTCGCTACCTGCGCGCCGATGCCATTGCCCGTGCCGCGCGGCGCGGTGGTGCTGGTGCCGGTCTTTCCGCCATCGATGGGCTTCACCATGCCTTCTTTCGTGCCATTCAGTTCGAGCTGGAAATGACCCGGCACATGGGTGCGCTGGCTATCCACGCTTGCGGCAAGCGCAGGCTGTGTCGAAACGGCAAAAAGCAGTGCAAAAACGGCGGTGAAAATGCGCATGGCGAAAATCCTTTAAACAATACCTGCGCCTTTCATACCAAATCGCGCCCGGAATTCAAACCGAAAAAGCCGGAAGCCTGCGCCGCCGGCTTTTCCTGTTGTGTGGCAACGTCAGGGTTTCGGCGCTTTTGGCACGGACGGCTTCAGGCCATCGAAGAATTTTTCGTTGAAGGCGACAGGCTTGCCCAGCCACATCGCCGCGTCCTTGTGATCCAAAATTTCATCGCCGGTGCGCGGATGGATGAGGATGGAGAGGCCTTTTGCATTTAATTGCAGCCAGCTGACCACCTCGCCGAAGCTTTCCGGCGTGATGGTAACCCCGATATTCGCCTGCGTATGCGGGCCGACAAGGCCGACGCGGTGACTGTCCTCGACCGCGAAGGGAAAACGTTCCTCCAGTTTTTTCGCGACGGCGACCGCGTCTTTTTCGGCCTGCGTACCCGGCTGGAAATAGATGTGGAGGTGATAGGCGGTGGCGACGGGCCCCGCCGGTTCGTTACGGTTGGCATGGAAGTTGAAATAATTTCCGCACATGGTGTTTTCCTTTTGGTTGGTTGCGTGTTGTTCACGAAATCAACGCTAGCGATACATCCGGCATAGGTATAATATTGATACTCAATCCATGTAATAGGTGATTCCTATGATGCCATCCCCCGCCGACCTGCATTATTTCAGCGAAGTCGCGACGACCTTGAATGTATCGCGCGCGGCGGAACGGCTTGGCATCAGCCAGCCGTCATTGTCGCTCGCCATGCAGCGGCTGGAGGACAGCGTGGGCACGCCGCTGCTGGTGCGCAGCAAGCGCGGCGTGACGCTGACGCCCGCAGGGAAACAGCTGCTCGCCCATGCGAAACAGCTGATGCAGGCATGGGACGACGTAAAGGCAGGCGCGCTGGCATCGCAGCATGAAATTCAGGGCAGCTATTCCATCGGCTGCCATCCGTCGATGGGCATGAACCTGCTGGCGCATATCATCCCGACATTGATGAAACAGCACCCGAAGCTCGATTTCCGCCTGCGGCACGATATCTCGCGCAAGGTGGCGGAGGATGTGGTGAGCATGAAAACAGATATCGGTATCGTCGTGAACCCCGTGCAGCACCCCGACCTTGTGATCCACACGCTGGCGACCGACGAAGTGACGCTGTGGGTGAAGGACAAGGCGCGCGACATTCCCGATGTGCTGATCTGCGACCCCGAGCTGTTACAGACGCAGGGGATTTTAAAGAAGCTGAAAAAAGCGGGCGTCACGTTTTCCCGCACCCTCACCTGCTCCAGCCTTGAAGTGATCGGGGATTTGACCGCGCATGGCGGCGGCACCGGCATCATGCCCGCCCGCGTGGCGGCACGCGCCAAGCACAAAATGCAGCGCGTCGAAAAAGCGCCGGTGTTCCATGACGAACATTGCCTGATTTACCGCGTGGAGAATAAAAACATCAAGGCGATGCAGGCGATCAACGGCGCGATACGGGCGTTTTTTGCCGCTTAATCCGCCGAGCCTTTCGGCTTTGGCATGCCCATGTCGATTTCAAACGGGTTTTTCACTTTTGTCTTCGGCGCGGGTTTCGGCGGTTCGGGCTTTACTTCCTGCGCCTGCTGCGCGGGGCTTTTCGGCGTGTTCTGGAACAGCCAGGGCGACATTGTGCGGCGCCAGGCCTGCAGCATGTCCCAGCCGTCATTGGTGAAACCGACGGTGCCAAACGCGTCTTCGCGGTTCAGCTGGCCTGTATCCATCGTGATCATCGACCGTTGCAATACATCAAGGTCCTTGGGCGCGGTTGCGAAGGCGAACGCGTCCTTGAACGCCAGCGCGTTAAGGCCGAGCGCGGCGAAGGCGTGTTCGTTCACCGCCATCAGCGCTTCGCTCAGGATGTATTCGCGGCTCAGGCCCTCGGGCGTCAGCCAGACGTTTTTCTCCGCTTTCTGCCCGTCACGGCGCAGATGCGCGACACCTAAAATCTTTTCCGGTTCTTTCTTGTCGGTGATCTTCCACAGCCAGTCATGGCGCGGTTCGGGCGACAGGATCAGTTTCTTGAATGCTTCCCGCGCCAGATTAACGCTGGGCTTCTTTGCCTCCACATCCTTGTCGAGGTGCTTGACCATTTCCCAGTTCGGGACGTATTTCACCATGAAGTCGATGTCTTCGGGCATCATGGGGTTCAGGTTCAGCCCCTTGGTCGTCAGATTGTTCAGCTTGACAATTTCGATGCGGAACCAGTTGCGCTTGCCGACCTTCAAAATTTCATGCGGCGATACGACCAGTTTCTGGTCGGGGTCTTTCAGTTTTTTGCCGTTCAGTTCCACCCCGCCCTGCGCCATCAGACGGCGGGTGTCGGATTTGCTTTTGCCGGGCCGCGCCATCTGCACAAGGTCAAGTGCCTCGATCTTCGGGCTGACAAGCCCCAGCACCGGCAGGTTTTCAGGCACCTGCCCGCGCGAAATGGTGTTTTCGAACCAGTCGCGCTCGCCTTCCGCCACTTCCGCGCCGTGGTAACGCTCGACAATCGCGGTTGCCAGCGCCACTTTCGCGTCACGCGGCTTTTTGCCGATCATCGCCTTGAAGCCGGAAATTTCCGAATAGGGAACGTCGGTATAGACGCGGAAATATTCCTCGATCAAATGATCAGGGATGCTCATGATGCGGCCGAATTTGTCGCGCGGGCTGTGCAGCAGGCCGACATAGTTGCCCATGCTTTTCGACTGCTTGCCGCGCCCGTCGATGCCCGGGGTGATTTTGGTGGTGATCAGCGTCTGCGGTTTTTTGCCGTGCTTTTCCTGCAAAAGCCTGCCGATCGATTCATTGAAAAACTGGTCGGAGCCGACGATCGCAAGGTCAGATTCCACGACCAGCGAGTCATAGCCCTGCAAGATCGGGTACAGCATTTCCTGCACATAAATCTCGCGCCCCTGCGCAAGGCGCATCTGGAACATGTCGCGCGCCATCAGGCGGGCATGGGTGACAAGCGATGCAAGGTCCATGAATTCCCGCATATGCATCTTGTCGTACCATTCGGAATTGCGGCGCACCTCGATCAGTTTCGGGTCGTCGAAGCGCAGCACCATGCGCGCCTGTTCGATGAAGGTCGCGATATTCTGCTCCACCTCGTCCACCGGAATATCGGAACAGGTATCCAGCCGCCCGTCGGGGTCGCCGATGCGGGTCGTGAAATCGCCGATCACGAAAATAACCTTGTGCCCGCGGTCCTGCAGGTAGCGCATGAGCCATAAATTGACCGCATGTCCGATATGCAGGGTCGGCGTGCGCACATCGACGCCGTATTTGATGCGCAGCGGCTTGCCGTATTTCAGCCGCGCCTTGAACTCCTCGCGCGAGAGGAACTGGTCCGACGTGCGGTCGAAATACGCCATAACTTCGTTGATTTTGACGGCCATAATGTTCCCCTTTCCGCTCCAAATGTAGCAGAAAAGCTGCTAGGCTGTATCGGTAAAATTTTTCCGGAATGCCCGATGTTCAAAATCAAGCCCACGACGCTTTACCGCAAGGACGGATTGTATTTCAGCCCGGTCACCGGCAAGGGCCGCGGCGTGTTCTGCGAATACGACATCGCGCAGGGCGACACGATCGAAATTGCGCCCGTTTTCATCTTCAACGAAAAAGATTCCGCGGTGGTCGCGAACACCATCATCGCCGATTATTATTTCAGCACCGAACACATGCCCGAAGATTACCTGCGCCGTGAAGGCATCACAGATGCGAAAAAAGCCAGCTGCATGGCGATGGGTGTGGTGTCGTATTGCAACCATATGGTCGAGGCGAACGCACATGCCGAAAAAATCGTCGAACACAACGCCGTGTATTACAAACTGTTCGCGCGCAAACACATTCCCGCGCATACCGAAATCAGCATCAATTACGGCCTGTCATGGCTGACGATGCGCCGCATGCGCGACAGCGGCAGGTGGGGCAAGGATGAATAAGAACCCGAATATCGCGCTGGCGGCGATGACGGCGGGCGGTATTGCCTGCCTGACGCCGTTTATCACATCGCCTGTCGCGCTGCTGATGGGCATGGGCGTCGCGCTGGCGTTTGGCAACCCCGAGGAAGAACGTACCAAACGGTTTTCAAAGCTTTTCCTGAGCATCGCCGTGATCGGCCTTGGCGCGGGCATGGATCTGGGCGTGATCGCCAAAGTGGGCGCGGCCGGCATGGGTTACACCTTCATTGGCCTGTCGCTGACATTGGCGGCGGCATTCGCGCTGGCGAAATTGTTCAAGACGGAACGCGACACCGGCATCCTGATCGCCGTCGGCACCGCCATTTGCGGCGGCAGCGCGATTGCGGCGGTCGCCCCCGCCATCGATGCCAAGGCGAAATCGATTTCGGTCGCGATGGGAACGGTTTTCCTGCTGAACGCGGCGGCGCTGGTGGTGTTTCCCTTCATCGGCCGCCTGCTGCATATGACCGAGCACCAGTTCGGGCTGTGGGCGGCGCTGGCGATACACGACACCAGTTCCGTCGTGGGCGCGACGATGCAATACGGCGCGGAGGCGCTGCAGACCGGCACGACCGTGAAACTTGCGCGCGCGCTGTGGATTTTGCCGCTGTCCTTGGCGGCGGGATATATTTTCGCCGGCAAAGGCAAACGCAAATTCCCGTGGTTCATCCTGGGCTTTATCGCGATGGCGGCGTTTTTTTCCAGCTTCCCGAACATCCATTTCGCGGCCGAGATTATCGTGGCCTTCGCCAAACGGCTGCTGGTGCTGACGCTGTTCCTGATCGGCACCAGCCTGACGCGCGAGACGCTGAAATCGGCGGGCGCGGGCGCGTTTTTGCTGGGCGTTGCGCTGTGGGTGCTGGCGGCGACGGGCTCGCTCTGGGCCATTATGGCGGGCTATATCCATTAACATAACCACGTGAATTGCACCCCCTGCCCGCTTCTGGTAAAGTGGCGCACACATTATAAACAGGGAATGACAGGCGCATGGGCAAGCTGTGGCGGCGCGCAAAGCAGGACGACGTTGCGGCCCACGGGCTGCAACCGGTCGATCTGGATACCCTGCGCGTTGAAAAACCCGCCGTCATTTTCCTGACCGGATTTTTCACCTATGACGACACTCCGCAGCATATCCGCGCCGCGTTCAAGGGCATCAACGAACTGACGAACGCGACCGAACAGGGCAAACAGGCCGATACATATGTATGGTCGCATGCGGGGCTGAAGGAAATTTTCAACCTTGCCGCCTATGAAGCGTTTCCCGCCAAGCGCGCATCCGAAAACGGTTATGACCTGTCGCGCGGCGTGATCATGCCGCTGGTCGCCAAGGATTTCAAAATGGATGCCGACGGCAATGTGACCGGCACGCCGCTGCCGCTCGACGAAGCCAGGAAAAATTTGCGCAACGTCACCTTCTTCGCCTATAGCGCGGGCACGATTACGGCGCAGGAATGCTTTAACGCGTCGGTCAAGATGATGAAGCAGGTCGGTTACAGCGACAAGGACGCGCGCGAGGTGCTGCACGAAGTGGCACTGGTGAGCGTCGGCGTGATGTCGCGCCCGGGCGCGGAGAAAAACCGCTTCACCACGCTATACCTCGAGGCCACCAACGACCGCATCGTGAGCATGAAGAACCGCATGTGGACGCCGCTTCGCGCCGTGTTCGACTGGTTTGCGAAAAAGCTGAAGATAAAAACGCTGTCGCCCAACAGCGCACTCATCACCGGCCCCGTCAAAAAGAAGGACAAGGAAACGCGGATACAGGACGGCAAGCCCGTGCAAAAAGACATCAAGGGCATGCTGCCCAAATGGTTCCCCGTGAAAAGCAACCACGAACTGCCCCGTTACGTGACGGAGGACGAAGAAGTCAGCCCGTTTGCACGCATCGTGCAGTACAGCCTTGGCAACGCGGTCGCGCGCGACAAATTATTGTCGCCGCTCGACCTGCTGCCGCCGCCCGCCGGTACGCCGCAGGCGGAAGCCGATGCCTATCGCACGAAGATCGCCACTGCTGTCATAAAACCGAAATAATCCGGTTTTGATTGTGAAGCCACCCGCCTTTGACTAAAGTGGGTGGCATCATAGTACCTGACCGGAGGAATCATGCGCCTGTCGACATTACTCGCCGCACTCACGATTGCCCTGCTGGGCGGTTTTGCCACCCCTGCTCTGGCAGCCAATGCCGCACATGATTTCACGCATCATTGGGCGGGTTATGTCTGCCTTGCGCTGTTTGGCATCGCGTATTCGCTGGTCATCCTGGAAGAAAACATCCACCTGCGCAAATCCAAGCCGGTGATGCTGTTCGCGGGGCTGATCTGGATGCTGGTCGCCTTCTGTTACGGGCATGCCGGCAAGAGCGACGAAGTTGCGCCGATGCTGCGCCATAACCTGCTGGAATTCGCCGAACTGATGCTGTTCCTGATGGCGGCGATGTCGTACATCAACACGCTGGACGAGCGCAGCGTGTTTGCGGCGCTGCGGGCGAAGCTGGTGGCGGCGAAATTGTCGCTGCGCGCCATTTACTGGGTGACAGGACTGCTGGCCTTTTTCATCTCGCCGCTGGCCGACAACCTGACGACGGCATTGGTGATGGGCGCGGTCGTACTGGCGATCGGGCAAGGCCACCCCAAATTCATCGTGGTATCCTGCATCAACGTCGTCGTCGCAGCGAATGCCGGCGGCGCGTTCAGCCCGTTTGGCGATATCACGACGCTGATGGTCTGGCAAAAGGGGCTGGTGGAATTCCGCGAATTCTTCGCGCTATTCGTGCCCTCCGTCGTCAGCTGGGTCATCCCTGCGCTTGCCATGTCCTTCGCCATCCCGAAGGCAAAACCCGCAACACCCGAACAAAGCGAGAAAGTGAAACAGGGCGGGTTTGTCGTGATCGGGCTGTTCCTGCTGACTGTTTTTATGACCGTGATGCTGCATCACGAACTGCATCTGCCGCCCTTCCTTGGCATGATGACGGGCCTTGGTCTGCTGAAAATCTACGGCTATTTCATCGAAAAGCGCGAGCGCCGCGACTTCGACCTTCTGCCCGCGCTGGCGCATATACCCGATTACAAGCCCGCGCGCAAACCGTTCGACATTTTCGTGAGCCTGAAGCGCGTGGAGTGGGACACGCTGCTGTTTTTCTATGGCGTGATGCTCTGCGTGGGGGGGCTTGGCGCGATGGGTTACCTGTCGCTGATGTCGGAATACCTTTACAAAGACCTCGGTGCCACGACCGCAAACGTACTGGTGGGCTTCCTGTCGGCCATCATCGACAATATCCCCATCATGTTCGCCGTGCTGCAGATGAACCCCGATATCAGCCATAACCAATGGCTGCTGGTGACGCTGACGGCGGGCATCGGCGGTTCGATGCTGTCGATCGGGTCGGCGGCGGGCGTGGCGCTGATGGGGCAGGCGCGCGGCACCTACACCTTTTTCGCGCACCTGAAATGGACCTGGGCGATTGCGCTGGGCTATGCCGCCGGCATTTACGCGCATATCTGGCTGAACGGGCTGAACTGATGGAATCGCTGATCGAGAAAATCGAATTCCTGCTGCTGCTGGCGGCCATCGTCGCGATGGTTGCGCGCAAGCTGCACCTGCCCTACAGCGTCGGCCTCGTGCTGGCGGGCATCGGGCTTACTTTCGTGCATCCCTTCAACCTGCCGATCACCAAGGAATTGATTTTCACCGTGCTGCTGCCGCCGCTGATTTTCGAGGCGGCGCTGTTCATTCCGTGGAAGGAACTGAAAAAAGACATTCCGGTGCTGCTGCCCTTCGTCACGATCGGCCTGCTGCTGTCGGCAGGGCTGACCGCGCTTGGCATGCATTACCTTGCGGGCTGGCCGATGGCGGCGGCGGGGGTGTTCGGCATCCTGATCGCCGCGACCGACCCTGTATCCGTCATCGCGACATTTAAAGAAGCGGGCGTGCATGGCCGGTTGCGCCTGCTGGTGGAGGCGGAAAGCCTGCTGAACGACGGCACGGCGGCGGTTGGCTTCGTGATCGCATTGGCGCTCGCAACCGGCGCGCAGGCAATGGGCGCGGGCGATGTGGCCTTCACCGTTTTCAAGACAGTCTTCGGCGGCATCGCGGTCGGCGGCATCGTGGCGGGCGCGGTCCTGTTCATCGCGGGTAAGACCGATGACCATCTGGTGGAAATCAGCCTAACCACCATTATCGCCTATACGTCATTCCTGCTGGCCGAACATTTCCATTTTTCAGGCGTGTTGTCCTGTCTGACCGCGGGCCTGCTGACCGGCAATTTCGGCTACCTTGGCGCGATATCGGACAAGGGGCGCGAGGCGGTCACGAATTTCTGGGAATATGCGGCCTTCGTCGCAAATTCGCTGATCTTCATCCTGATCGGCGTGCATGAAACGCAGCAGAATTTCGGCCCCGTGCTGGGCGCTGCCGTCGTTGCCATCCTGCTTGTCACCATCGGGCGCGCGGTTGCCATTTACCCCTTCGCGGCGCTGTTTTCGAAAACGAAACTGAAGATCGACATGAAACACCAGCACGTGCTGTTCTGGGGCGGGTTGCGCGGCGCGCTGGCGCTGGGCCTTGCGCTGGGGCTGCCGGAAGATATGCCGATGCGCGGCGAGATCATCACGGTCACCTTCACCGTCGTCGCGTTCTCGGTCTTCGTTCAGGGCCTGACCATGACGCCGCTCTTGCGCTTCTTCGGCGAAATCCCGAAACGCGGCGGCAAGAAAAAGCATTAAAGGCGGATTAAACCAGCTCGCCGTCCTGCCAGAAATCGCCGTAGCGGACGGGCAGCAATTCGACGGTGGGCGTTTTATAAAGCTTGTCCGATTTCGGGTCGCGCAAAATGGCGTGGCCTTTGGCGATAAAATCGACGATCACTTCGCGGCAGCGGCCGCAGGGCGGAATGACCTTGGGTTCAAATCCCGGGCGGTGATAGACGGCGACGATGGCGGTGATGGTACGGCCGTCGCGGCGGTTGGCTTCGTTGATCGCAAAGGGTTCGGCGCACATCGAAATGCTGCCCACATCGGTGATCAGGTTCACGCCCGTCACGATATCGCCGTTATCAAGGCGCGCGGCGGCGGTGACCAGCGGCGGCAGTTTTTCGTTATAGATTTGCAGCACGGATTTCTTGGCCGTTTCGCAGGCGGCTTTGACGAGTTCGTGATCCTGTGCGGTAAGTTCCAGCTTTTGCATGATGTCCCTGCCCTGTTTGAATATATTAGGGCATTTTTGAAAAAGGAAAAGGCCTAAACCAGCTGTTCACGCGACAGCCAGAATACCTCGCCCTCGCTGTTTTCGGTATCCAGCCACAGGAATTCGATTTCCGGATATTCGGCCTCCAGCAAATCGCGGCCATAGCCGATTTCGCAGATGATATAGCCGCCTTCGTTCAGGTGGTCGGGCGCTTCCTTCAGGATGCGGCGGGTGATGTCGAGCCCGTCATTGCCCGAACCCAGCGCCATTTGCGGTTCGTGGTAATATTCGGGGGGCATCCCCTCCATCAGTTCGGCATCGACATAGGGCGGGTTGGTGATGATGAAATCGTATTTCTTGCCCTTCAGCGGCGCGAAAAGGTCGCCATGGAACAGGTGCAGGCGGTCGCGGTGGTCGGATGCCGCGACGTTGATTTTCGCCACCTCCAGCGCGTCCTTGGACAAATCGACCGCATCCACTTCGGCAAACGGGAACAGGTTGGCGGCAAGGATGGCGAGGCAGCCCGAACCGCAGCAAAGGTCAAGCACACTCTCCACCGCCGACGGATCTTCGATCAGCGGCAGGCCTTCGTTATCCGTCACATCGCCGAACAGCAGGTCTGCGATATAGGAACGCGGCACGATCACGCGTTCATCGACATAGAACGGATGGCCCTGCAGATATGTCTTGTTCAACACATAGGCAAGCGGCTTGCGCGTCGTGATGCGCTTTTCGATGATATCGGCCAGATGTTTCTTTTCCGTCGCCAGCAGCTTCGCGTCGTAATACGGCTCCAGCTGTTCGATGGGCAGGCGCAGCCCTTCCAGCACCGCGAACACCGCTTCGTCGAACGGCGAGAACGTGCCGTGGCCGTAAAACAAATCCGCCCGCTGGAATTTGCTGACCGCGTAGCGGATGAAATCGCGCACCGTCGAAAGCTCACGTACCGCCGCCTTCGCGTCCAGTTTGGGCGCGGGCAGGGTTTTTATTTTGGGGGCGGCGGTTTTCGTTTTCTTGGCGGCGGGTTTCTTTTTGGCGGGCATGGATTTTGTCCGGTCTGGTTAATCTGGGGGCAGTTTATCGCGGTTTTTGGCCAAAATCCATTCCCTTCGGCGCGGTTTCGTGGCAAAAAGCGGTCATGACAGGCAGGCAACACATCGACGACAGCTGGAAAAGCGTGACCGACGCGGAATTCGCGCAGCCCTATATGCAGGCGCTGGATAAATTCCTGACGGCGGAACGCACGGCAGGCCGCGTGATTTACCCCGAAGCGCAGAATATTTACGCCGCACTGAACACCACGCCGTTTGATGCGGTGAAAGTGGTGATATTGGGGCAGGACCCCTATCACGGGCCGGATCAGGCGCATGGGTTGTCATTCTCCGTCCGCGACGGCGTGAAAATTCCGCCCAGCCTGCGCAACATTTACAAAGAAATCGGCGGCACGATGCCGAAAACCGGCGACCTGACCCCTTGGGCGAAGCAGGGCGTGCTGCTGCTGAACGCGACGCTGACCGTGCAGGCAGAAAACGCCGGATCGCATCAGGGGCGTGGCTGGGAGCAGTTCACCGATGCCATTATCCGCGCGCTGAACGATCGCGGCGAACATATCGTGTTCATGCTGTGGGGCAGTTACGCGCAGAAAAAGGGCGCGTTTATCGACCGCAAAAAACATCTGGTGCTGGAAGCGCCGCATCCCTCCCCCCTCTCCGCGCATCGCGGGTTTCTGGGCTGCGGGCATTTCACGAAGGCGAATGAATACCTGAAACAGCATGGCCGCAAGGAAATCGACTGGAGCATCGCATGAAAATCACCGTCTATGGCATCAAGAATTGCGACACGATGAAGAAAGCCTTTACGTGGCTGGATCAGCACAAAATCGCATACACATTCCACGACTATAAAAAATCCGGCGCGGATGAAGCGGTTTTGAAAAAGGCGATTGCCGAACACGGCTGGGAAAACGTCATCAACCGCAAGGGCACCACATGGCGCGCCCTGCCGGAAAAGACGCGCGAAACGATGAATGATAAAACCGCGATCAAGGCGGCGCTGGATAACCCGTCGCTGGTGAAACGCCCGCTGGTCACACATAAAAAGGGCGTTTTGCTGGGCTTTGACGAGGCTGAATTCAAGACCTTGACATAATTTCCAGATTCGCTAATTTGCCTTCCATAATCAATCTTTAATGGAAGCCGATTCATGCCCGCCCCTGTCGCCAAATTCGCCCTCGAATTCCCCCAAGGCCATATCATCTATGCCGATGCCGGTATTTATTACCGCCCGAACGAGAGCGACACGGGATACATGGTCTATGGCGACCGCAAGGAACTGTTCGGCAAGCAGGCCGTGACGGTTTCTGCCAACCGCGAAACCGGCAGCGGCGATTACGCGGTGGTACATGAATTCAAAAACGGCGCGCTGGTCGATGCACGCCTGATCCAGCGCAACACCACGATCGAGGGCAAGCTGGCGGATGAACAGACGCTCGCCAATATCAATGCCGACCTCGCCTCGGGCGGGCTGAAACTGCGCCGCCCGCAGGAATTCCGCACGCCCACCGTTTACAACGTCGCGCAATTCGCGGATGGCCGTTTGCTGGTGCAGCTGATGGGCGAAGAACGCCAATTGTGGATGGGCAAGCCGGGCGAGCTGAAAAAGCTGGATGCGCAAAACACGCTGCAGGGCGGCGGCAGCATGTATTACCGCACGGCGGATGGCATCAATGTGGCATTGCCCTATGGCCTGGGCGGCCCCGGCCATAACGACATCCCGAAATTCGGCGAGGAAGAACTGACATACCTGCATACGCGCGGCAATGACGGCGATCCTGCGAAATACGGCATTATCTTCCCGGCACCGCCCGCATTCCTTGACCCGTTCAGCAAGGCTGCAACGGCGGCTCCGGCGGCGAATACGGCGTTCAAACCGCCCAAACCGTAAAGATTACTTCGCCAGCTCCGCCTTGATCGCGGCCAGCAGCGCCGGATCATCGGGTGTCATGTCGGGCGAAAAACGCTGCACGACCTCGCCCTTGCGGTTCAGCAGGAATTTCTCGAAATTCCACAGCACCTCCGGTTCGGGATTGGGGGCGATGCCGTAATTTTTCAGCTTGTCGCGGAACGACGCGCCGGCGGGCGTAACCGCCTTGGGCTGCGCTTTCGTCAGCGCGTCATAGAGCGGGTGTTTCTGTGCGCCCGTCACCACGATCTTGGCGAACATGGGGAACTGGATGCCGAAGGTGGTCTTGCAGAACGCCGCAATCTCGCCGTCGCTGCCGGGTTCCTGCCCAGCGAAATCATTCGCGGGGAAACCCGCCACCACAAGCCCCTGGCCGCCGTATTCGGCATGCAGTTTTTCAAGTCCTGCGTATTGTGGGGTCAGCCCGCATTTGGACGCCACATTGACCGCCAGCACCACCTTACCGCGAAAATCGCCCAGCGATGCGTCGTCACCGTTGATGCGCTTCAGGGGAATGTCATAAATGGCCGTGTTCATGGTCGCGCTCCTGTTGTGGACTATTGTATGATTGTGCCTATAGTAGCGTTATCCGGATATAACTTGCATCACAAAATGAAATATATCGCCGCATTGCTTATCACCCTGTTTCTGGCATCGCCCGCGCTGGCGGAAGATGCGCTGACCATTACCATGGGCGCGCAAAAACAGCGCATGACGGCGGCGGCACTGCTGAAAAATCCGCAAGCGCGCGATGTGACGATCCCGAACGACCCGTCCTACAAGAAAAACATGACCTACCCCGCCATCCCGCTTACAGCGTTGCTGGCGGGCATGAAGCTGCCGCCGGATGCGGTGATCGAGGCGGTGGCGACCGACGGTTTCGTAGCACAGCTGCCGCTGGATCTGGTGCTGCACACGGCGGCAGGCGCATCGGAAGCCTTCGTGGCGATCGAACCGCCGGATGCGAAATGGCCAAATCTTGCGGGCAAAAAAGCCAGCGCCGGTCCGTTCTATATCGTCTGGCTGAACCCCGCCGCATCGGGCATCCGCAGCGAACAATGGCCATATATGGTGGCGCAGTTGCGCGCGGCGGATTCCCCCGCGAAGCGCTGGAAAGAACTGGCGGTCGATAAAGACCTTCCGGCGGATTCCCCCATCCGCGCGGGACAGGCGCTGACCGTGACGCAATGCATGGCCTGCCACAAGCTGAACGGCGCGGGCAGTTCCGATGTCGGCCCCGACCTCAACCGCCCGATGAGCCCGACGGCATATTTCACGCCGGACGCGCTGAAAAAATATATCCGCGACCCTGCATCGCTGCGCAAATGGGACGCAATGCAGATGCCGTCGTTCAGCAAAGACGCGCTGAGCGACCGCGAAATAGACCTGATCATCGCCTATCTGCAACACAAAGCCTCACAAGAAAGAAAGCCATGACCGAACTGCCCCGCTGCCCGAAATGCCAATCGACCTATACTTATGAAGATCAGGGCATGCTGATCTGCCCCGAATGCGCCCATGAATGGTCGGCAACGGCGGCACCCGAAGCCGAACCCGCAGGATTGGTCGTGCGCGACGCGAACGGCACGATTTTGCAGGACGGCGATACCGTTTCGGTCATCAAGGACCTGAAGGCGCGCAATTCGTCGGATGTCGTCAAGGTCGGCACGAAGGTAAAAAACATCAAGCTGGTCGAAGGCGACCACAATATCGACTGCAAGGTGCCCGGCATCGGCCCCATGGGGCTGAAATCGGAATACGTGAAAAAAGTATCGGAGTAAAAGATGCAGCAGGATAACGCCGCCAATCATCAGGTTCCGCTGACCGCCGGCGAAATGCAGGTCATCGACCAGTTCCGCCGCCAGAAAAGCACGGCCGTCCTGACCATCCTGTTCACCGACATCAAGGGTTTCACCCGCATCACCGAGGAACAGGGCGAAGCCTATTCCAACAAACTGCGCAAGCACCACGACGAAGTGGTCGTACCCGTAATCGAGCGCGACGGCGGCGGACGCGTGATCAAGCATATCGGCGATTCCGTGATGGCCGTGTTTTCCGAACCCTCCACCGCCGTGGCGCGCGCATTGGAAGTGCAGGAAAAGCTGGCGCAGTTCAACCGCGAGCATCCCGACCTTGAAAATATCGAGGTGCGCATGGGCCTGCATTCCGGACAGGTGACGACCGAAGACGACGTCAACGCCGATGTGTTCGGCCGCCATGTCAACCGCGCGGCACGGGTGGAGGCGCTGGCTGACGGAGGTCAAGTGCTGGTGACCTATGCCGTGTTCGACAGCGCGCGCGGCTGGCTGAACGACAAATCCGAAAAACCTGTCGGCTGGCAAAAACACGGCAGCTATGCGCTGAAGGGCATCGCCGACCCCGTCGAAATTTTCGAGCCGTTCAACCCGCAGCTGACCAAGCCCAAAGCGCCCGCAGGCGCGCTGGCGGTGGGCGGCCATTCGAAAAAACGCGTCGCGGCCGGCGCGATGGGGCTTGTCGCGCTTGCCGCCATCGGCACATATTTCGCGATCCAGTTCGCCAACAGCACCCCCGAAGTCACGCTAATCGATTACAACGCGCAGGACGCAAAACTTTGGGACGGCACGCGCTTCGATGTGGGCGGCGAGCCCAAGCAGCATATCCGCCCGCTGCTGACGCCTTTGAAGGCCGGGCACCATTTGCTGAGCGTCGATTCCAGCCAGATCGTGCGGTTTTTCGCGCCGCTCGACATCAAGCCCGGCAAGAATTTGATACAGGTTAAATTCGAGCGCGACGAACTGCCCGGAATTTCGCGCCGCATCGAATACAGCAAGGACGGCGAAAACACGCTGAAGGAAAACACCGAACAGGAATATAAATCCTACGACGCGCAGATGGCGGCGAAGGACAACAAGGCGAATATCCAGCTGTCGTTAAAGGCCGAGCCCGACCCCGCCGACGACAAGCGCGTAAAATTCACCTGCGACTGGACCGTATTGCTGAACGGCAGCGCCATCAGCAACGGCACGATCACCGACACCAACCTGCTGGCCGACTACGAAGTGCGCCGCGTGCCGCAGAAAATCCTGTGGAGCGACGATTTCCATTTCTACTACCTATCGTATTACATGAGCGGCAACAGCGCCGAATTCACGCTGGAGGCGAATTTCGCGGACTACAAAGGCCGCTGACGCTTATGAAGGCGCCACGTCATCGGGAATGTTCGGTTCCACCAGCCGGGCAAGGTTGGCCAGCGATTCCTGCCAGCCCAGATAGCAGGCTTCCACGGGGATGATGTCGGGCAGGCCTTCTTGCACAATCGTCAGTTCGGTGCCGACCATCACCTGTTTCAGGTCGATGGTCACGCTGATCTCGCCGGGCATATTCGGGTCTTCAAATTTATCGCTGTAGCGGATGCGCTTGCTCGGCACCAGTTCCTGATACGTACCGCCAAAGGCATGCGATTTTCCGGTCGTGAAATTAGTGAATGACATGCGGTAGGTGCCGCCCACTTTCACATCCATATGCATGACATGGCAGGTGAAACCGTTGGGCGAAATCCATTTCGCCATCGCATCGGCATCCAGAAAAGCGCGGTACAGTTTATCGGGCGTCGTGGTCAGGACGCGGTGCAGGCGGACGGTGTTCGGCATGTAAATTCTCCTTTAACCTCTATCAACGCGATGGATGCGAAAAAGTGCCGCAGGATGGGGAATAAATTACCACCAGCCCTTGCGGCGCGGGATCGGCCCGTTCTCCAGATAATTTTTCAAGAGTTTTTTATACCGCGCCAGCGATGATTTGATGCGGATATGTTTCAGCTTGATCAGGTATTTTTCCGCCTTCCACACATTGCGCCGGCTGGCGCGCCAGTCGGTTTTGGTGTCGTCCAGATGCGCGACCTGATAGCCCGTGATCTTGCCCGATTTATCGACATAGGGATCGTAATAGCTCCATGCCAGGTCGCGTGCAGATCTGTACTTCGCGGGTCGTCCGTGCAGACCGTCGTCGCGCGACAGCGCAACTGATCCCCACAGACCTTTTTCCTGAAACACATATATAACGTGGTCAAGGTTGTCCTTGCTTTCCAGACTCATCACCAGCGGCGGGTAGCCGTGATGTTCCAGTATCGCGGCGGCAGCAAAGGCCGCTTCGAAACAATGCAGCCGCCCGCGCTTCAGCGCCGTTTCGGCCGATGCCAGCGTTTCGCCCTTTTTCTCGCGGTTATAGGGCAGCGTGCGCAGGTATCGCTGCACCTGCTGCGGCGTTTTCAGTTTTTTGCTCAGTTTCTCGGCAGTCGTCATCTTGACATAATCGCAAAATACGTGTTTTTATACTCCGCATATCTGACAGGTTTTTGGCCGGATTTACAATTGCGAAAGCACGCAGGGCACCAGGTTTCATGAACACGGCGGCGTTACATATCCCGCAGAAAATAAACGCCGGCGAGACGTTCCAGCGCGTCGTCAGCTGGATCAAGAACCGCACCGTGAAGGATAAAATGCCCGGCATCATTGTGGGGGTCAGCGGCACGGATTCGCTGGTCGTGTTTCTTGCGGCTTATGCGGCGTTCCGCGAACTGGGCAGGCCGCAGGCGGTGATGGCGGTTAATTTCGTCCACCCCGGCACGCTGCAAAAAACCGGCGTGTCATGTGCCGCCGATGCCGACAAGGGCTGGTTTGCGGAACATATCATGCCGTGGCTGCGGCAGGTCGCACCGGATGCGGCATACAGCCTTGATGACAGCATCCCGTTCAGCGACGACAATAAACGCTGGGGAAATATCTTCAGCCGCGCGATCAGCGACACCGAGCTTAATCACGGCATGCTGGGCAAATACAGGCTGGTGGCAGGCACGCGCAACCGCACCGAAGCGGTGCTGGGCACATACACCCTGCTGTCGCGCAGCCCCAGCCTGCAGCCGATCGAGCATCTTTATAAAACGCAGATCCTGAATATCTGCGAATACCTGAACGTACCGCCCATCGCCATGCGGAAAAGCCGCGAGGTCGATTGCGACTGCGGCAGGTTCGAGGTGCAGGCAAACCATCTTGACGCGCTCGACCATTATATCATGGTGCAGCAGGGCGACCTCGACCCCGCATATCTGGCCACGATGGATGCGGATGTGCTGGCGGCGGTGCGTAATTTCTATATCGAGGAGCGCGAGAATAACGCGTTCCGCGAAAAAATCCCCTATCGCCCCACGCCCACCAAAACGGTTTATGCCGGCAGCGATATCCAGACCGCGTTGAAGGCCGTTGCGGGCGATACCGCCGCGCTGAAGGCGGTGAGCGTCGTTACGCCGCGTATTCTTGTCGATCACGATGCGGCAGCCGCGCACAAAATTGTCACAGCCGCATCGCCGAACCGGCAGGACTGGATGCCCGAAGCCTTCGCGCTGATGGGGACAAAAGGCCTTTCACCCGCACAATTGCGCGAAATGGCCACGGTTATTTTTGGCGGCAATATGGCGGGGCTGGATGACGCGCAAGTTGCCGCTCTGGCCGATATCACCAGCCGCATCGGGCAAACGGGGTTTTCATTCCCCGCCAAACGCTTCACGACCCAAGGATTTGCGGGCGGCCCGTCATTGATCGAACGCGCCGGATTTACGCGCCAGACCCGCCCCGGCGATCTGCGCGACGCAGCGCTACCCAAATCAAACCCGCAGCGCGACGAACTGGGCACGGGTTTCACATGGACGAATGGCGCGTGGCATGTGGAACAGCGCCGCGCCTATGTGCTGTTTTCCGATTTGTCGGCGGATGCGCCCGTCACGCTGATCATCCGCAATAGCTCATATTATTTCGGCCGCGACCGTTTGAAAAATCCCGCTTATGTGTCATTTGACAAAAAATCGCCACCGGAACTGCTGGCATTGGCCGCCGCCGATATCGACAACCTGAAAAATTTCACGCCATGGCAGGACGTGTTGGGGGCAAGTGAAAAACTTTTTCGCGTCACCCGTGCGCTGGATGCGATGGGTGCCATCGACTGCAAATTTTCGCAATGGCTGCGCACGCACAAAGGCGGCGTAAAATTTAAATCTCCCTTCGCCAATCTCGACACCCTGTTCAACGATGGCGGCGGGTTCACACATCTGCGCGCGCTACTGAAGGAAATGCTGGTGCGGCACATCCACGATGAACGCGCTGGCAGCCCGCTCTATCTCGCGCAGCTCGACCCCGGCCATGCGGCACCGTGGCAGCCGCACAGCATCTGCCCCGTCACTGCCGATACGCTGGCGCAGCTGAAGGCGGCACAGGACGGCGTTGCGATCAAGGACGATAAATTAAGGAAGCTGTTCAGCCCCGTGGGTTCGCGGCAACTGGTGTTGATCACCGGAAAATACGGCGATTTTCCGGTTAGCTGACCACGCGCAGGCCGACCGGTTTCGGCACCGTCACATCATGCAGCCAGATCGCCTGTTTTTTGAAACCCATCCAGACCATTATTTGCATCAACGGATGCGCGACCAAGTTGTGGAACGCCCAGGCATGCTTCGCCCAGCGCAGCCGCCGCCCCTCCATCGCCGCCGGATGCAGCAGCATAAGGATTTCAAAGGCGTCGAAATCATGCGCCACCAATGGCTTGCCGCCGTCATGAAACACCGTCAGCCTGCCCTGTTCGATCTCGGCCATGTCGATGCGTTCGATATCGCGCAGGCGTAAAATGATATTGCCGGCTTTTATGAAGTCGCGCGTCATGGTTTTGCCGCCCTCAGAAACGGTGTCGGATCGCGCAACGATGGCGGTTTGCCCTTGGCCAGCGTCCATTCAAATGCATCGCGCGTGCCTGCATCATGAAATTCCAGATGCAGCATCGACATCGGACGGCCTTTATCGGTCTTCAAAACCTGTTTCACATGTCCCAGCGTTTCGCCGCGCTGCACCGCATCGCCCACCTGTTTTCCGGCTGGCACAATTTCACCATACAGCACCACGCCCGATACCCCCTCCACCAGCACGGCATCCGTATCATGCCACCAGTCGGAACCGGCCTTTGCGCCCGTAAAGGGAATAATCGCGACAACCGTTCCCGCCTCCACCGCCTGCACGGGCGTGCCTTCGGCGCAATACAGGTCGATGCCTTCATGCACATGATGCGCGCGTTCCACGCCATAAGCGCCGGGATGCGGCGGCAGCGGCAAAGCAGTCTCGTGCGGCTTCATGACCTGAAAAGACATGCTGTCATCGCTTGGTATCAGCGCAAGACCGATGGGTGGATGCCAGTTCATGATCACCCCTCGACGCTGCCGCCGGTTTTGTGGTCGAGGTCGAAATTGCGTTCGATCACATCGATCACGCGCTGCGCCTCCACATCCTTGCGATAGACGATATTCGGCCCGTGATTGTCGAGCATGACCGCCCAGATGCCGTCTTCGATCTCGCGCAAGCCATTGGATGTGTTCTTGCCGCATTGATGGCTGCCGCATTCGAAGAATTTTTGGGAGCGTACCGGAATGTCGTCCGGCGCATCGGGTTTCAACTCGCAATGGAAATGCACGATATTATCCAGCTGCGGATGGTCCTTGAAAATAATCCGCTGGCTCTGCCCGCCGACCGAAGGCTTGCCGCCATAGGCGATCACTTCGTCGTCGCCTATGGGTTCGATCAGCACCATGCCGTTCTTTTTCAGCTCGTTGAAGTTCGACCAACGGCGGGAGGTGACGATTTTTCCGTCCGGCCCGCGCGCGGCGAAATGCCCCGCCGTCACACGCCCGCGTTTGGTGTTGACCGGTTTGTATGCGCCGCGGGCGATGCAATGATCGACAACCTCGCGCAGGCTGTCGCTGATGATGCCGGATTTCCATTCAACGCCAGGCGCACCTTCGACGACCGTTGACCGCGTAAAGGTGGCCGCCGCGCGGTTGAGCGCCATTTCGACAAGCCCTTCCAATGCCTCGACGCGTTCTTTGGTCACGTAATACCGCGCTTCCTCGGGTGTCACCACCATGTTCATGCGGTTCACGACATCGTTCACCAGCACAAGGTTGATATGCGATCCCTTCATCAGCTTCAACCCGGCCAGATACATTTCATCTTCGGTCGCGCCTGTCGTGGTTTTGAAGGCGACAAGGAAAAGGTCTTTGCGGTCGCGGCGGATGGTGGAAACGATTTTGTCCGACGGCGTCAGCATCATGGCCTGATCACCTTCGCCGGTTTTCAGGCGTTTGGCCTTGCGCGCGGGCATGACATCACCCACCTGCCCCGTGTAATCGCAGATGGCAGGGTTCCAGAAAATAATCTTCGCG
This sequence comes from Alphaproteobacteria bacterium, assembly GCA_016794125.1. Taxonomy (GTDB): domain Bacteria; phylum Pseudomonadota; class Alphaproteobacteria; order Micavibrionales; family UBA2020; genus JAPWJZ01. Next base: position 324,896 of record JAEUKT010000004.1, on the reverse strand, counting down.
CTCTTGTTCGCGACCAGTTCACCCGCAAGGCGCGCCATGTCATCATTCGTTTCGTATTCCGATGACGGGTCGGCCATGCGCGTCAACGTCAGCTGCGTTTCATGGCCAAGCCGCGTGCAGATGCCCGCCAGTTCCCGCGCAGTAGAACCATAGGCGGGTGCGGCCAATGCCAGATGGTTGCGCACATGCACAATCGTGCCGCCGCCCACCACATGCACCGTCGCCTTCGGGTTGTGTTTCACAAGCGCCTTGCCGCCGAGCTTTTCCAGCCGCGCCGTTTCCGCCGCCAGACGCGCGGTGATGGGGCGCTGGCCGTTTTCAACTTTCTTATATGTGTCGCGCTGCAAGCCCAGCTGCGCTGCCGCTTCGTCGCGGGACCAGCCCATGCGGTTGCGCCAGGCGCGCAGGGCGGATGCTGTCATTTTCTCGGGGGTCGTCGGCATGCGTATCTCCTATAATCGGGTATTTTTTACCCTATAAGGGTATTAAATACCCGACCTTTGAATTCAGCGCAAGCCTTTTCTGGCGCAGGCCGCAAAAAACAAAAGCCCGCGAAACGCGGGCCTGACGACAAAAAATGAAAAGAAAGAGTGGTGGAGGGGGAAGGATTTGAACCTTCGAACTCGTAAGAGGGCAGATTTACAGTCTGCTGCCATTGACCACTCGGCCACCCCTCCACATCGGTATCTCTTTTATCTTCCTGTATTCCGGCGTTTGGTCTAGGTTAACGCCACAAGTCAACGAAAGAAGTAGCTTTATGTCACAGAACGATAACAAATTCCAGTCAAAAGGCAAAAAATTTGGCAGCGGCGGCAAAGGCCCGCGCAAGCCGGGTGCTGGCGGTTTTGGCAAGAAATTTGAAGGGGATAGAGGCGGCGCACGTGGCGGCGGCAAGCCTTATGCGAAACGCGACGGCGCAGGCGGCGGCTTTGGCGGCCGCGACGGCAAGCCCCGTTTCGACTCCCGTGATTCTGGCGGCAGCAAGCCTCCTTACAAAAAGCGCGAATGGTCGAATGACCGCCCCGAACGCTCGGGTGGCGGCGACCGTCCTTTCAAGAAGCCTTTCCGCGAACGCTCGGAAGGCGGTAGCGATCGCCCCTATCAGAAACGCGAATGGAGCAGCGAGCGCCCGGCACGCAGCCGTCCTGATGGCGACCGGCCTGCACGATCCTTTGACCGTTCCGAACGCTCGGGCGGCGACCGTCCTTTCAAAAAGCCCTATGAACGCCGCGAAGGCGGCGGCGGTAGCTTTGATCGCCGCGGTGGCGGCGGTGGCGGCAAGCCCTTCGGCCATGGCAAAGGCTCGCGCGATTTTGATAAACGCCCGTCGCGTTCGCGCGATTTCCAGCTGGATGACGACGATGCGGCGGCGATCCAGCCCTTGCGCGCCTCGCCCGAAACGCTGGGCCGGTTGAAATCCGACCGTCCGGGTTATGGTTCACCCTCGTCTGCGTTCCTGTACGGCGTGCATGCCGTAACGGCGGCGCTGCGCAACCCCAAACGCCTGCACCAGCGCCTGATGGTGACGACGAACGGATACGAATCCATCCGCGAAGCCTATGAGCAGATGCAGTCGGAAGGCGAAAAACTGCCGCAGCCGATCTTCGTTGAAAACGTCGATATCGACCGCCTGCTGCCGCGCGACGCGGTTCACCAGGGCATTTTGCTGGATGCGCAGCCGCTGGAAGATCCGGATCTGGCGGACTTCCTGCTGACCGCGCCCGACAACGCGAAAATCGTGATGCTGGACCAGGTCACCGACCCGCATAACGTGGGCGCGATCCTGCGTTCTGCTTCGGCCTTTGGCGCCATCGGCGTGATCGTGCAAAAACTGCATGCGCCCGACATCACCGGCACGCTGGCAAAAACAGCCTCCGGCGCGGTCGAGCATGTGCCTGTGCTGCGAGAAGTGAACCTGAGCCGCGCACTGGAACAGCTGAAAAACGCCGGTTTCTATTGCATCGGGCTTGCCGAAGAAGGCGAAGAAACGATTGCCGAACTCGAAACCAGCGGCAAAGTCTGCCTAGTGATGGGAGCGGAGGGCGACGGCCTGCGCCGCCTTGTCGCGGAAAACTGCGATGTGCTGGCGAAGCTGCCGACATCTGGCCCGATTTCGAGCCTGAACGTGTCGAACGCCGCCGCGGTCGCGCTGTATGAACTCATCCGCGCTTCCTGAATTCAAGGTCGAGGGTGCCGTCATCCACCTGCTGGGCGCGCCCGGCACGGGGAAATACACCATCGCACAGGAAATGCTTAAGCTCTGCGATATCCGGCTTGTCGATAACCACCTGATCAACAACCCGCTGTTCAGCCTTGTGCGGCTGGATGGCAAAACGCCCCTGCCCGCGCGCATCTGGGACAATGTCGTTAAAATCTGGGACGCGGTCGCCGACACCATGGTGCATATCTCGCCGCGCGAATTCAGCTTCGTTTTGACGAACGGGCTGTTCGAGGGCGACGACGAAGACCGCAAGCATATGCTGAACATGAAACGCGTGGCCGATGAACGCGGCGGCATTTATGTCCCCGTCCGCCTTGTCATTAGCGATGTGGAGGAGCATATCCGCCGCATCACCGCCGACAGCCGCAGCGCACGCATGAAGGAAACCGACCCCGCCGCCCCGCATAAGTATGCATCGCGCGAGGTGCTAAAAACCGGGCTTGCGGCCGAGCTGACGCTGGATGTGACCAGCCTTGCGCCCGTTGATGCGGCACGCAAAATTCTGGCCCATGCGCAATCCCTAAAAACTGCCTAAAATACCGTTGAAATACCACGCTTTATTAGGCCGTCCTTCACGATTCTTTGATAAATTGGAATCACGTGAATGTTTTTCCCCACAGGCAGGAAACATGGCAGGCGATACAGCGCGCACACCGCTGCTGAAAATTCTGACGCGGACGGAAGTGATGCTTCCCTTCGCGACCAGCCTTGCGATCGCGGCACCGTGCAGTTTCCTGTCGATGACGCTGATGCACAAATATTCGTCATTTCCGCAGCCGGTCGTGTGGGTGACGGGGGTGCTGGCACTGGCGCTGGCGAACCTTGTACTGGCCTGCGTCTTCGACCGCGACCGCCAGCAACTGGGGCTGTTCACCATGGCGGGGATGCTGGCGATGGTCGGCATCGTCATCCTGTATATTTTTGCGCAGAGCGTGAACCGCTACATGGCGCCTGTCGGCTATGACTGGACGCTGCCCTTTGTGGTGGCGGGGCTGGGCATTTGTTATTGCGGCGTGTTCTTTGAAAAGTCGCTGTTCCTGAAGGCGTATCTGGCGGTTAACGGGCTTGCGCTGACCGTACTTTGGTGTCTTGCTGCCGCCGACAAGCTGGCGCTGCCTTTTTAATTTCCGGCGCGTTAAGGTGTCGGAGCCATGCCGCGCGGACGCTGGAAACGGTTCATGTTTTCGACGCGGTCGAGTTTCAGCATTTCCGCATAATCCATTTTCACGGCATCGGGCGGCGTATAGGCCGGCGTATCAGTGCCCTTGATGTTCGGCACGCGTAAGTACCAGTTGCCATCCAGCTGGATATGGTCGATGGGGTCGCCGCCGCGTATAGGGCTGTTCGATGCGAACATAAAAGTATAGTAATCGCGCAGCACGCCCGCTTCCTGACCCGGCACGCGCGCTGCGTCTTCCAGCGAAGAATAGCGCACGAATGATCCGCTATAGCGTCCGGCGGGCAGGCTGCGCTCGGGCATATCCGGAATGCCCAGCGCGTTTTCGAGACGCTGCATCTTGGCAGCGCGCGTCATCAGCCCCGCGACTGCGGAAATATTGAATTGGTCGGGTGATCCGGCAGGCGGCTGGGCAAAGATGGCATCAACCCGCGTTTCGTCATAGTTCATCTGCTTGCGGACTTCCCATCCCTCTGGCACTTTTGCTTCATCGTGATAGAGGAATTCACCGATCGTGTATTTGTCAGGGTCGTCACGCATGCTGCCCCAGACATCGGAAGCGTTAAAGCGTTGCACCAATGACTTGCGCAAATTCTTCAACTCCGCGCGCGCTTCGTTCACCTTTTCAACGGCCAGCAGCGACAATCCTTCGGCGCGGAAGTATGAGTATTCGGCGGTCATTTAAATTCCCGGATCGAACGCAGCGCCGCGCGTACGGTTGAAGGCGGCCAGCCGCTCCGCCGCGTCGATTTTCAGCATATCGTCATAAGGGATGCGCACGGCATCGGGCGGCGTGAATTGCGGAATTTCTGTGCCTGCGCGGTTGGGCACGCGGATATAAAAATCATCGCCCATTTTCTGGAACGCCAGCGGGTCGGCGCTTTTCCACGGACCGCTGATGACGGTGAACAGGCGAAAATCTTCCTGCGCCACTTCGCCCGCCGGTTTGTCGCCACCGCCAAGTATCGTGTAGCGAACGAAACGGTCGGAGGTTTTGGCGCGCGCCTCCATGTCGCGGTATTCCATTTCACCGCTGCCCAGCACATGTTCGAGGCGTTGCTTGCCGGCGGCGCGTTCGATCAGCCCTGCGAAATTGGTGATGTAGAAATGATCCGATGATCCGGCTGGCGGCATCGCGCGCTCAACCGCGCCTTCGCTTTGGCGTTCGGGCCGCGTGCTGACCCATCCTTCCGGCGCAACCGACGGCATGCCGAACTGGAATTCGTGGATGGTGTAACGGCCCGTCTGGTCATCCAGCCAGCCCACAACCGCGCTGGCGCTGTAACGCTGGCAGAGCAGCCAGCGCATGTCTTCCACTTCCAGCTTTGCTTCGGCGATGGTGTCGATCGCGGCAAGGCTCGCCCCTTCGGCGCGGAAATAGGAATACTGCGCGGTCATGATTTACCAGGAGCTGCAGTGATAGGAAATTTCATGCCCGTCATATTTGCAGGGCGGCTGCGTTTCTGATTTATACGCGTGCAGCGTTGTGTCGGGGCGCGTGACGTTTTCAAATTCGATATTCTTTATAAGTGCTGCGCGCGCGAATGCGGCAAGGCGTGTCGCAAAATACTGGACCAATCTAGCTTCTCCGAACTTATGAATAGTGTGTAGAAAAATCAGTAAGCCATAACAATAAACGCGTCAATCCCCTTATCTGGGAACTGACGCAATAGTTAACGCAATGATTACAGATACTTAAAGCGGCTCGAGGATATGCGCATCGATCCGGTGCAGCACGCTGAAGGTTTCGGGCGCGATTTTCTTCAAAAGCTCCAGATGCGCGGCATCGAATTGCGCGACCTTTTCGGGCGGCAGCGCCGCGCCCACGCCGCGGCAGGCGCGGATGCGGCCCATCCAGCCTTCGCGGCTGAACTGGATTTTTTCGTCGTAATTGAAAAACGCGCGCAGGCGGAAATCTGTCAGCGACCATGCGGGCACGGCGGGGATAGATCCCGACCAGCTATGCGCCGTCCAGTTGGGGTTGAATTCGCGCACCAAATCTTCGGTCGCCTGCGCAACAGGGTCAAGGCCCGGCAGCCATGAACAATGGCTTGTCACCAGCACGCCGCCATTCTTCAGTGCCCACAGCACCTGGCGCACGACTTCCTGCTGGCGGAAATACAGCCAGCATTGGTTTGCCGTGACCACATCGAACATTTTGCTGTCAAAGGGCAGCTTCTCCGCCTCGCCCACGCGGAAGTCGATTTTCACGCGCGCTTCTTCAGCGGATTTTTTGGCGAAGGCAATTTGTTCTTCGGATACATCGATGCCGCTGACCGCACAACCGCGCTGCGCAAATCGTATCGCCATCGCGCCCGTGCCGGTGCCAAGGTCGAGCAGCGACTGGCCGTTCAAGCCGACCTTGAAGGTGCGCATGTAATCGAAAAAACTGTCGGGCTGTCCGACACGGTACTTCGCGTAATCTTCCGACGTTTTTCCCCAGTCGATCGTGTTGCCGGGGTCGGTCGCGCTGATGCCGTGCATGTCGGTTTTTTCCCTTGTCGAATCCTTTTAAAAAACCTATACAAGACAAAAGGTTATGTCAACGTCATCCGTCGCTTGACCGCGCAGGCAAGGACTTTATTTTAGCATGATCAGCACCTATTCAATGAAACGGGCCGCCCCCATGAACCAGCACGACCGCGACAACGAACTTTTCCTGATCGACGGCTCCGGTTTCATTTTCCGCGCCTATCACGCGCTGCCGCCGCTGAACCGCCCCGACGGCACGCCTGTCAACGCCGTGCTGGGTTTCACCAACATGCTGGTGAAACTGCTGAACGACATGAAGGTGCCTAACATCGCGGTGATCTTTGACGCCAAGCGCAAGAATTTCCGCAACGAGATTTATACCGAATACAAGGCCAACCGCACCGAAACGCCCGAAGACCTGATCCCGCAATTCGCGCTGATCCGCGAAGCGACCGAAGCCTTCGCCATTCCCGCGATTGAAATGGAAGGATATGAGGCCGACGATTTGATCGCCACCTATGCGCGGCTGGCAAGCGAAGCGGGACAGTCGGTTGCCATCGTATCGTCCGACAAGGACCTGATGCAGCTGATCCGCCCGGGCGTGCGCATGTACGACCCGATGAAGTACAAGGATATCGGCGAGGCCGAAGTGCTGGAAAAATTCGGCGTACCGCCGTCCAAGGTTGTCGATGTGCAGTCGCTGGCCGGCGACAGCGTCGATAACGTGCCGGGCGTGCCTGGCATCGGGTTGAAAACCGCAGCCCAGCTGATCAACGAATACGGCGATCTTGAAACGCTGCTGGCGCGCGCCGGCGAAATCAAGCAGCCCAAGCGCCGCGAAAGCCTGATCGAACACGCCGAAAACGCGCGCATTTCCAAACGCCTTGTGCAGCTGGACGCCAATGTGCCGGGCGCGCCCCCGCTTGCCGAGCTGTCGATCCGTAAGCCGGACAAGGAAAAGCTGATGGCGTTCCTGGCGCAGCAGGGTTTCAAGACCACGATGGCGCGCATGGAAAAACAGCTGGGTGGCACGCCCGTTCCCGCGCCTGCCCCTGCCAATACCGGCACACCCGGTATCATCGCGACATCTGCCGCCCCCGCCGCCGACAAACCCGCCAGCTATGAACTGGTGCAGGACGAAGCCGCGCTGCAACGCTGGATCGACATGGCGATGGAAGCGGGTCAGATGGCCATCGACACCGAAACGACCGACCTGACCCCGTCCAAGGCGAAACTGGTGGGCATTTCGATGTCGACCGAAAAGGGCAACGGCTGCTACATCCCGCTGCAGCACCGCGACCCGAAGGGCTATTCCGAAAGCTTCGATTTCACGATGCAGGAAAAGAAGGCTGAATCCGACCTGCGCCAGATCCCGGTGGAGCGCGCACTTGCGATGCTCAAGCCGCTGCTGGAAGACCCCGCCGTTTTGAAAATCGGCCACAACATTAAATACGACCTTCAGATGTTCCTGCAATACGGCATCCGCGTCGCGCCGATTGACGATACGATGCTGATGTCTTTCGTGCTGGATGGCGGCATGCACGGGCACGGCATGGATGAGCTGTCGGAACTGCTGCTGAACCACAAGCCGATTTCCTATGACGAAGTAACCGGCACCGGCAAGGCACGCGTGACCTTCGACCTTGTGCCGCTCGACAAGGCATTACAATACGCGGCCGAAGACGCCGATGTGACGCTGCAGCTGGAAAAGAATTTCCGCCCGCGCCTGCCGCAGGAAGGCATGGCGTCGTTCTATGAAACCGTGGAACGCCCCCTCGCCCCCATCATCGCCGACATGGAATTCACGGGCGTAAAAATCGACACCAATGTGCTGCGCAAAATCTCCAACGATTTCGCGACCAAGATGGTGACGCTGGAGGAAGACATTTACAAGCTGGCGGGCCATCCGTTCAATATCGGATCGCCCAAGCAGTTGGGCGATGTGCTGTTCGGCGAAATGGGGCTGCCGGGCGCATCGAAAACCAAAACCGGCGCATGGGCGACGGGCGCGGAAGTGCTGGAGGAATTGGGCGAGCACGCGATCGTCGCGCAAATCCTTGAATGGCGCGGATTGTCGAAGCTGAAAAGCACCTATGCCGACGCGCTGCCCGAAACCATCAACCCTAAAACAGGACGCGTGCATACGTCGTACAACATGGTCGGCGCGAATACCGGCCGGCTGTCGTCGAACGACCCCAACCTGCAAAACATTCCGATCAAGACGGCGGACGGCAAAAAAATCCGCGCGGCATTCGTGCCGGAAGACGGTTACGAATTCCTGTCGGTCGATTATTCGCAAGTTGAACTGCGCCTTGCCGCCGAACTTGCCGATATCAAGCAGCTGAAGCAGGCATTCCATGACGGTATCGACATTCATGCCGCCACCGCCAGCCAGGTGTTCGGCGTGCCGCTGTCGGAAATGACGCCCGATATCCGCCGCAATGCCAAGGCGATCAATTTCGGCATCATCTATGGCATTTCGGGTTTCGGTCTTGCCAAGCAGCTGGGCATCCCCCAAGGCGAAGCCGCGAATTATATCAAGCAATACCTCGCCCGCTTCCCGGAACTGAAAAATTACATGGATGCGGCCAAGGAATTCGCACGCACGCACGGGTATGTAAAAACATTCCACGGGCGCAAGGTTTACCTGCGCGGTATCACCGACAAGAACCCCGCCATGCGCGGGTTTGCGGAGCGTCAGGCGATCAACGCGCCCTTGCAGGGCACGGCGGCGGATATCATGAAGAAAGCGATGATCGCCATCGCCCCCGCCCTGATCGAAGCGAAACTGGGCGCAAGAATGTTGCTGCAAGTCCATGACGAATTGCTGTTCGAGGTGCCGGTCGCCGAAAAGGCCGAAACCGAGGCGCTGGTGAAAAAAATCATGGAAGATGCCGGAACCGGACTCGGGGTTCCGCTCGTTGTAGATGCTGGATGGGGTCTTAACTGGGCAGACGCGCATTAACCCCGTCTTTTGAATTTCCACCTCTTGACCGGAGAAAACCGCCATGATGCACATCACGCACAAAGACTTCAAAATCCCCGCGCTTGGCTATGGCACATGGCAGCTGCGCGAAAAGGAATGCCTGACCGGCGTGCAAAAGGCGCTGGAAATCGGCTATCGCCATATCGACACCGCGCAGATTTACGAGAACGAGGAATTCGTGGGCGATGCGATCAAGAATTCCGGCATTGACCGCAAAGAAGTGTTCCTGACGACCAAAATCTGGATGTCGAATGTCCGCGACGGCGCGCTGCAAAAATCGCTCGACGGTTCGCTGAAAAAGCTCAAGACCGATTACGTTGATCTGCTGCTGATCCATTGGCCGGTCAAGGAAATCCCCTTCGCTGAACAAATGGCGGCATTACAAAAGGTACAAAAAGACGGCCGCGCGAAACTGATCGGCGTGTCCAACTTCACGGTCGCGCAAATGACGGAAGTAGTCGAAACGCTGGGCGTCGACCTTGCGACCAACCAGGTCGAATACCATCCCTTCCTGTCGCAAAGCCCCGTCTATGATTACATGATGGATCACGGCATGTTCCTGACCGCCTATTCGCCCTTGGCGCGCGGCAAGATCAACGACGAAAAAGACCTGCAATCCCTCGCCCATAAATACGGCAAGACGGTCGGCCAGGTCGCGCTGCGCTGGCTGGTACAGCAGGAAAACGTGGCCGCGATCCCGAAGGCCGCATCCGAAAAACACATGCGCGAAAATTTCAACATTTTCGACTTCACGCTGGACGAGACGGACATGAAGATCATCCACGGCCTCGCACGCGAAGGCGGCCGCCTGATCAACCCCGACTGGGCGCCGAAATGGGACGCGCACAAGGCCGCCTAAGCCTTACGCCGGCCAGACAAGCAGCAGCAACGCCACGACCGACATCGCAATCGCGGCGAATTGCGTGCGGTTGAGCTTTTCCTTGAGGAACACGCGCGCCAGCACAAGGCACAGCACCGGATACATCGCCGTCATCGTGACGACGACCGCGACCGGCCCGTTATGCAGCGCGATGAAATACGCCAGAATGGCAAGCGCCGTCAGCGCGCTCGACATGCCCACCAGCGCCACGATCTTCGCCTGAAACTGCAGGCGGAAACGCAGGTAAAACAAGATCGGCAGGCTGACGCAGAAATTACCAAGGGATTCATAGAAAATGATGCTGTGCGGCTGTAGCGTATTCAGCGCGATTTTCGGCAGGAACGCCCAGAACCCCCAGACCAGCATCGCGCCGATCGCCGGCACGATCCATTTTTTGTCGGACGCAGTGATCATTGGTCGTTCACCGCTTCGGGCAGTTTCGTTTGCGAAGGGTTGTCGCTCGCCACCACCAGCGTGATGATCGACGCAAGGCCCAGCACAACGCCAAGCCCCTGCCGCAGCGTCAGCGGATCGGGCAGGAACACCAGCGCCAGCACGGTCGCCACCGCCGGATACAGCGACGAAATCATCGAGGCATATGTCAGCGGCCCGCGCTGCAACGCAATCAGGTAAAACACCTGCCCCAGCGTACCGCAGGCCCCCGTCGCCATTGCCAGCAACACGCCGTGCCATTCAAATTCGAAGTCGTTGCGGAACATGAACTGCACGCCGCAGGCGGTCAGGAAAAAGAAAAAGCAGTTATAAACGATCATGTGCAGCGGCTGCATGCCCCGCAGCAACACCTTGGGCAGGAATGCCGTCAACCCCCAGACGACAAGCGCGACCAGAGCCGGAAAAAACCATGCAGCATTTGAAGACAGGACGGATATATCCATAATTCGACGCATCCCCCGGCGCGTTGAACGTTTATATCAAGGCAAAGCCCGTTTCAGTAGCGAAATTTCGCGAGCCCCGCCAAAGTCTTGGCTTGCACCCGCGAACAGGCGTATATAAATAAATCAGTACAGTCTGGAGATAATCCCCTTGTCCGATTCACCCGCACCAAAGCGTTTCCTTGTTTCCTGGGACCAGTTCCACCGCGACTGCAAGGCGCTGGCATGGCGTCTGGTCGAAAAGCGCAGCGACTGGAAAGGCATCATCGGCATCACGCGCGGCGGGTTGATACCGACCGGCCTGCTGGCGAGAGAGCTGGACATCAAGCTGATCGAAAGCATCGGCATTTCCAGCTATGACGACAAAAGCCAGCGCGAAGCCGTCATCCTGAAAAACATCAACCCCGACCTCGTCGGCGACGGCGAAGGCTGGCTGGTGGTCGATGACCTCGTCGATACCGGCGGCACGGCCAAGATTATCCGCAAGATGCTGCCCAAGGCGCATTTCGCGACCGTCTATGCGAAACCGGCGGGCGAGCCGTTGGTGGATACTTATGTCACCTGGGTCAGCCAGGACACCTGGATCTACTTCCCCTGGGACATCGACTTCCAGCCCGTGGAGCCGATTGTGGCAGAACGCAAACGGGTGGATTCAAAATAAGAAACGCGATAAATTGATACCCAAGAAAAACAACAATAAAAAAGAACAATAAAAAGGACTGTCTTTCCATGAGCATGGAATTCAACAAAATACTCGCCGCCCTCCTCTGTGCAGGCATCATCGCCATGCTGGCGGGCTTCGTGTCGCACAAACTGTACCACCCGCACCACCTTGAAAAGGACGCGTATGAAATCGCCGCGTCCGAAGGCGGCGGCGGTCCTGCGGCGGCCGAACAGACCGAACCCGAACCGATCGATGTGGCGGGCGCGGATCTGGCGAAGGGCGAGAAGCTGGCGAAAGTCTGCGCGTCCTGCCACAGCTTCGACAACGGCGGCCCCGACAAAGTGGGCCCGAACCTGTTCGGCGTTGTGGGCGGCGTTCATGCGCATCGTCCCGACTATGCGTATTCCGACGCGATGAAGGCCGAACACGGCAAGAAGTGGGATTACGACGCGCTCAACAAATTCCTGTGGAGCCCGAAAAAAGGCGTGCCCGGCACCAAGATGGGCTTTGCCGGCATCAAAAAACCGGAAGACCGCGCAGCCGTCATCAAATGGCTTGAAACGCAGAAATAACCGTTTCCGCTTCGCTTAAAAAAAATCAGCCCCCGTTCTCCAGCGGGGGCTGTTTTTTTATGGCCGGCGGTGTGTGGGGCTCCGGCGCATTTTTGGTTTACGTTGGGGTTGTGGGCAGGGATCAGATGTATTTGTGGTACGGGCCTTTCAGGTCGCGGTCGGTGACAACGCAGCCGGTTTCGTATTTCACCTTGCGCGCTGCATCGAATTCCGATGTCGCGAAAACCACATAGGGCAGCTTCTTGCCGTCGATTTCGAGGTTCACGGTGTAATAACCGCCTTTGGTGGGCGGAAGGATTTCGTATGATTGTTCGGATTGGTTTTGCATGCATGGCTCCTGTTGCAGATGATACGGAGGTGATGCTGCGGTTCCCTGACCACCCCTTCGTATCTACAACTATGCATACATTATGCCAAATAAATTTCCCTGCACGTACAGTCACTTAACCTGAAACCGACCGGAGGCAAAATGTTACCCCTGCCCGCTTTGCCGGGCAAAATCAGCCGCAGAAGACCTGTTTGTACACGCGCTTGACGCGGAACACATGGCGTATGTTGTGTTCGCCGTCCTTGATATCGATGCGCCCGCGCGCGGCTTCGGAATCGACCGCGCCCATCGTGATCGTGCCCGTCAGCGGCTGGCAGGCTTTGTTATTGGCGCAATCCAGTATCTGCCCGTGGCCGTGTTCCGATTTTCCGTCCGACTGGAACACGGCTGTCGATGTATTGTCGCGCTCGACGATGCTGTCATAGACATGCGCCGTGATGCCGTTATCCAGCGTGATCGTAAATGCCGCGCCATCCCAAGGCGCACAGGATCGCTCCATCGTACCGACCACGATCATGCCGCCGCGTGCTGCAGATGCAACCGGCAGCGCAGCCGTCACGGCCTTCATATTATCCTGCAAATCATTGCCGTTTTCGTCCTGCAGCAGCAGCGACCCCGACGGATGCACCGAACCCAGATACAGCCAGCGCTGGCCTGCGGTAAAACGGATATCGCAGCTGCTGCCGTCATAATCGGCGGTCACTTCCTGTCCCGCCGTCACGCCGCGCACGGCCTGTTCCACAACCAGCGTCGCCTGTCCGTTCTCCACCGTGCGCACCGTGCCGATGAATGCCACCTTCGCGTCCTTCACGCTATCGGCCAGCGGCCGCGCCTGATACCGGCAGGCCTCCCCCGCCCCCGAAAAACCCACCAACAGGACCAGTAAACACAGCACCCGAAACAGCATAAAAACCTCCCTTGATTTCCCAAGATTAGACGACGGCGGCCGGAAATTCCTTGGAATCCTTGAAAAACCTTCCAAAAACAAAGACTTTACCGGAATCGGCTCTTTCTGCTATGTTTCCGGCCTATCGAGAGGACAGGTGGCCGAGCGGTTGAAGGCGCTAGTCTCGAAAACTAGAATAGGAGCAATCCTATCGCGAGTTCGAATCTCGCCCTGTCCGCCATTTATCATTGTATTTTCTGCGTTATTTTTCAGGGGCTTTTGGTGTCGCTAGTCCCAAAAACTAGTGCGTGCTATTCGGCCTTATAATTCAGCGAGATAGCTCTTACACACTTCTTACACACTTTTCCCGCTATTTTCACGCCCGCCATTCCCAATCTTGGCCGGATTAGATTGACTCTTTGCATCCAAAGTCTATATTTCGATTATCGCAGAAATACGGATATAAACACATGCCTAAACAAAAAGACTCAGAACTGATCGCCCGCTACGCCGACATGCTCTCCGCAATGGGAACGGAGGCACGATTGAGGATTGTGAGGCTGCTTTTAAAGAACCATCCCGAGGGTATGATAGTCGGAGAGATTGGAAGCGAATTGTCCATACCCAACTCCACGCTGTCGCATCACTTGGAAAAACTAAAAAACGAGGGGCTGGTAAAGGTACGCCGCGAAGGAACGTTCCTTTGGTATTCCGCGAATACTGAGGTTTTACAGGAACTGCTGGGTTTTTTGTTCGCAGAATGTTGCACCCGAAACAAGGCAATCGAACCTCATAAAGTTCTCTGCTGTAAATAATCAAGGAAATAGGCTTTAATTATGAACGTGCTCTTTCTCTGCACCGGAAACTCCTGCCGCTCCATCCTTGCGGAAGCGACCTTCAATCATCTTGCCCCCGAAAGGTGGACGGCAATGAGCGCTGGCAGCAAGCCGACCGGACAGGTTCACCCACGGTCTTTGGCGCTGCTGGCCCGCGAAGGGATTTCCACTGAGGGTTATCATAGCAAATCATGGGATAACCTGCCCCTGACGCCGGATGTGACGATCACCGTATGTTCCAGCGCGGCGGGCGAAACCTGCCCGGTCTATCTTGGCAAGGTACTGCGTAGCCATTGGGGTGTTGAAGACCCCGCCCATGCGACAGGCACGGACACGGAAATCGATGCGGCCTTTATGAAGGCTTACCGCATACTCCGCGCCCGTATCGAGGCTTTCCTTGCCCTGCCGCTTGCGCAACTGAAAAACGACCCGCAACGGCTGAAAGCTGAAATGGACAAAATTGGTTTACTCGAAGCTTGAAAGAAAATTGCAACCCCGGAAGGAGAAGTAACATGAAAAAAATCCAGATATTTGACCCCGCTCTTTGCTGCAGCACAGGCGTTTGTGGTGTAGATGTCGAACAGGCATTGGTGTCCTTTGCCGCCGACGTGTCATGGGCAAAGGAAAACGGCGCGAAGATCGAGCGCTTTAATCTGGCGCAGCAGCCGATGGCCTTTGCCGAAAACGCTTCGGTAAAAGGGTTCCTGGAACGCTCCGGACAGGAATCGCTGCCGCTGGTTCTGGTGGACGGTGAAGTCGCCTTGGCCGGACGCTATCCGCAACGCGCTGAACTGGCGCGCTGGGCTGGCATCGCGCAGGTTTCGGATGAAAGCAAGCCTGCTGAGTCCTGCTGCTCCACAAAAAGCTGCTGCTAAACCGAACATTGGGGATTGCCATGAAATTTCTTGAACAACCGCCTCGCTTCTTATTCTTTACCGGCAAAGGCGGTGTTGGCAAAACGTCGATAGCCTGCGCCACTGCCATTCAACTTGCTGAAGCGGGAAAGCGGGTATTGCTGGTGAGTACCGACCCTGCATCCAACGTAGGGCAGGTTTTCGGCATCACCATTGGCAACAAGATTACGGCAGTTCCCACTGTTGACCGTTTGTCAGCTCTGGAAATCGACCCGCAGGCGGCGGCACAGGCTTACCGCGACCGCATTGTCGGGCCTGTGCGCGGCGTATTGCCCGATGCCGTTGTAAAGGGCATTGAAGAGCAGCTGTCCGGCGCTTGCACCACCGAGATTGCAGCTTTTGACGAGTTCACGGCACTGCTGACGGCCGCAGCCCTGACGACCGATTACGACCATATAATCTTTGATACTGCCCCCACAGGCCACACTATCCGGCTGCTGCAACTGCCGGGAGCGTGGAGCGGTTTTCTGGAGGAAGGTAAAGGCGATGCCTCATGCCTTGGGCCGCTGGCTGGGTTGGAAAAACAACGCGACCAGTACGGACACGCGGTAGAAGCCCTTGCCGACCCGCTCCGGACACGGCTGATACTCGTCGCCCGCGCCCAGCAATCCACTTTGCGCGAAGTCGCGCGGACGCATGAGGAACTCGCCAAAATCGGACTTTCACAGCAATATCTAGTTATCAACGGGGTTTTGCCTCAAAGCGAAGCCGCGCTTGACCCGCTTGCCGCGGCCATTTGTGCGCGTGAGCAGGAAGTGCTGAATACGCTACCCGAGGTTCTGAAACCTTTGCCCTGCGATAATGTCGCTCTCAAGCCCTTCAATCTCGTTGGCTTGGATGCCCTGCGGCACTTGCTGGTCGAGGCGACGCCTCAGGCTTTTGTGACCGAAGACCAGAAAATCACGGTCAATGAACCGAGTCTTTCGTCTCTGGTGGACACCATCGCAGCCGACAAGCACGGCCTTGTCATGCTGATGGGCAAGGGCGGCGTCGGGAAAACGACGCTTGCGGCGGCGGTCGCCGTGGAATTGGCGCATCGCGGCCTTCCCGTCCACCTGACGACCTCAGACCCTGCCGCCCATTTATCCGAAACGCTGAACGGAACTCTCGACAATCTTACTGTCAGCCGTATAGACCCCCATGCGGAAACCGAGCGTTACAGGCAGCATGTCCTTGAGACAAAGGGAGCGAAATTGGATGCAGCAGGGCGCGCCCTGCTGGAGGAGGACCTGCGCTCCCCCTGTACCGAGGAAATCGCCGTATTTCAGGCCTTCTCGCGGATCATCCGCGAGGCTGGCGAGAAGTTTGTCGTGATGGACACCGCGCCGACAGGCCATACTTTGCTTTTATTGGATGCAACCGGCGCATATCATCGCGAAATCAAGCGTCAAATGAGCGACAAGAACATGCGCGTGACCACGCCCATGATGCGCCTCCAGGACGAGAAGCAGACCAAGGTTCTGCTGGTGACACTGGCTGAAACGACTCCAGTGCTGGAAGCCGCCAATTTGCAGGCGGATTTGCGCCGTGCTGGCATAGAGCCGTGGGCATGGATTATCAATAACAGCATCGCCGCCGCCCATCCCCATTCGCCCCTTCTGCGCCAACGGGCGCATAACGAGCTGAAGGAAATCGAAGCAGTGGCAAAGCAACACGCAAAACGATATGCGGTTGTGCCGCTTCTTAAGAAAGAACCTATCGGGGTTGAACGATTGCTGCTGCTGTCGGCGCATTTTGAAAAGGCAGCGTGAATGAGTTAAAAGGATAAAAGAATGACCAAAGATTACAAAAGCATTATTTTTGGCGTTTTGGCTAGCTCTTACACACTTTTGGGAGACGACTGCACGTCGTTTGTCGCGGAGTTGGTCTTTGTGCCCAAATGATTTATCCCTAGCAAGATCACACACTAGAATTTTTTTGTGCATGACGAAGACATCTGTTTACAGCTCCGTTGATGAATGCATAGGGAGATGAGATGAGCATTATACATCGCATCCGTATTTATCACGCGATACTTGCCGCCCTTTCCATGCTCGCTTATCTGACAGGCGATTTTGGGCTTATTCATTCATGGCTAGGGTACGGGGTCGCCGCAGTCATTGCGTTACGTTTGTTATGGGCGCTCAGCGGCAATCCGCATGTCGGCCTCATGCGTTTCTATCCTTCTTTTGAAGGCCTGAATCTATCAAATGCTTTTTCACATCCCGCTATTACCAAGACGTTTATGCTCGGCATCGCGCTCAGCCTGATGGCTGCTACCTTGACCGGTGTAGCGATGGACAAAGGGAAATCCATCGGTCTTGCAAATACAGAATTGGTTTCAATCGCTTATGCTGATGACAAGGGGGATCATAACAAGGATAAGAGCTTTATGAGCGAAGCCTTGGAAGAAACACATGAATTTTTTGCCAACCTGCTGCTTCTATTTGTTGGGCTGCATGTCAGTTATCTGTTTCTTTTCAAACGACCATTAGCAAGATTTATGATATTTTTTCCAAAAAACAGAGAAGAATAGGGCGTTCTTGTTTGTATCGCCGCCATTGTTCAATCATATCGAAACTGGCGTTCAACAGTATTTTAACTATAATACAAAAATTCGACGTAAGGGGAATGCGTGATCATGGAAACCTACAAGCAAACTTTCAGCATTAAAAGGCTTTGGCTGATCCTGACTGCAGGCATGGTCATCATGTTCGGTCTTTTACTGTATCTTGGCGCAGAGATTTACCAAAAGGCCCCTCCTATTCCAACGACCGTTACATCGGCTTCCGGCGAAGTACTTTATACGCGCAGCGACATCGAAAACGGTCAGAATGTCTGGCAATCGATCGGCGGAATGCAACAGGGCTCAATCTGGGGGCATGGTAGCTATCTTGCGCCGGACTGGAGCGCGGACTGGCTCCACCGCGAGGCCGAGGCACTGCTTGCCCTTAAATTGAAAAAACAAATCGTCGGCCTTTCGCCGGAACAAAATGGGGCACTGCAAAAGGCCGAGCTGCAAGAAGAAATGCGCTCCAACACCTTTGATCCCCATACCGGGACAATTTCGGTCAGCAACATGCGCGCCCAGGCGATCAAACAGGTTGAATCGCATTTCACAAGCCTGTACGAGGGCAGCGATGCGGCGTCGCTGGACCTGCGCAGGGATTATGCCTTTCCCGTTCATGGCCTGCTCGGAAAGAAAGAAGCAAAACAGCTTTCTGCGTTCTATTTCTGGACTGCCTGGGGTGCAACGACCAATCGCCCCGGCCTCGATATTACCTATACGAGCAACTGGCCACATGAGCCTCTCGTCGGGAATACCCCCACCCCGGGAACCCTTTTGTGGAGCATCGCCTCTGTTTTCCTTTTGCTGGCCGCTGCGGGCGCGTTGATTGCCTATTACGCGAAGCAATATGATATTTGGCGTCAGGAATTAGTGCCCGAAGAGGGCATCGCAAAGGCCGATATACTGGATAGCACTACGATCACCCCGTCGATGAAGGCGACGTCAAAATACTTCTGGCTTGTTAGCGCAATGTTTCTGGGTCAGGTATTCCTCGGCATCGTCACGGCTCATTATGCGGTCGAGGGCCAAGGCCTTTACGGGTTACCCTTCGCCGAATATCTGCCCTATGCGGTGACGCGTACCTGGCACACGCAACTTGCAGTGCTCTGGATTGCGACCGCTTGGCTCGCAACCGGGCTTTATGTCGCCCCCATGCTGGGCGGGCGCGATCCGAAATTCCAGCGGTTCGGAGTCAATTTTCTCTTTATTAGCCTTATCATCATCGTCGCAGGTTCATTTGCCGGTCAATGGGCGGCAGTTCACCGTTTCTTTGGCAACCTCACAACGAACTTCTGGTTCGGGCATCAGGGCTACGAATATGTAGATCTGGGCCGTTTCTGGCAGATTTTCCTCACCGTCGGTCTATTCCTATGGGTTGGTCTGGTCGTGCGCGGATTGTGGCCCGTGCTGCTTCAAAAAGGCGGCAAGTCGCTTATTTATCTTGTGCTGGTATCGGCGGTTGCTATCGGGCTGCTGTATGCAGCGGGCTTGATGTGGGGGCAGCATACGCATATCTCGATCATGGAATATTGGCGCTGGTGGGTCGTACACCTTTGGGTCGAAGGCATATTCGAGGTTTTTGCCACTGCCATTATCTCGCTGCTTTTCGTTCGGATGGGCATATTGAGGACATCCACTGCAACCGTGATGGTGCTGTTTGCCACAATCATCTTCCTGTTCGGCGGCGTGCTCGGAACTCTCCATCATCTTTATTTTAGCGGGACTCCGACATCGGTTATTGCCGTAGGCGCGATGATATCGGCACTTGAGGTTGTCCCCCTGCTCGTTGTCGGTTTTGAGGCCTATGCCAGATATAAGGTTGAAAATGAGGCAGTCTGGGAGCGTAATTACCACTGGCCTTTCAAGTTCTTTGCCGCCGTGCTGTTCTGGAACCTGATCGGGGCAGGCTTGTTCGGCTTCCTGATCAATCCCCCTATCGCCCTTTATTACATGCAGGGGCTGAACACAACCGCCAATCATGGCCATGCGGCCTTGTTTGGCGTCTACGGCATGCTGGGGCTGGGATTGACGCTCTATTGCATGCGGGGCCTTACCAACCCTGCTATGTGGAACGAAAAACTGCTCAAGATTTCGTTCTGGTCACTCAATATAGGCCTCGCAATGATGACGCTTCTCTCGTTGCTGCCTCAAGGGGTGCTTCAGACCTACGTCAGCATCTCACAGGGCTACCATTTCGCCCGTTCGGCCGAGTTTATGCACAGACCCGTTATGCAGGCACTTGTTTGGGCGCGCGTGCCAGGTGATGTCGTTTTTTGCATCGGCGTGTTTGCATTTGTCGGCTTTATGTATCGCGCGTTCGCTCAAAAGGGCCAGACTAAGGCGCAGGCATAAACTTTAATTGGTTCATTGCTAAGCGCATCATGGATTATGTGGCCAAAGACAAGAGTTGGGTTCTTATAGCATAGGAGACACAGTTGAAACTAACATTTCTTGGTGCAACGGGAACGGTGACGGGATCGCGTTATCTTCTTGAGGACGATGGGAAAAGATACCTCGTTGATTGTGGCTTGTTTCAGGGAATGAAAGATGACCGTCTGCGCAACTGGCAGCCTTTCCCGGTGCCGCCAGCCTCCATTAGCGCCATCGTTCTGACGCACGCGCACATAGATCACAGCGGATATATTCCGAGAATGATCAGGGACGGTTTCAAGGGACCGATTTATTGTTCTCACGCGACGCGCGATCTCTGCGCGATATTGCTTCCGGATTCAGGTTTCCTGCAGGAGGAAGACGCCGCCAACGCCTTGCGTCATGGGTTTTCGAAGCACACGCCACCGCTGCCCCTTTATACTAAGGAGGAAGGAGAGGCTGCGCTTGCTTATTTCAGGCCATTACCTTGGGGGCGCAGGCACACACTGGGGAATTTTTTGGGATTTTCGTTGTTCCGGGCCGGTCACATCCTCGGCGCGGCAAGTGTGCGCCTCGACGATGGCGCGACTTCATTGCTGTTTTCAGGTGATCTGGGCAGGCCCAATGACCCGATGATGGTTGCTCCCTCTGTTGCGCAAGGAGCAGATTATCTTGTCGTTGAGTCGACCTATGGCGACCGCAGTCATGATGCTGCAGATCCCGCCACAGAACTTGCCGATGTTATCAATAGAACCGTATCGCGAGGTGGCTCCATAGTAGCGCCGGCCTTTGCAGTGGGTCGGGCACAACTTCTGCTGTTCTACCTGCACCAGCTCAAGTCGGAAGGCAGGATACCCTCAAATCTTCCGGTATTCCTGGACAGCCCCATGGCAATTGACGTATCGGAACTGTTGCACATCCACCCCAGTGACCACCGCCTGTCCCCAGAGTTGGCTCGAGCAGTGTGCTCGACCGCCAGTTATACTCGCAGCCGCGAAGAGTCACGTCGTCTTGATGACAGTACGGTTAACATGCCTGCCTTTATCATTTCGGCAAGCGGCATGGCCACGGGTGGGCGAGTATTGCACCATCTCAAGCGTTTTATGGGAGGGCAGAAAAACACGATACTGCTTGCGGGATTCCAAGCCGCCGGCACGCGCGGCGCCCGCCTTGCTGCTGGCGAAAAGGAGATTAAAATCCACGGTGCACTCCACAAAGTGGAAGCCGAAGTCGTCAAGCTTGATAACATGTCAGCTCACGCAGATTCTCAGGAAGTTCTGGAGTGGATAGGCGCTATTCCAAGTGCGCCGAAAAGAATATTCGTAACGCATGGAGAGCCGGCTGCGACCGAGAGCCTCAAGGCACGCATCAACAAAGAACTGCAGTTCGATGCGACAGTCCCCCGCCTCATGGACAGCTTCGACCTTTAGCTGTTGCTGTTTCAAAGCCGCAAGCGTTCAACTTCCATGTAACTTTCGCGGTAATGGTGTTTCTCCCGCTCCAGCTCGTTGCGAAAGTCATAAAGGTCAACCTTTGGGGGAAGCGAGAATACTGGTTGGCATGGACACAGGCGGAAACGTACCTATTGGGGGTGGACTCCAAAATGGGGGCTGACCAATCGCCGCACCGTCCTCCCGTTTTTGTCTCATTTGCGTTCCTTTCAGTCACTGAGATGAGAAAAAACACTCCTTTGTCAAGAAGCTCCCTATTTGTCTAACTAAAGCTGACGGGGTACAACGGTGTCGGCAGGATGCGTACAGATGGCGGTGTGCGGAAAAGAGCTTCGTCTCTTTTCCTTGTAATCTGCAATTTTTGCCAGATACTGTCGATAATTTAAAAGAATCGGACAACCATGAAGATCGCGAAACCTGCACCTACCGAAGTACGAACCTGCTGCAATTCCTTGCGGTCTGGTGATTGGCTCGGTTTTGCGGGTTATGGCGACGTTTTACTGACAGGGGCGGCCGTATTGGGAATGGCGCTGTCGATTGCCGGTTTTTTGCCATTAGATGAAAACACGTCCCAGATTCTTTCCTTTGTGGGCATATCGCTGGTTTACCTTGCGGGCGGAGTGCCTGCCGCCTGGCGCGCCCTGACCGCGCTGTGGCGAGAGCGTGTCTTGGATATAGACCTTTTGATGGTCATAGCCGCAATTGCGGCAGCCGTCGTCGGCGCCCCTTTTGAAGGGGCCGTGTTGCTCACCCTTTTCAGCCTGTCTACGACAATGGAAGAAAGGGCGCTAGGACGCGCGCGGCGGGCTATTGAAGCCCTTATGGCGCTTCGCCCGGAAACGGCATTACGCAAGTCTGCCGATGGGGTCGTCACAGAAATTCCAGCTGCCGAGCTTTGTGTAGGCGATATTGTCATACTTCGTCCAGGTGCGCGCATCCCTGCCGATGGCATGATCCTGAACGGTCACGGTGCTATCGACGAGGCGAGCATTACGGGCGAATCCATGCCGGTCAGTAAAGACCCCGGCGCACCTGTTTTTGAGGCCACCATCAATCTCGATAGCGTGCTTGAGGTGAGAGTTACCAAAGCTCTCGCGGAAAGCACCGTTGCGCGCATGATTACTTTGGTAACGCAGGCGCAAGCGGCCAAAGCCCCTTCAGAACGGTTCAGCGGCTGGTTCGGGCAACGCTATACGGTGGCGGTACTCGTGGGCGCGGTTTTGGCATTCATAATATTTTACTGGTTTGGCCGCGATTGGGATCAGGCTCTTTACCGTTCTGCCACGCTGCTTGTAGCCGCAAGCCCCTGCGCGATTGTTATCTCCGTGCCTGCCGCGATCTTGTCCGCGCTTTCGGCGGCAGCGCGCGGCGGCGTTCTCTTCAAGGGTGGTGCGGCCCTAGAAACGCTCGCGGCGGTAAATACATTTGCTTTCGACAAGACGGGCACGCTTACGACAGGCAGGGCTGCCATTACTGCCATGGTCGCGCTCGATGGTGACGAAACGCGTTTCTTGTCACTTCTCGCGGGTGTTGAGGCGCAATCAGAGCATCACAGCGCAAGCGCTATAAGGCGGGAAGCTACGGCACGGGGCATTGCTTTCGCCGTTGTGAAAGATGTTAGCAATCGCCCGAGCGCAGGAATCGTCGGTAGCCATGCAGACGGGGAACTGTGGGCGGGAAATCCAAGGCTGGCAGCAGAGATGGGTGCCGTGCTCGATCATCCTGATCTGGTAAAACTGGCCAGCACAGCTCAAACAATCATTTATCTGGGTCTGGGATCACAGGTGCTGGGGGCGGTCAGTATCGCTGACCAGCTGCGCGCGACATCACTCCCGGCACTTGCCTCCCTGAAGGCAGGAGGCATCAAGAAAATTGTAATGATGACGGGCGACCGCTATCCAGTGGCCCTGCGGATTGGCGAGGAGCTTGGTCTGCACCCAGACAACATATTCGCCGATATGCTGGCGGAAGATAAAGTGCGCAGGGTCGGAGATCTGGCCGCCGAGGGCAGGATCGCGTTTGTCGGCGACGGTGTCAATGATGCGGCGGCTCTTGCTCGGGCAGATGTCGGGATTGCAATGGGAGCTGCAGGGTCAGATGTGGCGCTGCAGGCTGCAGACGTCGCTCTTTTATCCGAAGATATGGCGCAACTGGCCTCAGCCCACCTGCTTGCCCGTAAGACCGCATCCATCATACGACAAAATTTGACCTTCGCCATTGGTGCGATGATCGTTCTGGTCATCGGAGGGTTATTTTTTGATCTGCCTCTACCTCTGACGGTTATCGGTCACGAAGGTGGCACTGTGCTTGTGGTGCTTAACGGATTGCGCTTGCTCGCTCATGGACGCGTGCATCTAACCGGACGCTAAACATCCTTTAGAGAGTATATCATAAAGACATCATGGTACGTCATGTTGTTCAGGCGAAACCGAGAGGATTGACTCGCGTTTGTTTAGAGTCAGCCTGTCGAAATGGAAACTTTTTTAAAAGAGTCTTAACCGATTCTGAATTGCATGGGTTCGTATTGGTTAAGGTTGGAAGGGCTTCGGCGGTTTGTGCGGCACCTTTTCGCCAGTGGGGCGGAGATCTTTGCTGTAGTGGAGAGATGCTCCATCACCGTGCTTGACGGTGATTCCAGAATCGGAGATGGTCACACTGGAGCCATTAGAATATTCGATCAGACTACCACCTGACTGACGGGACTCATTTATCTTCGTGACACCTCTTACGTCTGTGGCGCCGCCGTCTGCGCCGTAAACGGTGAACCCGTCCTTGTGAAGAACAAGCTTTGTGCCGCTTGCCCATTCGACGGCGGGGCCGTCCTCGCGGTGCCGACCGTAGTGATCATCTTGGGGACTCTTGGACATGGGCAGATGGCTCCCTTTTCTAATTTCCTGCATTCAGATAAGGCTTCGGCGCGTCCTTTTTAAGGGCAGGTGCATCGTTCCCGACCGCTGTCGTCTTCGGCGTCTCATTGCCGTTGACCGCAAGCCCAAAGCCCTGCGAAACGGAGGGAACTGACGAAACGGCGGCAGGCGCGTTATCGGTCGCGGAGGCCACTACGGGCTTATCAGCCACGAACAGGCTTTTCGCGAATGCCGCGATTTTCGATGCGCCTTTTTTTTCGCCGTCAAGGTAGGATGTCACGGATGCGCCGGCGACCATCGTCCCGACCGCAACCGTAAAGGCTGTCGTAGCAAGCGCGGCAGGCACAACGGCAGGCGCAAGCCATCCCGCCAGCGCTGTCGCCACGCCGAAGCCGAACACGCCGAGAGTGGCTTTCAGGGCGGTTTTACTGACTTTGGCAAGCTTGGCGGCGCGATCTGACGTTTTCTTGAAGCTGCTCTCATCCGCCGCTTCCTGCTTTGCTTTATTGAGGGATATTTCGGTGCCGATGTTTTCAATCAGCTTCCAGCCCTTCAGGGATGTGTACACCAAGCCGAGCATCGCAAATAAACCCGGGATGCCTGCAGGCGGAAACAAGGCTGTCATGGCAGCGTAGGTCGCAACGCCAGCAAGGCCAAGCCCACCGTTTATCGCCGCTTCAATCCTGTTGGATTTTTTCTCGCGATTGATTTCGGAGGTAACCTGCGCCGCTGTGGTTTCGACGGGGGCTGCTGCAGTTGCTTCGTTGGCCATCTGATATCCCTCTATGTTTTAATTATGAATTGTGTATGTCTTGTACAATATGACAAATTAATCAAAATGTCAAGGTTGGACTGATCAATTTAATTCATATATTACAGTAGTTTACAATAAAAAGACGGCTCCGTTTCCGTGAGCCGTCTTTTAAAATGGAGAAATGGGATTGCCCCTTTTGAATCCTGGCTGATTCAACTTGGAGAAGTTCTGCGCGTGTTTGATGCTCTGCCAAAAGCTCCTGTTGCTCTTTCAGGTCATCGGCAAGAGAGCCTGCGTAGGCAGAAGGCAGGGCGAGGAGGCCCAGGGTAGTCATGACCACACTGCTGGAAAAGGTGACCGGGAAACCATTCAAAGGCGCTTCTGCCTCCAGCCTTGCCCGGGATGAAAAGAGGTGGCTTGCTAGAATTCCAGCTTCGCACCGCGCGCAGGCTTGTCGCCAGGCTTCGGTTCAGCCTTGGGCTCGAAAACGGCCAGGTTGATCTTGTAATCCGCCGGCAGGACGGGCGCGATGACTTCCTTAACCCAGGTCGTGAATTTTTCGGTGCTGCCCATTTCCTTGCGCAGTGTCTGCAGCAGCTTTTCGATCTGGAAGTCGCGCGTCGGCATCTGCGGGTACTGATAGATGTCAAGCGGCAACTGGCCCTTGGCGTTTTCCTGCAGCAGCAGCTTCTTGGCCAGGTCGATCGCCACATCTGTGCCGAGCAGCCGGTCGAAGGCAGCCAGCATGGGTGAAAGCCTGTCGGTGAAGGTGCGTGAATCCTTGGGCGTGCCGAGAAGGTCGCTCGACACCCATTTGCGGTGCATGGGCGTGTCGCCCTTGGCGTCCGTTGCCGAGAGCAGCGAGAAGATGCCGTCGGCCTTCTGCTGCGGCGTGGCAGCGCCGCCCTTCAACTGTATCTCCAGCAGGCGGAAAAACGCCTTGCCGGGGAAATGCTCGGTCAGCAGCGTGCCGCGATATGCGACGGGGTCGGCGCTGTCGTAAAAAGCCTGCATCTTCGCAAGTTCGCCTTTGGAATAGTCGCTCAGATCGGTTTTCTTCTGTTCATCGGCGATATAGGCGGCAACGGCAGGGCGCAGTTCCGCTAGCGTTTCGCGCAGGGCGGCGGCCGTGACGGGGTGGTACATATCGGTCGTCAGCGCGTCGACCCGGGCGTACTCCTTCGAGTCCCGGGGAAGAACATTGCGCACGTTCTGGAAATTGTAGGAAATGCCCTTGTCAAAACTGCCGAGCGGCTCGGAAAGGATGCCCTTCATGATCGCCTCGGCCTTTTCCTCGCCCGCCCATTTGTAGAGGGCGTCGAGCACCGGCTCGTAAGTCTCGCGTTGGCCGCCGTATTGCAGCGATTTGTGGATGACCGATTGGCCGAGATTGTTGGTTGCGGTCAGCAGCGCGACGCGCTTTGCCGCATCGGGCTCCGCTTTTTCGAGCGCGGCCAGCGCCGCCGTTGCGAATTCCTTGTGCCGGTTACTCCAGTGGTCACTGAAATAGCCGTCGACCATGTAGGACAGGCCGTTGTCCGGTACGTCCTTCGACAGCGGCGTCAGCAGCCATTTTCTGCCGGCATCCGTTTCGAACACCGCCGTCACTTGTTCCGTGGATTTCAAGTCTGAGAAAAGGTTTACGAGAGCTCTATCGCCAAGGGACATGACACACACCGCCTCTTTTTAGGGGGATTTTTAACCGCAATTGCAGTCGATTTTACCACGGCATCAAATAATATGTCAAATATTTTTTGGGAGGGGTTTTGAATGGCATGACACTGGACGGGCAGTCTGACACTCCTCGCAGCCTGTTGTTCATTTCGTCTCGCTCCAACAGTTATGTATAATTCAGATGCTTCGAATTTTCAATCTTGAAATATTTACCGTTGATTTAATTATATATTTTTTACTCTTATTCACCAAGTATTTGACGTATAATATAGATGGTTTATGTTGTTTCAAATTTCAAACCTACGCGCGGGAAGCCTCCATGAAAAACCTTATCAACATCTCCACCTCCGACGACAAAGCGCGCTTCATCGATGCATTGTCGGTCACAAGCATCCATGTTTATCCCGACAAGGACGAGATGACGATTTTCAACGCGAACGGCCGAGTGCAGTACATCAACACCAAAAGCGTCGAGGTCGATACGGATGCGCTGCTGCAAAAACTGGCCGATGCCGGCAACAAGCTGCTGCCGCTGCCGCTTCGGCACGAGGACAAGGAATATCCGCATTTCGTTTCCCCCGCCGCCGTCACCTTCGCGACCGTGACGGAAGTGGGCAAGGATGGCAAGCAGGGCGTGATCGTCGGCGTCAGGGGCGTGGGCTGGGAAGAAAGCTATGGCACGAAGCCGGAAGAACTGGCGGCGCTGCTGGACGCCGTGCGCGGCACGGGCAAGGCGCTGCTGGAATTCAAGCCCGAGCAGGCGCATGCCCGCTGGTACAACGCGGCGGCGCTGTATATCGACCCCGCAGCGGTGCGCGAAATCCGCGATGACGGGATACAGGTGAATGTCCTTTTTGAGGGCTCCGGCTCGCTCGATGTGCAGACCAACGACCATACCTATTCCGGCAATCGCGAAAACGACCTGCTGAACAAATTGTGGAAGGACGGCGGCCAGAAGCCGGACGCGGATATCAGCGCGCTGGCGCGGGAAGCGCGCCACCTGATAAAGGAAGAGGAAGAGTCTAAGCGCGCGGATTTCGCGTCGGTGATTGCAACGGCGAACGGTACGCTGACGCAGCTGACAGGCACAACCCGCGCGATTTATATCCATCCCGAAGAATTCACCGCGATCACCTTCCACACCCAGCAGGATCGCGACAACCCTGTGCGCTATAGCATGTCCCTGGAGCGCCAGAAGACGCAAGACAACCCCTATCCTGAATCCGTGCGCGCCTATTTCAATTCGGCGGCGGAGCGTGAGGCGTCGTTCAAGGCGCTTGTCACGCCCGCCACGCCGCGCGCCAAGAAGCCGCCTGCGCCCAAAAACGGCGGATCTTACGACCTCTAATGGGCAAGGGCTTTTCCCCTGTTACCGCAGCTTGGTACAAAACGTCTCTCTCTGATCAAGAGATGGCGACAGCGAAAGCAAAAGCCGAAAAATACAAAAAAAAGTATCCTCCTCTGTTCGGAAACAAGAAGGGTAAATAGTTTGGCGAATGGCTCTTGTAAAATTACACATTTTCTTACACACTCTAGCGATGACAGAAAAAGATCGTTATAACTCAATAGGATAATTTGCCATGCTAGTCTCGAAAACTAGTATAGGTGTAAGCCTATCGAGGGTTCGAATCCCTCCCTGTCCGCCATTTCTTATTGTGTTTTCAGCGTTATTTTTCAGGGGCTTTTGGTGTCGCTAGTCCCAAAAACTAGTGCGTGCATTTCGGCCTGATAATTCAGCAAGATAGCTCTTACACACTTCTTACACACTTTTCGACAATGGACTGAGTGCGTGAATGTCACCAATTTGGGGTTTCTATTTGGCTGATGTAACATACAGAAATATAGCTCGAATAATTCAAGTCATTAACTTGGCAACAGCATGGCGTTAGTTCTTTTTAGGCAAAGCAAAAATGTAAGAAGAAGCGGTATAGCAGCAGCTCTTTCAGTTGCGCTTTTTTTATCGCCCCAAGCGTTTGCCTGCTCCATGCTCATGGGGCCATTAACACGATATAGCGAAGAGCCTGTAACGATTAAAATAGCCGATACCTATTTTGAAATTCCAGAAAAACTCATAGCATATGGCTCACCCCCCGCAGAAGTTGAATCGATTGAATTGTACCTAGAGGTGCCCCCCGATCAATGTCAGATACATCTTATGTCGAGGTCTTTGGCGCGAAGTCGTAACTACCCAGAAAATGAAGTACCGAACTTAACAAAAGACACAAATTTTTTACCTTTTGCGCCGTGCTGGAAAAACGAGGCGGTTCCAAAGTACCTGTTAACGATTGCAAGTAACGAGCCACCAGCCACTTGGGAAGACGATTTAAAATTGTGGGCAAACCTTACTGGCCCATCCATAAATGGAGAAAACGCCTGCGGTCAATTGCAAGATTATTCTGCTGGGGCGATAGTCACAAACCTGTTTGAGCATTTAGCACATTGGATCTCCACCAAAGTCACTTACACCGAAGCAAATGTACTGACCGGACTTCAGCATCGAAATGTTGTGTTCAGACAGAGGGCGATGCAAATCGTGACTAGTGAAGGGTTCAAAAGTGATCGAATAAAAGTCGCTCTTGTAAAGATCGCACAAAGTGACATCGACCTCGATTTGAGATCGGAAGCTACCCAAATTCTTGGTTCTCTATCCGTAGATGATAAGCTAGTCATTTCCACCCTTAGAGAATTAGCGAAAAACACTAGCAGCAAGCAGGGGCAAACACGAGCCGTATTGGAACTTGCGAAAGTTGATCCAGACTTCGTCGAATTTATCGTGCCTTTGATACCTAGTGCGGCACCTGAATTGACCAGAGCTATTAGTTCTGGGCTGGCTAGAGTTGTTGAAGTTGATTATCAGAAAAATAGGCCTACAAGTTACGACCAATTCAGCTCAAATTCCAAGCGCGCCATTCAGGCAGAAATGCAGATGCTTTTTGCGGGAAAAGATTTAGCCACTCAATATTATATCCTGAAGAATTTCCAATCGTATAAACGACTAATAATAACGCCGGAGTATATCGCGCTTCTCAACGAACTTGCCCTTCACAATGATTTGAAAATGATAGAAATGGCAGTAAATGCGTTGGAGAGCCTTGGTTTAAAACCGGATAATACACCGCAAGTCATCTCACATTTGGAAGAATTTCTTAATTTATCCTACCGAAATATTTACGTGAAGCCTATGGCGAGTAAAATTATCAAGACATTGCAAGAACCACTCGTCATGGATAACGAAAAATCAAAAAATACCGCTGCGGATGATGCTACGAAGCTACGTCAGATTGAATGGGAGAGTTACGAAGAAGACAAAAACTACTGGCTGAAAAGGGAGTAAGTAATCCTGATGTTGCTGTAAGCGGAATAAAGAGCAAACACCTCTTGCAAACTTACACACTTTGTTACACACTTTAGCTCGGACGGAAAAAGATCGTTATAACTCAATAGGATAATTTGCCATGCTAGTCTCGAAAACTAGTATAGGTGTAAGCCTATCGAGGGTTCGAATCCCTCCCTGTCCGCCATTTCTTGTTCTGTTTTCAGCGTTATTTTCTAACCTTTCAGCTGTCGCTGGTCTCGTTAATGATCGCGGCCATTTCATGCATATCATTCATCCTGACAGCGCATTGAAACATTGAAGCGTTGAAACGAAAAATAAGTCAGTCTCCGTCACTCGATGCCGCCACAGATGCGGTTCAACGGGCCGAAGCGAGAGCCTGAAAACCGAATTCAGCGGCACGCGATAACAAAACAGGCGCCCTTGCGGGGCGCCTGTCTGTTGTATCGCCGGTGCCAGAGCCGTTTTACGGGCGGCCGGGGTTCGTGAAGCGTTCACGCTGGCCCTGTATCGAGTCCTGCATAGACCCGTCAGGCAGGTTGCCCCCAGGGGTGCCGTCGATGCCGGGCTGGCCCGTCAGGCTGCCACCGTTGAGCTGAACGCGCGGCGCGTTGTTGCTGCCGCCCGAATTGCTGTCGGACGAACCGGGGTTGGTCTGGTTGGGGTTGTCGCCCGGATTCACCGTCGTGCCGCCGCCGGACCTGCCGCCGCCGCTGCGGGTGCCCGCGCCGAAGCCTTCGCCACCGCCGCCACCGTCTTCGCGGGGCATACTGGTGTTCTTCTCCTTGCCACCGCCATCGGGTTTTTCCTTGCCGCCGCTATCGGGTTTTTCACCCGCCGGTTTATCGGCAGGTTTATCCGCCGGTTTGTCTGCCGGCTTATCCGCCGGTTTGTCTGCGGGTTTATCGGCAGGCTTGTCTGCCGGTTTTTGGCCGGGAGCATTCTGGCCGCCGCCCATACCGCTGGGCGTCACCGTATTCATAGGCGTGTTCTGGCCACCCTGACCGCCGAAACCGCCGATGCCGAATTTATCGTCACCTTTGCCGTCGCCGCCAAAGCCGCCTTTGCCTTCCTTGTCGCCGCCCAAGCCGCCGATACCGAATTTATCGCCGCCTTTGCCGTCGCCGCCAAAGCCGCCCTTGCCGTCTTTATCGCCGCCGAAGCCAAGGCCCATATCGGGCTTGCCGTTCTGGCCACCGCCAAAACCGCCACCGGCTTCCTTGCCGAAACTGCCCAGGCCTTCTTTGCCCATGCCGCCGAAGTTTTCCTTGCCAAGACCCTGCATATCCTTGCCAAGGCCGTCCTTGCCCAGACCGCCCAGACCCTCTTTGCCCAGACCATCCTTGCCCAGACCATCCTTGCCAAGCGCGTCTTTACCAAGACCGTCCTTGCCAAAATCACCACCACCGGGGGTGATGGTGTTCTTGCCCAAACCTTGCACATCCTTGCCCAGACCACCGGAAGGCGTAATGGTGTTCTTGCCAAGACCTTGCGTATCCTTGCCCAGACCGCCGGAAGGCGTGATGGTGTTTTTGCCAAGGCCTTGCGTATCCTTGCCCAGACCGCCGGAGGGCGTGATCGTGTTCTTGCCAAGGCCTTGCGTATCCTTGCCCAAACCGCCGGAGGGCGTGATCGTGTTCTTGCCAAGGCCTTGCGTATCCTTGCCCAGACCATTGCTGGGGGTCACGGTATTTTTACCAAGCCCCTGCCCGCCAAGACCGTTCGACGGCGTGACCGTGTTTTTGCCGAACCCTTGCGATCCCGCATTATTCTGCCCGCCGGAGGGGGTGACGGTGTTTTTCGCACCGCCGATGCCGGAGCCGGCGCCTTGCGCGCCGCCGGACGGAGTGACCGTATTTTTTGCCGGCGTATTTTGCGCAGAGCCGAGCCCGCCCGCTGTATTCTGTCCGTTTCCATATTTACTCAGCTCCGCCTGTGCCGGAACGGTCAAGGCAAGCGCCGATACAAAAGTCAAAAGCGCAAGACGGGAAGAACGCATGATGAACTCCTTAAATTTCTTAAAATTGCGGCCGCTGAGGGCGATAGTATTGCCCGTATTCTTAAGCCTGCCCGACAAAAAACGCAAGAACTGTGGCCGGCAGCACGCTTTTATCGGGATTGTCGATATGCTAGGAATGAGGCAAGGCCAAACTGGGCCTTTGCAGGGCTTATTAAATGAAAAAGCATATTTTTTTGCTGGCGGTTCTGGCGTGTGTTTCCGTCTATCCTGCCGCCGCGCGCGCGGATGATTTTCTCTTCGTCCGGCCCAACGATCCCGACCGCGTCTTCAAGCAGGACGAGGCGCTGGTCGTCGTCATCCCGGAAAGCCTGAGCCAGGCGGAGCTGGGTTCCTTCTTCCTCGAACTCGACGGCATCGACATCACGCAGCGCGTCACGCTGGAGGGCACGCACGTCGTTTTCTATCCCGCGTCGCCGTATGCGGCCGGCACGCACGCGCTGCGCCTTGTGCGCATGGGCAAGAACGCCAAGCTGGTGGAAATCGAACGCTGGAGCTTCAACGTCGCGGGCGGCGTGCCGCCGGTGGTGGAGCCGTCGTCGGTAAGCGCGACTGTGGACAGCACATACAGTTACCGCGCCTACGACAATTACGACGACGATAAAAAAGAACCCGACATCCACAACCTCACAACACAGATGCAGTTTAACGCCGCGACGCAGCAGGGCAGCTGGCGCCTGTCGATGCGCGGCAACGCCTTCCAGAACACCGACGATGCCGCCAACCCGGCGGGAGACGCGGTGGAGGTGGGCGAATACCTGATGCGCGCCGAAAACGCGGGCGAAACACTGTCGTCCACCTTCAGCCTTGGCAACCACGATATCGGCGCCAGCAACCTGCTGATGGACCAGTTCTACCGCCGCGGTTTTTCGGGCAAGTTCGATTAC
Source organism: Alphaproteobacteria bacterium (assembly GCA_016794125.1). Classification (GTDB taxonomy): domain Bacteria; phylum Pseudomonadota; class Alphaproteobacteria; order Micavibrionales; family UBA2020; genus JAPWJZ01. Next base: position 292,165 of record JAEUKT010000004.1, on the reverse strand, counting down.
AAGCAGGGCCGCGCCACGATGACAGGCTTCGCCATGAACCCGGCCGCAGCGACCGGCAACAATAACTGGACCGGCCTTTCGGACGGCGACCGGCTGGCGAGCGGCGTGTACACGACGCTGGAACCTTTTGCGGCGCTGGGCGACCGCCTGCAGCTGGAGGCGACGGCCTATACCGGCGAAGGCAGCACGAACGGCAGCGGCACAACCCCTGTGCCCGTCGCGCCGATGCCGGAGGGAAACGGATACCATTTCGGCACGCGCACACAGCTGCTGAAGGACAGGCTTTCGATGCGCGCGCAATACGCGTCATCGGATTTCGACGCCGACGGCGCAAGCCCCGCACCGTCGGAGCGCGACAATGCCTATAACGTATCGTTCGTCCTGACACCGCTTTCGAAACAGGCGGACGCCGAGGGACGTTTCCAGCAATGGGAGATCGAACCCGGCTATTACCGCGCAGGGACCTTTTTCCAGTCGCTGTTGAACCCGTCGCTGGAAACCGACCGCGAGACCTGGAGCCTGAAGAACCACTTCATCAAGGGCAACCTGTCGCTGGACGGCCAGGTCGCATGGATCAAGGACAACGTCGACCACTTGTCGGACGTGCCCGACAACCGTTCGCTGCAACTGTGGGCGCAGGCCAGCTATGCGCCTGAAAAGGTCATGTGGGGCACGCCCGTCTTTACGCTGGGCGGCGCGCTGTCGGACGACCTGCGCCTGCGCACGCCCGCGGGCTTTGCGGGCGACGGGCTGGACCGCCAGTTGCGCTCCGTCAACGGCGGCGTGGTCTTGAGCTTCGAGAAAGCCACATGGTCGCTGAACCAGACCTATAGCGAGATGGACGACCATGCCACGCCGAATGCGTCGTATGAAACCAGCTTCTCGGATGTATCGGTGGAATTCCGTGCGCATGAACGCCTGACGCTGCACCCCGGCCTGCAACTGGAAGTCACGCACAGCGACACAGACGGCACCAACACCTCGCTGCACGGCAGCATGGGCTTGCAGGGCACCATCGTGCCGGACAAATTCTGGAACACCACGAACTATTCGATGCTGCTGAAGAACGGCGACACCACTTTTGGCCGCACCTATAATGCCGAGACTGATTTCACATGGCTTCTGAAGCCGTCGGAGACCAATTCGCCCGGCTACGCCGTCTCGCTGCTGGGATTGTACGACAACGATACAGATACGAACGACCTGACCGACCGGGAAGACGAGGACCTGCGGGTTCTTCTGCGCCTGAAGTTTTCGGGTGCGTTTTCGTATTGACAGCCAATAAGCGCGCCAAGGAGCAGGACATGAAAAAGACCCTTTTGCTTTTTTGCCTGACGGCAATGTTGTGGGCTCTTGCCCCGGGCGATGCCCGCGCCACAATTTCGTCGCTGACCGTAACGCCGCCTGTGGTGACGGTGCGACCCAATATGCCGGCGGTCGTACGCCTGACATGGATGGTGCGCAGTTCCGGCGGGACGACCTCCACGGTCGAGACCGACGACGGAGAGATCCGTCTGGCCGGTGCGCTGGTTGCCAACCTGCCGGCGTTGATGCCGCAAACAAAGACGTCCGCCGTCGCCGTCAACGCTTTCCTTTTCACCTTTACCGACACGGTGACCATACCTGCATCCGTATTGCGCGAAGCTGCACAGACCGGCAAGCCCATCACCTTCCAGCGCGCCTTCAGCAACGACGGCTTCTTCACGCAGGCCGTGACGCCGGTCAATTTCACGCTTTCGGGCGGTCTGGGCGGCCCGCTGACCATCACCCGCATCCAGCTGTCCTTTGACGACGGCGCAAGCATCTGCAACGCCAAGGCGGGCGACGACGTGACCGTCAACGCGCGCATCAGCGCCGAAGGCGCGGGACAGCTGCGCGGCCAGTGGCAGGTACGCAAGAACGCGACCAGTGCGCTTTTCCGCACTATCAAGACCGTGCAGGTACCCGTAAGCGCCGGTATGAACCTGACGCTGAAAAGCCCGCCGCTGCCGACGGATGACGGCCGCTTCGATGTGCGCTTCCAGGTGACATCGCCGGTCTCGACCTTCGCCGAGCCTATCGTGACCTGCGCACTGACCGGCAATGGCGGCGGCATCCGCAAATACGTATCGCAGGGCCGCACGGCGGAACTGGTGTCGCCCAAGCCGTTCGTGCCGCTGGACGGCAGCACCGTCATCGAATGGAAACCTGTGGACGGCGCCAAGGCCTATCGCATCGAAGTGCTGCCCGGCAAGGACAGCGAACCGGTGGCCGTGCAGGAAGTGAAGGCATCCGACACCAAGAACAAGCTGTCTCCGATCACGATCGACAAGCTGGACCCGAAACGCCGCTATATGATCCGCGTGATGGCGCAGTAACCGCAACTGCCCCTAACGGGTGCTGCGTGCCGGTGTCGAGTCATCTTCCGGTGTCGTGCGCGTGCCGGTGATGCCCGTACTGATTGTTCCTGTCGTGCCCGCCCCTGTCGAGGGCGACGCGCGCCTCGGCGTGCTGGCGGAACCGGAAGACGATGACGGCAGGCCGCGCGTGGATGCACCGGATGATGACGAGCCAAGTCCGCCGGCTGCCCCCGGTAATTTCGTATCGCCCGCCTTCGGCGCGTTCAGCCCGCCTGACGGCACGGGTTTGCGGCTGACCGTGCCCAAACCGCTGGTGCCAAGCCCTGTCTGGCGTTTGGCCGGTTCTGCGGCTTTCAGGCTGCCGGGCTTCAGATCTCCGGCACCCGGTGCCTTGATGTCGGTTTTCACCGTGTCGCGCGCATCGGCCTTCAGGGCCGCTGCCGACCGCTCGCAGCAAGGCGATGTGACCCAGCCGTCCTTGATCTTCTTACTGCAAGGCGTCAGCGCATCGCGCCCCAGTTTTTCGGTGCACATCTTGGCTGCGTTGATCGTGTCGCAGACGACCTTGAAGGCATCTTCCTTGCCGTCTGCTGTTTTGCCGTAGTGGCAATCGCCGTGCGAGCCGGCGATGACAGCTTCCGCCGCGGCAAGATCGTCCTGCGCGCGGTCTTTCGGGTCATAGGGTTGTTCTTCATTGCCGGCGGCATTGAAAACGGACAGGTCGCAACAGGGCGAAGCGACATAGCCGCTGGACATCTGCTTGCAGCCGTCCTTGTATTTCATCTCGCAGCCCTTCAGCGGTGCGCCGGCCGCGCAATTGGCGATACGCGGGTCATAGCTGAGCCCTTTTTGCATCCCGCCGATGCCGCAGGAATTCTTTACTTGTATGTTCGAGGTTGCGACGAAAGATTTGACGTCCTTGACGCCCGGCACGGTGTCGATCCATGACGGGTCCAGCACACAGCAGGTTGTCGCCGCTGTGCCGTTGGGGTTCTTGTTCACCTTGTCGCAGGTCCACGACGCCGATTTCAGGCAGGCGTCATAGGCCTGTTTCAGCGCGCAGGAGACGCGCAGCGGGTCGGCGCCCTGCGTACGGCAGTAAGGCGACTGCTTGGTCGCCAGAGAGTCGGCATAGTTCTTGTTATATTCGAACATCGACGATTTCGCCGTGCCATAGCGGCAGCACGGACGCTCCATGCCGCCAAGGCTGCCGGAAGTTTTTGCACAGGTGCCGGGCAGCGACGCCTGGCACGACTTTAGCCCCTGATCGTCGCAGGTCAGTGAATTGCGCGTATCATCCTTGTCGCAGAAGGGCGTATTCTTGTTCGCCACTTCGGAAACGATGGCGCTCTGCGCCTGGCTGCGCACTTTGTCCATGTCCCAAGGATGGTACTGCGATTTGCTGTAAGTGATAAAACTGGTGCAGATTTCCTCGATCGGCTCTTTCGCATATGCGCTGGCCTTGGGATATTTCTGGGTGAAGTAGGTTTTGCAGGTCGCCTCCACCTCTTTCTTGATGGCGTTGAATTCGGCATCCGTCTTCATCGCCGCTTCGACGGCCTTGGGCTTCACGTTCTTGGTATAATAATCCTGCCGCTCGTATTGGAATGCCGTCCATTGCAGCTTGCCAATGGAATCCTCGACATACTGCGCGCGCAGACCGATGCAGACCTTTTTCGCGGTCGAAGCCGACATATTGCTCGCCTCGAAATAATCATAGCATTTTTTGTAAAGAATATCGGCCAGCTCCATATACCCGTCCTTGCCGATTTCGGGTACAAACATATTCTTATAGTATTCTTCGGGCGGGATATGCGGGCCGCCGATGATACCCAGCGCCTGCGCCGTCGTGCTGGCACCGGAAACGACCCATTCCACCGCCTTGCCGGCGACACTTTCGCAAGCCTTCGAGGCGATATCGCTGACGACAGGGATGGCGCCGACGCCCGTCCATTCCGCGCCCAACTGGCAGGCGGCTTTCGGGCCGATAACGGTAATCATCTTTTCAAGCGCGCCCGGAATGTCGCCCGACTTGACAGATTTTCCGATGGAAATAACACCCGTCACCACCGCGTCGATCGTCTTTTCGCTGGCAAGGTTCGTCTGGTAGGCGGCTGTGCATTCGCAATCCCAGTTCGTCAGCACAGGCCCGATATAGGGCACGCTTCCGATTTCCGCGTCGAGGGACGATTTACCCTGCGAGATTTGTTCCTTCAATAAGCCGCGCAGCTGGTCCGCCTTGCTGGCGCCTAACAGCTTGTTGCCGACCCCGTCAACGAAGATATAGGCCTGCTGCACAGGGTTATAGGCCTTGCACTGCGCCTCGCTCATGGCGGGCATTCCAGGGATGCTTTGCAGCTTGGTCGCCTTCAGCGCGGCGATGAAGGCGACCAGCGAATAATCCTGCGCCGCCGTGTATGATGCGATCGTACCCGCGCATGACGGCTCCTTTAAAGCGAAGATGACGAATTCGACCTGATCGGCGTTTAGCCCCGCGAGCGGCGCGATTTTCTTGATGACATCCTCGGCGCTAGGCCACCCGGCGGAAGCGGGCGCGGTAGATGCCAGCAGCAAAAAAACGGCCATGAAAAGGCCGGACAGCAGAGAACGGATATTGCCGCGGATATTCAACATTTGGAATCTCTATATAAAAAGGTTACTCACAATCCGCCGCATAATATCCAAGCCGCCCGTACCGCGCAACTTGGCAGGATTCACAATGCAAAACAGTCCGTTAACCTCCCTCGCCCGTGCAATCGGAACGGCCAGCCTCTGTCCTGTTGTTCTCGGCCTCAATCATCATCTGAATTTCGGCATATCTTCGGACGTACTCTAAATGCAGCCCGCCTTGTCTGATAATTTACGTAAAGCAACTCACATAATTCAAAACAAGCAGCCCCTGATATTTAAATGTTCCAGTCATTCTTACCTGAGGGATTGGCTCTGTGTTTGAATCCCTTATTCTCCGTTCATTTCCCCACAACCGGCGAGTATCGAGATGATTTGGTCTACACCTGAATGGCCCGGGTGGCAGGCCACGGAAGGTGGCATGACACAACCGAAGCATATATAGTTGCAGGGTGGCCTCGCGAAGAGAACGGTGACACAGGCATGTCAATTTACCCCGACGCGTTTGGTGTCACTCAAGGCACATAAAAAAACAAGGAGCGCAGCTATGAACACCGCAGATCCGGCGACACCGCCGCAGAAAAAAGGCCTTGGCACGGGCGCCGTCATCCTGATTGCGGCGGCGGTTTCCGTTGTCACGGTGTGGCTGTGCTTTACCCTGCTCTTCCCGTCCTCCATCAGGCCGGTGACGCTCGACGCGCAGGAACAGGCGGCGCTGCAAAAAAAGGTGAAGACGCTTCACCTTGATCTTGCCACCGCGCCGGCTGCCGCGCAGGGCGGCAAGGACGAACGAGTGCTGGAACCTGAGCCCTATAGCGAGGAAAATGCGCAGCGCGATATTACCTTCACCGAGCGCGAGGTAAACGCGCTGCTGGCCACCAACACAGACCTTGCCGACAAGGTGGCGATCGACCTGTCGCCGGGCCTGGTGAGCGCGAAGGCGCTGATCCCGCTTGATCCGGACATGCCGATCTTCGGCGGCAAGACGCTGAAGATTTCGGCGGGCATGGCGCTCGGCTTTCAAAACGGGCGGCCGCAAGTGATCTTGCGCGGTGTCAGCGTCTGGGGCGTGCCCATCCCCAACGACTGGCTGGGGCAACTGAAAAACGTCGATCTTGTCCAACAATACGGCGATGCCGGCTTCTGGAAGTCCTTCGCCGCCGGCGTAGACAATATCGCCGTCGGCAACGGCACCCTGAGCATCAAGCTGCGCGAATAAAAAAAATCTGCCAGCGTAAATTGTGACTAAACTTCAGGTCATCCGCGACAAAAGGTTTTGCCGGTTCACCAGCAGATGCTTGGCGACGCCTGCGGCGTGGAGCGTGACTAGTACGATCAGGATCCATGCATTTGCCTCGTGAACCTCGGCCAGCGCTTCGGCCCAGCCGGCGGCATATTCTGTTTCCTGCTTTTCAAATTTTTCGCGGCCGCCGTGTTTGTATTCTGTTTCAGTCACGACCGTTTGCGGCGCATTGTAAATCACCAGCCCCAGCAACGGCTGCAGCAGCAAAAGCACAACCATCAGCGCCTGCACGGTTTTGGCGACACGGATATTAAAAGCGCCGATCGCAGCAGGATAAGGCGGGCGCGGATATTTTTTCGCAAGGGCAACCCTTGCGACGGTCATCAACAACAGCATCAGGCCCAGCACCAGATGTGCGGTAACAGCCTGGCTTCCCGCCTCCTCCATGTTGAACCCGACAAAAATCACCGCCACAAAAAGCATGGCGCTGAACCAATGGACGATTTTGCGGGGCAGGGCGAATTTGTTCATACACATCCTTTTCAACAGGCGCAGCGTGACGGCGCGGCTGCATCCTATGCGGCGGGGCTGAAGCTAAGCTGAAAGCGCATGGAAAAATCGCAGTTGGGGTGCAATTTGATTTTCATTTTTGCGGCCGGCAGAGGCAGATCCGGCCGTTTTTGCGTTTTGTAACCCCTTGATTTAAAATGAAATCAAAATCCAAAATCGCAAAGTTCAGATTTCGCAACCCTTTGAAATACATGTCTTTTTCAAAAAGTGCTGTGTGCAAAAACGGTATAAAACCATGTGCAACTACCGTCGAAAAACAGCATCGTGTTTTCAGACTGAAAAAATTCCTCTTTATTTTCAGCTGCATGACACGTGCCGCGCACAGGTCATCACGCGCATCCAGAATTTTCATCCAAAAATGCGCAAAAAAGTGCAAAGCGGTTTTTGCGATCAGTCGGGGCGCAAACGCTGTTTCAGTTTTTCGGCGACATGCGGCGTCACATGCGCAGACAAACTTTTGCCGCCGAGTTTCGCAAGCTCGCGCGCGACGCTCGAGGATACGAAGTTGAGGTTCGCGTCGGATGCAACGAAGAACAGCGGCTGGAATTCGGGATATTCTTTGCGGCCAGCCATCGCGATCGGGTATTCGTTGTCGAAATCGGTACCGGGCCGCAACCCGCGGATATAGAACGGCGCGTTATGCGCCTCCATGAACGCCGCGGTCAGGCCGGAATGTTTTTCGACCGTGATATCGCAGTTGATGCCTTCTTTGGCGAGCGCGGGCTTGATATGCGTTTCGATTTCGTGGCGCAGCATTTCCACGCGTTCATCATCGGTAAAGACCGGATTTTTTCCCGCATTCACGGCGACCAGGATGATCAGGCGCGGCACCACGCGTCCGGCCTGCAAAATAATGTCCAGATGCCCGAGCGTGACGGGGTCGAACGTGCCGGCATATACGCCGCCTTTTGGTTTGGCTTCATCCATGATGCGTCCTCGGCAATTTTTAAAGATGCCTAACCATAGCCCGCCGCGGCTGGCGCTGTCAAATCGCGCTAGAAACGCAGCACCGCCGCAAGATTGGTGTAATCATCCGTCCACGGCATTTGCGTGCCGGTGTCCGGCGCGCGCCATTGCCGTGCCGTGAGCTTCGATAGATCGGTATCCGGCGCGGCGATGACAAGCCATGAGCTGTCGGCGCGCAGGCCCACTTTGCGCGGCTCGCCCGCTTTTTTCTGGCGGTCTTCACGAAACAGCGCCTTCAGCCCCGCTTCCTCCGCGTTGCGCGCCAGCACGGGCGCAAGATTGACGTAACGGTTCGAGATGTTGAACAGGATTACACCGCCCCTGTTCAGCCGCGCGTGATACCCCTTGATCGCCTCGACGGTCAGAAGATGCGTCGGGATCGCGTCGGCGGTGAAGGCATCGAGCGCGATGACATCGAACTTGCGGGATTTTTTGATGCCGCCCAGCGCCAGCCTGCCGTCGCCGACGATAATTTCCGGCCGCCCCGCGGGCGAGCATTTATCCAGATAGGTGAAATACGCGTTCGCCGCCTTGATGATCGCGGGGTCGATGTCGATGAAAACCGCGCTGCCGTTTTTCGGCACATAGCAATTCATGCTGCCGACGCCAAGGCCGATAATGGCGGCATGTTTGGGCTTCAGCGCCGCGAAGACATCGCCCACCGGCCCTTCCTTGGTGTAATAGGAACCCGGCAGTTTTTCCTGCGCCGCCGTCATGATCTGCACGCCATGGACCGTGCTGCCATGCGACAGCACGCGTATCTTGCCGTCCTGCCCCGCGCCGCCGATGCTGCCGTCGGGATTCATTTCCATCACGGTCAGCGTGCCGAAAAAGCTGCGGTCCTGCGCCAGCACGCCGTCCGTCGCAAACGTCCTGAAAACGATCATCGCCAGCAGCAGCGCGGCAAAGCCGTTGCGTATCGCGCGGCCGTGCCGCAATTGCGCGTCGCCGAAAATCGGGTTCATCAGCAGGCTGAGGATCAGGACGGCCGGATATTCCACCGGCGCGTTCAGAACAAGCGGCGCGATGAAGGCGTTCAGCACGCCGCCGCAGGCGCCGCCCACCGACAGCATCAAATAAAACGATGTCAGGTTTTTCCCCGCAGGGCGCAATTCAGCCAAACGCATATGGCACATCAGCGCGGTCAGGAAAAACACGCCCATATGGATCAGCAGCGCGAACCACGAGCTGTTCAGTTCCCATTTGAACGACATCATCGCCGCAATCACCAGCGCGACCAGCACGGGCTGCACGATGCCCAGCTGCCGCAGGCTGACGCAGGCCTTGCCGCCGAAGGCGATGATAAAGGTCAGCAGGTAAAGCCCCAGCGGAATGACCCACATCATGGGCGCCGGGAAAATATTCGAGGTGATATACATCGTCACGCCCAGCAGCAGGCTGGAGGGGAAGAACGACAGCGCGATCCATCGGAGTTTCTGCGCGAGCTTTGGCGCGGCTTCTTTTTCTCCGGCGGCGGCTTTGCGCGTTTTCGTTTTGCCGCGCAGCGCAAGCCACAGGCTCGCCGCCACAAACAGCGCCAGCAGCGCATAACCGCCCAGCCACAGATGCCCCTGCAGTTTCAGCCCCGTCATCGGGTCGATCAGGAACGGATAGGCAAACAGCCCCGCAAAGCTGCCAAGATTGCTGACGGCATACAAAAAATACGGATCCTGCGCGCGCGGGTGCTGCGTCTGCGTGAACAGACGCTGCAGCGTCGATGACGCGGCCGAAAGCGCAACGAATGGCACGGCGATGGCCCTGAACAGCATCGCAAAAACAGCGAACGGCCCCGGCACGCCGTTATCCTGCGGGTGGATGCCCGCCGGCAAGAAAGCAAACCCAAGGCACAGCGCCAGCAAGAACAGCGCGCCATGCGCCGACGGCTTCACGGTCGAAAAGAAATGCGCGAGAAAATAACCCGCCAGCAGCATGATTTGAAAAAACGCCATCGCGACGATCCAGCCCGCAGGCGACCCGCCGACGATGGGCAGCAGCATCTTGCCGATCATCGGCTGGATGCTGAACATCAGCGATGCCGACAGGAACAACGTCGCGCCGAATATGAATGCCAGTAGCACATGTGTTTTATGCCCGACCGTCATTATGGCTTTCCCCGTCCATGATTAATCCCTCCCCCTATTTGGGATGAAAAACCACAGTCTGGCAAGAACGGAAACGGGCAAGCCCTATTCCGAGAATTCCGCCACATCGGGAATGCGGGTGAAGGCGATTTTGGTGCCGGTGAAGCTGCGGCTTTGCGTGGCGGTCATGCCGACCAACACCGTATCACGGCCGAATTTCTGGTTCAGCTTGTCCATCGCCGCCGACAGCTTTTCGTTCTTTTCCCGCTTTTTGGTGACGGGCGACAGCATGTCGAACAGGTCGGGCTGCACCTGCGTTTTCGGCGTGATCGACGACAGCACAACCGATACTTTCTTGATCCTGCGCCCCTCGATCTCGGGCAGCAGGGCTTGCCACATATCCTCCATCAGTTCGAGGAAAGTGAAACTGTCATCCGCATGGGGCAGCCGCGCCTCCAGCCCCAGGCGCGGGCCGTTTTCGACGCGCATCGACAGCGAAAAAGCACCCGCGCAATATTCCTTGCGCCGCAACCGCGCGGCGGCCTTGATCGTCAGGCGGCGCGCGATTTTCAACGCTTCGGCGGGCGGGCGCATTTCGGGCGGCAGCACATGGCTGTGGCCGATGGAGCTGCTTTGCGTGACGGTGTCCGGCACGTCGTAGCCGCGCAGGTAATACCACATCTTTTCGCCCCACAGGCTGCCCCAGACGGCGCGCAGGTGCTTGGGCTGCAGCGTCAGCAGTTTTTTGATGTCGTGGATGCCGGCGTTGTTCAGGCGTACTTCCATGTTGGGGCCGATGCCCGACAGGTCGCGCAGTTTCAATTCCTCCAGCCGGTGCGGCAGGTCGGTTGCGTGAAGGATCGTGAAGCCGTCCGGCTTCTTCATGTCGGTCGCTATTTTGGCAAGGTATCTGTTGGGCGCGACACCGATCGAACATTTCACATACGCGCCGATGTTTTTCGCAAGCCCAGCCTTGATCGATGCCGCGATTTCGGTGACGCGCTCGACCGACCTTTCGTTCTTCATCAGTTCGCAGGCCATTTCGTCGATGGAGCAGACCTTGGCGACCGGAATATGGCGGTCGATTTCGTCGATGATTTTTTCGTGGAATTCGACGTATTTCTGGTGGTTGCCCAAGACGCAGATCAGCCCCGGGCACATCTTGCGCGCTTCATGCACTGGGGTGCCGGTTTTCACGCCGAATTTCTTGGCCTCGTAACTGGCGGCAATGGCGCTGGTGTATTCGGTTTCGACGGGGATGACGGCGACGGGTTTTCCGCGCAAGGCGGGGTTCAACTGCTGCTCCACGCTGGCGAAGTAGCTGTTGAAATCGACATAGAGCCAGCGCAGCTGGGTGGGGGGAACGAATTCGGCCATGTTCCTATTTTGTTCCGAATCTGCCGCCCAAGTCAAGAAAAGCAAAACCGCCGCCCGCGATGATGCGCGGGGCGGCGGTTTTGCCGGTCTTGTCGCTTATTCGACGCCGGGAGCCGGGGTCGGTTGCGGGGGCATGTTGCCCTCGAAGGACGGCGCATTGGGCGACGTCGCGGGCGCAGCTTCGCCCGCAGCAGGCGAAATGTCGCTCAGGCTGCTGGTATGGGTGCTGTTGATGTAACCGATGCCCAGGATCAGCGCAATCGCCACAACGCCGGCAATCGCCCAGTTGCGGCCGGAATTGCTGACCGGGGTATTGATGTTTTTGTTTTCCATGATTTCACCTGTTTTCTTGAGATTTCTTTTATACAGCTTAAACGCTAACGGCCGGTTTTTGAAATAGTTCTTCAAAAAAAAGCCCCCGGAAGCCGCGAGGCGTTCCGGGGGTTTTTTCGTTGAAAGATCAACGCGAAGATTACTTCGCGAGTTCTTCTGCGGTCACTTTGCCGTCTTTGTCAGCGTCAGCAGCTTCGAAGGTTTTGCCTTCCAGTTTCGCTGCGTCGAATTCTTCTTTCGACAGGGAGCCGTCAGCGTTGGTGTCGAGTTTTGCGAAGTCAGCAGCGGGAGCTGCGACAGCTTCTGCAGCAGCAGCAGGAGCGGCTTCTTTAGCAGCTTCTTCAGCGAAAGCGGGAGCTGCGAATGCGAGGACAGCGGCGACGAGGAGAGCGTATTTCATGGTTCTATTACTCCGTAAGGGTTCTGTTTTTGGTGATAAACCTAATAGACTTAGGCCTCACTACCATAATATGCTGACTGTGCGGGAATGCAAGGATTTTGTAAGGAAACTGTAAGGATTACGTAAGTAAAATGTCAGAAAACTTTTCCGATAACAAAAAAACTCAATGTTTTGAATTAGATATAGGAGAAGCCACCGCCTTCGCCAATTACCGGCTGGAAGGGCAAACTTTGTACATAGACTATGTCGAAGCCCCGCCCGTCCTGCGTGGAACGGGTGCCGCAGGGCGACTCATGCAGCATATCGCCGACCTTGCCCAGTCAAAGGGGTACAAAATGGTCCCGATTTGCGGCTATGCCGCCGCCTGGATTAGCCGGAACGTAAAATGAGCTTCGATATCGGCAGCATACGGATCGACGATCCGGTGTTCCTCGCCCCAATGACGGGGGTGACGGACCTGCCGTTCCGCAGGCTGGTCAAGAAATATGGCGCAGGCCTCGTTTTCTCGGAAATGATCGCCAGCCGCTGCATGATCGAGGAATACCGCGGCTCGCCCAAGACATCGGCGCATTACGGCGATGAAAAACCGATCGCCGTGCAACTGGCGGGCTGCGAGCCGGATATCATGGCGGAGGCCGCCCGTATCAATGCCGGGCGCGGCGCGGCCATCATCGACATCAATTTCGGCTGCCCCGTCAAAAAGGTCGTCAATAAACTGGCGGGATCCGCGCTGATGCGCGAAGAACCGCTGGCGGCCGATATCATGGCGGCAACCGTTGCGGCAGTCGATGTGCCGGTGACCGTTAAAATGCGTTTGGGCTGGGATGAACACAGCATCAACGCGCCGAAGCTGGCGAAGATCGCCGAAGATGTCGGGATCAAAATGATCACCGTGCATGGCCGCACGCGCAACCAGATGTACAAGGGCAATGCGGATTGGGAAGCGATACAGGCGGTGAAGGACGCGGTGAAAATTCCCGTCGTGGTGAACGGCGATATTTGCAGCCCGCAGGATGCGGCGCGTGCGAAAGAAAAATCCGGCGCGGACGGCGTGATGATCGGGCGCGGCGCGTATGGCAAGCCGTGGGTCGTGCGCGACACCATGAGCTTTTTCCGGCACGGCATGATCGCGGCCCCGCCCGCCCCCGCCGAACTGGCGCAGGCGATTGCGGAACATTACGACGCGATGCTGTCGCATTACGGCAGCTTTCACGGCGTGCAGATCGCGCGCAAGCATTTGACATGGTATTGCAAGGACCTGCCGGGCGCGTTCGAATTGCGCGCCGAGGTCAACCGGATGGAGAACCCCGACGATGTCAAAAACAGGCTGGCCGTTTATTTCCGCGCTTTGGACGATATGCCTGCTGTTGCCGCTGGCAGCGCGGGCAGCGGCGTTTGACGCAAGCGCGCTGATCGCGGCAGGCGAAGCGCAAACCGCCTATACCAAATCCTATGACGGCGCGTATATCAGCATCCCCTACCCCAACGGGGACGTGCCGAAGGAAACCGGTGTCTGCACCGATGTCGTCATCCGCGCCTATCGCAAGCTGGGCGTCGATCTGCAGCAGCTGGTGCACGAGGACATGAAGAAAAATTTCAGCCTCTATCCGAAACAATGGGGGCTGAAGAAACCCGACACCAATATCGACCACCGCCGTGTGCCGAATTTGCAGGTCTTTTTCACGCGCCATGGCAAAAGCCTGCCCGTGACCGATAAAGGCGCAGACTATAAACCGGGCGATATCGTGACATGGGATTTGTCCTATCCCAAACGCCCCCTGCCCCATATCGGCATCGTGACGGATAAAAAATCAGCCGATGGCGCGCGTTACATGGTCGTCCACAATATCGGGCGCGGCGCGCAGATGGAGGATATGATGTTCGATTACCACATCACCGGCCATTACAGGTATGAACCTGAAATTCAGGTACCGTGACGGCGCGGCGGCGGGTTAACCGCGGCGGGCGTGGGATTGTCCGACAATGTCGGGCGCGCCTCGAACGGCGGGGCAAGCGGCGGGTTTTTCATGGTGGCGCGGCTGTGATGCGCGCCGCGCTCCGCTTCGGTGACCGTTTCGTCCATCGTCTCGACCGCCTTGACCGGATATTTGCCGATCGATGTTTCGCCTGACAGCATCACGCCGGATGCGCCCTGCAATACGGCCAAATTCACGTCGCTCACCTCCGCGCGGGTCGGGCGCGGGTTTTCGCGCATGCTGTCGAACATCTGGGTTGCGACGACGACGGGTTTTTTCTGGCGGATCGCTTCCTCGATCAGCGCGGCCTGCACACCCGGCACCTGCGTCAGCGGGATTTCTACACCCAAATCTCCGCGCGCAACCATGATCGCGTCAACCTCTGCGATGATCTCTTTCATGTTCGTGACGGCCGCGGGCTTTTCCATCTTGGCGATCAGCTTGGCGCGGCCGTTGATAAGCGCCTTGGCTTCCTTGATGTCGCTCGCATCCTGCACAAAGCTTTGCGCGATCCAGTCGACGCCATGCGACAGCGCGAATTCAAGGTCGGATTTGTCCTTCGCCGTCAGCGCCTCCACAGGTCTTGCAAGGTCGGGCACGTTCACGCCCTTCTTGCCGGAAAGCTCCGTGCCGTAAACGACTTCGGCGATCACGAAACCGTCGCCCTTGGCGGAAATCGTCATGCCCACATTGCCGTCATCCATCAGGAATTTCGCGCCGGGTTCCAGCGCCGCCAGAATATCGGGATGCGGAAACGCCACGCGGGTTTCATCGCCCGGCGCGGGATCGAGGTCGAAGCGGATTTTCTGGCCGGGCGTCAGCGGCACTTTCATGTTGTCTTTGAATGATCCGATGCGCAGCTTCGGGCCCTGCATATCGGCGAGGATGCCGATGGGCGCGCCGATGTCTTTTTCCAGCTGGCGGATCAGCGCGATGCTTTTCGCGTGTTCTTCCTGCGTGCCGTGGCTGAAATTAAGCCGGAACGTATCCGCCCCGGCTTCATATATCGCTTTCAGCGTCTCATAGCTGCTGGTGGCAGGGCCCAAGGTGGCGATGATCTGGGTTGCGTTGTTGCGGGCCTGCACTTTGGATTTTGCCTTCTCGAATTCTGCTTTCATCGACACCTGTTTGAGTGATAGTACCCCAAATCTATCGTGAATCGGGCAACGGGTCAAACGGGCGCAGTCAAGGTGATGGATTCATTCAGATAAAATCCAGCGCGCAGAGATGCGCATAGAACGCCTCCCGTATGCGCGCATCTTCGTCGGGATAGAGCCGCTGCAATTCGGCATACACCCACAGCAGCGTGCGATGCACCGTCTGCACCGGGTCCGACTGCGCGTCGAAGCGCAATCCGCGCCGCAGGCCGTCGATATAATCGCGCTCCAATGCAATTGCGTTGCGGAGCTGCTGATGCACCGTGCGCAGCTTGTCGGGCGGCGACAGCGCGTCGAATTTCGACAGGATGATGCTGTAATTATCGGCAGTTTTGTCGCGCCGGCGCAGCGCTTCCTGCGTTTCCACCCGTTCGATCACAGCAAGATCCGTGACTTTGAACATATCGGCAAGATAGCGTTTTTCCGCCTCGATCATATCGGCCGAGGCAAGGTCGAAGGTCTGCTGCTTCACATTGGTCAGGCGGTAGGCTTCGGCCAGATCCATGTCCTGCCGCAATTCATCGCCGGCATAGGCGGCGGCGGAGAGCAGGCAGAACAGGGCGATCATCAGGGCTTTCATGGATACCTCCGCCCCTATCCTAGCCAAACAATCCGGTTGACGGAAGCGCGCGCCAAGCTAGACTGCCGCCATTCAGACAAAAGGAGATTTCAAGATGGCCGACGTCACGATCAACCTGCATAACAAGGATGTGAAAGTTTCCGTGCCCGACGGCGGCGACCTGAAAGAACAGTTCAACGAAGCCTCGGCCTTTGTGCGCAGCCTTGCCATGAACATGAAAATCCGCGACGTCGAAGCCGGCATCACCCCGCCCCGCGCAACCCATGAAGTTGTGAAAGAAAACGGCGAATGGCGGTTGAAGCGCTTCCGCTTTTCCTGATTTTTCCCAGTCTTTCCAACGCCTCGACCATCCGTATTTGAACAGCTGGCCAATTTGACATATTATCAGGCGCGTGATACAACTGCGCCATAATAATAAAAAAACGCCCCTTCAAACGGATATAGAGGATCACAGAAAATGACGTCACTCCACCCCGATACCTTCAACCAGAAAGCCGCCAAACCCGCCCAGCTGGATGCGGCTGCATATCAGGCCATTCTCGAAAAACTGCTCAGCGACGGCACGGGCTGGGGGAAGAACAAGCAGGTCGGCGCATATTTCCTCGAAAAGCTCGAATTCGAAACCATGACCAGCTCCGGCAAGGTCGAGACGCGCAACAGCGTCGATTTCGAAAAGAAGATGTATGTGGTGATGGATACCGACCAGTATCCGTCGGAATACTTACGCAACCTTGTCATTCAGGACATCACGAAAAAATGGGGCGGCAAGCTGATCAAGGAACGCGACCTGAGCGAGCCTGAATTCAGCGGATCGGGCCTGTGGTTGCTGAAAAAAGGCAATTTCGAAGGCGATTACCAGCCGACAGCCGACAAGAAAAACACCTTCGAGCCGAACCCCGCCGCATACCGCGTGACGCTGACGGTTGATAAAGCCGTCAACATTCCCGTGCAATGGACGGGCGGTTTCGTCGTTGAAGCCGGTGGCGACCTTGCCATCCGCCAGAAGGATGTCCCTGCTCTGGCAGCTGCGCTGCAGTCGATCCGCAACGGCGAAACCACCGCCGAAGCAGCGCTGTTCACGACCGACGCAAAATCGGGCGAGAAAGTCGCGAAGTTCGACATCTATGGCATGGAGCCGAAATTCCGCGAAGCCAACTACGCGCCCGTGCCGCTTTATGCGGAAACGGAAGCGGCGATGGGCGCTTTCAAGAAAGCCCCTGCTGCAAAACCGGCTGCCAAATCCGGCCCGGCGAACGCGTAACTGCGATATAAGTATCTGAAAATGCGGAGGATTAACGTCCTCCGCATTTTCTATTCTTAATTGACATAATTACGCCAATCGGTTAGAATGTTTCAAGCTATTTTATGTGGGGACAATGGCAGGAACCGCCGCCAAAGCATTTCAGGACAAAGCAGCGCCGCCGCCGGTGATGGCGGCTGGCGAATATTTGGCTGCGCTTGAAAAACTGCTGGCGGAGGGCAAGGGCTTTGGCAAGACCGAACCGGTCGCCGCCTATCTGCTCCGCGACCTGATGCTGATGGATGAAGCCAGCAACGCGCAGGCCGTAAAAATCCAGCAGCTGTATATCGTGATGGACATCACGCAATGGCCGAACGAATACGGCCGTTCGCTGGTCATGCAGGATATCGCCGTGCAATACGCGAAACGCGTGGTCGGCGAAAACGACATCAACGCCGCCGATTTCAAGGGCCCCGGATTGTGGACGGCGAAAAAATCATCGTTCGAGGGCGACTATATCCGCCGCGCGGGCAGCAATGAATACGGCCGCCCCAACAATGTCTGGGAACCCGATCCGCAGGCGTTCCGCCTTGCGCTCGCCTTTAACAAGGCCGCCACCATCCCGACGCAATGGGGCACCTGGACGATCGAGGCGGGCGGCACGCTGGCCGTGCGCGAAAAAGACATCCCTGCCCTTGCCGAAGCATTGCAGGCGGTGCGCGACGGCAGGGCGACCGCGGAATCCGCGCTCTATACGGTCGGCAAGGACGGTACGCCGGTTGCCAAATTCGACGTCTATGGCATGGCGCCGGAATTTCTGGAAGACAATTACAAGCCCGTGAATTTAAGCGAAGCCACGCATAAAACCATGCGCGCCTTCAAAGCGCCCAAACGCTGATTTTTTTAAAATCCGCTTTCGCGCATCACCAGCGACATGAAACGCTGTCCCAGCAGGCTGGCATAGCTGACCGGCTGCGCCTCCAGCACGACCGTGCCGGCGGTGGTATAGGCCGGCGGCGGCACATCGCCCGTCAGGCTGAATTGCGCCGCATAGATGGGGTGGCGCGACAGCGGGCGGATCGTGCCGGTTTCGCGCGAGCGTTCGGCGGGCAGCGCGCCGCCGAATACCGATGACAGTTCCGGCCAGAAAATATCGGTCGTATCCGTATCCTCGATCCGCTTCAGCGCGACCGGATAGCGTTTGAAGGGCGACAGGTCGGAATAAAACCACCCCGTCGCGTCTTTTTTCAGGCGGCCCGTATCCTGTTCCGACACATAGCCCGACAGCGCCAGTTTTTCCGGCCCGATGATGACCGCCAGCTGCGATCCCGGATGCAGCCACATGCCTTCATGCACATAGGTGTCAAGGTCGCGGATGCGCCCGTCGAACGGCGCGGTCACGATCATGCGCGCCTTTTGCGTTTCGTGGCCTTCCAGTTCCTTGCGCGCGTTTTCGATATCGGATTCCAGCGTGGGGCGGTTGCGCACCAGTTCGGCCGATGCCTGTTCGCGGTCGCGGATGCCGATCAGCGCCGTCAGCTTCAGGCGCGCCTTGGCGATGTCGTTATCCAGCTTCGGCGACATCAGCTGGAACAGCACGTCGCCTTTTTTCACTTCCGCGCCTTCATAGGCCGTGATGCTCACGACGCGCGCGGCGGTCGGCGGGTAAATGCGCACATAGTTCGACGCATGCAGCACCGCCGGTGCCTCGACCGTCGATTGCGCCGGCATAAAGCTGAAAGCGGCGGCGGCAAAGGCGAGCAGCAGCAGGAATTTCCCGCGCCCCGACGACAAAATAAGTTTGCCGTTGCGCAGCCACACATACACCTCGCGCCAGATCGGCAGCAGGATAAAGAACACGATTTCGACCAGAAACAGGATCAGGCCGAGCGGCTTGAAGAACAGGAAATAGACGAGGAAGGCGATACCCGTGAACAGGAAGAAGCGGTACACGATGGTCGCAAAGCCGAAAATCACCAGAAGGTTGCGGCGTTCCTGCGCCAGCAGCTCCGGCGGGCCATCGTTCCAGCCGAACAGCCAGCTGCGCAGTTTCCATTTCGCGAAGGCAAACGACCTGTCCTGCAGGTTGTCGATGCCGACAAGATCGGAAAACAGGTAATAGCCGTCAAACCGCATCAGCGGGTTCAGGTTCACCAGCAGCGACGCCGCCAGCGACACGATCGCCACCATGAAGCAGATGCTCTGCGGAATACCCGGCGGCAGCATATGCCAGAGCAGCAGCGCGACCGACGCGATCGTCATTTCCGCCATGACGCCCGCCGTGGAAATAAAAATGCGCTCGCGGCGGTCCATCATTTTCCACGAATTCGTCGTTTCCGCGTACAGCACCGGATACATCACCATCAGCGCGACGCCCATGGTATGCACGGGCACGCCGTATTTGGTCGCCATATAGGCATGGCCCATTTCATGCGCGACCTTGACGAAGATGGTCGCGATCAGCAGGTAAAACACGCCTTCAAGGCTGAAATAGCTCATGAAGGTATGCGCGACCTCGTCCCAGCGCTGCAACGTCAGCGACATGCCGTACGCCAGCAGCAGCAGCACGCAGGTGAAAAACGCGCGCGTGAACATGAACCGGACATACGGATAGGTGCGTTTCAGGAATTTCTGCGGCTTGAACAGCGGGATCGAGATATAAAGATAGCCGTGCATCGCCTTTTGCCACCACGAATGTTCGCGCTTGGCGCGTTCCTTTTCGAGGTATTCCAGCATGCCCGGGTTGTCGGCATGCACCAGCTTGTGGGTCAACAGGAAATTGACGAGCCCCTGGATATCGGCCTCCTCCGGCTCCAGCGTCGTTTCCTGCATGATGAGGGCGATCAGTTCATTGCCCGTCTGGCAGCGCTTGAAGCGCGACAGGCATTCGAATTCCAGCCAGCCGATCTTGTAATATTTATTGGCGGCGGGGTCGTAGAGCGTCCAGGTGGGCGCGCCCTCTTCCGGCGGGGCGGGGTTCAGTTGCAGGTCCTGTCGCAGGCGTGGCAGGTAAAGCTCGTGCGACAGCTCCATCATCGCATCACACGCCCAGCTTGCGGCGCAGCGCGATCAGCGGGCGGCGCACCACGTTGAACAGCATGAAGGATGTTTCGCCATAGACTTTGGCCGTGCCGGTCCAGCCGACGCGGGGCATGTTTTCCTTGTCGGTGAACTGCGCGCGGATGCGGTAGCTGAGCATGCCGTCGCTGTCGGGGCCCGGCTGGTATGAAATGGTTTCGATCTGCGCCGCGCGGGAACTGAGCGGGCTGACGTTCAGGAAAAAATTCGCGGGGATGTCGGTATTGACGTCGATCATCGCGTCGACCGGCACGCGGATCAGCAATTCGGTGTCGCGCGGGCGCGCCAGCAGCATCACCTGTTCGCCGGTGCGGGCGGGCCGGCCGGTCAGCGCCTTGGCGTCGGGGAACACGACCACGCCGTCTTCCTCCGCCTTGATCGCCGCGCGCGACAGCATGTCTTGCGCGAAATTGGTTTCCGATTCACGCGCCGCGATCTGGGCGCGCAGCACGTTAATCTCGTTGCGCTTCTTGGGGTCGCCCAATGCCTCGCGCTCGGTTTTATCAAGAGCCACGCGCGCGGTATCCAGCTCCCGCTGCGCAAGCTCCAGCTGGTTTTTCAAAACCGTGCTGTCCATGATCAGCAGCGTGTCGCCCTTTTTTACGGACTGGTTCGGCTCGACCGCCGCTTTTTCGATGATGCCGTCGAAGGGCACGGTCACGACGCTGGGGCTGCGCGCCACGACTTCGGCGGGCGCGGTCGCCGTCATGCGCACGGGAATGAACATCGCCGCCACCAGCAACGCCAGAAAAATCGTCGTGCCCGATTTGGTGGGGCGCAGCAGGGATTTCGTCCATGATTTTCCGCCGCCGCCCAGCTGGCGCACGGCATGGGCGAAACCGTCGCCGAGGTCTTCCAGAAACGCGGTGTCGGCGTCATGGAACGCCTCGTCGCGATCGAGCCACAGCCCGCAGGTCGTCTTGCCGTTCGCGCCCTTCATCGTCACCAGCATCGCATGGGACGACGCCCATTCCTGCCAGTCGGCGCGTTCTTTTTCGGGCGCGTCGGCGACGGAGATTTTGCGGCAGCGCGCGTCGCCTTCGGCCTGCGGCTGGTCGCCGATCTTCAGCCATGTCGCGTCGTCCTGGTCGCGCAGCTGGTGGGCGATCACTTTGCCGAGCCATTGCGCATAGGGGCCGCCTTCGTCGAGCGCGACAAGCCCGGACGCCGCCTCCATCGTGACCGTTGTGCCGTCCCAGCGCCAGAAAACACCGTGGCGGTACGGCACCAGGTTGAAGGTCTGGTTGACCATCATGAAGCCAAGTTCGGAAAGCGTTTTTTTGTGGCGCGCGTTCTTATGCAGGGTCAGCAGCGTCAGCAGCCGCTGCATCCGCGGGTCCATCTCGGGCTGCCGCGGGGCCGCGCCGGTCATGGCGTAACGCTGGTATCGGGCGGGCTATCGACCATCAGGCCGAGGAAGCCGAAGCCGGGTTTCTTGAAGACCGCTTCGGGCGCGAAGGTGGCGCGGCCGCTCATGCCGGGCAGCAGCACTTCGGAATAGCTGTCGAGTTCGGCATCGACCTGCAGCGACTGGCTGACCGGATCGACCTCGCCGTGGATGCGGGAAATTTTTGCGGGGTAACGGCGGTCGGTTTCGGCGATATACACCTCGACAGGCGTGCCGACGTTCAGCCAGCGCAGCCAGATAGACGGGATCAGGAACTGCGCCTGCAGCGGCTCGCGCGACGCGATTTCCATCAGCACGCGGCCGGTCTGCACGAATTCGTACTGGCTGGCGGTTTTCTTGACGACGCGGCCGGCGAACGGCGCGGTGATCTTGCAGAGGGATATGCGGTTGCGCAGCTGTTCGATCTGGGCGAGCGCCTGTGCGTTGTTTTCAAGCGCGGTCACGACCTCGATCTTCGACACCACATCCAGCGCCTTTAGCTGGTTATACGCGTCCAGCTGCGTTTTCGACAGGCGCTGGCGGGCCTGCACTTCGCGCAGGCGCGCGACTTCGCCACCGCAGTCGAATTCGGCAATCACGTCGCCTTTTTCGAACATGTCACCGTCGCGCAGCGGCATTTTGGTGATGCGCGCGTCGAGCGTGCTGGAAATGACCGCAATATTACGCGCGACCAGCACGGCCTGCACCTGATGGTCGCCCGATTGCGTGGTCGATGACGATTGCGCGCCCTGGATGAAATCGGGCGGCTGCTGTTGCGGGCCCTGTTGCGGCGCCGCTTTTTCCTTGCCCATGCGGTCGGGCTCGCCGACGCCGGAGGCCGGCTCGATGGAATTCAGGTCAAGCGCGCGGGCAAGGTCGATGCCGGGGAACGCGCCGCCGAATGCGGTCTGGTTCAAGGGCGCGCGGGCAAGGCTGACGAACAGCGATCCCGCGATGACGGTCGTGAAGACGGCGGCGGTCAGCACGCGGCGCAGCGCAGCCCCGCGCGGTTTTGTGCGCGGTGTGTTGGTCGGGAAATATGTTTCGACCCAGTCCGTCACGTGGCTTTAGGACCCCTTCCCTGTCATGATCTCGTCTTCCAGCGCCTGCAGGTTGCGGCGCACGGCCGAGGAAATTTCCGGCAGCGCGACACCGTCGCCGTCGCCGCTCCAGATATCGATGCCGAGCGAGGATACCAGCTGCCCATAGGCTTCCTGCGCGTCGCCGAAGGCGACCATGCGGTTCGCGCCCGACAGCGCGGCGTCGATTTCCGCCACCACGCGCTGCGGCGATCCCATCATGCCGGTCTTGGCAAAGCCCGATGCGCGGCGCGCCAGCTGGCGGGTGTTTTCGTCGATTTCGGTCGCACCCGCATAGAATTCTTTCAGGTAATCAAAGCGCAGGCGCGCCAGCGTCACCTGCGTCATCACGGCGGCGACCAGCGCCTGGCGGCGTTTTTCGGTCAGCGCCTGGTCGGCCTTGGCGCGCTGGTAACGCGCGGGCAGCGTCAGCAGCTTGGTGATGCTTTGCGTCAGGCTGAACGTCCAGTCCATCCAGTCGTTTTCGGCAAGGAAGCTGTTCGCATCGTGCTTGGCGCCCAGAATGGCCGACGCGCCCGGGAAGGTCGAGAAAATTTCCAGCTTCACGTTGCGCGCGGAAATCGACTTGTTCAGGAACTGCTCGTGCATTTCGGGGCGGTGCATCAGCGCGATCGAATGCAGCGCGTCGTCGTCGCGCGACAGGCGCGGCAGCGAGCGGCCTTCGAGCCAGTCTTTATTGCTGATATCGAGGCGCAGCGGCGATCCGGGCGGCAGCGCGATCAATGCGCGCAAACCCGCTTCCGCCAGCAGCAAACGGTCCTGCAGCTGCATCAGCGCGGCGCGCTTGTCGAGAATCTGGCCCTTCAGCGTTTTCGCGTCGCCGAAGGGAATGATGCCTTCCTTGACGGCGGCGTCCAGTTTTTTGGTTTCGGCATTCGCGGCCGCCACCAGTTCCTTGATCTGCGGCTGTATGCGCTGCGCCGCGGCGGCGCGCCAATAGGCGGCGTAAACGGCGGTCACGACGTCTTGGAACACCTTGCGGCGGCGTTCCATGGAAACTTTTTCGCGGTCCGACGCGCCGCGCGCGCGGGCGATCGCAAGCCCCGCATCCAGCAAATTCCAGTTCGCATCGAGGCTGGCGGTATTGCGGTACTGGTCTGTCGAGATCGAGGGTTCCAGCGACTGCACGCCCGTCTGCAGCGAGCGCGAGGAAGAACCGCCCAAGTTGTTGCGGCCGATGCGGCTTGCGGTCAGCGACGCGGTGGGCAGCGCGTCGTAACCGGACAGCGCCGCTTCCTTGCGCGCAACATAGGATTCATTCTGCGCGACTTTTGCGTCGAGGTTGTATTTGATGCCGCGCGCAATCGCCATTTCCAGCGTCAGCACTTCGCCCTTGGCGTCGTCGGGATAGGCCGTGCGCATGTCTTCCGCGATCGTGCGGCGCATTTCCGACGGATCAAGCGCGGCTTGGTTACTGCCGCATGCCGACAGGAGCGCAATAAGTGGCAATGCGCAAACTACGCATTTGGTGCGGTTATACATTCTCTAAAATATTCTTCTATGAACAAGAAGAATTCTCCCCAATTTTCCCCGCCTGAATCCTAACCTAAATTTCTGTTTCATAACAATATTATTTAACAAAGGATTAAGAGCGATTTCCATAGAGAGTCAAAACGATTCAAAAATGATTCAGTATGGAAAGTTGGCGGTTGATTTCAGAATCCCCGCCGCTACACTCGGGCCATACGAACAAGGAATTTGAAGAATGACCATTCCCGCACAACCGCGCGCGCAGGATAACGCTGCACAAAACCACCTGACCATTCCCGCCGCATGGTATCACGCGCCCGAATTTTACGAGGCCGAGCGTGAAAAGCTTTTCTTTAGCGAATGGCAGCTGTTCTGCCACGAAGCGCTTGTCGAAAAACCGGGGCAGTATGTGGCCTATACGCTGGCGGGTCGCCCCCTGCTGGTGCTGCGCGGCAAGGACGGGCAGCTGAAGGCGTTCCACAACGTCTGCCGCCACCGCGCGTCGATGGTACTGAAAGAAGGCGTCGGCACGACGCAGGTGCTGCGCTGCATGTATCACGGCTGGGTCTATGACACCGACGGGCAGCTGGCGAAGGCGCCCGGTTTCGGCGGCGACGAAAAAGACCTGTGCGAACGCACGCATCTGTTCAATGTGCATGTAAAAAGCGTATCCGGCCTTGTCTTTATCTGCATGGCCGAAAACCCGCCGCCGTTTGAAAAATCGCTGGGCGGGCTTGTGCAGGCATTGCAGGGATCGGGCATCGAGAATTTCAAGTTCTTTTCGACCGCGTCGCACCCCATGAAATGCAACTGGAAAACCTATATCGAGAATTACATGGAGGGGTACCACATCCCCGTCATCCATCCCGAGCTGAACAAGGATGTCGATTTCAACACATATAAAGTCATCGTCGGCGACCGCATCGCGCGGCACGAAACCGGCATCCGGCCGGAGCGCGCCGATGTGGCGCAGAACAGCGGCCTCTGGGTCTGGCTGTGGCCGAATGTGGCGATCAATATTTACAAGAACGGCATGAACCTTGAAATCGTCATGCCGACCGGGCCGGAAACGACGGAACTGCGGTACTGCTACCTGTTCCGCGACGTGTCGGAGGCCGCGCGCGAAGAAAACCAGCGCGCCATCGATCTCAGCTTTCTGGTCACACAGGAAGACGTGGATATCGTCGAGATCGTGCAGAAGAATTTATCGGCAGGCGTTTATCATGTGGGCGAATTGTCGCCCCGCCATGAAAACGGCGTCGTGTATTTCCACGATCTGGTGCGCGGCATCCACGCAAAATGAGAATCACGGGTAATACTCAAACAATGTATAAGTAGTCATTTTTGCGGTGCAATAATACCTTAATATTTGAAATAAATGTTTATTATCAAATGCTTATACAACTTTACAAAATACGGCGCTTTTGCTATCGTTGAGATGTCTTTAACAGCGCATGAGGCGACATCTTGACCACTCCGCTTTCGGAGAACTCGATCCCGTCCACTTCCTCCAATCCCGTTGCAGGATTCCTGCGCAGCACCGGCAAAACCATTTACAACCTCTGTGAAACCGCCGTGCATGGCCTGCGCAGCGGCTACGACAACTTCCACATGCGTATTGCCGAAGGCAACTATCGCATCCAGCCGAAATCGCTGTGGACGCTCATCACCGGCCAGGGCAGCAAGCCCGAGGTCGATGTCGCCGTCACCAAAGTCGGCGGCGCGATGATGGATACCGGCCGGTCGTTCGGTAAGCGCATGATGTGGGCATCCGCCATCGCGCTTGTTTCCATGCAGGCGATGGTCTGGGTCGCGGGCGGCATCGCGCTTGCGGGCGCGGGCCTGTTCGTCCTTGAATACATGCAGTCGCGCCGCGCGGGCCGCGAAGTGATCCGCGAGGTCAATTTCGCGGGCCAGCAGATCGAAGGCACGCGCGCCGACCTGTATCACCTGCATAACGCGCAGGAAAAAATCATGAACCTTGGCGGCACTTTCGCGCAGGCATCGATGGAATCAACGTCGGAAACCATTGCGCGCATCATCAACAGCGTCAGCGACAACGCAAAGCGCGTGAAGGTGATCGATCCCGGCCGTTACAATGCGGGCTGCGAAGGCTATGAATTCTCCGAACCCGGCATCAAGCTGGTGAAGGACCGCCCGGCCATGCCCGTCATTTTCAACGCGCCCGCGACCACCCATGCGCTGGCCGATATGTCGCTGAAGAATACCTTCGACGCGGCAGCCGCCTATACGCCCGAAGAAGTCGCCAAACGCTTCCTTGCACTCGAAGAAGCCCTTCCCGCCGATGCGATGGCGAAGGTGAACGAGGCGCGGGCGCAAAAGGCGAAAACCACGCAGGTGCGCGCGGCATAACCTGTTGTCCTGCTTCGCCTATACGACCGAAGGCCATGTGGTGAAACCCGCCGACCGCGGCATCGGCGCTTTCCACCGTGTGGAGATGTCCGTCCCGTCCATCAACGGCATTCCCGAAGCGCACGGCTACGAGGACAAAGCCACCGCCACTCCCGCCCCCCCCCACCACCACAACAACCTGATCAGCGACATCCTGCACAACAACCGCCGGAAGCCATGATTTTATTGGCTCATCCCGCTTTCTTTTGACGGCAAAGCGCTTTTCGTGTAAGGTGCTATTATACCGCAAACAGTGAAGGAGGTATTGTTGCTCAAGCCAGTCGGGCCGATGAAACTGCTCAAGAAGATCGGCGATTTTTACGAAGACTTCTACACGACCCTGGCCGAAGGACATTACCGCGCCGAACCGCTCACGATCTGGACATTGATCAAGCCGCCGGCAAAACAAAAAATGCCGGGCACATCGCCGGTCGAGGTTGGCACGCGCATGCTCGACACCTCACAGATGGTCGGCAAGCGCTTCATGTGGGCATCCATTTTCGCCGCGCTGTCAATCAAGACGCTCACGACCACCGCGATCGGCTTCGGCGTTGCCGGCGTCTCATTGCTGGCGCTTGAATACCGCCGCTCGAAATCCGCCGCCGCCGAAACCATCACCGAGGTCAATTTCGCCGGGCAGACCGTGACCGGCACGCGGCGCGACCTGTACCGCCTGCACAAGGCGCAGGAACAGATCATGAAGCTGACGGATTCCTTCAAACAAGCCTCGATGGAATCCACGACCGACACCATCAACCGCATCATCGACAGCGTGAAGGAACATCGCGCGCGCGTCACGGTCATCGATGGAGGCAGGTACGGCGCGAAAACCGGCGCTTACGAATTTTCCGAACCTGCGATCAAGCTGGTGGAGGATGACAACGGCGTGAAAATCTCGCGCCCCTACGCCGCAGCGCCCGCCTTCGTCAACGACAACCTGAAACGGGGCTTCAACGCCGCCGCGCAGCTGAGCGATCAGGAAGTGGTGGAACGGCTGCTCGCGCTGCATGACGCGCTGCCGCCGCATCTGGCATCCGAAGTTGAAAAAAGAATGGCGGCGGCACGAAATGCGCCGCCGCCACTGCAATCCGCGCTGTTCTGATTACTTGCTGTTCAGCATCCCTTCGGGGATGTTCAGGAAGTTGCCGCCCGAACCGCCGCTGGTAATTTTAGGCAGCTGGCCGTCCCATTTCTGGACGGCTTCATACATGATCAGCGACTGGTTTTTCGCCAGCGCCTCGTTCTTGATCTGCATCGATTCCGCTTCCGCACGCGCGGCGATCAGGCGCTGTTTTGCCTGTTCCTCGATCTGCACGGTCTGGTTCTTGGCCATCTCGGCGCTTTGCACCGCGACCACTTTCGCCTCGACCGCGTTTTCAAACTGGTCCTGGAAATCGATGTTCGTCAGCGCGAAGGCGGAAACCGAAATGCCCATATGCTTCAGGTCGCTTGCGATCATTTCCTCGATGCCGTTCTGCGCCTTCAACCGGTTGGCGATCAGGTCCATCGCCGCCCACTGGCCGATCACGTTTTTCATGGACGATGTGATGACCTGCGGGATCAGCTTGTCGGCCCAGAAAATGCCGACATCGGTGTACATTTTCACCGTCGCTGCCGGGTCGAGCGAATAGTTGATCGCGTATTTGATCTGCGCCTGCTGGACGTCTTTCGTATAGACCGACGTGTCGCCCTCGAACTTCATCACGCGGTTGTCCATCTGCGTGATGCTCGACATCACGGGCACGACGATGTAAACGCCGGGCGGATAGGCGTCGGGATCGACCTTGCCGAGTGTTTTCTTGACGCCCGTATGACCCGCATCGACCACGATCACGGTCGAGAGGAAGAAATAGCCACCGATCACCAGTGCAAAGATAATCAAGCCAAGTTTTTTGCCTAAGCCTTCCATTTTGGGGAACCTTTCATGCAGATTGACGATATTGGACTTTGGGTTTTGATAACGCGCCATTTGGGCGATAAACTTTCAAAAAAAGACTGTCAGGACTGGATATTAGGTCTATTTCTTGCAACGGGCAACGGGGCTGCGGATATGGTGAATTCCATATCGCGCAAAATCCTTCTAAAACGCAGGATTTCAGCCAGTCTTGCGTGTCAACCAGAACGCCGAAACCCGGGAAAAAACTGCCATGTCCAAGAAACCCGTCATCATCACGATCCTTGTCATCGCCGCGATCGCAGCGGGGGGCTGGTACTGGCATTCACATAAGTCTGGCGGCAGCGAGGACAAGAAACCCAAAGGCCCGCAGGCCGTCGTGACCGCCACGGTCGAGGCGCGGGACATCACCTCCATCATCAACGCCGTAGGCTCGCTCATCGCCGGTGAAGCCGCCGCCATCCATGCCGAAGTGTCCGGTCAGGTGCAGGAGGTGCTGTTCGAGGAAGGCAAGCCGGTTAAAAAAGGCGACACGCTGATCAAGATGGATTCCAGCCTGATCGAAACCGAATACGCGAAAGCCAAGGCCGCGCTGGATGTCGCCGCCGCCACCTTCCAGCGTGACGACAAATTGAAATCGGGCGGCTTCGTCGCGGGGCAGCAATGGGATGTATCGCGCGCCGATTATCGCGCGGCGCAGGCGGCCGTGTCGAACGCCGAAATCCTGCTGACCAAATCGACCATCAAGGCGCCGTTTGACGGCATTGCAGGCTTGCGCAGTTTTTCGCCCGGCGATTATGCGACCGCAGGGCAGGAACTGACCAATGTCGTCTCGCTCGACCCGCTGAAGCTGGAATTCACCGTACCGGAAAAAGAATACGCGACCGTGAAGCAGGGCCAGAAAATCAGCTTCCTTGTCGATGCCTTCCCCGACCGGAAATTCACGGGCGAGATTTACGCAATCGACCCGCGCATCAACCCCGAAAACCGCAACTTTACGGTGAAGGCGACGATCCCGAACACGGACGCATCCCTGCGCCCCGGCATGTATGCCCGCATCGCCATCGAAACGCAGACGCGGCAGTCCGTACCGATGATCCCGGAAGAGGCCGTCGTGCCGCAGGGCAACGACAGCTATGTGTTCACCATCAACGGCAGCAAGGCGCAGCGCAAAAAAATCAAGATCGGCGAACGTCAGGCCGGATCGGTCGAAGTGCGCGAAGGGCTAAAAGCGGGCGACAAAGTGATTACCGCAGGATTGATGAAACTGAAAGACGGCAGCGACGTTGCAGAACAAAAACAGGACACCACCCCTGCCCCCGCCAAAGCGGAGTAATTTTCCATGACGCTTCCCGAACTTTGCATCAAGCGCCCGGTTTTTGCGACGGTGATGAGCCTGTTCCTGATCCTGCTGGGCCTTGTTTCATATTCCCGCCTGTCTGTGCGCGAATACCCGAATATCGACGAGCCCATCGTCACCGTTTCCACCAGCTATCTGGGTGCCAGCGCCGAGATCATGGAATCGCAAGTGACCAAGGTGCTGGAGGATTCACTTGCCGGGATCGAAGGCATCGAGATCATGTCGTCGATCAGCCGGTCGGAAAGCAGCCAGATCACGCTGCGCTTTGTCATCAGCCGCGACCCCGACGATGCCGCGAACGACGTGCGCGACCGCGTGGCGCGCGTGCGGTCGCAGCTGCCCGACGAAGTCGACGACCCGACCGTCGCCAAGGTGGAGGCCGATGCCCAGCCCATCATCTACCTTGCCTTCACCAGCGACCGCCTGTCCGCCATGGAAATCACCGATTACGCCGACCGTTATGTACAGGACCGCCTGCAGAACGTCGAGGGCGTGGCGCAGGCCGTGATCCTGGGCGAACGCCGCAAATCGATGCGTATCTGGCTCGACCCGCAGCGCCTCGCCGCCGCGAAACTTGCGCCCTCGGATGTCGAGGCGGCGCTGCGCAGCCAGAACGTCGAAATCCCCGCCGGCCGCATCGAAAGCAGCAAGCGCGAATTCACCGTTCTGTCCGAAACCGACATGCGCGATGTGGGGCAGTTTGAAAACCTGATCCTGAAGCGCAACGGCGCGACCTTCGTGCGCCTGCGCGATGTGGGCCGCGCCGAAATCGCACCCGAGGACGAACGCCGCGTCGTGCGTTTCAACGGCAAGAACGCCGTCGCGCTGGGCGTCATCAAGCAGGCGACCGCCAACCCGCTCAGCGTGTCGCAGGGCATCCAGAAGCTGCTGCCCGATATCCGCGCGAGCCTGCCCGAAGGCATGAACATCGAAATCGCGCACGATACGTCGGTCTTCATCGACCGGTCGATCAAGGCCGTGTATCACACGATTTTCGAGGCGGTTGCCCTCGTCCTCCTTGTGATTTTTTTCTTCCTGCGTTCCTTCCGTTCCACCTTTATCCCGCTGGTCACGATCCCCATTTCGCTGATCGGCGTATGCTTTGCGATGTATGCGATGGGTTACACCATCAATACGCTGACGCTGCTGGCCTTCGTCCTTGCCATCGGCCTTGTGGTGGATGACGCGATCGTCGTGCTGGAAAACATCTTCCGCCATATCGAGGAAGGGAAATCACCGCGCGAAGCGTCGCTGACCGGCGGCAAGGAAATCGCTTTCGCCGTCATCGCCATGACCATCACGCTGGCCGCCGTCTATGCGCCCATCGCGCTGTCGACCGGCAAAACGGGCAAGCTGTTCGTCGAATTCGCCCTGACGCTGGCGGGCGCGGTCATTATTTCGGGCTTCGTCGCCCTCACCCTCACGCCCATGCTGTGTTCCAAGATGCTGTCGGGGCACAAGGAAAAACACGGCCGTGTTTATAACGCCATCGAAACATTCCTTGAAAAACTGACGTCAGGCTATGGCCGGTTGCTGGGCCTTGCGCTGTCCTGGCGTTCGGTCATCGTCATCATTGGCCTTGCCGTTGCGGGCGCGAACGTGGCGCTGTTGACCATCATCAAATCCGAACTGGCCCCGATCGAGGATCGCGGCACCATCGTCGTGCGCGCATCCGCGCCGGAAGGTTCAACTATCGGATACATGACCGAATGGATGAAAAAGCTGGAGCCCATCGCGGCGTCCGTGCCGGAAATCGACCGCTATTTCGTGGTGGCAGGCAGCCCGACCGTGTCGGACGGAATCGCCTTTCTACGCATGAAGCCGTGGGAAGAACGCAAGCGCAAGCAGCAGGACATCACCAAGGAAATCACGCCCAAAGTCGTGGCCCAGACCGCCGGCATCAGCGCGTTCCCGCGCAACCCGCCTTCGCTGGGCGGATCGGTGCGGTCATCGCCCGTGCAGATGGTTATTTTGACCAGCGGCACCTATGCTGAACTCGACAAGGCGGTGACGCAGCTGGTGCAGGATTTCGCGACATATCCCGGCATGGCCGATGTCGATACCAACCTGCGCATGAACAAGCCGCAGCTGAACATCCAGTTGGACCGCGACAAGACCGCCGCCGTCGATGCCGATATCGACGCCGCCGGCCGCACGCTGGAAACCCTGCTGGGCGGACGGCAGGTCACAAGGTACAAGGACCGTGGCGAACAATACGACGTGATGGTACAGGTGGCGAACGAGCAGCGCGAACGCCCGCAAGACCTGACCGATATTTATGTGCGCAACGCCAAGGACGACATGATCAAGCTGTCGAACCTTGTGACCATCAAGGAAACGGTCGCCCCGCGCGAGCTGAACCACTTCAACCAGCTGCGCGCCGCCGATATTACCGCCAGCCTTGCCCCCGGCTATG
Source organism: Alphaproteobacteria bacterium (assembly GCA_016794125.1). Lineage (GTDB taxonomy): Bacteria > Pseudomonadota > Alphaproteobacteria > Micavibrionales > UBA2020 > JAPWJZ01. The sequence continues at coordinate 260,158 of JAEUKT010000004.1, read as the reverse complement.
CGCTTGGCGAAGTGCTGGCATATGCCGACAAGCGCGCGAAGGAAGTTTTGCCGCCCGGCTTCATCGTCGATTACAACGGTGAATCGCGCGAATTCAAGGATTCAGGGTCGAGCATCGTGCTGACCTTCGCGCTGGCCATCGCCTTTATCTATCTTGTGCTGTCGGCGCAGTTCGAAAGCTTCGTGGGCCCGTTCATCATCATGCTGTCGGTGCCGCTGTCGATTGCGGGCGCGCTGCTGGCGCTGTACCTGACGGGCGGCACGCTGAACATCTACAGCCAGATCGGGCTTGTGACGCTGATCGGCCTTATCACCAAGCACGGCATCCTGATCGTCGAATTCGCCAACCAGGAACGCGAGAAAAGAAACATCGGCCGCCGCGAAGCGGTAACGCAGGCCGCATTGATGCGCCTGCGCCCGATCCTGATGACGACAGGCGCAATGGTGCTGGGCGCGCTACCCCTTGCCCTTGCCACCGGCGCGGGCGCGGAAAGCCGCCAGCAGATCGGCTGGGTCATCATCGGCGGCATGAGCATCGGCACGTTCTTTACCCTGTTTATCGTACCGGTCGTTTACAGCCTGTTGTCACGCAAGGAAATGCCGAAACATGCCTAAGAAACAAATTCTTGAAAGCAAGCACAGAGCCGTGATTTCCAAGAGCGCGTTCGCCGCGCGCATGGCGCGCTGGCTGGGCGTGACGCTGGCGATCATTCTTGTGTCGCTCATGATCGGCGTGCTGGGCTATCGCGGGTTTGAAGGCATGGCATGGATCGACGCCTTGCTCAACGCGGCGATGATTTTGGGCGGCATGGGCGAGGTCGATGCGCTGCACACGGTCGGCGGCAAGCTGTTCGCGGCGTTCTATGCGCTTTATTCCGGCATCTTGCTGGTTATATGCGGCGGGCTGTTGCTGGTGCCGGTGTTTCACCGCGTGCTGCATCATTTTCACGCGGAAAATTGATCAGTTCGGCTTGGGGGCGTTTTTCGCCGCGGGCGACGGTTGCGCGGGCAGTTTGCGGATCACTTCGCAAATGTCCTCGCGGATGTCCTGTTCGCGGATTGCATGGAACGCGTCGTTCAGGATATTCAGGCGCGCGGGCGTGACGGGTTCATAGGCGGCGCGCAGCAGCGCGGATTGCGGCCCCGGCGCGGGCTCGGAAAAGCTGCCGGTCATTTCGTTATCCAGCTCCAGCCCCGCATCCTGCTGCAGTTTCAAAAGCGCGTCGGCAATGCTGTCCTTCCCCACGCGGCGCAGCGCGTTATCGGCGCGGTCGAGCAGCGGCGCGGCATCGGCAATCACGAAAAGCACATCCAGATCGGCCATCATTTACCTCGTCCCGCGATTATATCGCAAATCAGGTTAAGAAGCTTTTAAAGACGAAAATCCAATGAATCCAGTCTTTTGAAGCAAAACAACCCGGCGATTATTCGCGCACAGTCTTGGCGATTTTATCCAGTACGCCGTTCACCAGCTTGCGTTCCGGCCCGTCATAGAAGCCGTTGGTGACATTGAGGTAATCATGGATGATGATGCCGGTATCGGTCTTGCCATGCGCGAGCAATTCATAGGCACCAGCGCGCAGGATCGCATCCAGCAGCGTTTCCACTTCGTCGATTTTTCCGGCGGCGAGCGCGGCGGAAACAACGCCGTCTACATCGCCCCAGCGTTTTTGCAAACCCAGCACGATGTCGTTCAGCAGTTCTTCGTCGGGCGGCACGAAGGTGTCGCCGTCCAGCGTGAAGCCGCTGCGGTGGTCGATATATTCACGCACCGCCGATTTCGCATCCTGGTTGTTCAGGCGCATCTGGTACAGCACCTGCACGGCGGCCAAACGCGCGGCGGTCTTGCGCGCGTTTTTCGATCCGGCGTTTTTCTTCACCGCGCGTTTTTCCGGCGCTTTGGGCGGAAGCTTGGTGATTTTTTGTTTATCAACCATGGCTGACTTTCTTGCAGACGTGTTCGACGCCCGCGAGGAAGTCGTTATAGTCCTTCACTTCGCGGAAATCTTTGTAAACCGATGCGTAACGCACATAGGCGACGGGGTCGAGCTGGGAGAGCGCCTGCATCGCCTTTTCGCCGATTTCCTTGGTCGTCACGTCGCTTTCGCCGGATTGTTCCAGCTGGCGCACGATGTCGTTCGCCACGCGTTCGATCACATCGGCGTCGACGGGGCGTTTTTGCAGGCAGAGCTTCAGCGAACGCATGAGCTTGTTGCGGTCGAACGGCTCGCGCTTGCCGTTGTTTTTCACCACGATGATTTCGCGCAGCTGCACGCGCTCGAAAGTCGTGAAGCGCGCTTCGCAATCGGGACATTCGCGGCGGCGGCGGATGGCGGCATCGTCTTCCGTCGGGCGGCTGTCTTTGACTTGTGTATTGTTACCGGTGCAAAAAGGGCAACGCATGTCTGGTTACTCCTTCGGGTAGATCGGGAATTTATCGCAGAGCTTGCGGACTTCCGCATACACCGCTTTCTCGATCTCGCCGTTGTTGCCCGCGCCGTTCTTCGCAAGACCATCCAGCACCGCAACCATGTATTCGCCGACCAGTTCGAATTCCGCCTTGCCAAAGCCGCGCGTGGTGGCGGCGGGGCTGCCGACGCGCAGACCCGATGTCACCATCGGTTTTTGCGGGTCGAACGGGATGGCGTTTTTGTTGCAGGTGATGCCCGCATGTTCGAGCGACAGTTCCGCGTCCTTGCCCGTCAGTTTTTTCGGGCGCAGGTCGATCAAAACCAGATGGCAGTCGGTGCCGCCGGACACGATATCGAGCCCGCCGTTTTTCAGCGTATTCGCCAGCACGCGCGCGTTATCCAGCACGTTCTGCGCATAGACCTTGAAGGCCGGCTGCAGCGCCTCGCCAAATGCCACGGCCTTTGCCGCGATCACATGCTCCAGCGGGCCGCCCTGCAAACCGGGGAACACGGCGGAATTGATTTTCTTGGCGATCTCCTCGTCATTCGTGAGGATGATGCCGCCACGCGGGCCGCGCAGGGTTTTGTGCGTGGTCGATGTCGTGACATGCGCATGAGGCACCGGCGACGGATATTGCCCGCCCGCAACCAAACCTGCGTAATGCGCCATATCGACCATCAGGTATGCGCCCACTTCATCGGCAATCTTGCGGAAACGCGCGAAATCGATCACGCGCGGATAGGCGGAGGCACCGGCGACGATCAGTTTAGGTTTATGTTCGTGCGCGAGGCGTTCGACCTCGTCCATGTCGATCAGCGCGTCGGATTCACGCACGCCGTATTGCACGGCGTTGAACCATTTGCCCGACATGTTCGGCTTCGCGCCATGCGTCAGGTGGCCGCCATGCGCGAGCGCCTGACCCAAAATCGTGTCGCCGGGAGCCACCAGCGACATGAACACCGCTTGGTTCGCCTGCGCGCCCGAATGGGGCTGCACGTTGGCGAATTTCGCGCCAAAGAGTTCGCAGATGCGGTCAATCGCCAGCTGTTCCGTCACATCGACAAATTCGCAGCCGCCGTAGTAACGCTTGCCGGGATAGCCTTCGGCATATTTGTTGGTCAGAACCGAACCCTGCGCCTGCAGCACCGCGCGGGACACGATATTTTCCGACGCGATCAATTCGATCTGGTCTTTCTGGCGGCCGAGTTCCTGACGGATGGCGTTGAAAACGGCGGGATCGGCATCGGCCAGATCGGTTTCAAAAAAATTGAAGGGCACAGTCGGGGTTTCTTTCTTTTGAGCGAGAGTCATTTATGCACCGCACTTTCCTAATTTTTCGACGCGGCCCGCATGGCGGCCGCCTTCAAAATCCGTTGATAAAAATACATTCACGCAATCAAGCGCCGTTTCGACGCCCAGCAGGCGCGCACCCAGCGCAATAACATTGGCATCGTTGTGCAGCCGCGCGAGCCGCGCCGAGGTGACATCATGCGCCAGCGCACAGCGCATGCCCTTGTACCGATTGACCGCTATGCTGATGCCGATGCCGGAGCCGCAGATGGCGATGCCGATAGGTGCCTGCCCCGCATTGATCGCCTCGGCCAGTTTAAAACCGAAATCGGGGTAATCGACGCGATCCTCGTTAAACGGACCAAGGTCAATAACGTCATGCCCCGCTTTTTTGAGGTGTTCGACCACCGCGGCCTTCAACTGAAAGCCCGCATGATCGGAAGAAATGGCTATTTTTTTACCCTCGGCCACGGCTTTGACCCCAAGATATTGTTACCGCTGCCCTGATATACCAAATGTAGTAGGGGTATTCCAGAAGTATCACGCTAGATATTGAATCTGTATTATGGAATATGCAGGTTATTACTTTTTTTAACGCTATCGAGTTACCCTGATTTAAAAGGGATTTTCATGCGCTCTTTGTTTGTAATTTTATTTTTAATTCTGATTTCGGCTTCGCAGAGCCATGCCACGCAATATCACATTGATAACTCGCTTATTGATGAGCCTTTTACAATAAAAGTCTCGAACACTTTTTTCACTTTCCCTGAAAACACTGTAAGGGGAGGAATGACAAAAACTGCCTATAACTCTTATCTCGCATTCGTCATCGTACAAGACTCACAAGATTTTTATATCGCAATCCAACAACGTGACGAATTTCAACAGAATGCAAGAGGCCTGACATCGATGCCGCTTGTAGATGATTTATTGTTCAGAACAGACGCTCCTGCCAACAAAGTAGAAAACATCAAGCTATTCTTGCTTTCTGCCATTTCGAAAGAACCCTTGTCATACCTTGAAGCCGATATACAACTTGGAGCAGCACTACAACCAAAACGTCATTGTCCCGGTATTTATCAAAGAGACCCTGAGTGTAAGGAATTTTATGAAGACAGCACTCCCACTTACGACCAAGTAAAAACTGCCGCTACTCACAAAAGTAAGTTTTTCCGGACACAAGCCTCGCGCGCCCTTTCTGAAAAATTTAGCCAAGAAAGCGGCGCGGAATTACTTATGATACATCTTTTGAAAGACCCTAAACTTGCGGTCCGCCGCAACGCTGTCAGGTACATAAAACCTTTTCTCGGTAATAATGAGATCGTCAACCAAGTCAAATATCTTGCTATGTCGGATGATGACAAAGAGGTATGGAATTCTGCGACAGATACCTTAGGCAATAATGTGCCCAACCTAGTTTATTATTTTGTTGGGCACATTAATCCAGAAGATTCAAAATCGACGATGCGCGCTGCTAGCTTCTTATGCAGACTGGTTTTAAAAGCAAAAATAAACGGTGACTTCAAATGGTGGAAGAATCCATCTGATGAAGTGAAACTCGCAATATTGGGCTTGATACATATTTTTACCTTCGCAGAAGAAAAAGAAACAATAGGCTATGCACAATCCACATTCGGACACCTCCAAAAATGGAGCGATTTCGATTCTCTTGAAAGCTTTGTCAATGAGCAGACGAGTAGCAGTAATCTGGAACTCCAGACCTACGCCCAAAAAATCCTGCCGATGCTTAAAGTAAAGGAAGCAAATGGGCAGAAATAAATTAAAACCCGTCGACTTCCATCCGAAAAGTATATGTCTCACATGACGCGCGGACGCGCTACTGGATCCCCGCCTTCGCGGGGATGACGGTTGTGTGGTAAGGCGACCATACCCCGCTGTCACTCCGGCGAAAGCCAGAGTCCAAGGACGGGGATTTGGGGCGTGAACAGGCGGTGACGGTTTTGTGCCGCATGAGGCGGTCCGTGGATCCCGGCTTTCGCCGGGATGACAAGGCCGGTTATGGCGCGGGGTTGCCCGGCAATTTCAAATTCCGCTTCGGTTTTTCCAGCATCGGGCCGCCGATCAAAGTATTCTCTGCGGTGCCTCCGAGCCTCTCCAGGGCATTGTGCGCTTTTTCGATGGGGGTTTTGTCGCTGAATTCGTCGAAGGTTTTCATGACGACGGCTTCGGATTTCGTATTCAGGTTATGCGTGATCTGCGTATAGGTGCGGGCGGAGAAGTTGAAGATTTCGGTGAGTTTATAGCCCAAGCCGCGCTCGACCGATGAAAACGCCACGCGGTCGTTCGACAGCAGCTGCCACGGATCAACCGGTTTTTTTTCGGCCTGTTTTTCGGCTTTCGCGGCTTCCTCGAAAAACCTTTTCTCCTCGGCTTTTTTCTGGCGGGCGATCAGGTCTTTGGCGGCGTCGGCCTTCAGCACCTGCGCCTGATAATCTTTCCCTGCATCGACCGCAAAATCCCAAACGGTTTTTCCCTGCTTCGTCACCGCCTGCATATCCGCGCCGGCGCTGACCAGCACCTTGATCACATCGGCATCACCGCGCGCGGCGGCAAGGTGCAGCGGCGTGACACCCTGTTCATCCGCCGCGTTCACATCGGCGTTGTTGTTGATGAGGAAAGAGACGCCTTCGGTTTTATATCCCTGCATCGCCGCCCAATGCAGCGGCGTGCGGCCGTCGTTGTCGCGCGCGTGAATGTCTGCCCCGAAATGCACCATATCAGTCATTTTGTAATGGATGGTGTAATCGGTGTCCTGCACGGCGTGATGCAGCAGCGTCGCCCCTGCCCCGTCCTTGGCATTCACGCTCACGCCGCGGTTGAGGAACATTGCGACCAGTTCGCGACCGCCCCTGTGGCTGTAATTATCCTGACGGATGGCAATATGCGCACCGGGGCGGCCCTGCGCATCGGTCACATGCGGATCGGCACCGGCGTTCAGCAGCGCGCGCGCGCCATCGGCATCGCCGCGCGTGACGGCGTTCAGCAGCCTGATATCGTTATCCCGGGTGGCGGGCATCGGCATCGTCCGTGTTGGTTTGGTATGTATTTTACATACGACAGAATGGCGCGGCGGTCAATCCGGCGCACGGGTGTCGGCTTAGTCCTTGATATGCCCGTTCTTTTTCAGCACATAGGCAAGGCGCGCGAGGGCGTTTTTCTTGAAAACCGCCTCGCCCGCGCTGGCGGGGCATTGAATGACAATTTCGGTCATGGTTTCGGTGTCCATCGCGCTGACGCGCATGGCGGGTCCCATCTGCCGGAATTCGAAAATGACCTCGCGCCCTTGCAGCAATTCTGCCATATTTCCCTCACCCACTTATATTAGGAGCAATCCGATGAACGCTCAAGCAGCCGCGAGTATCCCCATGGAAAAGAAACTGGATAAATCGAAACTCAAGCCGACCTTCAAATGGGACGACGCGCTGCTGCTCGACGACCAGCTGACGGACGAGGAGCGCATGATCCGCGATGCGGCGCGCGACTATTGCCAGGACAAATTGATGCCCCGCGTGCTGGAGGCGAACCGCCACGAAATTTTCCATCGCGAAATCATGACCGAAATGGGCGCGCTCGGCCTGCTCGGTTCCACGCTGCAGGGCTATGGCTGCGCGGGCACGAATTACGTTTCCTACGGCCTGATCGCGCGCGAGGTGGAGCGCGTGGATAGCGGCTACCGCTCCGCGATGTCGGTACAGTCGTCGCTGGTCATGTACCCGATCTATGCCTTCGGCACCGAAGAACAGCGCCAGAAATATCTGCCGAAACTGGCGACCGGCGAATGGGTCGGCTGCTTCGGCCTGACAGAGCCCGATGCCGGTTCCGACCCTGCGTCCATGAAAACGCGCGCGGTCAAAACCAAGGGCGGCTATACGCTCAAAGGGTCCAAGATGTGGATCACCAATTCGCCGATCGCGGATGTGTTCGTGGTCTGGGCAAAGGACGAAGCGGGCGATATCCGCGGCTTCGTGCTTGAAAAAGGCATGAAGGGTCTGAACGCGCCGAAGATCGAGGGGAAATTCTCCCTCCGCGCCTCCATCACAGGCGAGATCGTGATGGACGATGTGTTCGTGCCGGAAGAAAACAAATTCCCCGAAGTGAAGGGGCTGACGGGGCCGTTCTCCTGCCTCAATAATGCGCGTTACGGGATTTCGTGGGGCGCCCTCGGCGCAGCCGAGTTTTGCTTCCATCAAGCGCGTCAATACGCGCTCGACCGCACCGTGTTCAACCGCCCGCTGGCGGCGAACCAGATCATTCAATTGAAACTGGCGAATATGCAGACCGACATCACGCTGGGCTTGCAGGGCGCGCTGCGCCTTGGCCGGTTGAAGGACGAGGAACGCGCGGCCCCCGAAGCGATTTCGATGATGAAGCGCAACAACTGCGGCAAGTCGCTGGAAATCGCCCGCATCGCGCGCGACATGCTGGGCGGCAACGGTATTTCGGACGAATTCCACGTCATCCGCCACTGCATGAACCTGGAGGCCGTGAACACATATGAAGGCACGCATGACGTTCATGCGCTGATCCTTGGCCGTGCGATCACGGGCATTCAGGCCTTCGGTTAATTTTGGATCCGGTCACGCTTCTTTTGCCGCTGCTGGTCATCGCCTGCGGCATTACCGTGCTGCGGCGGCGCAGGAAACGCAAAAGCGTTTTCGAGGTGAATACCGACATCCTGCCGGTCGTGAAAATGCCGGCGACGCCGCACGGCGACGCGCTGGACCAGCACCGCGACGCGATCCTCGGCCATTTATGGACGGTGATCGCGGGGCTGGAAAAGCAGCGGCAGTCCGACCCGCCAAACGCCGAAGGCTGGGCGATGCTGACGGGCGCGGTCCTGAAATACGCAACCGCCGTACAGCTGCGCCCGCGTAGTATTCCCGTCATCATCATCGCGACCACGAATGCCGCGTCGATACTGGAACGCGAAAGCGAAAACGAACTGCCCGACCCGCTGAAGGCAGCCAATATCCATGAAATGTCGTATTTCCTGCACCGGTCATGCGCGCCGCACAAGGACGCGCTGCTAAAATCACACGGCCATACGCTGACGCCCGCCGAAACGAAACAGGCGCTGGAATTCATCAACAGCCTGCAATGGGACAGGGAACAGAAAGCGTTCGCGCAGAAGACGCTGCATTAGGGCTTGGGCAGTTTCGGCGCGGGAAATTTATCGAGTGTCATTCTGGATATGCCGGTCGTGCCGACATTGAAACTTTCGGCGAATTCGTTTTCCGCATGTATCCTGAAGATGCCGGTCAGGATCTGGTCTTTCATATCCGGATTTGTTTCGCGCGCCCAGACCGTGCGGCGGGACGTGCCGTGCGACAGATGGATGTGCAGGTAATCGACCGTGCCGCTTTCCGGCTTGGCCACGACAAACGGGATATCAAGTTCATGCAGCGTAAGCGTGCCGTGCGCAAGGACGGGAATATTGGCATCCGCCGGCTGCCCCGGGCTGCCGGGCCGCACCTGCAGCGCGGCGGGCATGCCGTTTTCCTGCATGTCCTTGACTGCGTCACGCAGCGCACCCAGCGCCAGTCCCAGCAGCTTGGTTTCGCGTCCGGCTTTGTAATCCTTGCGGGCCTTGTCGAATTTTTCCTGCAGCGGGTTCGTGCTCATGGGTTTGCAATCCCCAGCTTCGGCGGTGCGATCGGTTTTTTGTCGAGCGTGCCGGAAATGCCGGTTGCAGGCACGCTGAACGCGGCTGCGGCCTTCGCCTGCGCAAAGTTCTCGATGATGACAGTCATGATCGCGTCCTTCAGCGACACCGCGCCGTCGGTGGGCGGCGCAGACCAGGGGCCTGTCCACGATTTACGCTCCGATTCAAAATTGGTCACCTGTCCGCCTGCGTCATACGCGATCAGGCTGGACTTGTTAAAAGTGCTGAGGATGATCCATTCCAGCGCGTGACCATCGACAACCGTGGTCGCGTTAACCACCGGAACATCGGCACGCGGCACGGCGCTGCCGTTTTTGCGCAGGCGCGTTTCCAGCGAAATGTTCATCCCGCCTTCCTGCAATTCCTTTACGGCACCCTGCAGCGCGGCGAGATAAGTGCCCGCATAGGTATCTTCCAGCCTTTTGGCAAAGGCTTGCGATGCGGCATCGAACTTGGTCTTGATCTCGGATTCTTTCATGGTTATTTTACATACTACACTCACCGGGCAAACACAACCCCCTGCCCGTTAAGGCATTGACCTAAATAGAAAAAGCCGCCGGTATGCGGCGGCTTTTTCTTGCGTGTAAGCTTGAGAAATTACATCCCCGGCGCTTTGGGCGTTGCACCCGGCACGAGGGGCTGCACCTTGTTCACCGTGATCTTGTTCGCGGCCTCGATCGGCACGGTCATCGAAATCTTCTGGCCATCAACCACGGTTTCAAACGTGATCATGGTGCCCGACAGCGCGCCGACCGCCGCCTGCTGGCCGCCGCCCTGCGCGGGCTGCTGGCCCGCGACGGGTTGCTGCACGGGCTGAGCCGTCTGCTGCCCCTGCTGGCCCTGCTGCGCGGCGCGGCGCGCATCGGCCGCCGCCTTCGCGCGCGCCTGCAATTCTTCCTGAGGCACTTCACGCACGCTCAGCAGGTTCGGGAAGGTATGGATGAACGGCACATCAATTCGTGAACCGTAATAGCGGATCGCATAGGTCTTGTTGGCGGGGCTTGCCGCTTCGCGCGCCTTTTTGTCGGCGGGGGATTCATCGTAAGGCGCGTAAGTGTCGCGGCCTTCCGACAGCATGTCCTGGATGTCTTTGGAATTGAATTTCAGGTGCAGCAGCGTGTTTTCGTTCGCCAGCACGGTGCCTTTGTCGGTGATGATCTTGTATTCGTAGATCGCGCCCTTGTCTTCGTCATAGCGCAGGTATTCCGATTTCACTTCCTTGATCTTCACTTCGGTTTCATGGATCGTGCCGTAGTGGTAATAGGCCGGACCGCCGATCGCAGCGCCGCCGATGGTCGCCATGATAAAGGCGCGTTTCAGCTTGCTGCCGAAATCGCCTGCTTTTTCCTTGAAGGTCTTCTTGCGACCATAGCTGGATGCCATTTCTGTCTCTCCCGTAACGAAAATCGAAATGAAATTATGAATTCAAGGAAATTAGCACCGTAAAGATGAAAGGTAAATGCGGGAAATGGAGAATGTTGGGGTGTTGGACATAATTAACAGTAGACATAACGTATGCATGTCTAGCAACAGCAAGTGGATGTAAGAAATTTGAAATCCCGTGTAAAGTTTGACAATCATGTCGCGTTTTATTTTCATTACATTTTTCCTGCACATTTTTGCATTGCCGCAAACGGTGTTTGCTAGCTGCTCGTACATGCCCAATCAGCTGTACTACGATATCGCAACCGCACTTATATTGTGGCCAATTGTTTTTCTGATAACCATTCACCTCTTCGATTGGGCAGGCGCGGCGATAATCAAGCATAACGAACAGATTATTAAGGGCGGCGCTATTCTTTATCTGTGGCTGGCGGCATATGCGCTTTTCGCTGACATTCCGGCAGCATCAATAAAAACCGTGATAATCGCCATCACGCTCTCGCCGCCGCTTATCATTGCTGCTTATTGCGCTCACATTTTTTTCAGGCAAGCGACTAAGGAACAACGCCGTTATTATGCGGCTGGCGCAGTCCTGTTTCCCTATGTCGGAACTGCCATTTACCTCGCGATCCAGCAAGCTTTTGTACCTGCACTTGTGTCGGTGTTGGCATCCATCGGAATGTCTATTCTTGCGGCGATTTTTCTTGTTGTCACCGACGGAATTTCACGAAAAAAAATTCTCGTTATTCACGCGGTCGTCTCGATCACATTATTTTCACTCGCATATTTGTCGCGTCCACAATGCTGCATGGCAGTTAAAATGCGACAAAATTTTCTGATGTCGGACCAGTATTGCGGCTGTGTATGTATCGAAGTCCCGAAAATCGAGTTAGGCGCGATTGAAAAAGAATTCGAGAAAAAAGCACAAGACGGCGACGCAGCGGCGCAATACGAAATCGGGCGTTTCTATTTCGCAAACAGCCATTCCTACGAACAAGATAAAATTGGATTGGAATGGTGGCGTAAGGCTGCAGAAAACGGCAATAAGGATGCGCAAATGGAAATGTCGCTCGGCGCATATGGCCATGCAACGGCGGCGGAGAAGAAAAAATGGCATGATGTTGTTGGTCAGTACATCAAGCCAAAGTAGCAAAGTACCCTCACCCTAATCCTCTCCCAGAGGGAGAGGTTATTACAGAGTTGGCTGCGCCAACATGATATGAATTCAATTTATGATTTTCTTTTGCGATAGCAAAAGTCATTTGTCCCCTCTCCTTTTGGGAGAGGGTGAGGGTGAGGGTACTTTCGCGCACGAGGTGTCACCGCCATTTTTGCCGATGGTACATGGACCCCTGCTTTCGCAGGGGGTACAAAGATGGAAGATTTATAATTTTAAGAAACGTTCAAGCCGCCGGAGCCCATTTGCTCCGCCCAGAAGGTTTCGAGGTCGCGCAGGACGGCGCTCATGGTGTCGAAGCGGGCATTGGTGAGACCGGCGCCGCCGAGTTTTTCTTCGTGCTTTTTGTATAGCTTGGTGATGGCGTCCGACAGCTTGCGGCCTTTTTCGGAGAGCTTCACGCGCACCGATCGCTTGTCGTGGATGGAGCGTTCCTGCACCAGATAGCCGTTTTCGACCATCTTTTTCACGTTATACGACACGTTGGAGCCGAGGTAATAACCGCGCACGGTCAATTCGCCGACGGTCAGCTCATCCGTGCCGATGTTGTGCAGGATCATGCTTTGCACGTTGTTGATGTCGAGGATATTGGCGCGTTCCAGTTCGACCTTCAGCACATCCAGAAACTGGCGGTGCAGGCGTTCGATCAGGTTAATCGCGTCGTAATAAGGTGAACTCAAAGCCGGTCACTCCTCAGATATCATCTGGGTTTATTCTACGGCATATCAAGGTGTTGTGCAAAGAAAGAAACAAAATGCCGTAATATGAATATTAAAATGTCAGGTCACGGCTGCCCAACGGTTCAAAATACTTTTCAACTTCCGCATCCGGCACATCGCTCAACCGTTCCGGCTTCCATTTGGGCTGCCGGTCCTTGTCGATAAGTGCAGCGCGAATGCCTTCGTAGAAATCGTGGTTTGCGGCGACCGCCTGGCTGAGGCGATATTCCATCGTCATCACCTGCGCGAACGGCATCTTCGCGCCCAAGCGGATCTGGCGCAGCGCCACCTTCAGGCTGGTAGGCGACATGGCATACATAGCCGCAAGCGTCTCGCGCGTCCAGTCGGATGCCACCCGCTGCAATTCATTCACAATATCCTCGACGCGGTCAAAGCCGAAGCAATGGTCGATCATGGCGCGGTGCGGCGCGATTTCTGAATCGCCGGGCGGGTTGCCGGCGAATTCTTCTATCGCAGATGTTACGTGCTGGTGCGCGGTCTTGCGCGGATCCCATTTCAGCGCCGCCAGTTTATCGACCAGCGCGGGCATATCGGACAGCGCAACGAAATGCGTAGCGAAACCGATGTAAATGGTGTCAATCGCCTTGATGCGCTTCGATGTCAGCGCCAGATACGCGCCCGTCTGCCCGGGGCAGCGCGGCAGGAAATAGCCGCCACCGACATCGGGGAAAAATCCGATATTCGTTTCCGGCATCGCGAACAGCGTGTTTTCCGTCACGACGCGGTGCGACCCGTGAGCGGAAACGCCCTTGCCGCCGCCCATCACAATGCCGTTGATGAGAGAAATGTAAGGCTTGGGGAATGTCTGGATGCGGTGGTTGAGGATATATTCCTCGCGGAAAAAATCGCGCGTCAGCTGCCCGTCGCTTTTGCCTTCCTGCGCGGCCTTCGCATCAAGCGCCACAGCCTTCACATCACCGCCGGAGCAAAAGGCGCGGTCGCCGGCACCTGTGATCGCCACCGCCTCGATATTCTTATCTTTCGCCCATTCGGTCAGCTGCGCATTCATGGCGCGGATCATCGGCAGGTTCAGCGCGTTCAGCGCCTGCGGACGGTTGAGCGTGATGAGCCCCAGATTGCCGCGGCGCTCGAAAAGTACATCCTGTTCCTGCGTCATGTTTCCATTTGCCCTTTGATGATGCATAATACCATAGAGCCTATCCGTTCAAGAATAAAGCCGAGAGATGCCAATGCCATGGTTTGTTTACATACTTGAATGTGCGGACAAGACTTTATACACAGGCATTACCAATAATCTGGACAAGCGCATCAAGGCGCATACGGACGGCAAAGGCGCAAAATACACGCGCGGGCGCGGGCCGCTTATTCTCCGATATACCGAAAATCACCCGACGAAAGGCTTTGCCCTGCAACGTGAAGCTGTCATAAAATCCTTGGGTCGGACACAGAAATTAAAGCTGTTTCCCAAAAAGCAAAAACGCACGCAAAACAAGGCTCCATGACGGTCGTCACGCATTACGATACGCTGAAGATCACACGCGACGCCCCGCCCGAAGTTATTCAGGCGGTCTATAAAGCGCTGGCGCAGAAATACCACCCCGACAAAAACCTGCACAACCCCGAAGCCGTCCGCATGATGCAGATGGTCATCACGTCATATAAAACGCTCAGCGACGATGCCAAGCGCAAGGAACATGACGACTGGGTCGCAAAACACCTGCCCCCGCCGCCCAAGCGCGTGCTGACCCCGCAGGAAAAGGCAGCCGAAGAAAAGGCCGCGACCTATGCCGAGGCCGCCGCGAAATGGAACAACTGGGCCGTATCGACCGCGCTGGAGGCAAAAACGGCGCGCGACAAGGCGAAGCAGGCCGCAACCAAGGCCGCAACCTGCCCGCCCTCCGAAAAAGCGAAATGGGCCGCGCTGGCGCAGCAGACCGAAAACGACGCAGTGGAAGCGGAAAAAAAATCCGCCGCCGCCGCCGTAACGGCCAAGCAAAGCAGCGATGAAGCCGCAAAACATGCCGTCACCAGCAAGGACGGCGCGATCGTCACCCTCTACGACACATTGAAAATTCTGCGCGACGCGCCGCCGGAAGTGATCGCCGCCGCAGCCCGCGCGATGGGCCAGAAATTCCCGAACGACCCTGCCGTGGCAAAGGCGATCGATCACCTGTCGGACGCGCAGAAAAAATCCGCACATGACGCGTGGATCCGCGAAAAAGACCCCGCATCCGCGGGACCTCGCAAATCGACGGCCGAAGAAATCGAAGCGCGCGCACGCGCCGAAAAAGCATCGGCCGAAGCCAAGGCCCTTACCGCAGTTGCGGATCAGGCGGATGAAAAAGCGAACGAGGCCGAGCGCAAATACCGCGAAGCCGAAGCAACCGCCAAGGCAAAAGCCGCCATGAAGGACGGCCCCGCCTGGAAAGCCTGGGCAGAAAAGGCATTAAAGGAAGCGCAACAGGAACGCGCCCGCGCCAAGACCGCCGCCGCCAAGGCCGCCGAAGCCCGCACCCGCGCCGAAACCGCCTTCCGCGCCCTGCAATCCTCATCCGCAGCGGCAGAGCGCGACGAAGCGATGTGGACATCCTCGACCAATCTGGCGACGGACTAGGCCTTCAGGCCTCTTTCGGCGCGATGCATTTCGCACCGCTGCTTTTTGCGGCGTTCACATGATTGCCCACGGCGATGCCCGTCAGTTCGGGCGCGGGCGCGGCCAGCAATTCCTGCAGGTCCTTCGGCTTCGTGGTTTTCGCAATCCATGCGGCAATGTCTTTTTTATCCAGCATCAGCGGCATGGTATCGGATACCGGCTTCACAGCGCCGGTTGCGGCGGTCGTCACAATCGCGCAGCTTTCGATTTCCTGCGAGTCCGGATTGACCCAGCGGCTCCACAACCCGGCGAAGGACAGCAGTGCGCCGTCTGTAAAATAATGCGGTTTCTTGACCGATGTCAGTTTCTGCCATTCATAAAACCCCGTCGCGGGGATGATGCAGCGTTTGTCCTTGAATGAATCGCGGAAACCCGGCTTTTCCGCAATCGTCGCGGCATCGGCGTTGATCATCTTGCCCGCAATTTTTCCATCCTTTGCCCAGAACGGCACCAGCCCCCATTGCATCAGGCGCAGTTCCAGCCCGTCCGGTTCCGCCACCAGCACAGGCACCTCCGCGCCCGCGCCGATATTGTAATTTTCCGCCCATTTCCCGCCGCCAAACGGCCGCGCACCATAAAACGCGGCAAGGGCTTCGAATGTTTCGGTCAGGACAAAACGGGACGGCATGGCAGGCTCTGAAAAATTGTCGATGGCGGCAGTATAGCACGCCTGCCCCTGTTCAATATCCGCAAATCATCCTATCATGGCTGCAGGCGGCAATTCAGTCGTTCAGGGCAAAAGGCATTTCCAGCATGTTAGGTTATATTCTCAGCTATCTTTTTACTCCTTCGGGCCGTTTCCGCCGCGTGGATTATCACCTTGTCATCTGGTCGATCACGTTTTTCATCTTTGCGCTTGTCATGGGCATTTTCGGCTACATGATGAGCAAGGGGCTGGGCGCGATGCTTACCCCCGACGCTCTCGCGCCCAAGATGCCCGCCGCAGGCGCTGAGGCAGCCCCCGAAACATCCTTCGGCACCGATATTCTGGTCGTCGCCGGCCTCGGGTTCTTCCTGTATGTCATGGCCTATGTCGCGGCGATCATGGCCACCATCAAGCGGTTCCACGATTTCGGCATGTCGGGCTGGTGGACGCTGCTGCTGTATTTCCCGCTGCCGCTGTTCATGCTGCTCGCGTTGTTCCGTTTCATGGACTGGCAGATCGCCGAAATCGTGCTGTCGCTGATCTGGCTGGTCGCGATTATCTGGTACACCGTCAAGCTGATGTTTTTCAAAGGCACCAAGGCCGACAATTTTTACGGCACCGACCCCTATATCGACACGCCGCCCTATACCGGACAGGCGCTGATGATTGTCGGCATCATGTTCGCGGTTGCCGTGGGCTCGGTCTTTGCCAGCGTCGCGTCGATCAAGCAGTTTGCCGATGAACTTCAGAAAACCAGGGCCGCCGCCGAGGAAAAAGCCAAACCCGCGTTAACCCCCGAACAGCGCGCCGCGCTGGCGGCTGAGGAAGCGAAAAAGGCCGAGGAAGAACGCAAGCAGGCCGACAAGAAATTGCTGGAACGCGCGCTGGCCGGCGATGCGATGGCGCAGTACGACATCGCGTCCCGTTATTTCACGGGCAGCAACGGCGTGCCGCTGGATTACGCCAAGGCGGGCGCATGGCTGCAAAAATCGGCGGAGCAGGACCACGCCCCCGCGCAATACAACCTTGGCCTGCTGTATTTTGAAGGCAAGGGTTATGCGGTCGATAACGCCCGCGCCTATTTCTGGGCGACGCGCGCCACCTATCGCGGCCATATCCCGCAGGGCAACGATTACCGCGCGCAGGCCGGGCAATTGCTGACCCCCGAATTGCGCGCGCAGATCGAAAAAGCCGCGCATGAATGGAAACCAGTCGTGAAAGCGCCGCCCGCAGCGCCCGCGATTGCCGCACCGCCGATGCCCGCAACGCCCGCACCCGCGCCCGCGACACCGTGAAACTGAAGCTCGACAAAGACCAGCTGAAAACCCATGCCAGGGCCTATGGCAAAAAAAGCGTCGGCTTTGCGGTCAAGGCAGCGGCACTTTACGTCATGCTGACCATCATCGGCTTGATCGGCGGCGGCATCGGCGGGCACTGGGCCGCGGATCATTACGCGCTGGCCGCATGGCTGGATTGGGTTTGTACGATTGGCGGCATTTTGCTGGGCGGTGTCGCCGGTTTCTTTGCGGCGCAGTTCATCATCCTCGACATGATACAGGAAATGGTGCTGGATGCAGGCATTGACGCTGGCAAGGCCGGATACCAGATGGCCAAAACCAAGCTGGCCGAACGAAACGCCCAAACACCTGAAAAAACACCCGAAAATACCGATAAATTGACATAAATTTTCAGCCGTCCTACACTCGTGCATCAAATTTAAATGCCTTGCGAGCGGAGTCGCGCCATGCTGAAAAAGCTGTGGAAAAGCTGGAATGACAAGAACGATGCCAAGCTGCGCGCGCAGCACGAAAAGCGCGACGCGGAGCTGGGCAAGCCGTCGCAGCAAACGCTGAACATCCGCGCCGTGCAGGCCGCATACAAGGGCTACTGGAAAACGGCGCTTGCCGCCATCGACGACGGCGCCGATGTGAACCAGCCGCTCGACAGCAAATCGACCTTCAACGGCAATGCGGGCAGCTATACCTTCGAGGATAAAATATCGCTCGCGCTGCTTGCGATGCAGGAAAGAAATCCCGCCGCGCTGACGGCGCTGCTGGACCGCGGCGCGGACAAGGATTTCATCGCAACGCACAGCATCAACGGGCGTGAACGCCGGCAATCGCTGGCCGAATATGCGGCGCTGAACGGCCAGGCGGAAATCCTGGGCATATTGATCGAACGCGGTGTGGCGCAAAACGCGCTGAACGGCGCGCTTGCCATCGCCGCCCGTGAAAAATCATACGGGCATATCGTGACGCAGCTGCTGGATGCCGGCGCGCGCGGGTACGAAACCGCGCTGTTCGCCGCCGAAGACGCGAAGAACGACAACGCCATCCGCCTGATCCGCGCCCACCAGAAAACGCATCCCGAAATGCCGGTCGTCGAAAAAGACCACCGCTTCGATACCCTCGCCTCCGTCCTCGGCGATGCGTCGCCGGAAGAACGCGCGAAGCTGCTGGCCGGATTGCAGCATAAATTCGCGCAGGCGAATGACGGCACGCAACCCGAAACAACCGCCGCACCGAAGCCCGGGAATAAATCGGCGCTGCGGCCTTAAACTTTGATCCTCTCTCCCGCGTGCGGGAGAGGGGGTAATCGGCGCTCCCATCGATTTCGGAGCGGTATAACCCCCTTCCCTCCACCCTCCATAATATTGTATAAACCCTCATAACAAGGATTATGGAATTATGAAAAACATCAGCTCGTTCAGAAAACAATCGCCGCGCCGCGAGCCCGACAGCCCGCCGCTGCACGATCCCGGCCGCGTGCGCCCGCGCCGCCTGCGCCGCAGCGCATGGACGCGCAACCTTGTCGCCGAAAACGCGGTGAGCGTGAACGACCTGATCTGGCCCGTTTTCGTGATGGAAGGCGCAAAAATCGAAGACCCGATCAAATCGATGCCCGGCGTGTCCCGCTGGTCGCTGGATAACCTGCTGAAGGAAATCGAAGCCGCCGCAACCATGGGCATCCCCGCGATCGCCCTGTTCCCCGTTGTCGATGCCGACAAAAAATCGATGGACGGCCGCGAAGCATGGGAGCCGAACAACCTGATCTGCCGCACCATCCGCGCGATCAAGGATGCCGTGCCGGATATCGGCATCATCTGCGATGTCGCTCTCGACCCCTATACCAGCCACGGCCACGACGGACTGGTCGATGCCGACGGTTATGTGGTGAACGATGAAACGGTCGAGGTGCTGTGCCGTCAGGCGCTTGTGCAGGCCGAAGCCGGCGTCGATATCGTCGCCCCCTCCGACATGATGGACGGGCGCATCGGCGCGATCCGCGATACGCTGGACGAACATGGTTTCACCAATACCGCGATCCTTTCCTATGCCGCAAAATACGCATCGGCCTTTTACGGCCCGTTCCGCGACGCGGTCAATTCGGGCGGATACCTGAAGGGCGACAAGAAAACCTACCAGATGAACCCCGCCAATTCCGAAGAAGCCATCATGGAAACCTCGCTCGATATCGACGAGGGCGCGGATATGGTGATGGTGAAGCCGGGCCTGCCCTATCTGGATGTCATCCGCCGCGTGAAGGACGAATGCCGCATGCCGACTTTCGCCTATAACGTGTCGGGCGAATACGCGATGGTGAAGGCGGCGGCGCAGAACGGCTGGCTCGACTACGACAAGGCCATCATGGAAATGATGATGTGCTTCAAGCGCGCGGGCGCCGACGGCGTGTTGACCTATGCGGCGCGCGATATCGCGAAACTGCTGAAGGCCTGACGCGTTAGCGGCTGATATCCATGTCGCCGCTGTCGATCTCGTTCATGTCTTCGCGGTTCTGCTGCATCTGCGCCAGCGAACATGAATGCGGCACCGATTTCGTGCGCACCATGATGTCATGCGCGACGTAACTCATGCCTAGCGTCACGATGTAAATGAACACCGTCATCCACAGCGTATCCTTGGGTGTCCATGTCGCCTGCACGTATTTCATGCGTTCGCGCTCCGACACCTTGTACTGCCAGACGCAGGATTCAAGCTTCCAGAAGCCAAGCGTCAGCAGGCCAAGATTGACCAGCGCCAGTTCCTGCCAGGTGAACAGGATGAAAATGCCGGGGATGCAGCCGACAGTCAGGTAACCCACCCACGGAGCCAGCTGCCACATCACCATCGTCATCGTCGAAACGAAGGCAAGGTTCGCCCAGAACCGCAGATGCACCTGATCGGGCGTCACATGCTTGATCTTTTTTTCCGGCATGTGGATTTTGTAATATTCGTAGATGACATAGGCGAAAACAAGAAACAGCACCACGCCCGAAAACTGGATGAAGGGATAACCCTTGCCGTCCGCTTTGCAGGCGAGAGGTTCCAGCTGCGCTGCGACGCTGCAGGCTTTTTTCTTGATCGCGGCGGGGAACATGAACGGGTCGATGAGGAACATCTTCGCCGACACGCCCCACATCATCAAGAACGCCGTCTGGCGCAGGCCCTTGCGCTGGTTGGCGATGCCGCGTTTCAGCGCGAACATCGCGCACAGCATCAGCAAAGGGCCGCCGGCATAGTATAGAAACCATGCCAGGTCGAAGCAGTAAAACCAGCACATCATCAGCATGGGACGACCTCTTGCACCTTGAATCTGCTGGGATTATGCCATGAAAAGCACTGTTATTACTATCCTTTGCCCTTTGGGCTTTGACTTTTTATGGCCAAAAAGCCATCCTGTGAACCGGTTCAACAATCCCGTTACGTAAATCATGCAGTCCAAGACACCGCTTCGCACAGACATCATCGGCTTTGACAGCGGCTGGGGCTGCGCCAATTTCCGCTGCGAAGACGGGCCGGCATCGGTCAACGCCTCCGCAATCCTCGCCAGCCTTGCGGCGCATCATGTCGCGGCGAAATGGCACGCGCCGCTCGGGCTGAAATTCCTCGGCAGGCACGAAGATGTGAAAGACAAGCTGGACAGCCTTGCGCATGTGCTGACCGCGCTGCGCCGCCTGTCGGATACCGTGCGCATATCTGCCGAAAACGGCAACGTGCCAATCGTGATCGGCGGCGATCATTCATCGGCTATCGGCACATGGTCGGGCGTTGTCGCCGCCAGAAAAGCGCACCGCAAATTCGGCCTGATCTGGGTCGATGCGCATATGGATTGCCACACCATCGAAACATCATATCAGGGCAAATGGGGCGGATGGTGGCATGGCCAGCCTGTGACCGCGCTGACCGGCCACGGCCTGCCCGACCTGCAGCATATCGGCGGCCTGCTGCCGAAATTATCGCCGCAGCATATCAGCATCATCGGCGCGCATAGCTATGAGCCCGCCGAAGTCGCATTCGCCAAACGCGAAGGCATCCGCGTTTTCTTCCTCGACGAAGTGCGCGCCCGCGGCTTCAAGGCCTGCTATGACGAGGCGCTGGCGCGCGCAAATGACGGCACCGATGCGTTCGGATTGACCATCGACATGGATTGTTTCCGCCCCGAAGATTCCCCGGGCGTCGGATCGGCCGAAGATACGGGGCTGGTCGCGGCCGAAGTGCTGCCCGTGCTGAAATCCATCGCCCGCCACCCCCGTTTCGCGGGCCTTGAACTGGCGGAATTCAACCCCCATCAGGACAAGTTGAACAAAACAGGGCAACTCGTCGAAAATATTATCGAATCCTGCTTTTCATAACGGCATTTATCAATAAATAATTAACTCTCGCTTGGCATACTATGAGTGTACCAACCCCGGAAGAAATCCCGGGTCTCCACTTTAAATATTTCAGGATGAAATGTTAAAGCTCGTCGGCAACATCATGGTGATCGTCTGTACGATTGGCGGCTACGTCGCCAACAACGGACATCTGGCCGTCTTGTGGCAGCCTTTCGAATTGGTCATCATTTTCGGCTCCGCCTGCGCGGCCTTCCTGACAGCGAACTCCAAGCACGTCATCAAGCAGACGATGGCGGATATCAAGAGCATCTATAAAAAAGACACCTTCAACAAACCCGAATATGTCGAAGTGCTGTCGATGCTGTTCGTCGTGTTCAAGACCGCGCGGTCGAAAGGCTGGCTGGCGCTGGAACAGCACATCGAAAACCCGGAAGAAAGCGAGATTTTCAAGAAATTTCCGACCTTCCACGCCAACCACCATGCCGTCACCTTCCTGTGCGATTACCTGCGCCTGATATCCTTGGGCGCGGAAAAACCGCACGAGATCGAGGCGCTGATGGACCAGGAAATCGAAACCCAGCAGGGGGAGCGCAACCACACCTCCCACGCTGTGCAGACGATGGCGGACGGCATGCCCGCGCTCGGGATCGTCGCGGCGGTTCTGGGCGTTATTCACACCATGGGTTCGATCACCGAACCGCCCGAAGTCCTCGGCCACCTGATCGGCGGCGCGCTGGTGGGTACGTTCCTCGGCGTCTGGCTGTCTTACGGCTTTATCGCGCCCATCGCTTCGGCGATCAAGGAGCGTAACGACAGCGAAGTGAAATATTACCTGTGCATGAAAACCTGCATCCTTGCCTTCCTGCAGGGCGCAGCACCCCAAGTCGCGATCGAATTCGGCCGCAAGATCCTGCTGCACGACACGCAGCCCACCTTTATCGAGGTCGAAGAAGCCACGCAGAACGTGACGGCGTAGCATGGCCAAGAAGCAGAACGACGAAAAACAACCGATCATCATCATCAAGAAGGTGAAGAAGGTTTCCGGCGGCCACCACGGCGGCGCGTGGAAAGTCGCCTATGCCGACTTCGTGACCGCGATGATGGCGTTCTTCCTGCTGCTCTGGCTGCTCAACGTCACGACGGACGAGCAGAAGGCGATGATATCGGCCTATTTCGCGCCCGCCGACCCCCGTATCGCAACCTCCACCAGCGGCGCGGGCGGTGTGATGGGCGGCACCACGATGTCGCCCGACGGTGCGATGACCAGCAACCGCAACCCCATTTCCCAGCAGCGCGACCCGTCGGAAGGCGTGGGAAAAGAAGACGGCGAAGACGGCGTCAACAAAATGACGACCGAGGAAGAAAAGGAAATCGAGGCGATGGACAAGGCCGACGACAAGGCATTCGACAACGCCGCCGAGCAGCTGAAAAAAGCGATCGAAGATCAGCCGGAGCTGAAGGAGCTTGCCCAGAACCTGCTGATCGACATGACGCCCGAAGGCCTGCGCATCCAGATCGTCGATCAGGAAGGCAAGCCGATGTTCGAAACCGGCAGCGCCAAGCCCCTGCCCGCCGCGCAGAAACTGTTCAACCTTGTGAACACCGTCATCAAGCCGCTGCCAAATAAAATCTCGCTGCGCGGCCATACCGACAGCGTGCCCTATGGCAAGGATGCCACCTATACCAACTGGGAACTGTCATCCGACCGCGCGAATGCCAGCCGCCGTGTACTGCTGGCCGACGGACTTGCGATTGACCGCATCGAAAACGTGCAGGGCAAGGCCGACCGCGAGGCCCTGGTGCCGAACGACCCCGCCAACCCGCGCAACCGCCGCATCAGCGTGATTTTGCTGAAGCAATCCATCACCAACGGCCCGAAAAAACCGAATGCGGTGAAAAAACCCACGGTCAAGAAACCCACGATCACCGGCGTGAAACCGGTCGATCCGGGCGTGATCCAGTTCCCGTGATCTTTTTGCCGGTTGGATTGCCCGCATAGCAGGCATATATTAAATCCATGAACGTCAAATCAACCACGCTGCAGCTCTACCTGCTCCCCTCCGGCCCCTGCCCTTATCTTGACGGGCGGGTGGAGCAGAAGGTGGCGACGCTGCTGTCGCCGGTCGAACTGCCGCTCGCCCCGCGCCTGATCGAGCGCGGTTTCCGCCGCAGCCAGGGCATGTTTTACCGCCAGAAATGCCCCGCCTGCCGCGCCTGCATCGCCGCGCGCATCCGCCTGCGCGATTTCACGCCGAACAGCGGGTTCCGCCGCATCCTGAAAAAAAATGCCGACCTGCATTTCACGATTGAAGAATCCAAAGCGACCTTTGCGCTGTACGAATTATTCTCGACCTACCTGCACACGCGCCACCCCGACGGCGGCATGACGGAAATGTCCTACGGCGCGTTCCAGCAGATGATGGACGACAGCCCGATGGACACCAAATTCCTGGTCGCCCGCCGCGGCGACGAGGTGGTCGGCGTGATGCAGTTCGACGACCTGCCAGACGGCGCGTCCGCCGTTTACAGTTATTTCAGCCCCGCCGACGATAAACGCAGCCTTGGCACATGGCTGGTTTTGAAACTGTGCGAATACACGGCGAATGCTGGCAAGCCCTATATCTATCTGGGCCTCTGGGTGCGCGGGTCGCAAAAAATGGCCTATAAATCGAAATTCCAGCCGCTGGAGCTGTTCGTCGATGAACGCTGGGTCGATTTCGGCACGGTCGTGCCGCCCGACGAAAAGCAGCCGCCGGAACTTTAAAACAAAAAACCGCCCCGGTGTAAATCGGGGCGGTTTTTGTTTGCGTCAGATTTTTACTTCGCCTGATGCACCAGCTGGCCGATGCGCTGGCTGACCAGCACAAGCATATCCAGATCGACATGCGGCTGGGCGCGGAGTTCGTTCACGAGCGCGTTGATCTTGTTCGTGCGCACGCTGTTGTCGGCGAACCATTTATCGACCATGGCGCGGTCGGGCTTCGCGTTTTTCTTGACCGAACCCGCGAACGCCATCGTCAGCGCCGCCTGATGGATATAGAAATCATCCGTCAAGCCGCCCATGATGCGCGCCTGCCACGAGGTTTGCGGAACCAGCTCCGCCACCTTGCGGCGCAGCCAGACAAGGCCAAGGCGGTCGCCCACAACGAAATACATCTCCGCAATCGCCTTGATATCCGCGCTGGAACGGCGGGCGATCGAGGTGATATCGGTCGCGGATGACAGCAGTTTTGCAACCGCGATGTCGGATGCCAGCGCGGCGGTCATGCCGCTGTCCGCGAAATGCTTTTCGTCTTCCTGCACCGATGCGCGCAGGCCGTCGGGCACGATTTTCGCGACGGATTTTTTCAGCATCTCGACGCCCGGCTGGAACGCTTCCACTTCCTTGCCCACGTTCAGGTCGCCGCCGCCGAAGCGCAGATACCATGTGACGGTGCGTTTCGCCACCACGAAGACTTCGTTGAGCGCATCCAGCTGGACGGATGCCGGCACCTTGTTGTCCAGCGCCTCGATCGCCGCCCACATCTGCGGCATGGCGTAGGATTCCATGACGATCATGAAGGCCTTCACGACCTCGCCCAGCTGCGCACCGGTTTTCTGCATGCGCGACATGACGAAAACGGGCCCCATGCGGTTGACGATCATGTTGACCAGCTGCGTTGCGATGATTTCGCGGCGCAGGCGGTGTGCCTTGATCTCGTCTTTGTATTTATGCAGCGCTTTGGGGAAGTAATCGAACAGCAGACCTTCCATCCGCGCGTCATCCGGCACATCGGTTTTCAGCAGCTCGTTATAGATGTCGATCTTCGCCCATGAGGTGAGGATGCAAAGCTCGGGGCGCGTCAACCCGCCGCGTTCTTTGGTCAGACGTCCCAGCGCCTCGTCATCCGGCAGGCCTTCAAGGCTGCGCTTGATCAGGCCCGATTTCTCCAGATGGCGGATCAGGTCGATATGCATGCCCAGCTGGTCGCGGGCGATTTTTTGCTGCAGCGACAGCGATTGCGATTGCTGGTAGTTGTCGCGCAGGACCAGTTCCGATACCTCATCCGTCATGTCGGCCATCAGTTTGTTGCGCGCCTCCATCGACAGTTTCCCGCGACCGACGACGTCGGAGAGCAGAATCTTGATGTTGACTTCATGGTCGGAGCAATCGACGCCGCCCGAGTTGTCGATGAAGTCGGTATTGATGCGGCCGCCGTTGCGGGCATATTCGACCCGCGCCAGCTGCGTGGTGCCGAGGTTCGCACCTTCCCCGATCACTTTCGCGCGCACATCCTTCGCATCGACGCGCAGGTTGTCGTTGGTTTTGTCATCCGCATCCGCGTTGCTTTGCGCCGCAGACTTGATGAATGTGCCGATGCCGCCCAGCCAGATCAGGTCGACCTGTGATTTCAGGATGGCGCGGATCAGTTCATCCGGCGTGACGCTGTCTTCGGCAATGTCGAAGGCTTTCTTGATCGCCGCCGACAGCTTGATCGTTTTCGCCGAACGGTCGAACACGCCGCCACCCGCCGAGATTTTATCCTTGTTGTAACCGTCCCAGCCAAGGCGGTTATCGAACATACGCTGGCGTTCCGCGAAGCTGGATGCCGGGTCGGGGTTCGGGTCGCAGAAGATATGCACGTGGTTGAAAGCGGCCAGCAGCTTCATCTGTTTCGACAGCAGCACGCCGTTACCGAACACGTCGCCCGCCATATCGCCCACGCCGACGGTGGTGAAGGGCTGTTTCTGGATGTCGGTGCCCATTTCGCGGAAATGGCGTTTCACGCATTCCCAGCCGCCGCGCGCGGTAATGGCGATGCCTTTATGGTCGTAACCGGTCGCACCGCCGGAGGCGAACGCGTCGCCCAGCCAGAAGCCGGCCTTGACCGACAATCCGTTCGCGTGGTTGGAGAATGTGGCCGTGCCCTTGTCCGCCGCCACGACCAGATACGGGTCGGGGCCGTCATGGCATACGACGTCTTTCGGGCGCACGATCTTGCCCTTCACGTTGTTGTCGGTCAGGTCGAGCAGCGCCTGCACGAAAATCTTGTAGCAATCGACGCCTTCCTGCAGGTATGCGTCGCGGCCGCCGGTTTTGGGCGGCTGCTTCACGACGAAACCGCCCTTCGCGCCGACCGGCACGATGACGGTGTTTTTCACCTGCTGCGCCTTCATCAGGCTCAGGACTTCGGTGCGGAAATCCTCGTGGCGATCGGACCAGCGGATACCGCCGCGGGCGATGTCGCCGCCGCGCAGGTGGATCGCCTCTACGCGCGTGGAATAGACGTAGATTTCCACATGCGGACGCGGCAGCGGCAGTTCCATGATATTTTTGGAATCCAGCTTCATCGCCAGCAGGTTTTTCGGCATGCCGTTTTCGTCGGTCTGGAAATAGCTGGTGCGCAGCGTTTTCTCGATCAGCGTCTTGTAGCTGCGCAGGATGCGGTCATGGTCGAGCTTTTGCACATTGCCCAGCATCTCGACGATTTTTTCGCCCGCAAGGCGCGCTTTTTCGGCCGATTTCGCGCCCGCTTTCGGGTCGTGCAGCAGCTTGAACATTTCGACCAGTTCGCGCGCGATTTGCGGATATGCTGCCAGCGTCTGTTCGATATAGACGCGGGAATACGGCAGGCGCGCCTGGCGCATATAGCCGGAATAGGTGCGCAACACCATCACTTCGCGCCAGTTCAGGTTCGCGCGCAGGACCAATTGATTAAGCCCGTCGCTTTCCGCGCGGCCTTTCCAGACCTGCACGAATGTTTCCTCGAGGTTCTGCTTCACTTTCTCGATCTCGACATCTTCCGGGCCCTTCAACACGAAATCGTGAATCCAGATCGCGCCCGTTGCGCCGACCGGCTTTACCTCGTACGGCATTTCGGATTCCGATTTGAAACCCATCGCATCCAGCACGGGCAGAATGTCCGACAGCGGCACGGGCTTGCCTTCGTGATAGACCTTCAGGCGGTATTCGCCCTTGGGTGCCGCGTGCAGGCGGTAGAATTCGACGCGGATATCGTCCTTGCCGTCGTTGTGCAGCATGGTTTCCAGCTGGCGGATGTCATGCACCGCGTTGCGGATTTCAATCGATTCATGATAGGCGGAGGGGAAGGCGCGGCCATAGGTCGCTGCCAGTTCCTCGCCCTTGATCTTGCCATAGACGTCGATCAGGACTTTTTTCAGGCGTTCGTCCCATTCGCGCGACAATTCGATCAGCTGCGATTCCAGTTTCGCGTGGTTATACGACGCGCCGCCGTCCTCGACGCGCACGGTGAACAGCAACCGCGCCAGCAGGCTGTCATCGAGCGTCGTGAAGAAGTTCGCCACGCGCCCGTTCAGTCCCTGTTCAAGGATGCGTTCGGCCTGCAGGCGGAATTTGGTGTTGTAGCGGTCGCGCGGCACATAGAGCAGGCAGGACATATGCTGCCCCATTGTGTCCATATGCGAGAACAACGCCACGCGCTGCTTGATCTGCAGGCGAAGGATACCCAGCGCGAGTTTCTGCAAATCTTCGCTCGATACCTGGAACAGCTCGTCGCGCGGCATTTTTTCGAGGATATGCTCCAGCGCCTTGTAGTCGTGCGTGCCGCGGATAAAGCCCGCATGTTCGATGGTTTCGGCGACCTTCTGGCGCACCATCGGAATCTCGCTCGTGCGGCAGGAATAAGTGCTGGACGTAAACAGGCCGACGAAAATGTGCATGCCGGTCAGGTCGCCCTTGGCGTTCACCGATTTCACGACAATCGCATCCATCGGCACGCGGCGGTGGACGGTGGAAATTTCGCCGACCAGCTTGCCGATCGACACCGCCCAGCGCGACTGGCGCAGGCCTTCGATCAGGCGGTTTTCGGCTTCGTCGCCGATCTCGATCACGCGGCCGCCCTTCAGGATGCCAAGGCTGGAGCCGGCGAGCGTCGAGGCCTTGCCGCCCGCGACGTTATAGGCGCGGTAGCCCAGCAGCGTGAAGTTGTTGTTTTTCACATAGGCGAGGAAATCGCGGGATTCCTGCAGGTCGTGCATGTCGTGGTTTTTCGCGAAGCCTTCGGCGAACAGCGACACCTCGTCGATTCTGCCCAGCATGCCGCGCCAGTCGGCGGTCGCGGCGCGCACATCGCCCAGCGTCTGTTCCAGCGCGGTCTGCAATTTACGCATCGCGTCGGTCGTCAGCATCTGTTCCAGCTGCACATAGACGCAGGATTCAACCAGTTTCGCATCCGCATGCTTGCCGGCCTGCACCGATTTCAGCTTGCTGCCGTCGCGCGCGACCGACAGGATCGGGTGGAACAGCACGTCGATGTTCAAGCCCTGGCTGAGCAGCGCGGAGGCGATGGAATCGATGATGAAAGGCATGTCGTCGTTGACGATCTGGATGACCGTATGCGGAATGTGCCAGCCGTCGCGCTTCAGTTCGGGATTGAACACGCGCACCTTGACCTGTCCGCTGGCGCGCTCCGCCGACCAGTCGCACATCGAGCCTGCCACGCGGGACAGGTCTTCGGCCTTCCAGCCCTGCAGGTCGTCGGGCGGCACTTGCTGGTAAAACGCGCTGAGGAATTCGTGCAGCAGCTGGTTTTCTTTTTTCGCCCCCTTCCCTTCTCGCGACGCGATCAATGCGTTTTGGATGAGACGGTCTTTTTGGGGGGATTTGGACATGCGAAACACCTGTTGCAGAAGGATTTTTGCTTCCTCAATCATACGCCTGAGGCATGGACAATTAGTTAAACCAAGCAGGGGCGATTGCCAACCGAAAACGGGTGCAAGAAACATAATAAAATCCGGTACTTAAGTGTTATAAAAGATGCTGCGGTGCAGCGATTTCGCAACTGTGTTGCAGGCCGCATATCGCGGCCTGAAGATCACCCTGTTTTATTGAAGGTTGCCCCCGCGGGGCGCGGCTATAGAGCCTGATTAAATTCTCTCAACTTTGACCTCAGGTTTCAATGCGTTTTTTGCGTTATACACGCGTTGTCACGAAGGGTTTTGCAGCATGCGCAATCGTTTGCAGGGTGAAAAATTTTTTTGAAAATGCGGGCGGCGTTACGCGTTGTAACGCGTTTTTCCGGGTTATTTTGGTTATTTACGGCGGCGCGGGTTTTGATTCGTCACGCCGCTTCGCGAATACGAAAAGCATCTTAACGGCGTATAGTGAAATAATCCATATCACCTTGCCATATTTACCGCGCCTTAACTCCCATGTGACAGAATACCCCTAGTTTTGAAAAACGGGGACAATATGCTTCACGCTTTCGCCAGCACCGCACGCAAGGAACTGCCCAGCGCAACGCGCGGCGTGCTGCTGGCGTCGATCGCGGCGCATCTGTCGGAAGGCCATGCGGGCGCGGCGGCGCGCGCGTTGCGCAAATACGCCGCCGTCGAATCCGACAGCGCGATGCTGGATACCGTCATCACCAAAACGCTGAACACGCTGTCCGAAACCGCGCACGACAAGCTGCCCGATGTTTTCACCGGACTGTTCGAACAGGCATCGCAGCCCGCCGCGCACCAATTGTTCGCGCAGAAACTGTTTGAAAACGCGCGCGACATCACCTGCGACAAGGCCTTTGACGGATTGCTGGCGGTGACGCACAAGGACAAGGCGCTGGCGCGCTATACGGCGAAAAAGATGGATGCCACCATCTGCGCCTTCGCCGATGCGCGCAAAATTCCGGACTTCAACGAACGCGTCGCGCTGATCGGCGCCATCGGCCTCGGCCATGCGGGCAGCGAGGAAAAGCTGAAACACACCGCGCGCCACCTGCTGCTGGAAGAAATGGGCAAGGCGCGTGATGCGGCATCGGTTGCGACCATCCTGCGCGCGACTGTGAAACAGAACAAGCCCGATGCGGAAATAGATGACGCGGCGGCGGAACGCTGGTCGGTAATTATCGCCCGCCTGCCCCGCGCCGAAAAATTCAGGGCCGCGCTGGATGTGGCCGAAGTTTTGAATGAACCGCGCGCGAACCATATCGAAGACGGCAAGACATTTGCGGCCGCCCTGCGCACCATCATTTCAGTCGCGCAGGATTACGCGCGCGACGGCGGCTTGCCCGAAAACGTCACGCTGGCCCTGATCGGCATCGTGCGCGAAGGCTTCGACAAAACCGGCCACGCTGCGCAGGTACTGAAACAGGCGGCGGCGAAGCCGAAATTTTCGCTGAAGAATTTCCTGCATATTTAAAAAATCGGCATTAAAAAAGCCCCGCTGTTTCCAGCGGGGCTTTTTTGAATGAAAGCGGTTAGGCCGCTTTTTTCGACAGGGTGTCTTCGCCCTTGTTCCAGTTGCACTGGCACAGTTCGTCGGTTTGCAGCGCGTCGAGGATACGCAGCACTTCGTTCACGTTGCGGCCGACTTTCAGGTCGTTGACCGACACGTGGCGGATGACGCCGTTCGGATCGACGATGAAGGTCGCGCGGTTGCAGACGCCCGCTTCCGCATGCAGGATGCCGAGCGCGGTCGAAAGTTCGCGCTTGATGTCGGACAGCATCGGGAAGGGCAGGTCTTTCAGGTCTTTGTGGTTTTGTTTCCACGCCAGATGCACGTAGTCGCTGTCGGTGGACAGGCCCAGCACTTGCGCATCGCGGTCAGCGAAGTCTTTGTTCAGTTTGCCGAACGAGGCGATTTCGGTGGGGCAGACAAAGGTGAAATCTTTCGGCCATGCGAACAGCACCAGCCATTTGCCCTTGAAGGAGCTGTTGGTCATTTCCTTGAAGGCTGTTTTCTGGTCGTCGGAAACGACGCCGGTGAGTTTGAATTCGGGGAATTTCTGGCCGATTGTCAGCATGTTAAGCACCTTTCGATTTTGTGTACCAATATTGTGTGATGAAAATGGGGCGCAACCCCGAAATTGTCAAGGAAAGCGCAGGATTTTTGTTATTTTCATAACGCAAAAGATCAGGGTGTTACACTGCAATCCAGCACGGTTTTATAGAGCGAACCGACGGTCACCTGCCCCGTTTCGCCCGTGCAGGCTATTTTTGCCAGCAAAGGCAGGTAAACGGCACGCAGGGCCGTGCGCGCCGTAATCATCTCGGCGCGCGCTTTCTGTTCGGCTTCGCGGCGGACGGCTTCGACATTGTCGGCGGGCGCGGGGCGCGAATCCGGCGCGGCCTCCGGCAGGTCGATATCGCTGCCCAGCGCGTCGCGTATTTCGTTTATATGCGCTTTCGACTGGCCGCTGCGCGCGGCGACCGACAACAGGTAAATCCGGTCGGGCTCGCTGCTGCGGCGCAGGCGGTCGATCAGCACGGGCATGAAACGCAGCGCGGTATCGGGCTTTTCCAGCAGTTCCTGCGCGATGCTTTTCTGGATCGGGGTCAGCGCGTAATCCATGCCGCCGGTGAATTGCATCATGCGCCACGCGTCACGCTTGGGTGAATCGGGGTACCCGGCCAGCAGCAGCCCCGCCACCTGCCCGCGCACAAAATCCTGCTTGAGCGTGCCGTCGTCCAGCGCCGCTTCCAACTGCGGCAGCTGTTGGCGCACCGCATCGGCATAGGCGGGATCGGAAAGATATTCCTGCAGTTTCGGGATTGCCGCCGCTTCGCGCAGCTTGCCGGACAGGCTGCCCGCGACAAGGTCTATGATCGCGCGCGGATCATGCGTAGAAGGAGAAATCATCAGCGGCGTTTGGCCGACGACTGCCAGCGGCACGCGCGGGGTGACGCCGCAGACGAAATCGCCCTGCAAGCCTGTGTCGCAGCAGGCATAGTACGGCGCGACGCTGATTTTTTCATCCGGTTTCAGCGCGCAGATGAATTCGTAATTGGTATAGGCCGTAACCTTTGTGCCGTCGTTTTTTTCCGCCGTCAGCAGGCAGCCGCGGATATCACCGTCGGTTGCATGCTGCGCCTTCCAGCTGCCCGTCACGCGGATATCGAAGGGATCGGTGTTTTCGGGTGCGGCGCAGGAGGCTTGCGCTGCCGCGCCATAAAAAAGCGACACCGCAGCGATAAGAACCGCTGCGGCGCGCATGAATGATTGTGTGTTGGTGGCCATTACGGGGGCGCGACGTTCACGCCGTAATTGCGGGCGATTTCGAACAGCCCGCCTTTCGACCCCACGCCCATCGCCTTGAATTTCCAGCCGAGGCCCTCGCGGAACAGCTCGCCGAAAATCATGGCATTGTCGGATGATGCGTCTTCGGTCAGGTCAAAACGCGCAAGTTCGGCGCCGGTGTCGGCGTTGACGACGCGCATATAGGCGTTTTTAACGACGCCGAAATTCTGCTGGCGGTCGTCGGCGTTGTGGATGGTAACCGAAAACGCGACCTTTTCGACATCGAAGGCCAGCGTATCGAGCGCGACCTTGATGACTTCCGCGTCTTCGGTGTCGCCTTCTTTTTTCTCGCCGGTCGTGTTGTCGCCCATGTGCTGGATGACGCCGGAATCCGTTTCAAGGTTGTTGTAGAAAATGAAATCGGTATCGCGGCGCACCTTGCCCTCGCGGTTGAGGATGAAAGCCGACGCGTCGATATCGACGGGGTGGCCGTCCTTGGTTTCAGGCGCTTCCCAGCCAAGGCCGACGAAAACCTTGTGCAATGTCGGATCGACGCCAAGAAGATCGACTTCCTCGTCTTTCTTCATGATTTCTTTTCTGAGGCTGATGCCCATTTTTAAACCCTCCGACTGAAAAAATTTTTATCTCAAAGCTTCTTCAACTGCTTGATAAGCTGGCGCATATCATCGGGCAGTTCCGCCTTGAATGATACTTTATTATTGGTTACCGGATGGTTAAATTCCAGCTGCGCGGCATGCAGCGCCTGGCGCGGGAATTCCATCAAAGCCTTGGCGGTCTTTTCCGGAACTTTATGCGCGCGGATGAATTTAGGGATGCCGGGCTTGCCATAGACGGGATCGCCCACGATCCAGCGCTGCAGATGCGCCATATGCACGCGGATCTGGTGCGTGCGCCCCGTCTGCAGCCGGCATTCGACAAGGCTCGCGACCATGCCATAGGTTTCCAGCAATTCGTAATCGGTGATCGCGTCTTTGCCGCCCTCCTCCAGCACCGCCATTTTCTGGCGGTTGGTGCGGCTGCGGCCGATCTGCGTTTCCACGCGGCCCGAGGTCGGCGTGACGTTGCCCCAGCACAGCGCGTTATAGACGCGCTTCAGCTTGCGGGATTCCAGCTGCGCCGACAGGCCTTTGTGCGCCGTATCATTTTTTGCCACCACCAGCAGGCCGGATGTTTCCTTATCAAGGCGGTGGACGATGCCGGGGCGCTTCACGCCGCCGATGCCCGACAGCTCGCCGCCGCAATGGGCGAGCAACGCATTCACGAGCGTACCATCCCAGTTGCCCGCGCCCGGATGCACGACCATGTCGGGTGTCTTGTTGATGACCAGCAGGTCTTTGTCTTCAAAAATAATGTCGAGGTCGATTTTCTGCGCAACCGGCGTGGCCTCGATTGCGGGCGGGACTGTGATGGTGAATTCCTCGCCCGGCTTGACCTTGTGCGAGCTGTCGGGGAAAGGCTTGCCAAGATGCGATACGTTACCGCCCTCGATCAGCTGTTGCAGGCGGGAGCGTGAAAAATCGGGCGCATGGCGCGCCAGCACCTTGTCGAGCCTGAGACCCCTGTCTTCTTCCTCTGCTTTGATTGTCACGTTTTCCATGCTAACAATATATCCGAACTTCGGGAGAATAGTCATGCAGGGAATGAAGATACTGGTCGGCGTTATGAGCCTGATGATCGTCATCTGCATCGGCCTGCTGGCCTATGGGCTGGCAACAAAAACCGGCGAACTGGCGGCGGAAAAGCCCAAACCCGCAGTCGTACCCCCTGCGGAAACCATGACCGAACTGGTGCTGCCCGCCCTGTCGCGCATCGAACGGATGTCGGGCGACGCGAATGGCGCGGCGCTGTATGTGGAATCGGCGGAGGGGGACTATATATACTTCGTGACCCCCGCGACATCGTCCCGCATTCGCATTAAACGTCAATAAATTCAATCCTTTAAATACCGGCTGGAACCCTGTTCCCCCGTAGTCGTTGGCAATCAGACAACAATGTCCAACGTACACGGGAGGACACCTATGAAAGTACACAAAAACGCCAAGCCCTTCGACCTGCCCCTGCGCGAAGATGCGCTGGTGATTTTGCAGGCGGACCACGACCACTTGCGCAAATTATTCGCCGAATTCCAGCGCCACCTTGGCCGCGACGACGAAGACATGGCCGCGAAAGAAACCATTGTGCGCGAAGCCTGCGACCTGCTGGAAATCCACACCCAGCTGGAGGAAGAAATTTTCTACCCAGCCCTCCGCAAGGCGCTTCGCGAAGAACAGTTGATGGATCAGGCGCAGATCGAGCACGACACCGCAGGCGAACTGATGGACGACCTGAAAAAGCTGTCGCCCGACGACGAGATTTTCGACGCGAAATTCATCGTGCTGTCCGAAATTGCGACGCTGCACATGAAGAAGGAAGAAAAGGAAATCTTCCCGCTGGTGCGCAGCGCGAAGCTGGACATGTTCGCCCTTGGCCGCAAAATCCTGCTCCGCCGCGAAGTGCTGGTGATCGGCAAACGCATCGGCGAGACGCTGGATGAAATGAATCACAACATCCAGCCGGTCGATGAAGCATCTGCCGCCGATGCCGCAGGGCTGCTGCCCGACATTCTGGTGCCGCCGCCCGGCTTCCGGTAACACGCATTAAACACAGGAGAAGCGCGATGAAAAAAGAAAACACAGCCCTGTCGCTGCTCGCGAAGGATTTCGGGTCGGCCATGACCAATTTCCGCGAATTCGCGAAAGTGGTGGAAAAGGACGACGGCAATATCGGCCGCAAGGTTGAACTGGTGCGAGAAACCTGCGCCGATGTGATGACACACCTGCAGGTGCGGGAGGATGTATTTTATCCCGCCGTTAAATCGGCCACGGGCGACGAAGAGCTTGTCGCGCGCGAATTACATGGCAATGAAACCGTCAAGGCGCTCATCAACCGCCTGAACCAGCTGGAGCCGGGCGACGAGCTGTTTGACGCGACCTTCATCGTGCTGGGCGAAACAGTCGCGGCGCATGTTCAGCAGGAACAGCAGATCCTGTTCCCCGAAGCCCGCGCGGCAGGGCTCGACCATCCCAAGCTGGCGCAGAAAATCCGCAAGCGCGAAGCCGAATTGAAGGCGCGCGAAGGGATTGACGAGCAGCTGTCGAACATCAACATCACCGGCCGCCATGCCGACGGCGTGCTCACCAAGGCTGGATTCCAGCCGTAATTATAAGTTTGTCGTTCCCGCTATAGTGCGGGAATTCGCAAAGGCATCCCGTGCCGCCGTGTGTACCGGCAGCACGGGATGCTTCATTTTGTGTGAATTTTAAAGGAAAATGCCGCCCGCCGCTTCGATACGCTGGCCGTTGACCCAGCGGCAGTCATCCGACAGCAATGCCGATACCAGCGCGCCGATATCATCCGGCAGGCCGACGCGGCCAAGCGCCGTGCTGCTGGCGATCATGTCGTTCACCGCCTTGTTGTCGCGCACCGTGCCGCCGCCAAAATCGGTTTCGATCGCGCCGGGGGCCAGCACGTTGACGGAAATCTTGCGCGCGGCCAGTTCTTTCGCCATATAGCGCGTCAGCGTCTCCACCCCGCCCTTCATCGACCCGTAGGCGGCATAGCCCGGCATCGAAAACCGCGCAAGGCCGGACGATACGTTCAGGATGCGCCCGCTATCCTTCAGCAGCGGCACCAGTTTTTGCGACAGGAAAAACGTCGATTTGAAATGGATATTCACCATCTGGTCGAATTGTTCTTCGGTCGTTTCCATGAAACCGGCATGCACGCCGGAACCGGCATTGTTCACCAGCGCGTCGAAATCCTTGCGCCCGAATTTGTCCTGCAATGTTTTTGCAACGGTCGCCGCGAAACCCGCGAATGATTTGCTGTCGGATACGTCCAGCTGCAGCGAAGCCCCCTTGCGCCCTGCGGCGGCGATTTCGGCCACAACCTTTTCGGCTTCGTCCTTTTTGCTGTGATAGGTGATGATGACATCATGACCCTTTTTGGCGAGGTGTTGCGCCATGTTCTTGCCAAGGCCGCGGCTGCCGCCGGTGATCAATACGATGCCCATGTTATTTTTTCCCCATGTTATTTTTACTCTGGTTGGTTAATGCGCTTCAAAACTTCCGGCTGGCTCCAGTCGAACGGGCCGGCGAAGGTGGCCGCGATATTGCCGCGCGTATCGATCAGGAAGCTGGTCGGCAGCCCCTGATACAGTTTTTCCCATGCGGCCGGTATCTGGCGGTCGGTGTCGAGATAGACCGAAAGTTTATCCGCGCCATGTTTTTTCAAAAATTCCGCGATTTTTTCAGGCGTGCCGTTGCGGTCGAGGTTGATCGCCACGACCTTTACGTCCTGAAGGCTGGCGAGCGACGGCAGTTCGGCGACGCAGGGCGTGCACCATGTCGCCCATAAATTGACCAGAACGCGTTTGCCCCTGAAATCCTCCAGCGTCTTTTTTGCGCCCTTCTCGTCGTAAAAGGTGATTGGCGGCGGGGTGTCGTTCTTGATGACGGTGGAAATATTTTCCTTATTATCAGCGGGATATGACAATACCATTGTGGCAATCCCGTAACCCAGCAAGGCGATCAGCGCGACAGCCCAGAGATAGACGATTTGTGGCTTTACCCGCATGGTTCTTTAACTCCAAAATAACAAAAAGGACTCTATAATAATAAGATGGCGGGTGCGAGATGAGAATAGCGGTACTGATGCTTCCTTTATTCATGCTTTTCCTGACCGGTTGCGGCGTGAAGCCCAACCAGGTCGACCCGCCTGCCAGCGTGGAAAAGGGCAAGGATTATTTCCCCCGCACCTATCCCGACCCCGCCACCGACCCGAACCCCCAACGCTATGTGCCGAAATGACCAAGACCACAGCCTATAAAAACTCCCGCCTGCGTATGGAGGATGTGGAACTGGCATCCGTCGCCGAAAAATTCGGCACGCCGCTGTATTGCTACAGCGCGGCGCAGATCGAGCAGAATTATGAGGCCTACCGCCGCGCGCTGAAAAGCGTGACAGACGATTTCACCATTTGCTATGCGACCAAGGCCAACAGCAACATCGCGGTTTTAAGCCTGTTGCAAAAACGCGGCGCGGGCGCAGATATCGTGTCGGGCGGCGAATTGCGCCGCGCGCTTGCCGCCGGCATATCGCCGAAAAAGATCGTCTATTCCGGCGTCGGCAAAAGCGACGCGGAAATCACCTTCGCCATTAAAACCGGCATCATGCAGATCAACGTGGAATCCGAGCCGGAGCTGGAGGCGATTTCGCGCATCGCGAAAAAGCTGAAAAAGACGGTCGATGTGTCGATCCGCATCAACCCGAACGTCGATGCCAAAACCCATGCCAAGATCACGACCGGCAAAAAAGAAAACAAATTCGGCATCGACATCGAATTCGCGCCCGCGCTGTATAAACGCGCGCTGAGACTGCCCAACATCAACGCGGTCGGCGTGGCTGTGCATATCGGATCGCAGCTGACATCGCTTGCACCTTACAAACGCGCGTATGAACGTGTGGCCGACCTTGTGCGCATCCTGCGCAAGCAGGGCAACGACATCACCCGCGTCGATCTAGGCGGCGGCATCGGCATCACCTATCGCAACGAAACGCCGATTGACCTGTATTTGTACGCGCTGATGGTGCGCGACGTTATTTTGCCCCTGGGCGTGCATATCGTGGTGGAGCCCGGGCGTTCCATCGTCGGCGATGCGGGTGTGCTGCTGTCCCGCGTGGTCAGTGTCAAAAAAGGGCACAACAAGAATTTCCTGATTTTGGACGCCGCCATGAACGACCTGATGCGTCCCGCGCTCTATGGCGCGTATCACGCCGTGCTGCCGCTCAAAAAAGGCGGCAAGCCGACATTGTATGACATTGTCGGCCCCGTCTGCGAAACGGGCGACACCTTCCATATCGACGAAAAACTGCCGCAATTGAAGGCAGGCGACCTTGTCGCGATCATGACGGCGGGCGCATATGGCGCGGTCATGTCGTCGAACTACAACACGCGGCCGCTGGCGGGCGAAGCAATCGTGCAGGGCAAGAAATTCGGCCTTGCGCGCAAACCGCAGACGGTCGATGACCTTGTAAAAAACGATGTGATCCCCGGGTGGCTTGCATGAATTTAGGGCAGCTTCGCTATCAGCTTGTATCGCTTTTCAGCTGGCTGTCGCTGTTCGCCGAGCGTTTCTGGGCGTCGTTCTGGCCCGCGCTGTCCGTCCTGTTCGCCTTTATCGGCCTGGCCGCGCTGCGGGTGTTCCCGTGGCTTGGCAATGCGGGGCATATTTTCGCGCTGCTGGTTTTTGCCGTGGCGTTCATCGTCGCCCTCGCCCGCTACGGCACGAAATTCCACCGCCCGTCGATGAAGGAAGTGCGCCGCGCGGTTGAAAAACAGAGCGGCCTTTTGCACCGCCCGCTGGAGGCGATCCTCGACCGCCCCATCACCACATCGCCGGAAACGGCGGCGCTGTGGGCGAAATACCAGGCGCGGCTGAAGGGCTTGTGGTCGCGCACGAAAATCCACCGCCCGCACGCCGATATCGCCGCGCATGACAAATATTCGCTGCGTTATATCGCGCTTGTGCTGCTGCTGCTGGGCCTTGCCATCGGCCAGCGCGAAACGCTGTTCCGCATCACGCAGGCGCTGAACCCCGATATCAAGGGCTACCTGCGCATGAATGCGGGCGCGCTGGATGTGTGGATCGAGCCGCCGGATTACACGAATGAAAACCCGATCTTCCTCGCCACCACGCAACTGGGCGCGGCGGGTGTCAAGGGCGGCGTGCAGGTGCCGCAAAACAGCATCCTGAAGGTGCGCGTCGGCGGATTGTCCTCCGCCCCCACCCTCAGCTATGGCGATCTTGAACCCGCCTTTGCCGAAGCCGCGCCGAAAAGCTTTACGCTGGAAATGCCGCTGACGCAAAGCGGCATGCTGAAACTGACCAAATGGAAATTCCGCACGCTGGGCGAATGGCCGATCACCGTGCTGAAGGACAAGCCGCCCGCAATCGTGCTGCTGAAGGCCGAACCCACCAAGCGCGACCGTTTGCAGCTGATCTATACCGCGAAAGACGATTACCGCATCAAGGAAGTATATGGATCGATTTCGCCGACGCAGGAACTGATCAAGGTATTCGGCACGAAAACGGTCGATTTCAACATCCCCCTGCCGGAAACCGCGCAGGATGAAAAAACATTTGTCACCGACATGACATCGCATCCCTGGGCGGGATCGGAAGTCGTGCTGGTGCTGAACGCGAAAGACGACCTTGGCCAGACAGGCCAAAGCGCGCCCCAGAAAATCCTGCTGCCCGAACGCCAGTTCACCAACCCCGTCGCGAAAAAAATCATCGCGGAGCGCCGCAAGCTGATCTGGTACAACAACGTGCTGACGCGCAAGGTTACCGCGCAGACCCTGGCCGACATCACCTCCAATCCGGAAGCGTATAAATGGGACAAGATCGTGTTCCTCGGCCTTGGCATGAGCTATAAACGCCTGATCTATGACGGATCGGAAGCCGCCGCTGAATCGCTGGTGCCGCTGCTGTGGGATCTTGCGATACGGGTGGAGGACGGCGGCCTTGCCCTCGCCCAGCGCGAGCTGAGCGACGCGCTGGCCAAGCTGGCGGAGAAACTGAAGGACAAGAACGCGACCAAGGAAGAAATCGCCGATTTGATGTCCGAAGTGCAGCGCAAGATGCGCGAATATTCGCAGAATCTGGCGCAGGAAATGCGCCAGCGCATGCTGGAGGGCAAGCAGGCGCCGCAGATTTCGCAGGAACTGGCCGACCGTATCATGAAAAACATCGATATGGACAAGCTGATGAAGCAGATGGAGGAACTCACCTCCGGCTCGGAAGCGGAGCAGATGCAGAAGCTGGCCGAATACATGAAGAATTCCGTCGACCGCATGGATTCCAAGCGCATGGACAAGATGCAGCAGGGACAGAAATCGGCGATGGAGGGGCTGGAGGAGCTGCAGAAACTGATCGAGCGCCAGCAGCAGCTGATCGACAAGACGCAAAAACTGACCCCGCAAACACCCGAACAGAAAAAAGCCGAAGAAGAAAAGAAAGCAGCCGAACAAAAAGCACAGCAGGAGCAAAAAGAGCAGCAAGAAAAACAGGCCGCTCAGCAGAAAAAAGAACAGGAAGAACAGCAGAAGAAAGACGCACAGAACAACAAAGACCAGCAGGGCCAGCAGCAAAGCCAGCAACAACAGGGCAAGCAGGGCGAGCAATCGCAGCAACAAGGCCAGCAAGGGCAACAGGGTCAGCAGCAGTCCCAACAGCAGCAAGGCCAATCCGGTCAACAACAGGGGCAATCCGGTCAACAACAGGGGCAATCCGGCCAGCAACAATCGGGGCAGCAGTCCGGGCAGCAGCAGGGACAGGGTCAGCAGCAAGGTCAACAACAACAAGGCCAGGGCGGCGACAGCTCCCTGCCCTCCTCCCGCCTTGGACAGAACGGCCAGAAGAAAGAAGACGGGCAGCAGCAAGGACAAGGACAACAACAGGCGCAAGACCAGCAACAGGGCCAGCAAAACGGTCAGTCGCAGCCCGGCCAGCCCCCGCAGCCCGTGCCCTTCCCGCAAGGCTACCAGGCGCAAAAGGATAAAACCGGCCAGGAGCAAAGCGCGGGCGGCACCGATAAAAAAGACGACGCGCAGCAACAGGCCGGCCAGCAAGTCAAGGACAGCCCCGAACAGGCGCAAGGCATGGGCAAGGACGGCAAAGACGCGCAGCAGCAACAGCAGCTGACCAACGACAACGCGGGCGCGCCCGTGCGCACACCGAAGGAAGGCGCTGCCGAACAGACCGGCATTCGCGGCAAGCTTGGCGAAATCATGCGCAAGATCGGCGAAGGCCTGCCGCAGGTGCCGGAAAATTTCGGCAAGGCGGATCAGGCGATGAAATCGGCGCGCAACGAGCTGAAGGACGGCGACCCGCAAGGATCTCTTCAGCACCAGAAAGAGGCGCTGAAGGAGCTGGAAGGCGCGATGGACAACGCGGTGAAACAGCTGGCCGAACAGCTGCAGACCACCATGATGAATTTCGGCATGCCGCAGGAAGGCCCCGGCTATGGCGAAGGATACGATCCGCTGGGCCGCCGCATGGGCAAGCCCGGCGATAACGGCCAGCCCGGCGACGATTTCGTGGCGATCCCCGAAGAAAAAGAACGCCGTCGCGTCCAGCAGATCATAGAAGAGCTGCGTGCAAGATCCAACGACTACACGCGCCCCAAACAGGAACGCGAATATATCGACCGGCTGCTGAACCAGTTCGAATAAGGATTAGACGGGCTGCGCGCCAGCGGCGGGTTTTTCAGCGCGGTCCGGCCCCACGTCGCCCGCCTTCATATACGGTACCATGCAGGCGACGCCCACGGCGGCGGCGACATGCTTGAGCGTATGGCCGCTCACCACATGGCCGGTCAGGGCGAAGATTTGCGGGTCGAAATGCTCCAGCAACTTCGCGGCGACATACCAGCCCAACGTCCAGAACAGGTATTTGGCCGTGCCGTCATGGCGCGGCGGAAACAGCGCGATCATCAGGATGATGGCCAGCACCGGGTAAAACTGCACCAGCGCATAGGGGCGCAGGTCGCCGCGCCCGAGGCTTTCTGTCCAGTCCCAATACCATACGCTGCCGATGCCGATCAGCAGGAAGGCCGGGAACAGCAGCAAGCCCCAGCGTTCATGCATCCGGTCGCGGATGACGATCGAAAACAGCGACATGAAGGCAATCGTCATAGGCAGCCTGTCCCAGACCAGCGTCGCGTTGCTGGGCGCCAGGTGGTAATAGCCCGACCCGAAGGCGACCAGGAAAACCCCGCCGAAAAAGACCGTCCAGAGCCAGTAATCCGCCCCTTTGTGGCGCGGCCAGCGGTGATGCGCGCGCACCAGCCCTGCGATCCCGACGACCGCAAATGCCAAGTTGCCCATCACATCGCCGAAATTAGGAATGCCGAGCCATCCGCGCTTGTCGGCAAAGTCATGATATGCCGGGTCCTGCGCGATCGCCGAAAGAGAAAACACGCCTGCGACGGCCAGCACCGCAAGGCCAAGAAAAATGGCGACGCCGTGATGATGCGCAATCTTCATGCCGCGAGTGTGGTCGAGATACGGCGCGTGATTTCCTCCAGCGTGAAGGGCTTGGAAATCACTTCATGGGCAAGAAAATCGAGGTTATGCGCGCGCTGGCGCTGGTTGGCGTAACCCGACATCATCAGGATTTTCGTTTTCGGGTAATCTTTCGACACCTTCAGCGAGAGCGCGATGCCGTCGAGGTCGGGCATCACAATGTCTGTCAGCAGCAGGTCGTAACTGCGTTTCGTCAGCGCCTCCAGCGCGGCGTTGCCGTCGGGCACCACCGTCACCGCATAGCCCGCGTAATTGAGGGCGCGTTCGACAAACTGGCGCACGGAAGGCTCGTCATCCGCCACCAGAACCCATTTCGTATCTTCATCTGCCGTCATGGTAACACCCTTCACTTATCCAAAATCGTAAGCTCGACCGTCTTGCCGTCTTCCGGTGCGTCCTTGAACGACAGGTCGAGCGGCATGTTGTCGCCCGCCGCCAACATTTGCGCCTTTTCGGGCCTGAATTCCCAGGTTTTCAGCACGCCGCCATAGGCCCCCTTGAGCTTGACCAGCAGCGGCGGCGTTTCCATTTTCATCGCCGAAATATTGGCAAGTTTCGCCTGCAGCGCCAGCGTGCGCTGCTTGCCGGCCACGCGGTTTTCCGCGACCAGTTCCGACAGCTGAAACCCCTCGCCCGGCGCTTTCACCGTGAAGCCCAGCTTGGAATAGAAATGCGCCATCGCGGGCGCATGGCGCAGCACCGGCTGCTTCATCAGGAACAATCCCGACAGCGTGACGAAGCTGAGCGCCATGAAAACAAAAATGCCGAATTGCGCCGCCGCCATGCCGAGCGGGCGATAGGTCATGACCGGGATCTGGAACGTGGAGGGCAACGGATCGGCCGGCACAGGCATCACCGATTGCGGAATTTCAATCGTGTCTTCGTTCACATAGGTGCCGTGCACGATGGTTTTGAAATCAAGATCGTCGGCGGGTTGCGGATCTTCCCATTCGGGCACGGGCGCGGGCGTTTCGGGTTCTGCTTTCAGGGGCGGCGCTTCGTGCCACATCTGGTTGCATTGCGTGCAACGCACCGTGCGGCCGGTCGCACCCAACAGGCGCTCCTCGACCTTATACACGGTCCCGCAGCTCTCGCAGGTGACGTGAATCACGCGGTGGAATCCCCCTTTTTTCAAACAGATACGCCAAATAAAAGTGGCATAGCCGATTGATTAAGGATAGCATATCAATTATTAATTTTTGAGCCTATAATTATGCGAAGCCGCTGATATTATTGAAATATCGGAAGCAACGGAGAACAGGGCATGACGATCGTCAAATTTTCCAATGTAGGCATGCGTTACAGCACAGGGCCGGAGGTGCTGCACGACCTGTCGTTCGAACTGCAGCAGGGCTCTTTCCACTTCCTGACCGGCCCGTCGGGCGCGGGCAAGACGTCGCTTTTGAAACTCCTGTATCTGGGCCAGCACCCGACGCGCGGCATCATCCATATGCTGGGCCGCGACCTGACTTCGGTGCCGCGCCGCGAACTGCCCATGCTCCGCCGCCAGATCGGCATCGTGTTCCAGGATTTCCGGCTGCTGCCGCATCTGTCGGCCTTCGACAATGTGGCGCTCCCCTTGCGCACCTCGGGTTTGGCGGAAAAAGACATCAAGCGCAACGTGACCGAATTGCTGGAATGGGTCGGTATCGGCGACAAGATGGAAGCGCGCCCGCCCACGCTGTCGGGCGGCGAACAGCAAAGGATTGCGATTGCCCGCGCGGTCATCAACCGCCCGAAAATTCTGGTGGCGGACGAACCGACCGGCAACGTCGATTCAGAAATCGGCACACGCATCATGCATCTGTTCGAGGAACTGAACCGCCACGGCACAACCGTCCTGATCGCGACACATGACGACGAAATCGTGACGCGTTTCCGCCATCCGCAGATGCGGCTGGAAAACGGCACATTGACCGAAGGCCCGAAACGCAAGGTGAAGGCGGCGTAACATGGCAAAAAGCAAGCTGATCCCCGGAAAATACCAATACGA
The DNA here is from genome assembly GCA_016794125.1 of Alphaproteobacteria bacterium. Lineage (GTDB taxonomy): Bacteria > Pseudomonadota > Alphaproteobacteria > Micavibrionales > UBA2020 > JAPWJZ01. The sequence goes on along the minus strand of JAEUKT010000004.1, from coordinate 215,486 downwards.
TATAGGCCTCGACCAGGGTGCCGGCGCACATCTGGTGGCGTGGTCAACCGGTTTGATGGTGTTTTTCGCGACGCTGGCGCTTGCCGTCAACCTTGGCCTGAACGCTGTCACGCAAAGCTGGGTGTCCGGCCTTTCCGGCAGCCTCACCGTCGAGATCAAGCCGCCGGTAACGGACGAGCAAAAAGCGGCATCCGCCGAAACGCTGAAAAAAGTATTGTGGATGGCCAAACAGCATCCGGCGGTCGAAAAAAGCCGCGCCCTGACGCGCGAAGAAATTCTGGGTCTGCTGCGCCCGTGGCTGGGTGAAAAAGCGCCCGACAGCCTGCCCCTGCCCGCCATTATCGATATCACGCTGAAGAAAGACGTTGATTCCGCCGCGCTGATAGCCGACCTGAACAAGGTCGCGCCTGACGCTGCGGTCGACAGCCATGCAGATACCTTAAGCGATGTCAAAACGCTGGTCGCAACCGCGCGCATGTTCGTGCTGCTGCTGACGGGCGTCATCATCCTTTTAACCGCAGCGTCCATTGCGGGCATCGTCAGGTCGAAACTGGCCATCCATGCGCAGGAAGTGGAAACGCTGCATCTGGTCGGCGCATCCGACGAATATATCGCGCGCCAGTTCCGCCATCATACGCTGAAAGGCGCGATGAAGGGCGCGATGGGCGGCGTCGTCTGCATGGTGCTGGCGATTCTGGGCGTCAGTTACATGACCCATACCATCGACACCGCCATTTTCCCGCATATCCGCCTGATGCCGCTGGAATGGATATTGATCGCCGCCGCCCCCGTGCTGGCGGGATCGTTGATCGCGCATTTCACGGCGCAGCGCACGGTGATGCGCGAACTCTCGAAGCTGGCGTAAGAGGATTTTATGTCTGCGCATGCCAAATCCGTACGGCTGCCGCTGATACTGCTGCTTGCGCTGGCGTTGTGGCTGGCGGGGCTTTACGCCTTCACGCGCGGCATATCGGAAATCCGCGCCGAAGCGGCCGACAAGGCCGATGCGATTGTCGTGCTGACCGGCGGCACCAACAGGCTGGATGCGGGGTTTGACCTGCTGGAAAAAGCGCAGGGCAAAAAACTGTTTATCTCCGGCGTGTATCGCGGGGTCGAGGTGAAGGAGCTGCTGGAGCGTTCGCGCAAAAAAGGCGCGGGCCTCGATTGCTGCGTCGAACTGGGATTTGAAGCCGACGACACGATTGGCAACGCCAAGGAAGCAACCGCATGGCTGCGCCGCGAAAACTTCAAGACCTATTACCTGGTCACCGCCAATTACCACATGAAGCGCGCGTTGATGGATTTCGATGCCTACGGCGATGACTTGACCGCCATCCCCTACCCCGTCGAACCCGAAGGGCTCGACATGAAAAACTGGTGGCGCGACGGAACCACGCGCGCGCTGATCTTGCGCGAATACATGAAATTCATCGCGGCGCTGGTGTGGCGCCCCTTTGCGGCATAGGACAATAAAAAATGGACGCGTTGCGGTCGATTGCTTTCAACTTCCTCTATATCTTCGGGTCATTGTTCTGGAGCCTTGTGCTGCCGTGGTCGTTTTTCTTCGCGCCGAAAAAATGCACGGCCATCGTATCGAAATATTACGGCGGCTATATCGCCTTCATCGAAAAATACGTGTTGGGGCTGAAGCTGGAAATCCGCGGATTGGAACACCTGCCGGCGGACACGCCCTATATCATCGCGGCCAAGCACCAGTCGGCCTATGAAACGCTGAAACTGCCGTTCCAGGAAAAATTCCGCTATCCCGTCATCATCCTGAAAAAGGAGCTGACATATTTGCCGCTGTGGGGCATGTACCCGAAACGCATGGGGCAGGTCGCGATCAACCGCGGCGACGGCATGGAATCGATGCGCGCGATGAGCCGCGGCTGCAAGGCGGCGATTGACAGCGGCAGGTCGGTCGCCATCTTCCCGCAGGGCACGCGCGTGAAGCCGGGCGATGTGAAACCGTATAAAGCAGGGCTGGCGAAAATCTACAAAGACCTCGATGTGCCGGTCGTACCGATGGCGCTCAATTCCGGCGTGTTCTGGGGGCGCAACGCGTTCTTTAAAAAATCCGGCACGGTCGTGTTCGAATTCCTGCCGCCCATCCCCGCCGGCGTGCCGCCGCTGCAGATGATGGAACGCCTCGAAACCGCGCTGGAGTCTGCGAGCGACAAGCTGGTCGTCGAAGCCGGCGGCGCTGCGCTGCCCCGAAAATAGCAATACGCATTAACCATCCCTTTACCGCTCCCCTGCTAGGTTGTGATTGTGCAGGGCGAATACGCTGGCACGGACAAACGGCAAAAAGAATTCATAGTTGTGTGTGTTGTGAAGATATCGGGAGCCTCAAGGGGCTCCCGAACTCTTTGTAATATATGGTGATTTTTCTTGTATTTCCGCTAATAATTCTTGTATTTCCGCTAATAAATTGTTTACATATAGACGTTATACTGCTGATAAAGGACAAAAGGGTGCAGGCATGAACGTGAAATTCGTCGACGGTTTGGTGGAACAGCTCAAAGGGCAAACCCCTTTGCAGGAAATGGACAGCAACCCCGTCTACACCCTCATGCAGCAAAAGGAACTCGGCAATTTCAAATTCGCGCAGATTGTGCGCGACATGCATGAACACCGCCCCTTCACCGAAGACCGTTTGGGCGCCCTGAAGCAGGAACCCGAAAAAGACATCCGAGTCATGACCAGCGTCAGCGGTGATAACGCCGCCTTTGCCGTGGTCAAGCGCCAGCCCGAGGCTGACGGCAGCTATGCCATGCTCGCGCGCGTGAACATTTCAAAAGTCGCGCCGGGTAAATGGGAATTGCAGGATTTCTTTACCTCGCTCGACCCCACGGGCATGGAAAAGGATGAAGCCAAGCGGTATGTCGACCTCGCCGCAGGCATCCGCAAGGAATACAAGGGCAACAGCGACAAATTCGTGGCCGATTTCCTGCAAGGTTTGCAAAAAGGTGATGATGTCTGGGGCGCGATGACGACCGCCGACCACGCGGGCAAGATCGACAAAATTTTCGACGGCGCGCGCCGCGAGGAACAGCAGCGCATCGATGCCGGGGAAAAACCGATGGCGTTGCGCAAGATCGGCGACGACCGCATCAGTGGCACCTTCACCGGCCATACCAGCCCCGACGAAAACGCGCCCAAACGCACCAGCGTCGCCCCGACGCTGCGCCACGGACGCTAGGCTTTCTTATTTCCGATTGCGAAGAACAGCAGCGCCCCCAGCGTGATAATCGCCAGCGCCATCTCGCCTGTCTGCATCCCGTCTGCATCCCCGCGCATGAAGATGAACGCCAGCCATAGCGCGTTCAGGATGTTCCAGATAAATGCCAATACGCGAATTTTGGCGAGAGGGCCGATGGAGCTGAACCTGCCGGGCCGCCATAACGCGAAGCAGGTCAGCACCTCGCCGCCCATCACGATACAGTCCAGAGGAATATTCAGCCTGCGCTCGCCGCTGAGATCCAGCAATCCGACATCATAAATAAGGTTCATGCCGCTGAGCGTCGCCAGCGCGAAATGCGGCAGCATGAGGATAAAACCGGCGATGCGGTTTTTGTCGCGCGGGATCGCCATTACGCCAGCACCTGCTTCACGGCCTGCTGCCAGCCCGCATAAAGCCTTTCACGCTCCGCCGACATCATGACGGGCGTGAAGCGGCGTTCGCATTCCCATGAATCGGTAATGTAATCGATGGAGGGGAACATGCCCGCCTGCAGCCCCGCAAGATATGCAGCGCCCAGCGCCGTCGTTTCCGTCACGGTTGGCCGCAGCACGGGGGTCGATGTCATATCGGCCAGGAACTGGCAGACCCAGCTGTTTTTCACCATGCCGCCATCGACGCGGATTTCGGTCATCGGGTATCCCGCGTCCTCCGCCATCGCGCGCATCAGGTCTTCGGTTTGATATGCCTGCGCCTCCAGCGCGGCGCGCACGATATGCGCCGATGTCGCCCCGCGGGTCAGCCCGCTGATTGACGCGCGCGCATGGGGGTTCCAGTACGGCGCGCCAAGACCGGTGAAGGCTGGCACCATATAGACACCGCCGTTATCGGGCACCGATTTTGCCAGCGCCTCGGTCTCGTTCGACGATTTGATGATGCCCAGCCCGTCGCGCAGGAACTGTATCGCCGCGCCCGCGACAAAGATTGATCCTTCGATGGCGTAATTGATCTCGCCGTTCAGGCGATAGGCGACGGTTGTCAGCATCTTGTTCTGCGACGGCTTGAACTCGCCGCCAATATTCATCAGCGCGAAGCAGCCGGTGCCATAGGTGCTTTTGACCATGCCGGGCTTGAAGCAGGCCTGCCCGATCAATGCCGCCTGCTGATCGCCCGCCATGCCCGCAACGCGCGTCGGCGCGCCGAGGAAATCCGCCCCCACATCGCCGAAATGCGTGCTGTTGTCCTTTACCTCCGGCAGCATGGATGCAGGGATGCCGAGGATTTTCAGCAGTTCATCATCCCATTTCTGTTCGACGATATTGAACAGCAGCGTGCGTGACGCGTTGGTGATGTCGGTCGCATGCACCTTGCCGCCCGTCAACCTCCAGAGCAGGAAGCAGTCAATCGTGCCAAAGGCCAGTTCGCCGTTTTTCGCACGCGCGGCAGCGCCTTCGACGTTATCCAGTATCCAGCGCAGTTTCGTGCCGGAGAAATAAGGGTCGAGCAGCAGGCCGGTCTTGCGCGCAAAAGTCGGCTCCAGCCCCGCATCCTTGAATTTCTGGCACATATCCGCTGTGCGGCGGTCCTGCCAGACGATGGCGTTATAGACAGGCTCGCCAGTCTTGCGGTCCCAGACGATGGTGGTTTCGCGCTGGTTGGTAATGCCGATGGCGGCGACATTGGTGGGATGGATGCTATGCTGCGCCATCACGCCGCGGCAGACATATTCGGTATCCGACCAGATATCTTCGGGGTTCTGCTCCACCCAGCCGTTTTCGGGATAGTAAAGCTGCAATTCCTTTTGCGCGATGCCGGTGATATGCCCCTTTTCATCGAACAAAATCGCGCGCGTGCTGGTCGTGCCCTGATCGATGGCGAGGATGAATTTGGACATGTTACGCCGCCTCTTCCTGATCGCCCGCAATTTTTTTCAGCAGTTTGCGGATTTTGTCTTGGGTCATTTCGGTGGTGTGCAGGCCGAGTTTTGACCGGCGCCACAAAATGTCTTCCAGCGTCTGCGCCCATTCGTTGGCGACCAGATACCTGATTTCCGCTTCGTAAATGCTTTCGCCCAGATGTTCGCCCAGATCGGTGATGCGTTTTGCGCCGCGCAAAATGTCGCGCGTGCGCGCGCCATAAGCGCGGCCCAGGCGTTTGGCGAGGTTTTCGGGCAGCCATGCATGTTCGCGCCGTATCGTCTTCATGAAGGTTTCAAAACCCGCGATGCCGCCTTCGCCGCCCGGCAGCGGCGCGGTTTCAGTCCATGCCGCCGTCCCCTTGCCGAGTTTTTCGGTGACCATATCGCCCGCCTGCTCGCCCAGTTTGCGGAAGGTCGTGATCTTGCCGCCATAGACCGACAAAATGGGCAGGCCTTCGACATCGTCCATTTCAAGGATGTAGTCGCGCGTAACTTCCGACACATTCGCATCGCCATCATCGACCAGCGGGCGCACGCCGCTATAGGTCCATTCGACATCTTCGGGCTTTACCGCATAACGGAAGAACCGGTTGACGGCGGCGCAGAGGTAATCGACTTCCTCGATCGAAATGCGCACTTCCTCGATATCGTCCTTGTATTCGATGTCGGTCGTGCCGACGAGGGTGTATTTTTTCTCGTAAGGGATCGTGAAAACGACGCGTTTATCGTCGTTTTGCAGGATATAGGCGTGGTCGCCCTGATAAAGCTTGGGCACGATGATATGGCTGCCCTTGACCCAGCGGATCTTGTATTTGCCGACACCTTCGCCAACCAGACCCAGCGTTTTCGCAACCCATGGGCCCGATGCGTTCACCACCATGCGCGCATGGATTTTGTGCTTTTCATCGGTGTTCACATCTTGCAGCACGGCCTGCCAGATGTCCTGTTTCGGGTGCTTGCCGATGGAGATACATTCGGTGCGCGTCAAAATTTCCGCGCCCTTTTCGAACGCATCACGCGCGCTCAGGATGACCAGCCGCGTATCCTCGACCCAGCAATCGGCATAGGAAAAACCGCGGCGGAATTCGGGGCGCAGCGGCTGTCCGTACATCGTGCCCGGCAGGTAATGGCTGTGGGAACGCGACAGGATTTTTCGGCCGCCCAGATGGTCGTACAAAAACAGGCCTGCGCGGATCATCCACCACGGGCGCAGTTTGCGGTGATGCGGCAAAATGAAAGTGAGCGGCCAGATGATATGCGGCGCGGATTTCAGCAGCACTTCGCGTTCGTGCAGCGCGTGGCGCACAAGGTTGAATTCGTATTGTTCCAGATAGCGCAGCCCGCCATGAATCAGCTTGGTCGAAGCGGAGGATGTTGCAGAGGCAAGGTCGTCTTTTTCGCACAGCACGACCGACAATCCGCGCCCCGCAAGGTCGCGCGCGATGCCGCAGCCGTTCACGCCGCCGCCGATGACCAGAACATCCACTTCCCTGATTTTTGACACGCGAGTCAGTCCCCGATTAACTCCCTGATATTTAAGCGGAATATGGCAAGGATGGCAATAGTTATTATGCCTCGTCTTCGGGGTTTTGCAGGTGATATTCCCGCGCACGCTGCAGGATTTTCCACAAGATGCCGTTTTCGGCGGCAATTGCACCGCTTTTGTGCAGGTTTACGACATCATTCGGGGGCAGCTGCGTGGCCACTGCGCCGGTGCGGAAGGTCACGGTAAAGGCGGTGCCCCGGCGCGGTTTCGATTCAACCGCAATTTGCGCGCCCAGCTGTTCGACGATGCCATAGACGACCGACAGGCCCAGCCCCGCCCTGCCCGCTGTCTTGGTGGTAAAGAACGGCTGGAAAATACGCGGCAGCAGATGCGGCTCGATCCCCCGCCCGTCATCGCGCACCACCAGCTGCGCCCCCGTGCAGGAAATGCGCAAGATTCCGCCATTCGGCATCGCCTCCACCGCGTTCAGCGCAAGGTTCAGCACCACCTGCGCCACATGTTCGCGCGCGGCGATGACCACGGCGGGCTGCAGGTCGAATTGCACGGATACATCCCCACCCGCGAGCGTTTCCAGCGCGCCGCGCATGGCGCGCAACACTTCGGCAAGGTCGAGCGTTTCCTCTAGCCCGATCTTCTGCTGCGAAAAAGCCAGCAATTGCCGCACCTGTTGCGCGCCCTGCTGCGTCAGTTTGTGGATACGTTGCTGCAGTTCGGCGGCGGTGATATCGCCCGTTTCCAGCAGGCGCACGCCAGCGGCCGTTTCGGCCTCGATAGACGACAATACGTTGATCATGTCATGCGCCACGCCGCCCGCGAATTGCGACAGGGCATCGAGTTTCACGGTATGGGGTGCGGGCAGCTTTTTCATAAGTTGCAATTTATAGTTGTGCACCGTTTATTTCAACACAAAAAAGAAAGGGCCGGTTTCCCGGCCCTTCCCTGTTTTAGTTGCTACCCTAAAAGCTTATGCGGCCTTGCAGGCTTTCTTGACGCAGAAGCGGCTTTCCGCGATGCGGTCGGCGGCGGTGCCGCAGGAGATATCTTCCTTGTCGGCCATTTCAAAGATGCTGGTCGCGGTGGTATCGATCTTGGCGACCATGTCGAGAACCGCCTGGCGGTCATAAGCCTTGCCGGTCGCGCGCGCCTGATGCTCGAAATAGACCGAGATCAAGCCGCCCGCGTTCACCAGATAGTCGGGCGCATAGAGGATTTCCGCGCGGCGGAGCGCGTCACCGTGGCGTGCTTCGGCCAGCTGGTTGTTGGCGGCACCCGCCACAACCTTTGCCTTGATGCGCGGCAGGGTTTCGTCGTTGATGATGCCGCCCAGCGCGCAGGGCGCAAACACATCGGCATCGACATCGTAAATGCTGTTCAGCGCAACCGGCATCGCGCCGAATTCGCGGCTGGCCATATCGACGCGGTCGGCGGCCATATCGGTGACAAACAATTGCGCGCCTGCTTCGTGCAGGTGGCGGCACAGGTTGTAGCCGACGTTGCCAAGGCCCTGGACGGCCACTTTCAGGCCTTTCAGGTCGCCGCGGCCCATGCGGAAGCGTACAGCGGCCTTCAGGCCCGTGAACACGCCAAGGGCGGTGGTGGGGGACGGATCGCCCGAACCGGCGGTGCCGTGCGAAATGCCGACGACGTGTTTCGTCTGGCTGTTGATGTAGCTCATGTCTTCGACCGTCGTGCCGACGTCTTCGGCGACGATATAGCGGCCGCCCATGTTTTCGACCGCGCGGCCCATGGCGCGCATCATGTCGGCGGTTTTCATTTTCTTGTCGCCGATGATGACGGATTTGCCGCCGCCCAGCGGCAGGCCGGTGATGGCGGCCTTGTACGTCATGCCGCGCGACAGGCGGAGCACGTCCTTGATCGCCGCCTCGTCGCTTTCATACGCCCACATGCGGCAGCCGCCCAGCGCGGGGCCGAGGTTCGTGTTATGCACCGAGATAATCGCCTTCAGCCCCGATTGCGCATCGTGGAAAAAAGAGACTTGTTCGTGCTGGTCGAATTCCTTGTGGCTGAAAACAGACATCGATGACTCCTGTTCATGTGTACCGGATGGCGGATGCGCCACCTTGTAATTCCGATTCTCACATTCAGGTATTTCCTGTCCACTAAAAGGCGATACCGAAAATACGATAGTTGGAAAGTTGCAATGCTGCACTGCGGGTTTGTTTTTAAATATCAATTGCTGCAGTGCGTTTTGATTTTAAATTTTTGCGCGTTGCAGCAGGAATTTTGCTGCGAAAGGAGATGAGAATGGTTTGCGACTCAACCATTTACACCGTCATGCCCGCCTTGCGCGGGCATCCAGAAGCGCGTCCGCGCGTCACATAAGTCAGAGTCACACGACGGCTGGACAGCCTTCTGGCCCCCCGCGCAAGGCGGGGGTGACGCGGTATGATAACGACTACCGCTTCGCCTTCGGCGTAAACGGCCGGTCGTTGGGTGTGGAAATAATCTGGTCACGGCGGAGATCATCGGGCATAAACACCGGCCCACCTTCCTTGACGGGGCGCGGCGCGAATTTGCCCAGCGAAATAAGGCGGTCATACATCACGATCGCCCCCGCCACGCCGACATTCACGCAGAACTTCATCGGGATCTTGATGACATGCTGGCAGCGTTTTAGCATTTCGGGCGACACGCTATTTTTCTCCGGCCCCAGAATATAGACGGCCTGCGCCGGATGCCGGAAGCTCGGCAGCTCCACCGCGCCCTCCACCAGCTCCACCGCCACCATCGAGGTGCCGCGCGGCAGTTTCAGGTCATCGACACCCGCATAGTTATAGAACGGAATATGGTCGAACGCGCCGGAAGTGTCGCTTTCGCGCATCGCATGCAGGTCGATCTCGGTATTCACCGTAAAGAAAAAGCTCGCGCCAAAGCTATGCGCCGACCGCAGCAGGTTCCCCACATTCATGGGCTTAGAAATACCTTCGACACCAATCCCGAAATAGCCGCGCATTTTTATCCCTTCATCAGCAAATTGTACTGCTGTTATTTACCTACAGTTTCATCAATGTTAGGACATTTAGCATGAAAGGTAGTGCCCCACCCTCCATCAATCCCAGAGATTTTCTTATTGTTATCAAGGAAAACGTGTATCCAGCCAGCCGTAAAACCGCCGCCATCAAAACAACGCTTTTTATAGAAGCAGCGTTTTTCCTTACCTTCATCAAGAGAGTCTGCATTTCCGCATGAAATGATTTTGTATCCTTCCGATAAGATCAGAGTTTCTAATCCTCCCTCCTCCGATCCGATTGGATAGTCTTTTTTTAAGTCAATTGAATTTAAAAATTTACCATCTCTCTTGTAGGAAATTAAACCTTCCATATCGACGAATTTGGCGATCAACCCCACAAGCAAAAGGCCAACAAACAGACAAAAGAAGAGCTGACGTTTCTTCAACCCTTCAACTCCGCCAAATCCTTATACAGCCCCAGCGCTTCCGGGTTTGCCAGCGCTTCGACGTTTTTCACTTCGCGGCCGTGGATCATGTCTCGGACGGCGAGTTCGGTGATTTTGCCGGATTTGGTGCGGGGGATATCGGCGACCGCGATAATTTTCGCGGGCACATGGCGCGGCGATGCCTGTTCGCGGATGGCTTTTTTCAGGCGCAGTTGCAGCGCTTCGTCAAGGCGCATGCCGGGTTTCAGTACGACGAACAACACCACGCGCACGTCGTTGTCCCAATCCTGCCCGACCGCGATGCTTTCCTTGATTTCGGGTTGCTGTTCGACGATGCGGTAAATTTCCGCCGTGCCGATGCGCACGCCGCCGGGGTTCAGGGTGGCATCCGATCGTCCATGAATAATCAGCCCCTTATGCGCCGTCCATTCGCACCAGTCGCCATGGCACCAGATGCCGGGGAAACGCTCGAAATAGGCCTTGTTATATTTTTCGCCGTTTGCGTCGTTCCAGAAACCGACGGGCATGCAGGGGAACGGCGTTTTGCAGACCAGCTCGCCCTTGCCGCTGGCCATATGTTTCGCATTGTCGTCGAACACATCGATATCCATCCCCAATCCCGGCCCCTGAATTTCGCCGCGATAGACGGGCGAGATCGGGTTGCCCAGCACGAAGCACGAAACAATATCCGTGCCGCCGGAAATCGACGCCAGCTGCGCATCCGGGAAGATGGCTTCGTACACGTAATCGAAGCCTTCATGCGACAGCGGCGATCCGGTGGAGGTGATCAGGCGCACGGTCGAAAGTTCCAGCCTGTCCGTCACATTCACATTCGCCACGCGCAGCGCGTCGATATATTTCGCCGATGTGCCGAACAGCGTGCATTCATGCCGCCCGACATAATCGAACAGCGCGTAGCCGTCGGGGTAGAAAGGCGAGCCGTCGAACAGCAACAAGGTTGCTTCGGATGCCAGCGCGCTCACCAGCCAGTTCCACATCATCCAGCCGCAGGTGGTGAAATAGAAAACTTTATCACCCCGCTTCACGTCGGATTGCAGCTTGTGTTCCTTCAGGTGCTGGATCAGCGTGCCGCCCGCGCCATGGACGATGCATTTGGGGATGCCGGTGGTGCCGGAGGAGAACATGATATAAAGCGGCGTGTTGAAATCGAATTTTTCAAACGCGATTTCGGCGGGCTTGAATTTGTTCCTGAAATCTTCGTAGGTCACAGCCCAGAGCGACGCGACATCGGAACGCAGGTATTGCACGATGACGGTTTTCTTGAGCGACGGAAGCTTATCCATCACTTCCTTGATCTTCGGGCGGCAGTCGATTTCCTTGCCGTTGTAGTAATAACCGTTGACCGCGAACATCACCTTCGGCTCGATCTGGCCGAAACGGTCGAGCACGCCCTGCACGCCGAAATCGGGCGATGCCGATGACCAGATCGCGCCAAGGCTGGCGGTTGCGAGCATACAGATGACGGCTTCGGGCATGTTGGGCAGGTAACCCGCCACGCGGTCGCCCCTGGTCACGCCCAGTTCCTGCAGCGCCTGACGCACCTGCGATACCTGATCGTATAATTCCTTGTGCGACAGTTTGCGGCTCACCTTACCTTCGCCGTTGAAGACGATCGCGGTGTCTTCGTCGTAACGGCGCAGCAGGTTTTGCGCGAAGTTCAGTTTTGCTTCGGGGAAGAAACGGCTGTCCTGAAACGATTTGCCGGGGGCGAAGACTTTGCCGCCCTTGTCACCGATGATTTCGCAGTCGTCCCAGACGCGGTCCCAGAATTTTTCCTTGTTTTCGACCGACCAGCGCCAGAAATCCTCGTAGCCCTTGAACGATGTTTTTTCGTCACGGGCGACCGCCTGCATGAATTTGCCCAGCTGGGTGGTTTCCGGAGCCTGCGGCTTCCATTTCAGGTCAAAATCGGCGGTCGTGGCGGCAACGGGCTGTGCGGTCATCAAAAGAAACCTCGGGTTAAAAAATTTCTGTACATCATATAGTCATGGGCGCATAGTGGCTATACCGAATTAACGCATAAAAAACAATGACTTCTGAACCAAACAACAGCCCGAAAGACGACTCAGCCGCATGGCCGCAACTGATGCTGGCGGCGCAGGGCGGCGATGCGGCAGCGTATCAGCGGTTGTTGCGGGAAATCACGCCCCCCTTGCGCGCCTTCCTCCGCGCCCGTTTTTTCGCGCGCGAGCATATCGATGATATCGTTCAGGAAATTTTGCTGGCGATCCATGCCGCCCGCCACACCTACCGCCCCGACCAACCGTTCCGCAACTGGATGTATGGCGTGGCGCGGCACAAAATGATCGATTACCTGCGCAAATATGGCCGAAAAACCGCAAATGAAATCAATGACGACGAGCTTGTAACCTTTATGCAGGATACTGCGAATACCCCCGAAGAGGCCATGATCGGCAAAGATGTGAAACAGGCGCTGGCCCAGCTGCCCGAAAAGCAGCGCGAGGTGCTGCTGATGACGCGGGTGGAGGGGTTATCGATGGCGGAGGCCGCCGCGAAACTCGGCATGACCGAAACCGCCGTGAAAGTGACCGCGCACCGCGCGACCAAGAAAATGAAGGAGTGGCTGCTTGAGTACGGATACTGAAAAACTCATCGCACAGCTGGGGCAGGACCTGAAACCCGTGAAGCCGCTGGCGGGTGCGCTGACGCTGTCGCTCATCCTGTCCGGCCTGTCGCTCGCCGCCACCTTCGCCGCGATTGCGATTTTCACCAAGGGCATCCGCGCCGACTGGCAGGTGATGTTCAACGAACATGTCTGCCAGACGGCGGCCATTTTCGTGGCAGGCATGCTGGCCGCTTATGCCGCATTTAAACTTTCCGTTCCCGACACCCGCATCCGCACGCCGGAGCGCGTCATTCTGGGCCTTGCCAGTTTCATCTGGGTGCTGCTGATCGCCGGGCAGATCGGGGCAGAGCCGCCGGAAGCCGGATACCGAAACTGCCTGACCGATTTTTCGCTGCTGTTCATCATTCCCTTCGCCGCCGGTATTTTTATGGCGACGCGCGGTGCGCCCGTCTGGTACGGCTGGGCGGGTTATGCGCTGGCGCTGTCCGTCGGCTCCTTCGCCGCGCTCGGCATGCGTTTCGCCTGCCCGAACGAACAACCGGCGCATTTGCTGGTCTGGCATTACCTGCCTGTCCTCGCCTTTGCTATCATCGGCATCGGCCTTGGGCGGATTCTGTTAAAACGGAAAAAATAAGGCAGCCGCGTAACCAATTATTTGCGAACATCGAATATGATCGCGTGCGGGCGGTATTTTGCCCGGCAACAACAACCGAACCCAAAGGACAGCCATGAAAAAACACGTTATCGCCGCCGCCACGCTGGCAGCCGCCATTTCCTTCGCCGCCAACGCCGCGCAGGCCGAACACCACGAAGCCAAGACCGAAAAATGCTATGGCGTCGTGAAGGCCGGCAAGAACGACTGCAACACCGCCGCGCATTCCTGCGCGGGCGTCGCGAAAACCGACAGCGACAAGACCGAATGGGTCAAGGTGCCCGAAGGCCTGTGCGACAAGCTGACCGGCGGCAGCAAAGAAGCCCCCGCCGCAGAGAAGCAAGAAGAGAAAAAAGCGGAATAATTGAATTCGCGAAGCCGCCGGAATGGCCGAAAGGCTGTTCCGGCGGCTTTTTCTTTGGCGGCATTTCGCCTATATATAAAGCATGGCAACGAACGTGAAAATCGAGGCGGGGATAAAATCGGGCATCGGGTTGCGCAGCCCGCATGCGGCATCGATTATCGCATCTCAGCCCGCTGTCGGGTTTCTTGAAGGCCATAGCGAAAATTATTTCCGCATCGGCGGCGCGCCGTTTGAACAGCTGATGAAATGCCGCGAGAGCTATCCAATCAGCTTGCATGGCGTGGGGTTGTCGCTTGGGTCGGCGGGCGGCGTTTCAGCTGAACATCTGCAAAAACTAAAAACGCTCGTCGATATCGTGCAGCCTGCGCTTGTCTCCGAACATGTGTCATGGAACGCGGCAGACGGCAAAGCCCTGCCCGACCTGCTGCCCCTGCCGATGACGCGCGAAGCGCTGGAAACCATCTGCGCAAATATCAGCCATGTGCAGGATACGCTGCAGCGAAAAATTCTGGTCGAAAATCCGTCGTCCTATCTGCGTTTTGCGGGGCAGGAAATGGCGGAGCCGGCGTTTATGGCCGACATCGCGCGCGCGACCGGCTGCGGCATCCTGCTGGATGTAAACAATATCGCCGTCAGCGCGCATAACATGAATTTCGATGCGGCGGACTATATCGATGCGCTGCCGCTGGGCATCGTCAGTGAAATCCATCTGGCCGGCTATCAGGTCAACACGATTGGCGCCGACAGCATTTTCATCGATGCGCATAACCACGCGGTTTATGACGGCGTATGGGATTTGTACGCGCAGGCTTTGGCGCGGTTCGGCGATATCCCGACGCTGGTCGAATGGGATACCGACCTGCCGCCCCTGCCCCTGCTGGTGGCGGAGGCCGCGAAGGCCGATGCCATCCGCGTGCGCATTTCTGGGGTGAAACATGCCAAAACTGCCTGAGCTGCAAAAACAGATGATGGATAAAATCACCAAGGGCGAAAGCGCCGAGGGTTTGCCGATTGAAAACCAGCCGCCCTTTACGCCCGAACAACGATTGAATGTGTATAAAAACAACATGACCATGACCCTGCGCGATGTGATCAACCAGGCCTTTCCCGTGACCGCCCTGCTGCTGGGCGAAAAATTCATGGCTTTCGCCGTGCATGAATTCACCGGCATCGCGCCGCCCGATAACGGCGACATGAATGCCTATGGCGCGGGCTTCCCCGAATTCCTCGAACATTTGCCGAACCTGAACCAGTTCGCCTATGTGCCCGATGTCGCGCGGCTGGAATGGCTGGCGCAGGAAGCGTATTTAAGCCCGCGCCGCACGCCGTTGACGGCGCAAGATCTGGCCGCTGTCCAAGACCCTGTGAATTTGAAACTGCATTTGCAGCCCCATGTAAAACTGCTGCGCTCCGGCTGGCCGGTGGATAAATTGTGGAGCCGCGTGAACGAGCAAGGCGCGGCGCTGAAAGATTTTGAAATGAAACCCGCCGAAACCTTCGCCGCAATCTTCCGTGCCGGCGACAACATTTCCGTCTGGAGCATCAGCGAAGGTGGTTACCGGTTTTTGGAATACCTGCAATCCGACCCCACCTTCGCTTTCGCCGCCGAAGCGGGCATGCGCGCGGAGCCAGACTTATCGCTCGACCGGCTGCTGGCGACATTGCTGCAGCAGGAACTGCTCGCAAAAAAAGCGGCATAGAATCGCATCGGGAATCAGTTCGCATTGGACGCGCGCTAAAAATTTTACTTATGAAAACTATACTGAAAAATCACGCTTTTTTGCGCATTGCAGCAATGCGGAAAATGCCTGAAATTGGCGCATTTTTGCATCATCGGGCGTTAAAAAACGGGCAAAAAACCTGTAAATTCACTGAGAACCATTATCATCGCATTTCTGGAAAACTTGTCATTTTATTATCAAATGGACGTATAAAACCTATCATTATTCCAAAAACCTTCACTTTTTTTTAAGATACATGCAGTTTTGTCTTGCGCGCGCAGGTGTAATTTCTTATAACTTAGCTACACACCCTCTATTACCGCCGTTTGTCCGGAGGATCCCTTAAAAGGTTCTCCGGACTTTTTTTATGCTCCGAACGGCCACATCTATGCTCCCGCCCGATATATCTGATAAACGACCATCATGACGCTTCCCCTTTCAACCATTTGCATCATCCTTGTCGGTGTTTTCTTCACCTCGATTTTATCCGGCATTTTGGGCATGGCGGGCGGCATGGTGCTGATGGGCATTCTGGCCTGGGTGCTGCCCGTGCAGCAGGCGATGATATTGCATGCGGTGTCGCAGTTCTTTGCGAACGGCAGCCGCGCAGTTATCCACCGCAAGCATATCTACACAAAAACCCTGCCCTATTATTTCAGCGGGCTTGCGCTGATGCTGGGCGTGTTTGTGTTCGTGTCGCTTGTGCCCGACAAACTCACGGTATTCCTGCTGCTGGGCGTCACACCATTTCTGGCATTCGCATTGCCCAAGGATGTGCAGCTGGACTTCACAAAACCGTGGCAGGCGATGGCCTGCGGCATGCTGGTGACGGGGTTTCAATTGACAGGCGGCGTTTCCGGCCCGCTGCTGGATGTGTTTTTCCAGACCCGCGCGCTGACGCGGCACCAGACGGTTGCGACGAAAGCCTTCACGCAATCCATATCGCATATCACCAAATTCATCTATTTCGGCTTCGTCGTTTCCAGCTTTGCGCATGCGACAGCGGGATTGCCGTTATGGTTGTGCGCGGCCGTCGTGCCGGTTGCGATGTGCGGCACGCATCTGTCGAAATTCATTCTCGAGCGCTTGTCGGATAAACAGTTCTTCAAGGCGACGCAGGCCGCCCTGTTCACGGTCGGCGCGATTTATATCGTCAAGGCCGTGCTGTTATGGCTGGAGGGACAGGGCGGCTGAGAAATCGACGCCATGCGCCCAAACGATTAAAATGATATAGACGAAATGCGTCAGGTGATGCGCTTCCTGATCGGTGCCGATCGCCCACCAGAATTGCGGGCTGGCATAGTTCCAGCCCTTTTTTGTCACGATGCGTCCCTTCAGGAAATCGATGCCGCCATGCACGATTAAATCGACCGCGCCGATCCACCACAGGCCGGGCGCGAACATCAGCATCAGAAAAAAGGTGAACACCGCATGGATGCCGGCATGGGCGGCCAGCGGCTTTGCGCCGCCCTGCCGCATGGGCTTGTCCTTGTTCAGCGCCATCCAGCTGTTCTGCAGAAACCAGTCGCAGATCAGGTGCTTGACGGTGAAGACAAGATAAATAATGGCGATGTCGATGAGTGTCATCGGTTTTCCCTGTTCTGACCATTCTAAAAACCCGCTGCGACCTTGGCGAGCGTTAGTTTGTTCCCGTAATGCGCCCGCCAAAATTAGCGTTTTGTTTAGCCACTTTCGCGATAATATATCTTCCAGCAGGGGTATCATTTCATGCCAGTCACCACAAAAAAACAGTTCAAGCGCGGCGAATTACTGATCCGCGAGGGCGAGCCCGGGTTGTGCGCCTATATCATCGAAAACGGCAACGTGGAAATCCTTGTCCAGCGCGAGGGACAGCCGTTACAGATCGGCACACGCGGCCCCGGCTCGCTGATCGGCGAAATGGCGATGATCGACGACAAGCCCCGCACGGCAACCGTGCGCGCCCTCGATGACTGTGACGTGCTGGAAATCACGCGCGACGACTTTGCGCGCCGCGTCGAAAGCGCCGACCCCGTCGTTAAAATGGTGATGCGTGTCATCACCAACCGTTACCGCGACATGATCGGCCGCACCAACAGCTTCGTCAGCGTCACGCCGACGGCACATGCCGCCGCGACGACGGCCGAGAACAGCAACGACATCCACGATATCGCGATGTCCACCATCAAGATCCAGAACGAACTGAAGGTCGCGCTCGACCAGAAACAGCTGATGCTGTATTACCAGCCGATCATCGACGTGCAGAACATGAAGATCGCGGGCTTCGAGGCACTGATGCGCTGGAAGCACCCTGAAAAAGGCATGATTTCGCCGGGCGTTTTCATTCCGGTCGCTGAAGAAAGCGGGTTGATACTCGAGCTGTCGCGCTTCGCGCTCAGCCGCACCTGCGAGATCGTCGGCAAGCTGCAGTGCGCCGCCAACCCTGCCATCACCGGCCCGCACCCTGTCTTCGTGGGTGTCAACTTCTCGGTTAAGGATTTCGCAGATGGCGATATCGCGTCCTTTATCCGCACGACTCTCGATAAAACCGGCGTCAACCCCGCGCAGATCCACCTTGAAATCACGGAAAGTCTGCTGATGGAGGCGCCGGAGGCGGCCAAGGAAGCTTTGGAAAAATGCCGCAATTACGGCATCGATATTTCGATCGACGATTTCGGCACGGGTTACAGCTCCCTGTCCTACCTGCACTTCTTCCCGATCGACACGCTCAAGATCGACCAGAGCTTTATCCGCGCTATGACGACGCATCCGGCAAGCCTTGTATTGGTGAAATCCATCATCGGCCTTGCACGCGGATTGAACATGAAAATCATCGCGGAAGGCGTGGAAACGGCAAGCGAGGCGCGGATCGTGCGCGAGCTTGGCGTTGAATGGGTGCAGGGTTTCTTCTTCTCCAAGCCTCTGCCTATCGACGATGCGACGAAATTCCTGCAGGAATGGCAGCCGCCCAGCTTCTAGATCATTTGTCCTTGGCGACATAAACGCCGTCCCAGCCTGCGGGCGGCGGATTGACGCGATATGCCGCAATGCGCGTTTGGTAAAGCTGGTAAAATCCGGCCATGTCGGGGCGCAGCGATTTGCATGCTGCGCACATATCGTCTGCCGCATCCCAGTTGCGGGCGCGATAGGCGGCCAGCATGTCGTTATGTTTCAGGCGCAGGTCGCGGAAGGCCGCGCCCTTTGCTTCCTCCGGCGATCCCAGCAGCGCGAAGACGCGCTCCGGCTCGCTCCTGCCCTTGACGGTCAACAGGTCAAGCTCCAGCACCGCGAATTCGCCCGCCTGCCGCCGCGTTTCATCGGAAATCATCACCGAAACACCATAGGCCTTGGTTTGCCCCTCCATACGGGATGCAAGGTTGACGGTGTCGCCCAGCGCGGAATAGGCAAAGCGCTGTTTCGAGCCCATATTGCCCACCGATGCGCGGCCGCTGTTGATGCCGATGCCGGCCTTCAGTTCATGAAACACGCGCCCCGCGGCAACCGCGCGCGCCTGCAGCATGTCGTTGACGGGTTTCAGCGCCGACACCATTTCCAACGCCGCTTTGCAGGCATTCATCGCGTGATGCGGATCATCGACGGGCGCGTTCCAAAAGGTCATCATGGCGTCGCCCATATATTTATCGACCGTTCCGCGGTTTTCCAGCACCGCCGATGTCATGGGGGTCAGGAAGTCGTTCATCATGCGGATTAGCTCGCCCGGCTCCATGCTTTCGGAGATGGTCGTGAAGTTGCGGATATCCGTGAACATGACCGACAATTCGCGGACCTCCCCGCCCAGCTTAAGCTTGGTCGGGTCTTCAGTCAGCTCCTCCAGCAATTCGGGCGAGATGTAATGCCCGAAGGCATCGCGGATCGCGCGCTTCTCAGCCTCCGACCGCAAATTCGTCAGGATGGACGACACGATAAATATCACGGTAATCGAAAGCATCGGATAGACGGGATCGAGAAGCAGCCCGTAATTTTGGTACGCGTAAAGCCCCCCGAAATATCCGCCCGTCCCCAGCACCCCGCAAAACAGCGCCAGCGCGCCGGTGCCGATGAACGGCGACAGGAAGATGATAAAGATGCCGATACCCGTAATCGTCAGAAGCTCGGCACCTTCCAGCCAGTTAGGGCGCATCAGGTATTGGTTATTCAATATCTGCTCGGCGATTTCCGCATGCACCTCCACCCCGGGCAGCACGCGGTCGAGCGGCGAGGCGCGCAGGTCGAGCAGCCCGGGCGCGGATGTGCCGACAAAAGCGATTTTATCCTTGATCAACGCAGGATCGACCTGCCGCGCCAGCACCTTCCAGGCGGGGATATAAATTTCTTTGCGATGGCCGGTGTAATAAACCCACAGATTACCATGTTCATCGACGGGCACCTTGTATTCGCCCGTCGATAATTCCTGAATGCCGAGTTTTTCATCGGTCAATATCCTGAAGAAAGGCCGCATAGTAGCGACACGCACGGCCTCCAGCGCCAGTGACGGATAAACATCCCGCGTACCTTCCTTATGCGTGGCCATCAACATCGGCACGCGGCGGATCACGCCGTCCTTGCCGGGCAGCACCATGAAACCGCCCGAGCCCGCGGCCACATCCGACAGCACAGGCAGCGGCGTGGTAAATCCATGCACGGAAGTCACGAAATCGGCGGGATTGCCGCCTTTTGTCATCAGCGACGCTTTCAACGCCGGATCGCGCCCCGCGACCGGTTCGCCCGCCACGAAACCCATCACCACATTTCCGGCGCGTGATATTTTTTCGGCGAAGACAGCATCGTTGTCGGGCAGCGCGCGCAGCGCATCGACGACTGGTTTCAGCTCAGGCGTGGCGGGCAGGTTGTTTGCCATCACGGCGGGCGACGTGCGGTCGGGTTCGGCAAAGACCACGTCGAACGCCGTCGATAACGCGCCCATTTCCGCCAGCGCGACAGGGATATCACCCATCAGCTGTCTCGGCCACGGCCATTGCCCATGACGGCGCAGCGATTCCTCGTCAATGTCAATGATGACGACCTGGTTGCCGGCCTTGCGCGGCAGGGCGTTGTTGTAGTGATCGAATATCATGTTGCGCAGCTGTTCGACCGCGCGCGGATCCTTGAACCGCAGCACCAGCGCACCCGCCAGCAGCAGGAGCAACAGCAAAACCTGTATCCACCGCTGCGTCAGTATGCGGAAAAGCATGAAAGTGAAATACCCTTGGAACAGCGCCGGATGCGGCGCTGACACCAGTTTCCCATGCCAGTGTTAAGCAATGGTAAAACCCGCCATCTAACATTATGGCAACATTGACAATCCCCTGAATTCATGGGAAAACCACGCCCATGCTGTTCAATTCCGCCGCATTCCTGTTCGTGTTTCTGCCTGTCGCGCTGGCGGGATATTTCCTTGTGTTGCGCTACATGGGCAAGGTGCCGTCGCAATGCTGGCTGTTCCTGGCATCCTTGTTTTTCTATGGCTGGTGGAATCCGGTCTATGTGACGCTGATCCTTGCATCCATGCTGTTCAATTTTTATCTGGGCCGCTACCTGCTGATGAAGCAGGACAAGAAGGCGTTGATCGTCGGCATCGCCGCCAATCTGGTCGTGCTGGGATACTATAAATATACCGGCCTGCTGGTGGCGACGGCGAACCAGCTGACGGGCGCAGATTTCATCATCCCCAGCATCATCCTGCCGCTGGGCATTTCATTCTTCACGTTTCAAAAAATCGCCTTCCTTGTCGATTGCTACCGCAAGCTGGCATCACCGAACCAGAGCCTGATCAATTTCGGTCTGTTCATCACGTTTTTCCCGCAGCTGATCGCAGGGCCGATCGTGCATCACAAGGAAATGATGCCCCAATTCGCACGCCCACAGCCGTTCAGCGGCAGCAATTTCGCGGTCGGCCTGACGCTG
This sequence comes from Alphaproteobacteria bacterium, assembly GCA_016794125.1. GTDB lineage: Bacteria > Pseudomonadota > Alphaproteobacteria > Micavibrionales > UBA2020 > JAPWJZ01. The sequence continues at coordinate 194,235 of JAEUKT010000004.1, read as the reverse complement.
CTGTCGATCGGGTTGTTCAAGAAAGTCATGATCGCCGATACGCTCGACGCATACGTGAACCCGCTGTTCAAGCTGGCGGAAACGCGGGAACTGCATATCATCGAGGCATGGACAGCTGCGCTTTGCTACACCTTCCAGATCTATTTCGATTTTTCGGGCTATTCCGACATGGCGCTGGGCCTTGGGAAAATGTTCAATGTGCGCCTGCCGGTCAATTTTTTCTCGCCGTATAAATCCGGCAACATTATCGATTTCTGGCGGCGCTGGCACATGACCCTGTCGCGTTTCCTGCGCGATTACCTGTATATTCCCCTGGGCGGCAACCGCAAAGGCAGCACGCGCCGCTATGTGAACCTGTTGATCACCATGCTGCTAGGCGGTTTCTGGCACGGTGCGAACTGGACGTTCCTGATCTGGGGCGGCTTGCACGGCATTTTCCTGGGCATCAATCATTGGTGGCAAAAGGCGGGGCTGTTCAGCATCCATCCCTATGCCGCCCGCGTGCTGACATTCCTGTGCGTCATGGTCGCGTGGATATTCTTCCGCGCAGCCGACATGCATACGGCAATATCGATGGTGAAATCGCTGGCCGACGTTGCCAGCCTGCACGGACAGGGGCTTTCCGCGCTTATCTCGCGCACGGCCGTGTTGCGCGCGACATTCGATGCACCGGATGCGAATTTCGTGCTGATCCTGCTGCCGCTCTGCTTCATCATCTGCTGGGCGCTGCCTAACACCATCGAAATCATGCGCAAGGGGCGCCCCTGCATCGGCAGCACGCGCGGGCTTGCCCTGTCGCAAAATATCGCCGGGCGCGCGCTTTTGTGGCGCCCTGCCCTTGCCACCGGCATCATCGGCGGCATCGTTTTGAGCATCTGCATCGCAAAGGTTATTTATGAGCCCAGCCAGGTCTTCCTCTACTTCCAGTTCTGAGCGTAAGAACTTGCGGAAGTTTTACCTCGGCCTGATCGCGCCTCTGCTGGTTTGCGCGCTTTATTTCGGCTTTGCGACGCTGCTGTTGCTGCGATCGGGCGAATACCTGCCGCTGGATGCCATCATCGAAAAGCAGCAAAAAACCGGCGGCATCTATGGCTCCGCCGTATTAATGCGCGGGTTTTATTACAAGCAGCGCCTGTATGACCTGCGCAAGCCCGATATCATCACGCTGGGATCGTCGCGCGTGCTGGGTTTCCGCCAGCAGGATTTCGCCAGGCCTTTCGTCAACATGGGCAGCCTCAGCGACCTTGAAGAAGTGATCGAGGTTGCGGAAACGTCGTTTAAAACCCATGTGCCGAAACTGGTGATTTTGGGCGTCGATTTCTGGTGGTTTCATCCGCAGGCGGAAAACCGCGCCATCAATCGCAGCCCCGCCGACAGCGGCATTTCTGCGAACGACCTTTTCCAGCCCCTCAACTGGCTGGCGACCGGGCGCGTGACACCATCGCAGGTGATGACGATCATCGGCGGCACGTCGCCAGATATCGGCATTTCCGGCATTACGCAGCAGGATGGTTTCGATGTCGCGGGCGCGCATTATTACACCTCCACCGTCACCGGCGCCCGCCCGCCGGAAGATTTCCAGTTTCGTACCAACCTTGCCAAGGTGCAGAAGAGCGAAAAGAAATATGCGCATGGCGACATTGTGTCGGAAGTGCAATTCAAAAAATTCCTCGGCCTGCTTGACCTGCTGAAAGAAAAGAAAATCCATGTCGTGATGTTCATGCCGCCGATTGCCGAGCGTGTGTATCGCGAGATGGAGAAGACGAAAGGTTACAAATACGTGGCCGAATTGCGCCAGCGGCTGGCCAAACTTGCAGCCGAACGTGTTATTCCGTTTTTCGATTATCACGCGGGTGGCCCGCCCGGCACACAGGAATGCGAATTCGTGGATACGCATCACGGCGGCAACGTCGTGTACCAGCGCATGCTGCTGGACATGGCGGTGCATGACGCGGAGCTGCGCGGGCGGCTGAACCTTGCGGCGATTGGCTGGAATATCGAGCATTTCGGCGGCCAGTCGTCGCTGCGCGATGACGAGGTCGATTTTCTGGGCCTGAACTGCCTGAAACCCTCCGTCCGCAAACGGCTCTGATTTAACGTATAGCCGTTTTTTGCCAAATCCCCGGCTTTGGGGGTATAATGATTAGTCATTATGATTCAGTCAGAGGCCGCCATGAAATACGCCCTTCCCGTCCTTGCCGCGCTTGCGCTGGCCATTCCGGCGACCGCCATGGCTGCCAAGCCCGATATGTCCTGCGTGAAGGGTGACTGCAAAAAAACCGATCCCGCCGCCGCCGCCGCGCAGGAAATGTATAAGGCCGCAGGGCAGGAAACGCCTGTCGATATTCCTGTCGAGGCACCGGTGGCAACGCCGCAGGAATCCGCGGCCGCCCTGCCCCCGCCTGCGCCCGATGAAAGCAAGATCGACACCAACCTTGGCAACATGTCGCCTAATTCCGCCATCTCGGAAATCGCCAAGGCGGTTGACCGCGACCTTGCGAACCGCATGAGTGCGCCCGTAACGCCCACCGGACAGCAGGAAAGCTGCGGCGGGTTCAAGGCCGGGCAGGAAGCGCAGCGCACCAATCCCTATACCGCCGAACTGCAGCGCGGCTGGCTGGAAAACCGCCAGAAAATCGAAGCCTATGGCGCGCAGCTGAAGGAAGAACAGCTGGCGATGCGCCAGAAAATGGTCGCCTATGACGAAGAACTGAAGGCGCAGCAGGCAAAGACCGTCGCAGACCATGTGCGCTATTCCGAAGAATTGAAACAGGCCCAGCTGGCGATGCGCCAGAAAATGGTCGCCTATGACGAGGAACTGAAAACCCGCCAGCAGCTGATGCGCTGCCCGACGCCGGAAATGTACACCAGAAAATCCAGCCAGTAACATGACGGCGCAATCCCTGACCGTCGAGCTGTGGCGCGGCCCCGCCGTGGAAAGCCGTCACGAAATTCATGCCGTGTTGATGGACGGTGCAGGCAAGGTCAAGGCCGCTTATGGCGATGCCGGCCGCGCGACATTCCCTCGTTCATCCCTGAAGCCGCTGCAGGCGATCGCGCTGATGGAAACGGGTGCTGCCGCCGAATATAACCTGTCGAACGCCGAAATTGCGCTGGCCTGCGCATCGCACTCCGGCGAGCAAAACCATGTGCTGACCGCCGCAAACTGGCTGGCGCGCATCGGGCTTGATGAAAACGCTTTGGAATGCGGCGCACATGCGCCCTATGCGTCATCTTGCTCGCCCGCGACGATTTTATCGAACAACTGCTCCGGCAAGCACACCGGCATGCTGACGTTGTGCAGGCACATGAAGCAGGATCATGCGGGCTACACCGAATTCAACCACCCCGCGCAGCATAAAATCATGATGACGGTGGGCGAAATATGCGGCGTGACCGTGACGCGCGCGACCTGCGGCATCGATGGCTGCTCCGCGCCGAACCCGATCATGCCGCTTTCGGCGCTGGCAACGGGCTTTGCGCGTTTCATGAACCCCGACAGCCTTGGCATCGCGCGCGGCACGGCCTGCCGCCATTTATATCAGGCGATGGTCGAACACCCCGAACTGGTGGGCGGCACAGGCCGCCTTGATACGGTGTTGATGAAGGCGGCCGGCGGAAAACTCATGTGCAAAATCGGCGGCGAAGGCGTTTATGCCTGCGTCATCCCCGGGCACGACACCGTGATCGCGCTGAAAGCCGAAGACGGCCATATCCGCGCGGCGCAGGCGGGACTGTTCGCTATTCTGGAGAAGCACGCGCTTACCGATGCCACCGTGCTGGATGCCGCGCGCGCAACCGCCCTGCCCGTCCAGAAAAACTGGCGCGGCACCGAAGTCGGAACGATACGGGTAAAGAGCTAAGATACCAGAGAGCGACGTTTGCAGTTTCTCAGGATAGCCAGGGCGACCATATCCCCAGCAAAAGTACGACAACACAAGGCAAGGCGACGAATATCAAAGCTTTCATTCCCGCCTTCATTCCCTCTTTAAAAGAAGCGCCCGGCAAACCTTTTGCATTCTCGTCGAGAATCCGTCGGACAGGCAGTATCAACCAAAGAACAATATTAGATACCGGCACGCTCAAGGTAACGCCGATCAAGAGGGATGAAAAAAGTATAAGCCCCTGCGCCAAAGTGACCGGTCCTGACGATGCAAGAAGTTCGGGCAATTCCGGATGAAAATGGCGATATGCCTTTGATGCATACACGACCAATGCCGCGGCAATAGAAAAAGCGACGCCCAGAAAAACAACCGGCAGTAAAAGGCTCAGCCAGTTTGGCAGCCTGTGGCGGGCGCTCTGCCTCTCCAGAAAGGCTGTCCGGGATACAAGATTTTCAAATAATTTTTTCATTTTGACCAAAATGGCGTGCCCGGAGGGATTCGAACCCCCGACCTGATGCTTAGAAGGCACCTGCTCTATCCAGCTGAGCTACGGGCACATGCCCTTGTTTTAGCCTATTTTGGCCATTCTGGCAAACTTGCCTAAATTCCGCGTTTCAGGGCTTGGGGGCGCTGATTGTGACGGCGGCGCGCTGCGGCGCTTCGCCCGGATGGTCGGGCACGATGCCGCGGTAATGGCGTTTCATTTCTTTTTTCCATTCGCGGGTATCGGTCAGGAACTTGGTTTCGCTTTTGCGCTCTGCGGCGGCCAGTTCAGCCTCCACATCGCGTTTTTGGGATTTGGGGTGACCGGCATGATCAAGGCCGTTGGCCTCGAAATAGCCCATATCCTTCAGGATGCTGCGCAGCGTGCCGACGCCCTTGATCTCGGTCGGTATGGTCAGCTTTTTGGACTGGCCGATGGATTTGTCGGGATTGTCATGCACGTAAAAATCATGACCGCCTGTGGAGTGGCTGTATGCATAGCCCAGCTCTTTCGCGGCCTTCACAACCTTGTTGTAGTCGCGGGGAACGCCAGTGCTCATTCCTTCACCTCGAAGTCGATCGTGATTTCTTCGCCGGGGGCAACCTCGCCGTCCAGCTTCAAAAAGTCGATGGCAAGGGTTTGCGAGAGCTTGAAAATTTCCTCGCGGTCCTCGGCTTCCACGTTAAAGCCGGGCAGGTCCTCGCTGGTCGCGAGATACACATTTTCAGGCAGGTATTCGATCTGGATCGTGATATGCCGCATATGCCCCTCTGGTATTTGGATATTTTAGCACAGGAATAGGGAAAGCATTAAGCGGATTCCGCCTAGGCCTTTAGAATCAGTGAGTTAGGGGAGAAAAACTACTTCTCTTCCTCGAACGGGCGGTATTTGAAGTTGTCGAGATAGGTGCGCGGAGTGGTTTTGCGCAGGTGTTCTTCGGTGACGGTGAAATCGAGGCCCTTGTTTTCGGCGAAGGCGATGGCGGCTTCCTTGCTGTCGAATTTCATGCGCACGGAATTCAGCGTGTCGCCCGATGCCGTCCAGCCCATCAGCGGTTCGGGGCGGCGCGCGGTTTCCAGTTCGTATTCCAGCAGCCATTGAGCGGCATTGCCGCGGCCGGATTGCATGGCGTTTTTCGCTGGCTTGAAAATGCGGGCTTTCATTTTGGCCTTCCGTCTTCAGAAAAAGTGGTCGGAGTGGAGGGATTCGAACCCCCGACATCCTGCTCCCAAAACAGGCGCGCTACCGGACTGCGCTACACTCCGCCGGTTGTTCCGCCATGGTTATATCGTGAATAAAGACGGAAATCAATGCTCTGGCAGCGTGCGGAGCCCGTCAGACACCTGAAAATCCCTTATTTCTTAACAGTTTGCTTGAAATAAGGGTGCAGGACGCGGTCACCGACCTTGATATTCAGCTCCTTGGTGCGCCCACCGTTCAGTTCGATCACGCCCGTCACCGCCCCGTTGGAGGGGATGGGGGTGAGCGAATGGGGTTCGGCGTTCTGGTGGATATTGATGATCGTGCCGTCTTCGGCGATGAACAGCATGTCGAGCGGGATCAGCGTATTTTTCATCCAGAACGATGTCAGCTGCGGCGGACCCATTTCGAATAGCATGCCCTGATCCTTGCCCATTTTCTCGCGGAACATCAGGCCCATCTGGATATCGACGGGTTGCGAGACGACTTCGAGCGCAAAGCCATGCACGCCGCCGCCCTGCAATTCCACCGTCACCTGTTCGACCGGCAGCTTGCCGCTATAGGCCATGGACGCGTCTTCCTTCGACATGACTTGCGTGCTGAGAAAACCGGCCAGCATCGTGCCCAGCACAAGCGCGATCGATATCGCCCTTTTCCAGTTCAAATCTTCTAAAAAATCCATCATCACGCCACCTCCGGCAATGCCTGTTGCAGGCTACCGCCAATTCTGAGCGGTTCGACCTTGCTGCACAAGCCTGTTTTTGAATCAATCGTCGCCACCAGCCCGCACAGCGTCACGGGGCCGTCGGCAGGGTAGAGTTTTTCGCCCGGCGTTTTCCGGACGAAACGGTTCACGGCCAGCTGCGTATCCATACCGATCACGCTGTCATACGCGCCGCACATGCCGGCATCGGTCATGTAACCCGTGCCCTTGGGCAAAATGCGCGCATCGCCGGACGGCACATGGGTATGCGTGCCAACGACGAAGGACGCGCGGCCGTCCAGGTAATTGCCCATCGCCATTTTCTCCGACGACGCTTCGCCGTGGAAATCGATGAATATCGCCTGCACATCCTTGCCAAGGCGGTGCAGGCTGCACAGCTTGTTCGCCGCCGCGAAAGGGTCGTCGAGCGCGTCCATGTAAAGCCGCGCCATCATGTTGGCCACCAGCACCTTTTCACCGCGCGGTGTGGTCAGGATATAAAACCCCTTGCCGGGCGTGCCTTCGGGATAGTTCAGCGGACGCAGCAATTTCGGATCGCGGTCGATATAGGCGAGGATTTCACGCTGGTCCCAGACATGGTTGCCGGTCGTCAGGCAATCGGCGCCGGCCTTGTAAAAATCATCGCAGATCTGCGCCGTCACGCCAAAGCCATGCGCCGCGTTTTCGACGTTCACGATAATGACATCAAGCTTGTATTTCTGGCGCAGCTCCGGCAGTTGCGCAATCGCCGCATCGCGCGCGTTGCGGCCGACAATATCGCCGAGGAAAAGGATTTTCATTATTCGGCCTCCCGGCAGTTATAGACGTTCAGCTCCGTCACGATCTTGTGCAGGGGATAGTCATGGACATCGACCGGCACTTCGTCTTCGCGCTGGCTTTCATAGGCGACGCCGATGGCGGTGAATTCTTTGCGCACATCCTGCAAATGCGCGAAGGTGCGGTCGAACTGCCCCGAGCCATAGCCCATGCGGTTGCCCTTCACATCGAATGCGATCAGCGGCACGATCATCAGGTCGGGCAGATAGACCTGCGAATGGCGCAGGTCGGCTTCCTCGATGCCGTGCAGGTTGCGATAGACGGGCATCTTGGGCGTCCAGGTGCGGAAATCAAGGCTGCGGTCGTTGTTCACAACATGCGGGATCACGATGATATAGCCGTCATCCAGCAGATGCGTCATCAGCGGTTTCACGTTCAGTTCGGCGTTGAACGGCATATAGGCGGAAATGACCGAGCCCTTGGGCGGCAGGGCGATGTGTGCGAGGAAGTTGTCCTTGAACTTCTGCGCCGCCTCTTCCTGATAGGCGGGCGGCACGGTCAGGCGTTTCTGGAAGGCTTTCTGCCGCAGGGTGTCTTTGCTCAGCACGCCTTGGCGCTCCGGTTAGAAATGAAGGTGGAAGGAGCCGTGAAACGCCGTCGACGGGGGGTATCCGCTAGGCCCTGGGTTACAGGTGGGAACCGCATAACCGCACCGGAGCGCGGGCAGAGGCAGTCCCCTAGCGATTTGCATCGGCCTCTGGGACAGTGCTGTCTTACGCACGCCATAGCCCCTTCCGCCCTTAATCTAGGCCGCTTGCACCCGTTGGGCAATACCGTCGATACGTTTCGACAGGTTCTCCAGCAGTTTGGCAAGCGCGGCTTCGTCTTCTTTCGACGCTGCGGGCGCTTTGGCGGCGGCGGGTGCGCCGGCCGCTTGCTCGCGCGCCTCGAACAGCTCGTCCGCCAGCACCAGCGCGACAAGCGCCAGCAGGTGGGAGTCGTTGTACGCGCCGCCGGAGCGCGCGATTTTCTGCACGCGCTGGTCGATATAGGCGGCAAGGTCAACGATGCGGCCTTCCTGGCCGGGATCGCAGGCGATTTCGTAGGCGCGCCCGTTGAGCGTGATGTTCACTTCAGCCATGTTACGCTTCCTCCATCAGCAGCGTTTCCAGACGGTTGATCGTCTGGTCGAGGCGCGCGGCGATTTTCTTGTTCACTTCGCGTTCATTGCGGTCGAGGGCCAGCATCGGCTCCTCTTTGGTTTTTTTGGCCTGGACGAATTGCTTTTCAACGGCGGTCTCGAGACGCTGCAACGCCTTGTCCAGATTCTCCAGCGCCGGTTTCAGAACAGCTTTCATGTGCGGGAAATCCCTGTGCTTCGATGATCTTGGTGTTTTTTTATTTTGGTAATAACCATAGAATATGAGTCCTCATGCCAGAGGTCAATATGGCTGGCTAAATAATTGAAACTGGTGGCTGTTTTGAAAATTATTGGAAATTGACCATTCTTTAAGTATATGGAAATATAATACGCCTCATGGCATTAGATCCCAAAAAACTGCTGCCAGACGTCGAAATGATCGCCCGCGCCGCCGGGGCCGAGATCATGAAGTATTATAACGGCGAAAAAGACCCCAAACTTGAAATCAAGAAAGACGGCAGCCCCGTCACGAATGCCGATAAATGCGCGGAAGAAATCATCCTGCCCGCGCTGGCCGCGCTGACACCCGGTATCCCGATTGTTTCCGAAGAAGCCTTCGAGCGCGGCGATATTCCCGATGTCAGCAAGGGCACGTTCTGGACGGTCGATCCCATCGACGGCACAAAAGAATTCGTGAACCACACCGGCGCATTCGTCGTCGCCATATCGCTGGTCGTGGATGGCAAGCCTGTGCTGGGCGCGATTTACCATCCCGCCTTTGACCTGATGTATATCGCAGCAGGCCCCGGCACGGCGGAAAAGATCGATGCTAACGGCGTGCGCCACAAATTGCAGGCAGATAACGTCAAAACCGATGATATACGCGTACTGATGAATGAAAGCAGCACAGACATGCTGCCCGTCAAAGGCTACCTGTCGCAGCAGTTCGGCGATGCCGCGCGCATCGACAGCACTCCTGGCGTTTTACGCGCGATGCAGGTCGCGGAAAATTCCGCCGATGCCTCCGTTATCTATCCGTTAAAACGCGAAGGCCGCACCAAATGGTGGGACGTCGCCCCCGGCCATGCGATCGTCGAAGCCGCCGGCGGCAAAGTCACAGGTGTGGACGGACAGGAAATCCGCTACGACGCGCCCGATTTTCAGGTACCGCCCGTTATTTCAATCAGCCCAAGGCAGGTGGCGAAGATGCAGAATGACAACGGCGCGAAGCCCCAAACGCCCAAATAAAGAAAAAAGCCGGAACCCTGCGGTTCCGGCTTTTCCAATCAAAGAGGCATATCCCCTGAAATTTGTTACATGCCAAAGCCGGGCTTTTTGCCGCCGAGCTTGAAGCGGTCTTTTGCCTGCAGTTTCAGCGTCGCCTGTTTTGCGGCGACTTCGGCCTGCGCGATATCGACTTGGCTGCGGTCGTTGATACGCACATGCGTCCAGAGCGTTTTCATGTCATCGACGCGGCCGGCCCACAGATCGGGCGTGAAGACTTGGCTGAGCTGGTTGCGCTCCGCCAGAATGTTCAGCAGCGAATTGCCGTGGCGGTCTTTCGACAGGAAATCGTCGAGCGTCAGAGGTTCGCCGGATTTGCGCGAGATATCGACAACCTTGTCGAAATGGCCGAATTTCACCGCGCCCATCAGCACCGATGCGCCCATATAGCCGCTGGTCTGGCGCAGGTCGGAAACGGTGAGATTATCATTGCCCAGCGATGCCTGCGCGGTTGCGAAATTATCCCAGAACGCCTTGAGGCCGAGCGGCAGGATGGCGGGGCCATTCGGCTCGAGCGGTTTCATCAGGTCAGCCTTGCCGGAGAGCGCCGCGAAGTTGACGTTCTTCGCGTAAGTTTTGCTTTCCGCTTCGGCATAGGACGTATCGAAGTCCTTGGAGGTCATGGAGGCCGTTTTCCAGCCTTCTTTCACCTGACCCCACAGATCCTGCATATCGGCCAGACGGCCTTCCCAATGCTCGGCATTGAACACGCGGTAGAGCGCCTTGCGCTCCGATGCGCGGGTGAGGATGTTGGAGACAAATCCGACCTGACGCACGAAATCGGCGGTTTCGAATTTTTCGCCATGCGCCTTGAGGTTGCGGGAGATATCATCGAACTTGTCCCACGCGCCTTGGTAGTAAAACACGGTGTCGCCGGAGCTGTCGGGTAGCAGAAGATAATCTTTGCGCAGGTAATCGCCGACGGCGGAAAGCTTGCGCGTGACTTCTTCGTAATTGCCGCGTTCCTGAAACGCGTTACGCAGGTCGGCAGGCGTCAGGCCGGCTTTGGCAAGGTTGTCTTCGGGCATCACGCGGCCTTCGGCGGCCAGCATGCTGCGCTTCAGCGACGGATCGAGCAACCCGTCGTTCTTGAACAGGTCGCGGCGCGACGGCACGGGAACCTTGTACCAGAGGCGCTCCATTTCGTCGTAGCGGCCATTGAAGGTTTCAACGGCGAAAATTTTGCCAAGGCCGCCATGTTCGCGCGCGGAATCCAGCAGGTTGCGCGTCTCGTTGCGGTCGAGGTATTTGGTAAAGTCTTCCATGACGAATTTTTCGCCGGATTTCGCGACGATGTCGCGCACCTTGTCGAAATTCTTCCAGAAGCCGGGGGTATCGACGATGTATTTGCCTTCGTCATCCGGTGTCAGGAAATCCGCCTTGGTCAGCTTGTTGCCCTGTTCGGCAATAGCCTCCATCATCGCGGTCAGGTTTTCGCCCGAAAACGCGCGCGTCTTGTATTTTTCCTGTTCGGGATGTTCAACCAGCGCCGCAATGATGGCCTGCTTGATATAACGTCCACCGCTCATATCGTCCCCTTGATCTCTTTGTAGAGAGTTTTGGTTACTCCGTTCCGGTGGCAGACCTTTTCAATGTCCTGTTCCGTCATCAGCGCGTTCAATGGAATGAACATCACCTTGACGTCAGGGTTTTGAAGGCCCGCCTCCAGCTCCAGAAGCGTCTCGCACGACGTGACAGCCTTGTCGTGCTTTATCATATTGGCTTCCCAGCCCGAGGGGACATGGAAGAGGCGGCTGCCATGGGGCAGGAACACAGGTCCACGCTCCATCGCTTTTTGCTGGGCGACCGCGGCCGCCACTTCTTCCATCAATCCCGTCGACATTACATGCCTCTCGTTGGCCGGAACGCTCATGACCTGGTCTTACAGGCCGACCGCGTTTTTCTTGACCACGAATTTGGCGTACATCATGTCCACCTTATCGTCGGTCAGGAGTTGCGGCAGCGTGGGCGTCTTGCCTTTCAGGTGCTCGACATCCACGTCGTTGCGATACTTGAACGCGTCGACCAGTCGGTCCTTGATCGACGGCTGCATGCCGCGGGTCAGTTCCGTGATCGCCGCATCGACTTTCGCCTCGGCGTTTGCGTCATGGCGGTCCACATGGATCACGCCCGCTTCCTTGAACGCGGACAGCAGCTTGGACGGCGCCTTTTCGGACACCACCAGCGTCTTGTTGCGCGCTTCGTTGCGGACGATATGGATCGTCACGGGGCGCTCGCCCTGTTCGTCGGAGTAAAGAACCTGGACGGACGTCGTCGCGATCTTCTTGTCCGACTTGCCTTCGGCGATGAACAGCGCCTCGTCATGGTCGAGGATGGAACCCGAGGATGCCGGAGCCGCAGCAGGTGCGGCGCTGTCATTCGCGGCGCCCTTGGTCAGCGGGCGGATGTTCTGTTCCCAGACAGCCGAGAGGTTTTTCGCGCCGACGGTCGGCATGGCGAGCGATGCCATGAAATCGTCGTGATGCACGAGGTCCTTCAGCGTGAAGTCGAGGTCCTTGTTCTGCAGCGCATAGACGGCCGTGTCCTTGATGATCGCGCCTGCGAGCGGGTGGCCGGCAAACACGGTCTCCGGATCGCGGTTGGCGACGAACAGTTCGTTGGTCGGCGCGTTGTCTTTTTGCGAGACATAGGTCAGCGCATCCAGGAATTTCTTCGGCGTGACGATTTCATCGTTGGTCGCCGTGATTTCCGGGTTGGTCTGGCGCAAGAAGTCGCAGAACACTTTGCGCGCCATGATCGCCTGTTTGGACAGGTCGCGGTCATTGAACGCGGAGATGTTCAGGTCTTCTTCCACCGAACGCTGCTTGGAGCGCGCGGCTTCCTGCAGGGTGATGTCGCGCAGCGCGAATTCCTGCATGCCTTTTTGCAGCTTCATGTAGAGCTTGTTTTTGCCGACGGCGCCCGATTTCTCGTACACCATGCGCTCCAGGAACTCGGTCAGGCGCGTGCCGAAATTGAGCGAGGGGTTTTCCTCGACCGGTTCGGACAGCTTCGGCGCCTTGTCCCAGTTGCCCATGCTCATGGGGCGGGGTGCGTCTTCTTTCTGCATGCGGGGGCGGATTGGAATCGCCTCTTCCAGGTGCTGCTTGATCTTGCGGAAGTCGATGCCCTCTTTCTTCGAGTATTCATCGTCAACTTCTTCCACGAGGTCGGCATGGCCGTTCGAGGTGATCTTCTCGGAATCCGTCATTTGCTGCCACTTGTCGTAGAACTTCGCGAGTTTTTCCGACGAGTTGACGACGTTTTTCCAGTTTTTCAGCAGCGTTTCCTGCAGCTCGGGGATCTGGCCGCCTTCGGTTTCCGCTTTCGTCTTGCGGAGCCACATCAGCCATTCGCCGAACGCATCGGGATCTTTATCTGCCTGTTCCTTGAACGCGGTATAGAGCGTGGAAACGGGCAGGCCGACCATCATCTGGCAGATACGGTGCTGCCAGTCGATAATGTCGGGATCGGGCAGCGTCTGGGGCGACAGGCGCGAATAGACCGATTTGTTGAGCGAGCGCGTGGTGACGCCGTCTTCTTTTTTGTTACCGGTGAGGGTGACGAAGAAGCCGGGCTTCATGTCTTCGCGGCGGAAGGTGAATTCGGAGGGGCCTGCCGAAGCGTCTTTGTTCTTCAGCGGGTTTTCGACCGTGCATTCCTTCAATTCGCCGATGCAGAACTGCCAGACGGTTTGCAGGTTGTCGTCGGTGCCTTCGCGCGATTTGTTGTACTCGTCGAGGACGATTTCTTCGCCGGCCATGAATTTGCGGATCAGCGGGCCGTATTGCGAGTTCATGCCGAGCGCGTTGCCGCCGGCGTTGTCGAGGCCTTCGATTTTCGAGACTTTTTTCAGGACTTCGAACGCGGATTCAACTTTGTCGGTGCCGACCGTTTTCAGGCCGTTCCAGTCGATCGATGCGACCTGGCCGTCAGCGTTCAGGCTGACGACTTCGGAGGGCAGGCCTTTCAGCAGCGCAACAGACATAGGCTCGAGCGCGCCTGCCTGCAGGCGTTTGTCGATCGCTTTCGGCAGTGCGTCGCCCGCGCCGAAATCGAGAACCATTTCGAACAGCAATTCGCGCATGTTCTTGCCGCCGCAATCGAGGACTTCGATCGGGTCGCGCGAACGCAGGCGGCCTTGCAGCGCGCCCAGGAAGGATTTACCGGCACCGGGATCGCCGATCATCATCTGCGTGCGGTTGGTGGAGGCCGGCTTGCGGCGTTCCAGACCGTCGAAGAACAGCGGCAGCATGGACGGGACGGGCATGTCCGCATACGCCATGGCGATGACTTCTTTATAGGGACGGTCCGAGAAAACTTTCATCGGATAGGTGTCGTCGGCGATGACGGACAAAACCTGCTCGAGATCGGCACGGCCGTTATGCTCGACGCGCTGCGAACCCCACATCGGGTAGGGGCGGTCGGAGGTGCCAAGGGGCTTCTCGAGAGACTTCAGATCCTCAGGCGAGAGGTCTTTCAGCGGCGTCTTCAGCGGCGAGGTCTTGTTGTTTTTCATGGCTTCCTATCCATTTTGTTATGAGCCCTATTCATGGCCCGGCGTTTTTGACTGTTCGGAATGGCGACAAAGCTGCCGACCTTCTTCACTTTTTCAAGTAGTAGCCCGACGATAGCCATCGGGATTTCGTTGGGATTGCTACCAAGCGTAACCCCCACGTCCTGGTAGTTCTTGTGGCCTTTGATCTTCCTGGCCATCGTTTCCATGCTCGTGCCCGGACGGCCGATAATCGCCGTGTCGAACGTGACTTTGTCCGAGTATTCGAACATGGTCATGATGCGCTCGACCGACGGCGCCGGGTCGAACATGTCGCCGTCCGATATGATCAGGACATGCGTGAAGCCCGACAGCGTGCCGCTCTTGCCGCGCTGTTCGCCGATGGTTTTCGCGACCTTCTTGATCGCGGGCGCGAGGTCGGTGCCGGAATTCAGGCCCTTTTGCGCGCGCGCCATCTGCTTGCCGATTTCGACGCGGTCGGCACCCGGCGTAATCAGCATGGGCGGGTTTGCATCGCCCCACATGCCGACATAGACGTTCATCTTCATGTCTTTGCCGGATGCGGCTTCGAACATGATCGCGGCCGCCTGCAGCGCGGAGTTGAGCGCCGTGCCGTTCATCGAGCCCGATCCGTCGATCATGATGACGATATCGACTTCGGTCGGCACCATCTTCACTTGGTCGCTATGGAAGCGTTTCAGGTCGTTTTCTTCGACATCGCCGGTCTTGCGCTTGATGGTCAGGTTGCGGTGCGCCTCGACGTTGAAGCGGTCCTTCACCTCGCCGTTTTCCGGCAGGATTTCGAGCGACGACGACACCGCGCGCTTGCGCTGCAGCTGGCGTTCCTGAACATCCTTGAACAATTTGCGCACGCGCGTGATGGGACCCGCCAGTTCCGCGATGCGTTTCTGGTAGTCGGTCCAATCCAGCTTGGCGAGTTCTTCGAGCGATTTGCCGTCGCCATGGCCCGCCTGCTTGGACGGTTTGCCGTCCTTGCCGGGTTTGCCTTTGCCGGGTTTGCCCTTGCCGTCGCCATCCTGGCCGTCCTGGCCATCTTGTCCGTCTTCGCCGTCCTGGCCTTTTTGTTTACGTTTCTCGAGCTCTTTTTCGAGGTCATCAGCGGTCATGCCGTCTTCGCCGTCGGCATCCTCGCCGTCAGCGTCTTCTCCATCGGCATCTTCGCCATCAGCGTCCTGGCCGTCGCCGTCCTCGCCGTCGGCATCCTTGCCTTCGCCGTTCGGGTCCAGTTCGTCGCTGGGCAGTTCGGTCGAGCCTTTGGGGGCGGGCTGGTCGCCGGCGCCTTCGACGGGAACGGTGTCTTCGTCGTCCTGGCCGAGCTTGCCTTCTTTGCCTTTGCCTTTTTGCTTGCCCTGCTTGTCGCCGTCTTGCTCTTCGCCGTCAGCGTCCTGGCCTTCGCCATCTTCGCCGTCGCCGTCCTGCTCCTCGCCGTCTTCGCCCTTCTCGCCTTTTTTGCCTTTTTCTTTCTTGTCGCCTTTTTTATCGCCTTTTTTGCCGTCTTTATCTTTGCCGTCTTTTTTCTGGCCGTCTTTGCCTTCCTGACCATCGGCGTCGTCGCCGTCTGCGTCATCGGAATCAGCATCGTCCTGCTCGCCTTGCGGCTTGCCGCGATCCTTTTTGCCTTTTTGGGGCTTGCCCTTGCCTTTACCTTTGCCCTTGCCTTTACCCTGGCCTTGGCCTTCTTGCCCGTCCTGACCGTCTTGTCCGTCCTGACCATCCTGGCCGTCGTCGCCATCCTGATCGTCGCCGTCCTGATCCTGGTCGAGGTCCTTGCCGTCCTGTTTTTTGTCTTTCTGGTTCTTCGGATCCTTTTGCGCCTTGTCCAGATTTTCATCGATCTGGTCATTGGCCATCTTCAGGATTTTCTGAATCAGGTCTTCGGCGTAATCGCGCCAGATTTCTTCGATGATTTCCTTGCGGTCGGCATCGGCGCGTTCAACGCGGTTGCGCAGGTTCGCCCAGCCGAACAGACGTTCGTGCTGCTTGGGCTGCAAATTCTCGAGGCCTTTCGGACCGCCCGCCAACTCGCGCAGGTGCTGGAAATCGGGATGGCTGATGCCGTCGGTGTCGTCTTTTTGGCCAGCAGGGCGCGCCGCCAGCGTCGATGTTTTGCGGACAAGGTTCGGGTCGATGCCGACCTTCGCCCAGCCGGCTTCGGTATTGTCGAACAGCGCGTTGTTGGCGAAGAAGCTGAGCTGAACCGTGTTGCATAGGTTCATATAGCGTTTCAGTTCTTCGGACATGCCGTCGTTGGGCAGGCGCGTCAGGCCGACGCCGCGATGCGTGACGGCGGTGTTGTTGAGCGACACGCCGAAATCCTGCAGCAGCTGCGAGCCCATATTGGACACAAAGCGGTTGGCGACGTTTTCTTCAGCGGCCGAGAACAGCATGTGGCGCAGCTGCCATTCGGTCGACAGCATCGTCAGTTTTTTGTATTCGTCAGGCTTGAGCTTGGGGCCCTTCTTCGCCTGCGCCAGCCGCGATTTTTTCATCAGCGGCTGCATTTCCTTGAAAACTTCCTTCATCCGCTTCGGATAGGTGACCGAGAGCAGCGAGTGGCCGATTTCACGATACACATCGGCGCGGGCATGTTCAAAGCCCACGATCATCGACTGCATGAAATCGACGTTGATCAGGTTCTTGGAGCGGTCGAACGTGAAACCGGTGCCGGGTTCGCCCCAGCCGTATTTCGTGTCCTTGTCGCGCAGTGCTTCGCGGATGTGGTGGGCGTGGCTGAGCAATTCGCCGTAGGCGTAATCGGTGGTGGAAACCTGTTTCCACAGTTCCGTCTGGGGAAGCGCCACGCCTTCGGCTGGCGGCTTCAGCCAGGTTTTCATCTGGTCGGGGTTTGCCGAGAGGTAAGCAAGCGAGGCGCCCCAGATCAATTGTGTTTCGGGCGTATCGAAGCGCGGCTCCTGCGGTGCCTTGCCTGTTGCGACGGCCTCGAGCGCGTTCAGCGTTTCTTTTTGATAGTTGGGGTCGGCGCTGCGGATCGCGCCCATGAAGGCCTTGAGGTCTTCAAAGGTGAAAGGCGTGGGGTTTTCGTCTGCTTGAGCGGCGCGCAGCTTCGAGTTCAGCATCAGGCGATGCCGCGTCAGCGGTTCGCGCAAAATGCTCTCGATCTTTCTACGGTCAGAGGGCGCAGCCATGTATTTAAACCCGTAACAGTTAAAGTTTCGTTAATTGGCCACCGCGTTCAAAAGAGATCCATGCCCGTCTTGCTTGTGACGGAGGTTTTTTGTCGCAGTTTGTGGAGCGTTTTTTTAACAATGAGAACGGTATCAGTTTTTATGAAACCGACAAGATGAAAAAACGAAAGAGTCGAAAAAAGATGCGCTGCACGGCAGCATTTTAATTTCAAGAAACGCGTATGAAGCATATCGGATCGGGCGAAAAGCATAGTTTATGAAAATCATATTTTCACATAAACTTGAAATCTCCTTCACGATTACGCAAAGAAACTCAACAACGATAAGCATTAGCGCGTTTTTCCTATTCAGGCTTTGAAACGCAAGCAGTTAAGTCGCAAAACGATGCGCGGTTATTTTCCAAAATATTTATCACACGCACGAGAAAGTTTTTTTATCGCGCCCGCCCGCTCTGCCGCAGAAAATTGACCGAAAAAATCGCGACTCGATTGCGACTCGGAACGGGCGTTCTCACATAAAAAAAGCCCCCGGTTTCGCGGGGGCTTTTTTCTGCATTCGTTTGACGCTTATTCACGCATGTCGCGCTGCGTGCGTTCCTTGCGTTCGTGGCGTTCCTGCGCTTCAAGCGACAGGGTCGCGATCGGTCGCGCTTCAAGGCGCGCGACAGAGATCGGCTCGCCCGTTTCCTCGCAATAGCCGTAGGACGCGTCCTCGATCTTCTCGAGCGCGCTGTTGATTTTCGAGATCAGCTTGCGCTCGCGGTCGCGCGTGCGCAGTTCCAGCGCGTGATCCGTCTCGGCGGAAGCGCGGTCGGCGATGTCGGGCTTCTGCAGATTGTCTTCCTGCATTTCCTTGATGGTTTCCGTGGATTCCTCCAGCAGTTCCGCCCGCCAGCTCAGCAGCTTCTGGCGGAAATATTCCAGCATGACCGGATTCATGAATTTCTCTTTTTCGGTCGGCTTGTAATCCGGCGGCAGGATGGTCGGGGAGGCTTCGGGTTGTGCGGTCATGGCGGTTACCTTAGGGATTTTGTGTATCTTTAAATTATAAACATCCACGCCCCAATGCACAATACCGCATTCGGATTCCATTGAATTGCCGGATTTTTATTGAAAAAGGACAAAAATCAGCGGTTCATGCTGTGTTTGGCCAGTTCGACCTGCACGCGCAGGTCGATATCGTCCAGCACCTCCGCCAGACGCGGATCCATGATTTTTTCGCGGTGCTGGCCGACGATGTTTGTCAGTTGTTGCAGCGCAGCAACCGGGATGCCGCCCTGCAGGATGCCCAGACGCACCTGATCCAGATGATCCAGCAGCAACGATGCGCGCTGTTTGGCGCGTTTCCGTGCCTCTTCAGACGTTCCGCCGCCGCTTTCCTGCAACGACAGCAGGGCATCCAGCTGGCCGACGGACATTGCGCCGCTGACGGGCTTTTGTTCTTCGGTTTCCCCGGCTGAATCGATCATGCCGCTAAACGACGATCCACCCGCGCCTTGTTTGGCGCCGGTCTTGGAAACGCCCTTGGCGCCTGATGATTTTCCGGGTCCTTCGACTTTCATGAATACCTACTATATGCGGGTTGGCGGCCCGATACCAGTCGGCAATATTTGCCCTGTCTGGCCGTTTCGGCGTTTATTGCCCTGTTGTTACAAACCTAAAATACTGAAATAGCTTAATTTTATGACTGGCACAGTCCTCGCATCGTGTTTCATCGGGAAAACATATGATCTGGGATGGGTCTGTCATGAATACATTTATCAAACTGGTTATCACTGCGATGCTTGCAACGGCGCTGCCGGCAGCTGCAATTGCACAGAAGACAAAAGCCGCCCCGATGACAGCCGGCACAGCAGGCACCACCCGCATCAAGGACATCGTCGAAATCGAAGGCGTGCGCGACAACATGCTGGTCGGCTACGGCCTTGTCGTCGGCCTGAACGGCACGGGCGACAGCCTGAACAACTCGCCCTTCACCCAGCAATCGCTGATCGGCATGCTGGAACGCCTTGGCGTTAACGTGCGCGATGAAAAGCTGAACACCAAAAACATCGCGGCCGTGATGGTGACGGGCACGCTGCCCCCCTTCACCAACCAGGGCGCGCGCATCGACGTTTCTATCTCCGCGCTCGGCGACGCGAAAAGCCTGCAGGGCGGCACGCTGCTGGTGACCCCGCTGCTGGGCGCTGACTCCCAAGTGTATGCCGTCGCGCAAGGCCCGGTTGCCATCGCCGGTTTCTCGGCCAAAGGCGACAGCGCTTCGGTGACGCAGAACATCCCGACCGGCGGCCGCATTGCGGCGGGCGCGATCGTGGAGCGTGAAATCCCCTTCACGCTGGCCGGCATGACCACCACGCGCCTTGCGCTGCGCAACCCCGATTTCACGACCGCGCGCCGCGTGGCATCCGCCATCAACGGCCACCTGAAATTCAACGCGGCATCGGCGGATAACGCGGCTTCCGTGACGCTGAATGTTCCCCCCGGCTATAACGCGGGCATCGTCAACCTTATCACCGATATCGAACAGCTGCGCGTGTCGCCCGACCAGATGGCCCGCGTCGTGATTGATGAGCGTTCCGGCGTGATCGTAATGGGCAAGGATGTCCGCATCTCGACCGTGGCGCTGGCGCAGGGCAACCTGACGATCCGCATCACCGAAACCCCGCAGGTATCGCAGCCCAACGCATTCGCACAAGAAGGCGAAACCGTGGTGGTGCCGCGCACGGAAATGCAGGTCGATAAGGACGAAGACAAAAAGATCACCGTACTGCAAACAGGCGTCAGCCTGCAGACCCTTGTCGCCAGCCTGAACGCCCTTGGCGTCGGCCCGCGCGACATCATCACGATCCTGCAGTCCATCAAGGCCGCAGGCGCGCTGCAAGCCGAAATCGAGGTGATGTAATGAGCACCATGCCCCTTCCCGCTTCCGCCGATATCGCGATGCACCAGGCGCGGCAGGCACAAATTGCCCAGCCCACCCATGCCAAGTCCGATGCCAAGATCGAGAAAAGCGCGCAGGAATTCGAGGCCATGTTCCTGGGCGAGATGACAACGATCATGTTCGAAGGCGTGGGCGACGACCCCATGTTCGGCGGCGGCAACGGCGAAAAGATGTTCCGCAGTCTGTTGACGCAGGAATATGGCAAAGCGATGGCCGCCGGAACTGGCACGGGAATTGCTACGGAAATGAAGAAGATGATGCTTCAGATACAAGAACAACAGCAAAAGGGGTGATAACCATGGGAACGAACACTTTGACCAAGACCGCCGCGAAACCTGCCAACGGTAACCTGCGCAACGATGTGCAGGCCGTCATGAAGATCCTCGACACCTTTGGCCAGCTGCTGGCGGAAGAAACCACCGCCCTGCGCAAATCCGATTTCAAGACCGTCGACCGCCTGCAAACCGCCAAGAAAAACCTGGCCAATGAATACCAAAGACTGGTGACCGGCCTGGCAGAGCGCAAGGCGGAAGTGGCAACGCTGGAAATGCCGCTGCGCGAAAAACTGGTGAAATCCCGCACGGGCTTCACCCACATCCTTCAGGAGAACCTGACGGCCCTCGAAACCGCGAAGGCAAGCGCGGGCCGACTCGTCAACAAAATCCTCGATGCGGCCAGAAAGGCCGTGGTCGACGACAAACAAACCAACTATTCAGCGAAAGGACATGCGCAAGCCTACAAGACATCCACGCTTTCCCTCTCCGTGGATAAAAATCTCTAACTGACAAACTACCTCTCTCCCTCCCAAAGCGGGCCGCCTGCTTCCCACAGGCGGCCCATTTTGGTGTCCGCGTCTTTGCGCATAAAAACAATTTCCCGAAATTTTCCGCGCAGCAAAAACTGGCACGGCACGTGCAAGGATAGATACGGATAACAACGCGAGTAAACCGTGGATCAGCTGAACAACATCATTGCGATACAGGCACAGGGAAGCGCGAAAACCCAAGCTCCGCGCGCGAATTCCATGTCTGCCGAAGATGCGCAAGCCTTCATGAAGGCGCTGAACGCCAAGCTGTCGCAGCTGAACGGCACGCAAAAACTGCAGGCAAAACTTGCCCAGCTCGACCAAAAAGCGCCCGCCGAAAAAACCGCCATCCTGGAAAAGCTGCAGGCATCCGCCCCCGCCAGCGACGACCAGTTGCTGAAAAACCTGACCGCGCTTTTGGAAATGCCTGTCGAGGCGAAACCTTCCCTGCCCGTCAACCTGTCGGCCAACCTTTCCGTCATGCTGCAGAACGACGCGGCCGACGACGAAACGCTGGTGAAGCTGCAGGACCTGTTCGCGCAGAATACGACAGACCAAGGCACGCCCGATATCGAACAATTCCGTAAAGACGCGATTGATATGATGCAGGGCATGGGCCTTGACGACGCGTCGATCGAACGCCTGCTGGTGAAGCTGGCCGATCAGCTGTCGCCGCAGCTGCAACCCGAACAGCAAACCGCGCTGATGATGCCGCTGGGAACAGACGCACCGGCAGACACAGATGCGCCGGTCAAGACCGCAGCCGCTGCACAGGAACCGGGCAAGTACCAGCCCGCGCACAAGGCCGAAAGCCCATACTCTCCCCAGGCGGCGAAGGATTCGCCCGCCCCCCAACAGGCGCCGCTGCCGCAGGATACGCAGCAGGCCGCCCCCAAATCACAGCAGGCGCAGGCGCAAGCGCCCGCCACGAACCTCGCCCTCGTCAATTCCTTTGCGTCGCAGGATAGCGGCGCGGAAGGCTTTGGCGGCCAATCTGGCTTCTCGCAGAACGGCGCGAATATGCAGGGCATGACCGCCGGCACCGCAGCGACACAAACGGCATCGGGCACGCCCGGCAGTTTCGTCAACTATATGAATTCCGCGTCCAGCACGCAGACCACGCAAATGATCGCGCTGCAGATCCACCGCAACGCGCAGACGCAGGTCGACACCTTCCGCATGCAGTTGCACCCGGCCGATATGGGCCAGCTGGAAGTGCGCCTGAAATTCTCGAAAGACGGCACCATGAAGGCGCATCTGGTGGCCGACAAGCCCGAGACGCTGGCCATCCTGCAAAAAGATTCCGCGCAGCTGCAAAAAATGCTGGAGCAGTCCGGCATCCAGTTGGACGGCAACGCACTCAGCTTTGACCTGCGCCAGCAGCGCGATCAGGGCACGCAATCCGCATACAATAATAACGGCAGCCGCGCCGCAGCGGGCAATGCCGACGACGACATCACGCTGGCGGCAGGCGTGCAGGCAAACATTTCCGCCGTGGCGATGGGTTCCATCAGCCAGGTCGGAATAAATATAATGGTATAGGGTTTCAGGAGATAAAAAATGACAGCAGTCAACACGACATCGACACAGGTCCAGACAAACGCGACAAAGAACGCGACCGCATCGACGCAGCTGAACCAGAACTTCGACGACTTCCTGCAGATGCTGACGACGCAGCTGCAGAACCAGGACCCGCTGTCCCCCATGGACACGGCGCAGTTCACCAACCAGCTGGTGCAGTTCAGCCAAGTCGAGCAGCAATTGCGCGGCAACGACACACTGAACCAGTTGCTGGCGATGCAGACATTGAACATGACGGCGCTTGGCGTCAGCTTCATCGGCAAGGATGTCGAGGTTGCGGGCGACACCTTTACCACCGACGGCGTCAAGGGCGCATCGATGTCCTACACGCTGCCCGAAGCTGCGACCAGCGGCACGATCAGCATCCTCGATGAAGACGGCAACACCGTTTATTCGCAGGACGCAGAAAAAACTGCCGGGACGCACGACTTCGTGTGGGACGGCAAAAACAGCAGCGGCAACATGGCCCCCGCAGGCACATATACATTGAAGGTAAGCGCGGGCAACGCAACCACCACATCGCTGAACGTCACGACATATGTGCCGGGACGCGTCACGAGCCTTGAATCCGCTGATGACGGCACGCTTGTGCTGAACGTCAACGGCGTGAAGGTTCCGTTGACCGATGTGCGCAAAATTGCCGAGGCTTCGATCTAAAACTGGCACGGCGGTTGCAAGGACCGCAGCAGGATTTTAATTCACCGCCGGAAAAATCTTCCGGCAGAAACAGAAAAAAGGAGACTACCATGAGCGTTTTCGGATCACTCTTCACCGCCGTTTCGGGCCTCACCGCGCAGAGCCAATCTCTGGGCATGATCTCGAACAACATCGCCAACGTCAGCACCGTCGGCTACAAACGCAGCGACGCTTCTTTCTCCGACCTCGTCACCACCAGTGGCCGTTCCACCCTATACACGCCGGGTTCCGTCAAGGCGACGCAGAACCAGCGCGTCAGCCTGCAGGGCATCTTGCAGCAAAGCTCCTCCTCCACCGATCTCGCAATGTCGGGCAACGGCTTCTTCGTCGTGCAGAACGGTACGGCGGCGGGCGCCGAGCGCCTTTACACCCGCGC
Source organism: Alphaproteobacteria bacterium (assembly GCA_016794125.1). Classification (GTDB taxonomy): domain Bacteria; phylum Pseudomonadota; class Alphaproteobacteria; order Micavibrionales; family UBA2020; genus JAPWJZ01. The sequence continues at coordinate 170,681 of JAEUKT010000004.1, read as the reverse complement.
GGGCTCGTTCAGCGAAGATGTCGATGGCAACCTGCGCAACACTGGCGGCTTCATCCTGCAGGGCTGGCCGCTTGACCAGAACGGCGCGATCGTCGGCGGCGCAAGCCTCAGCACGCTCGTCCCCGTCAACCTGACCGGCGGCGGCATTTCGCAGATGACGACCCAGGTGTCGCTGGATGCCAACCTGAACGCGGCGCAGGCCGTAAGCACGAATACGTCGGACTTCAGCCGCGATATCACGATTTATGACGACGGCGGCAACCCCCGCACCATCACGGTTAATTTCAAGAAACATGCGCCGACCGCGGGCACCGTCACCGGCAACGTCGATCTGCGCGCGCAATCGGGCAACTTCGTTCCCGGCACCGACAGCTTCGACGTCGATGCGGGCTTCGGCGCCACCACCATCAACCTCGATGGCGACGTCAACAAATTGTTGACCGACCTGAACGCGGTTCCCGGCATCAACGCACAGCTGGACAGCAACGGCTTCCTCGTGATCCAGAACGAAGTCGCGCTGTCGGAAGTGACGCTGACCGACGGTTCCGGCACGCCGCTTGCGCTCAACACGCTGGGCGTTCCCGCGGGCACCACGGTCACGACTTCGGCGACACCCGTCGCGGGCGCAGCACCGGTCACCGAAAACCCCAACGGCTGGTGGGATATCCAGGTCACGACCGCAACAGGCGACCTGCTGCCGACCGGCCAGTCCATCAACTTCAACAGCGACGGCACGCTGAACGCGCCCGTCACCGGCGGCCAGGTCAACCTGGCGCTTGGCCCCGTATCGTGGACCACGCCCGCCGGCACCTCGGCCGCGTTCAACCTGGATATCGCAGGGCTGACGCAGCAAACCGGCGCCTATACCGCGCAGTCCGACCAGAACGGCTCTCCGGTCGGCTACCGCACGGGCGTCTCCGTCAGCCGCGACGGCATCGTCAGCGCGCAATTCTCGAACGGCCTGTCGCGCGAGATCTATCAGCTGGGCATCGCCAACTTCATCAACCCCGACGGCCTGTCGGCGCTGACCGGCACCGTGTTCCGCGTGTCCGACACATCGGGTGATCCGGATGTGGTGGCAGCGAACACCGGCGGCGCGGGCTATATCGAAGGCGGCGCGCTGGAACAGTCCAACGTCGATCTCGCGGATGAATTCTCCAAAATGATCGTCACGCAGCGCGCCTATTCGGCCAACACCAAGGTCATCACGACCGCAGACCAGATGACGGCCGAACTGCTGCAACTGAGATAATAAAGGAATAATACCCTTCCCCTTCCGACAAGGGGGAAGGCACGGGGGCTCCGCTGGCAGAAAGCCGGGGAGCCCCTGATTTTTTGGCTTCATTTTTGGACTTGATTCCGCCTGACGGCTGGCCGACTATCCGCATCAGGAAGGCGGCAGCCATGGCAAAGAAACCAAAAACCACCAAAACCACCACCCCCGACATCCGCGCAATGCTGAAAACGGCGGACGACCTGCGCAACGCACGCCGAATCCCCGAAGCGATGCGCGCTTATCAGGTGCTGCTGGGCTATACACCGGACCTGCTGCCCGCGCTTTATAATCTTGGCCAGATACACCGACAGCTGGCGCAATACAGCGATGCCGAATACTGCTTTAGGCGCATGCTGCATACCGCTCCCGATGACCTGGAGGCGATGACCGCGCTTGCCGCTGTCTGCCTCGAACTGGGCTCGACGGCGGAGGCGCGTGAACTGGCGATCCGCGCCGCCGGCATGTCGAACGCGCCTTTTATACAGCTGCGCACCTCGATCATCATGCGCAGGGCGGGAGACATTCCCGCGGCCACACAGATGGCGGAGCGCGCGGTTGCGCAAGACCCCGGCAACATCGACGCATACTACACCCTTTCGACCATGAAGAAATTCAGGCAGGAAGATCCGGATTTCAAGAGCCTGACCGCGCTGGGCGGCCGCGCCGGCGGCCTGCCCGATGCGCAGCGCATCAAGCTGGAATTCGCGCTTGGCAAAGCGATGCTGGACACGGGGCATGCGGCGGAAGCATTTGACCATTACGCCACCGGCAACCGCCTGCAGCGCCTTGTGCACAAGCACATCACGATCGACATGGTGGAAAAGTACATCGACACCATCATCGCGCTATTCACACCTGAACTGGTGCAGAAGTTTTCAGGTGCGGGCTCGGTATCGTCCGCGCGGCCGGTTTTCATCGTCGGCATGCCGCGCTCCGGCTCCACGCTGACGGAGCAGATTCTTTCAAGCCATCCGCAGATGGCCGCGATGGGCGAGGTCAGCTTCCTGAAGACCAGCCTGCCCTTCTATCCGAATGCAGAGGTGCCGCAGCTGTTCGCCGCGGCCGAGGCGACGATCACAAAGCAACTGATCGACAACCTGTCCGGCGAGATGCTGGACGGGATCGCAAAAAAATACCTGCAACAGACCGACCCTTATGCCAGGGAAGGCGCCATGCTGTCGGACAAGATGCTTTTCAATTTCTTCCTTGTCGGCATTATCCGCCTTGCGCTGCCGAATGCAAAAATCATCCACTGCACGCGCGACCCGATGGATATCGGCCTGTCGATCTGGCAGCGGATGTTCAATGCCGACCTTTTCTGGGCATACGACCAGCGCGATCTGGGCAGGTATTTCAGCGCCTATGCCAAATTGATGTCGCATTGGAACCGCCTGTTCCCCGGCCAGATATTCGAGGCGAATTACGAAACGATGGTCGCCCAGCAGGAAACGGAAACCCGCCGCCTGCTGGAATTCTGCGGCCTGCCCTGGGACGAACGCTGCCTGAAATTCCACGAAACCGACCGCCCCGTCATCACCGCAAGCTCGGCACAGGTGCGTCAGGGCCTTTACACAGGCTCCGTCGCGCGCTGGAAAAAATACGAAGAATATCTGCAGCCGCTCATGCAGTCGCTGAAAGAAGGCGCTTGAGCGCGCAACTCGAAAAAGATGCAAAAAAAGCGGCGGCGACGCTGAAAAACGCGCGCGGTTTTCTGCAGCAAGGCCGCCAAGCGGAAGCGGAGACGGCCTGCCGCCTTTTCCTGCAGCTGGAGCCCGATAATACCGCCGTGCTGCTGGAGCTTGGGCTGATGCTGATGCATGCATCGCCCGCCGAAGCAGCCACAATGTTGGAAGCCGTCATCAATGCCGACCCGCGCAACGCCAACGCGTTGACGGCGCTTGCGCGGCTGCGCATGGATGCGGGCGCGCGGGATGCCGGGCTTGAGCTTGCAAGGCGCGCCCGCGACTGCAATCCCGCCGCCCCCGTCCTTAACAGGCTGGGTGTTTTATATCGCGAGGCCGGATTGCGCGATCCGGCAATCGCCTGTTTTACCGATGCGGTCCGCAAACAGCCGGATTTGATTGCAGCCTATCACGGGCTGGGGCAACTGAAAAATTTTGCCGCCGGCTCGCCCGAACGCGCCGCGCTGCTGGGCCTGCACAAAAACGCCGCAAAGCTCCCCGCGCAGCAGCAGGCCGTGCTGGAATACACGCTCGCGCAGGCATATATGACGGCAGGCGACACCGATCACGCTTTCGCGCATTACGCGGCGGCGCATAAAATCAGGAAAAGCACATCGCGTTACGATGCCGCCCTCTTCGATCATTACATAGACACCGTTATCGGCCTGTCAGACGCCGCAACCGCCGGCACATGCAGCAGCGAACAGCCGGTTTTTATCGTCGGCCTGCCCCGCTCCGGCTCCACATTGATCGACCAGATATTGTGCAGCCATCCCGATGTGCAGGGGGTCGGCGAAGCGTCGTTCCTGCAAGACAGCATGCCGTTTTTTGCGAATGCCGAAGCCCCCGGCAGCGCAGGCGCCGGCGTGCCCACGATCGGGCGCGCGTTCATGGACAGCCTTGATTCCGCCGCTCTTGATGCGATTGCGCAAAAATATCTGGCCCGCACACACAGCGCGGCGATGCGCGTGACCGACAAAATGCTTTTCAATTACCTGTGGGTCGGCGTTATCCTGCGCGCCTTGCCATGCGCAAAAATTATCCACTGCACGCGCGACCCGCTCGATTGCGGGCTGTCGATCTGGCAGACATATTTTTCGGACAGGTTGATGCCCTGGGCCCACGACCTTGGCGATATCGGCAGGTATATGCGCAGCTATCAAAAACTGATGGCGCATTGGGAAAAGCTGTTCCCCGGAAAAATTTACACAGCCAATTACGAAGCCATGATCGCGGATCAGGAAACCGGGACGCGCAAGCTGCTGGAATATTGCGGCCTGCCGTGGAATGACGCCTGCCTTTCCTTCCACAAAACCGAACGGCAGGTCAAAACCGCCAGCGCCAGTCAGGTCAGGCAGCCGCTTTATGGAGATTCGGTTGGAAAAGGCCGTGCATACACGCCGCACCTCGCACCGCTTATCCACGCACTTGGCTTGCAATAGTTGACAGCGTCAAATTACCCTGAATTTTCAGCTGCATACAATTTATCCAACATTTTAAGCGAGATAAACCATTTGTTAACTACCCCCATGAGAAGATGATTTATGGCTGAGGGAGTATCCCGAGGTCTTAATACATAAATGCATCAACCTAGAAAAGGAACATGCCATGGCTGACGTTACTCTCACTGCCGCCCTTCGCTCGAACCTCCTGAGCCTTCAGGGCACCCAAAAACTTCTCGACTCTACCCAGCTCCGTCTTGCAACGGGCTTGAAAGTTAACAGCGCTCTGGATAACCCCAGCGCGTTCTTCGCTTCGCAATCCCTGACCAACCGCGCGAATGACCTGAACCGTCTCCTGGACGGCCAGGGCCAGGCGATCCAGGTGCTGAAAGCAGCTGACGAAGGTATCAAGCAGATCACGAGCTTCCTCGAGCAGGCGCAAGCTATCGCCCAGGAAGCACAGGACCAGCTGAACGCCGATCCGACCGCTGACGTTACCACCCTGGCAGCCAGCTTTGACGAAGTCCTCAATCAGATCGACGACCTGGCTGGCGACTCCGGCTATCGCGGCTCGAACCTCGTTGCCGGCGCATCGACCCTGTCGGTGACCTTCAACGAAGCGGGCGACTCCACCCTCGACATCACCGGTGCCGACCTGACTGTTGGTAACGACCTGACCGTCGCGGCAACGGGCGGTACATGGGCTGATACAACCGCAACCCAGGCTACGCTGGATGCAATCGCTGCAGACTTGACGACCGTCCGTAACACGGCCGCTTCGTTCGGTACCAGCCTGAACATCATCCAGACCCGCCAGGACTTCACCCAGAACCTGATCAACGTTCTGAAAGAAGGCTCTGACAAACTGACCGTCGCCGACAAGAACGAGGAAGGCGCGAAACTGCTGTCTCTGCAAACGACCCAGCAGCTTGGCATCACCTCTCTGTCCTTGGCTTCGCAGTCGAACCAAGCGGTTCTCCGCCTGTTCGGTTAATCGTCAGGATAGACAAAAGCTTAAAAAGACCGGCGGCCTTAAAAAAGCCGCCGGTTCTTTTTTGCGGCGCGCGATAAAGACACGATTTATTAACCATTTGCTGCCAAGATGGTAACTGTAAAAACGGCGGGAGAATCCCCCTTCATCAAGACCAAGGAGAGAAACTCGTGGCACTCATCATCGACTTAAAACCCCAGGAACGGATCATCATCGGCGGCGCGCTGATCACCAACGACGCGAACCGTACACGCCTGCATATCGAAGGCGAATCTCCGATCCTGCGGGAGAAAGACATCATGCGCGAGGCGGATGCGAACAGCCCCTGCAAGCGCATCTATTTCACCATCCAGCTGATGTACCTGTCATCGGAGCCCGAAAAACTGCACGAGGTTTATTTCCAGCAGATCCGGGACATCCAGAACGCCGCGCCGTCCACCGCCACCTTCTTCATGGTCATCAACGACCACATTCTTGCCAACCGCTATTACAAGGCGATGAAAGAAGCGCGAAACCTGATGGAACATGAACGGGAGTTGCTGGCCAGTGTCTAATCCGCAAAACCCTTACGGTGCCGCCGTCAACGCCTATGGCGCGACCGCGACGGCGAACGACCCCCGCGCCCTTGAAGGCAAAATCCTGCTGAAGGCCGCGTCGAAACTGGAAGACCTCGCCAACCGCCTGCGCGGCGGCGAAAACGTGCGCGTGGCGGAGCGCGGCGAGATTTTGGAATACAACCAGAAGCTCTGGCAGGTGTTCGTCAGCGACACGATGAACCCCGACCATCCCCTGCCCCAGGAAATCAAGAACAACATTGCAACGCTGGCGCTGTTCATTTTCAAGCGGACGCTGGAACTGCTGGCTGACACCAATCCCGACAAAATTCAGGCGCTGATCGACATCAACCGCAACATCGCCGCCGGCGTGCTGAAAAAACCGGCGGGCGCGAAACCCGACGCGCAACCGTCCAAGGCCGATACAAAGCCGATCGACAGCGAAGCATAAATCCACATATCAAAGGAAAATCAGGCGATCAGGCTCTGCGTTGGCTGAGATGTCGTGCCACCTGCATTGCCGGACGGCGCATAAGTTTGCGGTGCCGCGAAGCTGCGCGCTTGAGGCGCCGGTGCCGTCCCGCCTTCATCCGGCGCGGAAACGGCAAAGCCGTTCGCCTGCTTGGCTTTGTCGGCGGTGATTTGCGGCGCAGTATTATCGGAAGCCGGGATAAGACTTTCGGCCCGTTTGAACGCCTTGATCTGCGATTCACTCGGATACTGGCGGATGACATCGCCTTCTTCGGAGATGACTTCCAGGATCGCGATATTCTGAAGGTTGTCGACACGGATGCGCGAGGTGCCGAGCTCCGGCGCGCTCACGGCCGGAGTAATTTGTGCCGAATCCGTATTGCTCTGAGGTTGATACCTCAGAACGGAACTTTGGACCGACAATGTGCTAATAGATTCAATCATATCCTATGATTCCTATCGCACGAGCTTAAAATCTACTCCTACAATTCTTATCTTACAGTAACACGCAATAATTGCAAGTAAAAAATACAAATCATTCAAATGGTTACTTAATCATTAATACTGTATTTACTTGTTAATACTTTATTAACCCTCAGTCGATTTATTTACTCCACCCTCTTGCTAAAATGCCCTTAAAAACCAATCGTTTATTATCGGGATATCAATGAAATTTGTTTAAGATGAAGTAAGTAAACGATATTTTGCATGATCCTTGCATATTTAAAACGAAGAAAAGCAATATATATCAATTGATTATTGGGGATTTATGCCATACCGGCTGAAAAACTTGGGAAAACTATCGGGCAAAATTTGCCTAGTCGGTAAAAATTGGTTACTGTTGAGAAGTGGGGTTTCGGGTTTTCTACTATATATCAACGCCCGGACTCCCTTCTTTGAGTGACGTCAAAGCAAGGGGAGAATGACTTTGGATTCGTTACTGGAATCGCTGAAAAATTTGGGTCCCGGACGCCTGATCATGATGCTGGCCACCTTCTTTGGCCTGATCATCTTCTTCGTCTTTATCGCCGTACGCTCAAGCGCCCCTTCGCTCAGCCCGCTTTACAACGGGTTGTCGATATCCGACGCGACGGAAATTTCCGCCAAGCTGGATAATTCCAGCATCCCGTATGCCTTGAGCGACGACGGCACCAAAATTTCGGTTCCGCACAAGGATATCGCCCGCGCCAAAATGCTGCTGCTGGCCGAAGGCCTGCCCCGCAACGGCGCGATGGGCAACGAGTTGTATGACCAGAAAGGCAAGTTCGGCGTCACGAGCTTCGAGCAAAACAGCATGGCGAAGCGTGCGCTGGAGGGCGAGCTTGCCCGCACCATCGGCATGATCGACCAGGTACGCTCCGCCCGCGTGCAGCTGGTGCTGCCGCAGCGCGAACTGTTCAGCCGCGACCGCCAGCCCGCTTCGGCTTCGGTTTTCGTGAACCTGCGCAGCCCCGGCAATATCGGCAACGAACAGATCATGGCGATCCGCCAGCTAGTGGCCGCCGCCGTGCCGCAATTGAAGGCCAATTCCGTCGCCGTCGTCGACCAGAGCGGCAACGTGCTTGCCCGCGCCGAGGACGAGCAAAGCCGCGACAGCCTGAGCCGCAACGCCGACGACATGCGCAAAACCTATGAAACCCGCACCAAGGCGTCGATCGAAGATATCGTGGGCCGCGTGGTCGGCTTTGAAAAAGTCCGCGCCGCCGTCACCGCCAAGATGAATTTCGACGTGCTGAACCGCAATTCCGAAAGCTATAACCCCGACGGCCAGGTCGTGCGCTCGACACAGAGCGTGACGGAAGAAAATTCCGACACCTCCGCTTCGTCGAACGGCAACGGCGCGGTCACAGTCGCCAACAACCTGCCCGGCCTGCCGAACGGCGGCAATGCCGCTCAGGCCGGTTCAAAAAATAACCGCACCGAGGAAACCACGAACTACGAAATCACCAAGACGGTGGAGACGCTCGTGCGCGAAGGCGGCGAGATTGAAAAGCTTTCCATCTCCGTCCTCGTCGATGGCAGCTATGCGCCCGATACCGCCGCGCAAAAACCGAAAGATGCGCCCGCCGACTGGGCTGCGCCGATGAAATACACGCCCCGCTCGGCGGATGAACTCGCCAAGATCGCGTCGCTCGTCAAATCGGCGGTCGGTTACGACGAAAGCCGCGGCGACACGGTCGAGGTCGTCAACATGCAGTTCGCGCAGAGCGAGATGTTCGACCCCTCGCCCGTCGCCAACGACACCATTTTCGGCTTCCCCAAATCCGACATCCTCGGCATGGCGGAAACAATGGCGCTCAGCCTTGTGGCGATCCTTGTGATCCTGCTCGTCCTGCGCCCGCTGGCGATACATTTTGCGGCTGCTGCCCGCGCTCCGCGCACGGCAGGCGAAGGCGGCGGCGATGCGCCGATGCTGGCCGGCGGCCCGCAACAGGCGCAGCTGGCAGGCCCCGGCGGCACAGCCGGCATGATCAGCGGCCCGTCGGAGCTTGAATCCATGATCGACATGTCGTCGGTCGAGGGAAAAGTAAAGGCCTCGTCGGTGCAGAAAATTTCAGACCTCGTGACCAACCACCCGAATGAAACCGTTTCGGTCATTCGCCAGTGGATGTCGCAGGAAAATTGAGAACCAGGGGATTTGGGGGAGACACGTTAAATGCGCGTACGTGAAGATTACCGCACGCTGAGCGGGGCCGAAAAGGCCTCGATCCTGCTGTTGTCGCTGGGCGAAGAATACACGTCCAAGGTGTTCGAGGCGCTGGACGAGGAAGAAATCCTGGTGCTGTCGCAGACCATGTCGAACCTCGGCAAGGTCAGCGCGGGCGTGATCGAGCGCCTGTTCATCGAATTCGCGGAAAGCATCACCTCCACCTCCTCCCTCGTCGGCTCGCTCGATTCAACCGAACGCCTGCTGCAAAAGGTGCTGGGCAAGGATAAAGTCGATAACATCATGGAGGAAATCCGCGGCCCCGCCGGCCGTACCATGTGGGAAAAACTGTCCAACGTGAACGAAGACATTCTGGCGAACTTCCTGCAAAAGGAATATCCGCAGACCGTCGCCGTGGTGCTGTCGAAAATCACCGCCGAACACTCCGCCCGCACCCTTGCGCTGTTGCCCGAAGGCTTTGCGATGGAAGTCGTGATGCGCATGCTGCGCATGGAGGCGGTGCAGAAGGAAGTGCTGGATGACGTCGAAAAGACACTCCGTACCGAATTCATGATGAACCTCGCGAAAACCAGCCGCCGCGACAGTCACGAGATTATGGCGGAGATTTTCAATAACCTGGAGCGCGCAACCGAAGCCAAGTTCATGACGAACCTGGAGGAGCGCAACCCCGACGCCGCCGAGAAAATCCGCAGCCTGATGTTCACCTTCGAAGATCTCGGCCGCCTTGATCCGTCGGCAATCCAGACGGTTATCCGCTCGGCCAACAAGGAAATGCTGCCGCTCGCGCTCAAGGGCGCGTCGGATGCGATGAAAGACCTGTTCTTCTCGAACATGTCGGAACGCGCGGCCAAGATCATGAAAGAAGACATGGGCGCCATGGGCCCCGTGCGCCTGAAGGATGTGGAGGAAGCGCAAGCGAGCCTCGTTTCCACGGCAAAAGATCTGGCGGACCGCGGCGAAATTGCGATTGTCACCTCGAAGGATGAAGATGAGCTCATCTACTAAAAATGACGGCGAGGTGAAGAAGTTCCTCTTCGACACCAACGACTTCGACAAGGACAATTCCTTGCCGGAAAACGCCGTCTATTCCGAAGAACAGTTGATCCTCGCCAAGATGCAGGCGCAGCAGCAGGGCAAGGCGGAAGGCATCCGCGAAACACGCGCCGCGCAGGAAGAAACCGCGCTGAAATGTTTTCACCAGATCATCACGCTGCTGGAACGCCTGATTTTGGCCGAAGACAAGCGCGAGATCGAGAAAATGATGGCCACCGTGCGCCTGACCGCGCGCGTGACCCACAAACTGCTCCCGCAATTCGCCGAGCGTTATTCGATGGACGAGATCGAACGCGTCATCACCGAAGCGATCGACGCCCGCCGCGACGAGCCGCGCATCGCCATCACCATCCCGACCGCGCATATGGAAGCGCTGAAGGCAGGCATCGACAAAATGGCGATGGACAAAGGATATGCGGGGAAAATCATCCTGCTGTCCGACGACGCGATGAGCCCGTCCGACGTGCGCGTCGAATGGGCGGACGGCGGGGCGGAGCGGCTGTACGAACGCCTTTACGCGCAAATTGAATCGGAGTTCGCAAAAGCGATCGCCGGCATGCAATCGACGATAAAAGACTGAACGAGTTAACAACCGGAGAGAACAATGGCCAATGAACCGAACAAGCCGCAGGTCGAATTCGAAGACCTGCAAGAGCATGTGACGACCGAAGTCCGCAAAAAGGATATCGACGCCATCTACGACATCCCCGTGCAGATTTCCGCCGTGCTGGGCAAATCGACCATGCAGGTCAGCCAGCTGCTGAAACTGGGCCGCGGCGCGGTCGTGGAACTGGACCGCAAGGTCGGCGAGGCGATTGACATCTACGTCAACAACCGCCTGGTCGCGCGCGGCGAAGTGATCGTGGTCGAAGACCGCCTTGGTGTCACGATGACCGAAATCGTGAAATCCGACCGCTCGCCTACCTAATATATAACCGATAAGCAGGGATACTCCTTACGATGCGCCTGATGATCGTCGGCAGCCTCAACGGCCAAATCAGCACGGCTGGCAAAATTGCCATCGGCCGCGGGGCCAAGGTCACGCATACCGAAGACGCGGAACAGGCGCTGGGCGCACTGCGTTCCGGCCGCGGCGCGGACCTTATCATGATCGATGTGAAGCAGGATATCGCGGGCTTTATCGATCACCTGAAGGAAGAACGTTTTGTCGTGCCCGTGGTTGCCTGCGGCATCAACACCGATGCCGCCACCGCCGTGCGTGCGATCAAGGCGGGCGCGAAGGAATACATCCCCCTGCCCCCGAATGCCGAACTGATCGCGGCCGTGCTGCAGGCCGTGACGGAAGAAAGCAACGCCATGATCGCAGGCGATGCCAGTATGAAGGCGATTTTGCAGGTCGCCGACCGCGTTGCGCCGTCGGATGCCACGATACTCATCACCGGCGAAAGCGGCACGGGTAAAGAGGTGATGTCGCGCTACATCCACCAGAAGAGCAAGCGCGCAAACGGCCCCTTCATTTCCATCAACTGCGCCGCCATCCCGGAATCCCTGCTGGAATCAGAACTGTTCGGCCATGAAAAGGGCGCATTCACCGGTGCCGTCGCCCGCCGCACGGGCAAGTTCGAGGAAGCCAACGGCGGCACGCTGCTGCTCGACGAAGTGAGCGAAATGCACCCCGCGCTGCAGGCGAAACTGCTGCGCGCCATCCAGGAGCGCGTCATCGACCGCGTCGGCGGCAATACGCCCGTCAAGGTCGATATCCGCCTGATCGCAACCTCCAACCGCGACATGGAACAGACCGTGCGCGAAGGCAAATTCCGCGAAGACCTTTATTTCCGCCTGAACGTCATCAACCTCGCGCTGCCGCCCTTGCGCGAACGCCCGGCCGATATCGTGCCGCTGGCATCGATGTTCGCCGCCAAATACAGCGAACAGAACGGGCTGCCGAACAAGCGCCTGTCGCCCGCCGCCACCGAAAAACTGCGCGCCCACCATTGGCAGGGCAACGTGCGGGAGCTTGAAAACACCATGCACCGCGCCGTGCTGGTGTCGCAGGAAGCCGAGATCGAGGCGACAGCCATCATGCTGGCCGGGCAAAAAGCCGCCAGCGTCGCACAAACCGCCGCCGCCACCGCGAAAGCCGTCGAAAAAGCGGCCGCGCCCGCCGCATCGGGCGAGCAACCCGCGCTTGTCGGCCGCACGGTCGCCGATGTGGAGCGCGAACTGATCCTGAATACGCTCGATCATTGTCTGGGCAACCGCACCCATGCCGCCAACATCCTCGGCATTTCGATCCGCACGCTGCGCAACAAGCTGAAAGAATACGGCGATGCCGGCCTGTCGGTCGCGGAAGGCGGGAAATAATAGATGGCAGAGGCAGGCGCAACAGGTTTCCGCAGCAATTTCAGGCTTCGCAGCGACGTGATCTTTGCCTTCGGCATTATCGCGATCCTGACGGTCCTGATTTTGCCGATGCCGTCCTGGCTGCTGGATGCCTGCCTTGCGCTGTCGCTCACTTTCTCCGTCCTGATCCTGATGACGGTGCTATTTATCGAAAAACCGCTGGAACTGTCGTCGTTCCCGACCATCCTGCTGGTCGCGACCATGATAAGGCTTGCGCTCAACCTTGCTTCCACACGATTAATTCTGGCGCACGGCCATGAAGGCAAGGACGCGGCCGGCCATGTGATCGAGGCCTTCGGCAGTTTCGTCATGGGCGACAATTTCGTCATCGGTATCATCGTCTTCGCGATTTTGACGATCGTCAACTTCGTCGTCATCACCAAGGGCGCGGGCCGCATCGCCGAAGTCGCGGCGCGTTTCAGTTTGGATGCGATGCCCGGCAAGCAGATGGCGATCGATGCCGACCTTTCGGCCGGCATGATCGACGAAAAAGAGGCGCGCTTCCGCCGCTCCCAACTGGAGCAGGAAAGCACCTTCTTCGGCGCGATGGACGGCTCGGCCAAATTCGTGCGCGGCGACGCGATCGCGGGCCTGCTGATCGTCTTCATCAACGTGGTGGCCGGCATGGTCATCGGCATGGTGCAAAAAGACCTGAGCTTCGAGGACGCGTCGCATTTCTACACCCACCTGACCATCGGCGACGGCCTTGTCACGCAAATCCCCGCGCTGATCGTCTCTATCGCCTCCGGTATGCTCGTCTCCAAGGCGGGTGTCAGCGGCTCGGCGGAAAAGGCCGTTTTCTCGCAGCTCAGCAATTACCCGCAGGCGCTGATCATGAGCGCCGTGTTGATGGGCGTGCTGGCCGTCATCCCCGGCATCCCCGCCCTGCCCTTCCTCCTGATGGCGGCAACGGCGGGCGTCTTCGCCTACAACACGCTCGAAACCCGCAAGAAAACCGCCGTGGCGAAAGCAAACGAAGAACAGGCGGCGATTGCCAAGGCGCCGGTCGCGGAAGAACCGATTTCGAAAGCATTGGCGATCGACAATATCCGCGTCGAACTCGGCTATGGCCTGCTGCCGCTTGTGAACAACCCCGAAAAAGGCCGCCTGACCGACCAGATCAAGGGCCTGCGCCGCCAGCTGGCGGAGGATATGGGCTTTATCCTGCCTTCCGTGCGTATCCAGGATAACCTGCAGCTGCCCGCCAATTCATACGTCGTGCGCATCAAGGAAATAGAGGCCGGCAAGGGCGATATCCGCCCCGACATGCTGCTCTGCATGAACCCGACGGGCGATAAAATTGAAATCCCCGGCGAAGCGACGCGCGAACCCACCTTTGGCCTGCCCGCCATGTGGATCAGCCCCGATTACCGCGAGGAAGCGCATTTCCGCGGCTACACCGTCGTCGATCCCGCAACGGTCGTGACCACGCATATCACCGAAGTCATCAAGGACAACATGCCCGACCTGCTGTCCTATGCCGAAACGCAGAAGCTGCTGGACGAACTGCCCAAGACGCACCAGAAACTGGTCGCCGATGTCATCCCGACGAAAATCACCGTCACCGGCCTGCAGCGCGTATTGCAGAACTTGGTTTCCGAGCGCATCTCCATCCGCGACCTGCCCACCATTCTGGAAGGCGTGGCGGAGGCGACAGGCTTTACCAGCAACGTCACCATGATCACCGAACATGTGCGCGCGCGCCTTGCCCGCCAGATCTGCGACCAGAACAGCAACAATGCGGGCATCCTGCCGCTCGTGACATTGTCCGGCGAATGGGAACAGGCTTTCTCCGAAGCACTGGTAGGACAGGGCGAGGAAAAACAGCTCGCCATGGCGCCGTCCCGCCTGCAGCAATTCATTCAATCTGTGCGCACGGTATATGAAGACATGGCGATGAAGGGCGAAAGCCCCGTGCTGCTGACCAGCCCCGGCATCCGCCCCTATGTGCGCTCCATCATCGAACGGTTCCGCCCGCAAACGATCGTGATGTCGCAGAACGAAATCCACCCGCGCGCGAAAATCCGCACCTTCGCGCAAATAACGTGATAGCAGCAGCCCATGCGCCTTAAATCCTTCGAAGCCAAAACGATGACCGACGCCATGCGCCAGATCAAGGAAGCGCTGGGCGACGATGCCATCATCGTCAGCACCAAGGAAGCGGGCGGCTGGATCCGCGTGACGGCGGCGGTGGAGCAGGACGAACTGCCCGCGTCGCAGAAGCCCAAAGCCAACACCGCGCGCGACTCGCAGCCCTATGACGAAGAAGAAATGATCGAGATGATCACCGACGCGCTGCTGAAACACCGCGTGCCGGGCAATGTCAGCGAAAAAATCGTCGCTGCCGCGATGGTGCTGCCGGCGCGTGAGCCCAAGAAAATGCTGGCGGGCGCGCTGGGAAAAATATTCAAATTCGATACGCCTGCGAAGAAAACGACTAAGCCGCTGATCCTTGTCGGCCCGCCGGGTGCGGGCAAGACGCTGATGACGGCGAAGATGGCGGCCGCCGCCGTGATGGCAGGGCAGAAACCCGCAATCATCACGACCGATATCGCGCGCGCGGGCGGCATCGAACAGCTTTCCGCCTTCCTCGACATCATGAAACTGCCGCTCTATCAGGCGGAAGACGCGAAGACGCTGGCAGCGGCGCTGGCGAAGGTCAAGAACGCCTCCCCCGTGATCATCGACACCGGCGGATTGAATCCGTTCGACCCCGCCGAGATGAAAACGCTGCTGAAGCTGATGGGCGTCGCCGATATGGACGCGGCGCTGGTGCTGCCCGCAGGGTTTGATGCGGAGGAAAGCGCGGAAATGGCGATGACGTTTGATATCATCGGAGTGCGCCGCCTGATCCCCACGCGCCTTGATTTCGCGCGCCGCATCGGCGGCATTCTCAGCGCGGCAGACAAGGGCGGCCTTGTGTTCAGCGCCGCCAGCCATACGCCCAATGTGGCGAACGGCATCCTGACACTCACACCCGACACTCTCGCCGATTTCCTGATGCCGCATGTTCCGGCCACAGGCAAGGCGAAGAAAGGCAAGCCATGACAACGAAAACGAAACAGCCGACAGCCAAGACCACAGGCGACGCGCCCGCGCAAAAACTGTTTGCCGTGGCCTCCGGCAAGGGCGGTGTGGGCAAGACATGGTTTTCCATCACGCTATGCCACGCGCTGGCGCAGCGCGGGAAAAAGGTGCTGCTGTTCGACGGCGATTTGGGATTGGCAAATATCGACGTACAGCTGGGATTGATGGCGAAACGCGACCTGAACGACGTGATCGAGGGCAATTTAACCCTCGCGCAAATCATCACCCCCTATGAAGAAGGCGGGTTTGACGTGATCGCAGGGCGTTCGGGTCATGGCTCGCTCTCCGCCATGGCGCTGCCGCGTTTGCAGGAATTGATGGAGCAGATCCGCGGGCTGCTGCCGAAATATGATGCGATCATCATCGACCTTGGCGCGGGCATCGACCGCACGGTGCGGTTTATGGCGGCCGCCGCCGATGTGGCCTTTGTCGTCACGACCGATGAACCGACCGCGCTGACCGACGCTTATGCCTTTATTAAACTCAGCCACGCCGCAGGCCATGGCGACAACCTGAAAGTGATCGTCAACCAGACGGGCAGCGAAAAGGAAGGCGAAGCGACCTATGGCACGATCCTGAAGGCCGCGAAGAACTTCCTGAAAATATCGCCGCCGCTGATGGGCATCATCCGGCAGGACAAACGCGTGCGCGAGGCGATCCGCGCGCAAACGCCGTTCCTTGTGCGATCCCCAAATACCGACACGGCGCATGACCTTGAAAAAATCGCCGACCGCGTGGTCGCCGAAATCCTCGCCTAGCGAAGGGGCGGGGTCATGAGCGATTCATCCATCCCGCCGAAAACGCCCGCCGCGAACGTGCTGAACGCCGCCACGCCGACTGCGAAACCGCAAGGCACACAACGCCTGCTGGACGAAGCCGCGCCTGTCAAACAAGCCCCCGCCGATATCGGCACCCCGCCTGTGAAGCTGGAGGGGCGCGTCGTGTCGCAAAACCGCGACACGGGCGAAACGCGCATCGCAACCGCGCGCGGCGAGATTGTGGTGAACAGCGACAAGCCGATGTCGAAGGACGCAACCGTGACGGTCGAACTGACGCGCGGCAGGGATGGCAAATTAAGGGCGCAGATTGCATTGCTGCGCGAGAAGATCGCCGCAACCGAAAACGCCGACCTGCCAGCGCCCGCCGCAGTGAAAACGCCGTCCGCCCCGCCGCTGAAACCCGGGGATATCGTAACCGCGCTGGTGCTGACGGATGATGCCGCGCCCCCGTCGCGCCCTGTTGAAGCGAATATCACCCTGCAACGCGCAGCCGCGGTGCTGGAACGACTGACACCCGATATGCTGCGCCAGCTGCCCAAGCCCCTGCCCGTACCGAATGATGTGATCCAGCAGTTGGCAACCGCGCCAGATAAACTGGCCGCCTTGCAAAAACTGCCGCCAGAGCAGCAACAGGCGATTTTGACTTACCTTGCCAAGCCGGAAGTGGCGGCGAAGCTGTCGCAGATGATCCAGCTGCCACCACCGGCGCCCGCGCAAACACAAACACCTGCGCAGCCGCAAACGCAGCCGCAAAATCCGCCCTCTGCCACGCCCGCGCCGCAAACCGCCGCACCGGAAACCGACATGCCGCCCCTGCCCGTTCCCGCCGGCAAAGGCACGGGCAATGCCCCGCCCCCCACAGGCGTTGGCGCGCTGAAGGGGTTGCTGCCATTGATCGAAAGCCTGCAAAACGGCAACAGCGCAGCAGCGCCGCTGATGCCGCGCATGGGCGGCAGCATTAAAACCGATATGCCGCAGGGCCTGCAGGGGTTGATCCCCAGCATGAGCCAGCTGCGCATCGTGAACGTCACGCCGCAGGGTGAAACGCCGCCCGTGCCGCAACAGGGGCAGATACTGGGCGAGGTTGAATTCGTGACCACCAACGGCCAGCCGTCGATCCGCGCGGGCGGACAGAGCTTCCTGCTCCGCACCGCAGCCCCGCTGCCGGTCGGCACGCAAGTATTGTTTGAACCGACACCGATGACTCCGCAACAGGTGATGACAACGTTCCAGATGGATGCGCTGCGTCAGGCGCCCGCGCCCAGCGGCTTCACACCGCTCTGGAGCGCCACATGGCCCGCATTGCAGGAAACCATGGATAGCTTGGGCGCGATCAGCGTACAGACTGCGCAGGCGATACAGAACAGCATCCCCAGCCCCACGCCGCGACTTGTGCCGACGGCATTGTTCTTTCTTGCAGCGCTCCGCAGCGGCGCGGTGGAAAGCTGGCTGGGCGAAGGCACGCTGCAATCACTGCGGCAGGCGGGAAAATCCGCGCTGGCCGACCGTTTGACCGGCGATTTCGGCAAGATCTCGGCGCAGTCGAAAGAACCGGTATCCGGCGAATGGCGCGCGATTTCCATGCCGATGATGCATGACGGCGAGATCGGCCAGATGCAATTCTATATCCGCCGCCAGCAACAGGATGATACGCCGGAAGAAAATGACGATATCCGCGCCGCACCGCCGACGCGTTTTATCCTCAACCTGCATCTGTCGCGCATGGGCGATATGCAGCTGGACGGGTTGCTGCGCAAGAAAACCTTCGACCTGATTTTGCGCAGCGCCGACGCGCTGCCCGAATCGATGCGCCGCGAATTGATGGGCAGCTTCGCCAAGGGATTGGCGCAGGCGCAGATGGAAGGCGGCATCAGCTTCCAGACCCGCGCGCAGAAATGGGTGACGATCGACACGCCCCAGCAGGGCACGACGGCTTAACGCCAACCGACTTTCTTTGCCCACGCATCCATATCTTTGCGCCGCTTCGCCATATCGGCGGGCGGTTTGTCGCCTTCGTTTTCCGCGCGGCGGCGCATTTCTTCGGTACGTTCTTTCAGCGAATTCAATCCGACGTTCGCGCGGCGGCGGTCGACATTCGCTTCGTCCTCGATCACGCCCGCCGACAGCTGGCCGTTGTCGTCCCAGTCGAATTGCGTGCCGTAGAGTTGCGGTTTTCCTTCAAACCGGCGGATGCGGTCTTCCAGCATGGCGATCTGCGCAGGCGGCACATCGCCCGCGTTTTCCTTCAGCAATCGCAGAACCTTGCGTTGGAAATCCGGCAGGCTGACGGCGTGCTGCGCGATCAGCCATGCGGCTTCCGCACCCTCAACGCCCGCGATACCCCGATGCGGCCAGCCGACAGCGTCAATAATCTCATCCAGTTCTTTTGCGTTGGCGATATGCAGCGATTCCATGTCGGGATGATATCCGTCGAACAGCGTGCCTGCGGCAATCAGTTCGCCGCGCTTGCGCAAATCGGCGGCTGCCATATCGGTCAGGCGCTGCGCGATATCGTCAGTTTTGCTCATCGCTTTTCCGGCGGAACCCTTCAAGCCCGATCGCGTCCATCTCGCGGCTTTCCTTGATGGCCTGTTCCTCCGCCTCCAGCCGCGCGCGTTCCTCCTGCGTCATTTCGTATTTTTTCAGCTCGCTGAAGGTTTCCATCAAATCTTCTTTGGCCTTCTCGATATGCTTTTCCAGCTGCTGTTCTTCCTCGATCATGTCGCGCTGCTGCTGGCGTACGGTTTCGGCGTATTGCGCGAAGGTGAAATGGACGTCGCCATTTAAACGAATGGCTTCTTTTTCGGCCTCGAAACTGCGCTCCAGCTCACGCCTTCTCCGTTCCATTTCGGCCATTTGCCCGTGCAGTTCGCTGAGCGCGCGGCGTTTTTCGTCAAGCTCGTATTTATGCAGGCGGATCAGGACGGAAAGGTCGGCCATGCGTCATTACTTCTTGGGCGGCGGCGCTGCGGGTTTCGCGGCGGCGGGCGCCATGCCCAGCACCTGCGCCAGTTGCTTGTAACCATCGGCGAGTGAAGTCTTTTCAAGCGGTTTTTGCGCCAGGAACGCCTCGATCTTCGGATAGATCATGATCGCTTCATCGACCTTGGGGTCCGACCCGCGGCGATAGGCGCCCAGGCGGATGAGTTCCTGCATGTCTTCATAGGTGGACATGATTTCGCGCCCGCGCGCCACCAATGCCGCCTGCTCCGGCGTCAGGCAGCGCGGCATGGAGCGTGAAATCGAGCGTAAAATATTGATCGCAGGATAGCGCCCGCGATCGGCAATCGCGCGTTCCAGCACCACGTGGCCGTCGATGATCCCGCGTACGGCATCGGAAATAGGCTCGTTGTGGTCGTCGCCTTCGACAAGGACGGAGAAAAAGGCGGTGATATCGCCCTTGCCCTTCACGCCCGGACCTGCGCGTTCCAGCAGTTTGGCGAGTTCCGAGAATGTGGTGGGCGGATACCCCTTGGATGTGGGCGGCTCGCCGGCCGACAGGCCGATTTCGCGCTGCGCCATGGCAAAGCGCGTCACGCTGTCCATCATGCACAGCACCTGTTTGCCCTGATCGCGGAAATATTCGGCGACGGCAAGGGTGCTATAAGCCGCCTGACGGCGCATCAGCGGCGATTCATCCGATGTGGAGACGATCACGACGCTGCGCTTCAGGCCTTCCGCACCCAGATCGTCTTCAAGGAATTCCTGCACCTCGCGCCCGCGTTCGCCGATCAGGCCGATGACGGATACCTCCGCTTCGGTATAACGCGCCAGCATCGACATCAGGACGGATTTACCGACACCCGAGCCCGCGAAAATGCCCATCCGCTGCCCGCGCGTGGTGGACAGGAAACAGTTGATCGCGCGCACGCCAAGGTCGAGTTTCTCGCCGAGGCGTTTGCGGTCGTGTGCTGCGGGCGGTTTGTTTTTCAGCAGCATGTGGTCTTCGCCCGCCAGGATCGGGCCTTTGCCGTCGATGGGTTCGCCGAACGCGTTGATGACGCGGCCCAGCCATGCGTTGCTGGGGAACAGCGCAGGCTGCGCGGTTGCCACTTCCGCGCGGCAGCCAAGGCCGACGCGGTCGAGCGATTTGAACGGCATCACCAGCGCATGGCCCTCGCGGAAACCGACGACTTCGCAAGGAATAGGGTCTGCGCCGCGCGGCATCAGGTTGCAGCGGTCGCCGATCGCCAGTTCGCGCTCGACTCCGCCCACCTCGACCAGCATGCCGAGGATTTTCGTGACGCGCCCGAACAGCTGGTAATCCGCCAGTTCGTTGATGCTGTCACCCAGATTTTCGATGAAATGATGGCCCGTAACCATGAGAAACCCCCGCTTCTTTTACGATTATCTCATATTTTTTAACGAAAAATGAAAATGTTTTTCTCATTGATATTAATAGGAAATTCGGAAAAACCGTTAAAATTTCCGAACTATTTTTAACCTTTATTAACGATCGTGATATAATGTTTACTAGGATTAAGTAGTGATTCAACTCCACTAAGCAAACATTAAGGGGAAATGCGATGCGGGTGCTGCTGATTGAAGACGACCAGTCCACGGCCAAGAGCATTGAGCTGATGCTCAAGTCGGACGGATATGTTGTCGATGCGACCGATATGGGCGAAGACGGCCTTGAAATCGGCAAGCTCTACGAATACGACATCATCATTCTCGACCTGATGCTCCCCGACCTTGACGGTTATGAAGTCCTGAAGCGCCTGCGCGCGGCGAAGGTTGAAACGCCCATCCTGATCCTCTCCGGTCTTTCGGAACTCGACAGCAAACTGAAAGGCCTCGGCTTCGGCGCAGACGATTACCTGACCAAGCCTTTCGACAAGCGCGAGCTGATGGCGCGTATCCAGGCAATCGTCC
This sequence comes from Alphaproteobacteria bacterium, assembly GCA_016794125.1. Taxonomy (GTDB): domain Bacteria; phylum Pseudomonadota; class Alphaproteobacteria; order Micavibrionales; family UBA2020; genus JAPWJZ01. The sequence goes on along the minus strand of JAEUKT010000004.1, from coordinate 149,439 downwards.
GCCGCTCCAAGGGCCATGCGCAAAGCGTCATCAAGACCGGCCCGATCACGGTCAACCTTGATGCCCGTACGGTGGAAGTGGACAGCAAGCAGCTGCACCTCACCTCGAAAGAATACGGCATCATCGAGCTTCTCTCGCTCCGCAAGGGATCGACGCTGACCAAGGAAATGTTCCTGAACCACCTTTACGGCGGCATGGACGAACCGGAAGTGAAAATCATCGACGTGTTCATCTGCAAGCTGCGCAAGAAGATCGAGAAAATCACGCCCGAAGGCGGCAGCTGCATCGAAACCGTCTGGGGACGCGGCTATGTGCTGCGCGACCCGACAGGCGCCACCGCCGGCAAGGAAACGGCGAACGCGTAACAAGTTTTAGGGTTCTTCCCGAAAAGAACGGCTGCATTCGTGCAGCCGTTTTTTTATTGCCTGCCGCTGCGGGCATACCTGCCTGTCACGCCGTCCGGCAGGTTCATCTGGCGAAATGCCGCCGCGTGGCGCATCTGCGGTTTCACCACCCGGCATTCGTCCGACTGCGTGATAGGGCACCAGATCGGCGAACAGCAAAAAATCCTGCGGGTGCAAATTCATGCCGGCACCTTCAGCCGCCGCAGCAGCGTCGCCGCCATATCGTCGAGCGATACCGTTTCGTCGCTCAAACCGGCCTGCACGACAGCGCCCGGCATGCCCCATACGACGCTGGAAGCTTCGTCCTGCGTCACGACCGTGCCGCCGGCATCGGCCACCGCGCGGCAGCCCGCGACCGTATCCGTCCCCATGCCCGTCAGCACCGCAGCCAGCAGCCTGTCGCCATATGATTTCGCAAGACTGCGCAGCATCGGATCGCCTGCGGGGCGGCAGAAATGTTCGGGCGGGTTCTGGTCGAGCGCGATGCGGCGCCGGTCGCCCGCCCCCGCAACCGTCATGTGGTAATTGCCGGGCGCGATATAGATACGGCCCGCCACGACCGCCTCGCCATCGGCGGCTTCGCGGCAATCATGGCCTGTCGCCTGCGTGATGTTTTCCGCCAGCTGCGCGGTGAAACCGGCCGGCATATGCTGCGTGACGAATACCGGCACAGAAAGCGGCCGCAACCCCGCCAGCACCTTCAACAACGCCTGCGGCCCGCCCGTCGAGGCGCAGATGGCAAGCGCTTGCGGCCGCACCGCCGTCTTGCCGGCAATCCTTGGTTGCAAAGCATCCGAAAAAAAAGGCGCAGCAGATGCGGTTTTGCGGCGCAGGCGGCCCAGCGTCTTGACGCGGCGGATCAGGTCGTCGCGGAACGCGCTGCCTTCCGCCAAATCGTGTACGTTCGGCTTGCCAAGGCAGTCGATCGCGCCCAGCGCAAGACATTTCAGGGCGAGCGCCGCGTTGTCGCGCGTCTTGGTCGATGCAACAATTACCGGCAATGCCGGCTTCGCCGCGAGCAATAACGGCAGCGCGGTCATGCCGTCCATCACGGGCATTTCAAGGTCGAGGATCACCACATCGGGCGCGGCCTCGGCCAGTTCCTGCAGCGCCGCCTGCCCGTTCGGCACGGCGGCAGTGACTTTAATGCCGGGGTCTTCTTCAAGGAAACGGGTCAGGAATCCGCGCACGATGCTGGAATCATCGACCACCATCACGCGCACGGGACCGGATATGTTTTTTTCCGGCCCCGGCATGGCGCTACAACACGCCGACCTGGCGGAATTTCGTTTTCAGGATATCGCGGTCGAAGGGTTTCATGATGTATTCGTCCGCCCCCGCTTGCAACGCCTCCTGGATCTGCCCCATTTCGTCGTGGGTGCTGCAGAAGATGATTTTGATGTCATCGCCGCCCGGAAATGCGCGCAGGTTTTTCATGCAATCGATACCGTTCATCACGGGCATATTCCAGTCGAGCAGCATGACATCGGGCATTTTTACCTTGCAGGCGTCCAGCGCCAGCTGGCCGTTTTCCGCCTCTGTGCATTCAAAGCCGATTTCCTCCAGCAGTTTGCTGGCAAGGCGGCGCACAATGCTGCTGTCATCGACGATAAGGCACGTTTTCATCATTTCCCCGCAGGTATCCGTTCATCTGGCCCGGCGCAGCGGGCGTCTGTTCATCGGGCCCGGCGCAGAGCGCATCGATCATGCCCCTGACATCCAGCTGCGCCAGCAACGCGCCGTCGCAGGGCCAGACACCCGACACCGCCTTGCGCCAGCGGGCGTCAAGGACCTGCGGCACGGGTCCGGCCTTTCCCTCGAAAGACAATACCTCGCCGACGCTATCGACCGCAAGGCAGTAGAGGCTTCCGGCGTTTTCGATGACCAGCGACATTTCCGCCCGCGTATCGGCCGTGCGAGCCGTATCGGTCAACCCAAGATAGCGGCGCAGGCTGACGGCAAGCGCGATGCGGCCGCGCAGGTTCATGATGCCGATTATGGCAGCTGCCGCGCGCGGCACGGGTGTGATGCGCTGGCCGCCGCGGATCACGTCATGCACCTCCGGCACGGCGATGCCGCAGAGCTGCCCTGCGACCTTAAACGACAATATCCGGATCGTCATGCCGCAGTCCTTCCTGCGCGCGGCGTATCAGCCACGGCGCGTCCATCACTTCGACCGCATGGCCGCCGGCAAGCGCGCTGCCCAGCGACCCCGATCCCGTTTCCTGTTTCAGCGCCACATCGGGCAGCGCATCGACCATGCCCAGCACGCTGTCGAAAATGACACCCGCCTGCGCGTCGCCGTCGCGGATCACCAAGACCGGCTGCCGCCTGCCCCGCGCGGCGCAGCCCGGATAGGCGATCAGCGGCAGCAGCCCGTCATGATAAGGGATGACCTGCCTGCCGCCTGCGTTTTCCACCGTCGTCATGTCGATGCGTTCGATGCGCGACAGGTATTCCAGCGCGACGGCGCGGTCGGCGCCTGCGCCCGCGCGGAACAGCAGCGCGGGATGCCGGCGCGCCGCGATTGCCGGCGTGTCGTCGGCTTGTTTGGGCGCGGGTTCGATATTCGATTCACGCACGATGCCGGAAGGGTCGAGGATCAGCACCACGCCGCCGTCGCCCAGCACTGCGTTGCCGGAAAAAAGCCGTAGGCGCTGCAATGCGGGCGACAGCGGCTTTACCACGATTTCTTCGTCATTGGCGATCCCGTCGCAAATGATGCCGAACACCCCGCCGCCGCCCGCATACAGGATCACGGCATAGGGGTTCAGCGCCTTGGCGGCCAGATCGTCCGTGCCGAACACGGCCTGCAGGGACAACAGCGGCACCATCTGGCCGCGAAGGTCGAGGAATTTTGCGCTGTCGATACGCCGGATTTTATGCACGCCGCAGCGTTTCAGCGCGACCACTTCGCGGACGGCGTTGCGCGGAACGGCGTATCGCTGCCCGTCGGTTTTCACGACCAGCGCGGGAATGATGGCGAGCGTGAGCGGAATGCGCAGCGTGACGACAGCACCCCTGCCAGGCACGGATGACAGCTCGACCGTGCCGCCGATTTTTTCGATATTGGCGCGCACCACATCCATGCCCACCCCGCGTCCCGACACGGCGGTCACTTCGGCAGCCGTACTGAACCCCGGCGCGAACACCAGCTGCTGCACCTGCGGCGGGCTTAGCGCCTGCGCGCGTGCGGCGGTCACAAGCCCGGTGTCGACGGCTTTTTTCAGGATCGCCGCTTCGTCAAGGCCGCGCCCGTCGTCCGACACATCGATCACCACCTGCCCGCCTTCATGGCGCGCAGCCAGCAAAATCACGCCTTCGGGCGGCTTGCCGTTCGCGACACGCACGGCCGGTTTTTCGATGCCGTGGCCCGCGGCGTTGCGCAGCAGATGCGTCAGCGGATCGCGGATCAGTTCCAGCACCTGCCGGTCGATTTCGGTCGCGCCGCCCTGCATTTCCAGCCGGATTTTCTTGCCAAGGTCGATCGCCATGTCGCGCACAAGGCGGGGCAGCTTGCCCCATAAATTGCCAACCGGCTGCATGCGCGCCTTCAGCATGCTTTGCTGGAGCGCCGATACGGTTTTATCGAGGCGTTGCAGCGGCTGGTGCAATTCGCCGCGCATATGGGGCAATAGCTGGTTGCGCGCCAGCACCAGTTCGCCCATCAGCGTCATCATGTCCTCCAGTGTATCGACGCCGATGCGCAGGGATTTTGCGGACAGATCATCCATCGCCGCGCTGAAGGCGTTCACGGCCTCCGGCACCGGCTTGCGCGATGACGCCTCCGTGTTCAAAAGGCCGATCAGGGCGCGGTCGTCGCCCGCCGGTTCCACGCCCGTTTGCGCGATGCCGCCCACGATGCCCTTGATACGGTCGAGCGCTTGCAAAATCAGCGACACGGAATCCGTCGTGACCTGCACGGTACCGGCGCGGTACTGGCTGAGGACGCTTTCGGCGTGATGTGTCACGTTTTCAAGGCGCGGCAGCCCCAGAAAACCGCAATTGCCCTTCACGGTATGCACAAGGCGGAAGATGCGCCCGATGAGTTCAAGGTCGTTCGGATTTTTTTCAAGGCGCACAAGGTCGAGGTCAAGCGCGCCCAGCTTTTCCGTTGTGTCGGTCAGGAATTCCTGCATCAGCTCGTCCATGACGGCCTTCTCCTTGCACAGCTACAAGGATGGACGATAACGATTAAGTTTTGATTATGCGCCGCATACGGCGGTATGCGGAATTAGGGTTTTGCCCTGAAAACCGCGCGCGGCGGGGCTTTGATCGGGGCTTTCGTGCGCAAACCCCGTTCGGCGATGTGGCGGCGGAAATCCTTCAGCGTCGATGCGGGGTCGCGTATATCGAACTCGTTGCGGATGGCCTGCAGGATATTCTCGGGGAAGCGGCCCTGCGCAAGGTCATAGGGCGTTTTGCCGTCGTCGTTGCGCAGCGTGAAATCGCCGTTTGCATTTAACAGCATCTCGCCCAGCAATGCCGCGTTGCCGCTGGCCGCAACCATATGCACCGCCGTGTTTCCGCCGGGGCCTTTCTGGTTTGGCTTCGCGCCATGCTTCAGCGCAAATTTAGCCAGATCGTCGTTGCCCCAGCCGAGGATGATCATAAAGGCCGTGCGTTTCTGGCTGTCGGTCTGTGTCAGGTCGCCATGCTCGATCAGCCATTTCACTTCGTCCATGCGCGGCTGCGCCTTCTGCACTTCTTTCAGAAGGTCTTCGCCGTAGAGATACGCCTGCCCGCCGCCGCCGATCGCCATGATGTTTTGCCTTTTTTGATGATGCCGGTTATTATACTGGATGCGTGTATTATGTCAATTAAACACGGCGATCTGATTGATTTTCAAGCCGGAATTCAGGTAACCCCCGCTTTTTTTAGTACCTTTTATTCACCATGTTCAATAACCGATTATCATTTTTACCGTAACATAAAAATGCGATAAACGCAATTACTGAATGACAAGGCTTTGACGGCGTTGAACTAACCGGCGCAGGATTTGATAGGTCAGGGAATGAGCAGCTGGAATTCCACGCGACCGAAATCCGCCTGCGAGGTCCAGGAAAGTTTCAGGTCGAACACGGCTGCAAATTTTCCCGTCACATAGGCATGGACGGAGCGCGGGTCGAGGTCATCGGCATTCGTGTCGCCGCGCAGCGCGGCTTCGGCGCCTTCGCGGAAGCCGGGGTTTTTGCCGGTGACGAGGACTTTCACGCCCTTGTTCCCCTCCAGCGCGGAAACAGCGATTTTGCCTTCGCCGTGGTTGCATTCTTCGGCAAGGATCAACAGGTTCAGCAGCACCTTGAAAAACCCGCGCGGCGGCATGGAGAATTTCACGCCCAGATCGGGTTCGAACTCCGCCGCGATGCGGCCGGATTTCAAAAGATCGCTGAACACATCGCGGATATCCTTGAACCCGATATTTTTATCGGTGCCGGCCGCGCCGTAAGACAGGCGGAATGCTTTCAAGCGGATCGATGCCTGCAGCGCGCTGTCCGCGATCAGCTTCATCGCCTCCTCGCCCGCGTCCTCGCCCAGTTCCTGCATCAGCTCTACGCCGTTGCTGACCGCGCCCACGGGGCTGACCAGGTCGTGGCAGATGCGCGATGCGACAAGTTCCATCACGCGCGGGCTCAGCAGGACATCCATGATATTCCCCTTCGTTTAAAATAAAATCAGAACGGCGATCCGATGCCGCTTTGTTTCAACTGGCCGATCAGCTGGTTTTTCAACCTTTCCAGCCCTTCGGCGGTAAATCCTTCGGCGCGGATGGTCAGCGCGTCTTCGGTGTTCGACGGGCGCATCAGCCACCAGCCGTCGGGCGTGGTCACGCGCACGCCGTCGATATCGTTGATTTCCACGCCCTGCGCGGCCTCGGCCTTCAGGCGCGCCTTGATTTCGGGTGCGATATCGAATTTGCGTTCTGCCGGAACATGGAAACGGATTTCGGGGGTGTTCTGCATTTTCGGCAGGTGCGCGGTCAGCGCCGACAGCGACTTGCCCGAATGGCTGAGGATGTTCAGCAGACGCACCGCGTCGTAAATCGCATCGTCGAAGCCGTAATATTTATCGGCAAAGCAGATATGACCCGCGAGTTCCCCCGCCAAGGGCGCGTTCAGTTCGCGCATTTTCTGCTTGATCAGCGAATGGCCGGTGCTCCACATCACGGGCTTGCCGCCAAGCCGCGTGATTTCGTCGAACAGCACGCGGCTGCATTTCACATCGGCGATCACATAGGCACCGGGATGCGTTTTCAACACTTCCTGCGCATAGACCGCCATCAGCATATCCGCCCACAAAATACTGCCATCGGCATCTACCGCGCCGATGCGGTCCGCGTCGCCGTCGAAACCGATACCCACATCGGCCTTTACGTCCCTGACCAGTTTTTGCAGGTCAACGAGGTTTTTCGCAACCGTCGGGTCGGGGTGGTGGTTGGGGAAGGTGCCGTCGATCTCGTCAAAAATCAGCGTATGCTTGCCGGGCAGTTTTTTCACAAGGCGGCGCAGGATCTCGCCCGCCGCGCCATTGCCGTTGTCCCATGCGACGGTCAGGTCTTTCGGGCCGTCATAGGCCTTCACAAGGCGATCGACATATTCGTCCCTGATATCGAATTCGGCGACAGATCCCTGCCCCGATTCAAAATCGCCCGCCGCAACCAGCCTGCCCAGATCCTGAATGGCCGCGCCGAAGAACGGCTGATCCTTGAACGTCATCTTGATGCCGTTATAGGCGAGCGGGCTGTGGGAGCCGGTTACCTGAATTGCGCCATCAAGACCGCGCGACTTCATCGTGAAATACGCCATCGGCGTGGGGCCAAGGCCAATCGCCTCGACCGAAAGGCCGCAATCCATCAAACCGCGAATGGCATTTTCGGCGAATTCGGGGGAGCTTTCGCGGCCGTCATAGCCGACCGCAATCGTCTTGCCGCCCTTGCGCTTCAGGATCGTGCCGAAACCGCGCCCGATGAAATAGCAATCATCCGCCTTCAGCGTGTTGCCCACCGTGCCGCGGATATCGTATTCGCGCAGGATGCTTTTGTCGAAGGTATGGCTGGCGGCGAAGGTTTTTTTGGCGGTTTGCATGGTCAGTATTCCGGAAACTAATAAGGCAATAGGTGTCATTAGTTTTATCCCAGCCCACCCCTTCGGGCAAGCAAACGCAAGGGTTACAGTTTTCATATTGCCAAGGTATATTATTTCATTATAGTGAAACCCTTAACCGGATTCTAATGGATGCCATGAAGCGTTTGCCCCGCGAAAAAATCAGCGAAGAATTCAACGCGTCGAAACGCGAATTCGCCGCCTATGGCGAAAAATCGGGCTTCGATGTCGCGCTGCAAAACATCAGCACGGCGATTGGCGAATTGAAAGACGCGGGCATCGACGTGTCGCTGGAAGTTTTCGGCGATTCATCGGAGCAGGCGTTTGACCTGTTCGCCACATCCAGCGTCACCGTGCCGATCACGGGCGTCTTGCGCATCGGGCCCATCCACCGCCTGTTCGCGCTGGCGACAAAATCCGAGGGCAAGAATGCTCTGCTCATCGGGTTGTCGAATTACGACATCCGCTTCAACGGCCCCGACGCGAAGCTGGAGGAAGGATCGATTTCCGGCAAGGTGCGCAGCATCAATTACGACCTGAAAAAAGACCCCGACGCATTGGTGAAATTCCAGCAGGAAATCATCAACCACGCCGCGCGCAACGCCGTGGTGAACGACAACGACACGGCGCAGGCATTCGACAGCGCGACCGTGATGCGCAAATCCGTCCTGCCGCGCCCGAAAGCATCATGAGCGATTTTTCCGCCTATCTTGCGCCCGAAGGTTTCGTCCATGAATTGGTGGCCGAACTGGGCGATGATGTGGATGATGTGCATGAACGCCTTGTCATTTCAAAAAAGCCCGCGCGGCGCGTGATCTGGGCGGAAAACAGCTGGCTGAACCCGCAATGGATCGAAGTTTCTTCCATCGGCGACGCGGCAAAAAAACTGAAAAGCCTGCAGCGCAACTGGTGGAATTACGGTTTCGATTATCACCGCCGCAGCGGCCTCATTACCGAAAAACTGCCGCATGTGGGCGGCAAGCCGCTGAAATTCGGCCAGCCGCTGATCACCGCGCCGCTGGGATCGTGGACGCTGGTGAAGGAAAACCTGATCCTTGCGTCGCCGTCATGTTCCGAACCCGTGCCGAACGGCGCGTATAAATTTGACGAAGACAAGGGCGAACCGCCCAACCGCGCCTACCTGAAATTGTGGGAGGCGCTGACGCGTTGCGGCGCGATGCCGAAAAACGGCGACAACTGCATCGATTTCGGATCGGCCCCCGGCGGCTGGACATGGGTGCTGCACAGTCTTGGCGCGAATGTCATCAGCGTCGATAAAGCGCCGCTTGCCCCCAATATCGCGAAACTGCCGCGCGTGAAGTATATCGAACAAAGCGCGTTTTCGATCGCGCCCAAGGATATCGGCCCGGTCGATTGGCTGTTTTCCGATGTTATCTGCTACCCCGACCGTTTGCTGCGGCTGGTGAATGACTGGCGCGAAGCGGGATATGCGCGCAACTTTGTAACTACGATTAAATTACAAGGGGATACCGACTTCAAGGCCATCCAGCCCTTCCTTGACATCGAGGGGTCGTATGCTATCCATTTATATCACAACAAGCATGAAATAACCTGGTTCAGTCTGGAGAAGCCCCTATGAGCTACAAAGGCGACGAGCACCTGAAATCCCTCCTCTCCGCATCCGGCGAAAAACGCACGGTCGAGGAAGTGAAGGAAACGCTCCGCGGCATCAACGCCGCCCCCGCCGACCTTGGCGAGCCGCAGCGCTGGGCGCGCCTGTTCACGACGAACGACAACGCCGAAACCGTGCAGCAGCTGGCCGCGCTCAAAGAACACCTCGCCGCGAACCAGAACAATGTGAAGCAGGATAAACTCGCCGACCTGCGCGCCGAAATGGCGAAGCGCGGCGTGGATGGTTTCTACATTCCCCGCGCCGATGAATTTCAGGGCGAATATGTGCCCGCGCGCGCCGAACGCCTTGCATGGATCACCGAATTCACCGGTTCCGCCGGTTACGCGGTGGTGCTGAACGACAAGGCCGGTTTCTTTACCGATGGCCGCTACACGCTGCAATCGCGCGCTCAAGTTGACGACAAATCGTTCCAGATCTGCAACGTGTCGGAAAACCAGCTGCCCATCCCCACCATGTCGCCGGTCGAATGGATTGAAAAGAATTTGCCCGCAGGCGCGCGCTTCGGCGTTGATCCCTGGGTGCATACGCCCAATGATTTGAAGCGCATCAAGGACGCGGTCGAAAAGGCCGGCGGCACGCTGGTGCTGCTGCAGGACAACCCGCTGGACGCGGCATGGAAAGACCAGCCGCCCGCACCGCTCGCCCCCGTCGTGCCGCATCCGCTGCAATTTGCGGGCAAGGCGTCGGATGAAAAACGCGCCGATCTAGCGAAAACGCTGGCAACCAAGGGCGCGGATGCGATTGCGGTCGCGCTGCCGGAAGAAATTGCATGGCTTCTCAACATCCGTGGCGGCGACGTGCCCTGCACGCCCTTCGCCCTTTCCTATGCCATCGCGCATAAGGACGGATCGGTGGACTGGTATATCGACAGCCGCAAGGTGACCGATGAAACGAAGGCCTGGGTCGGCGCCGATGTGCGCCTGCACCCGCTGGAAGATTTCGCGGGCGGCATCGAAACCTTGGCGAAACAGGGGAAAAAGGTCTGGGTCGATCCCGGTTCCTCCCCCGCCAAGGTTGAAGACATCATCAAGACGGCGGGCGGCGCGAGCATCGCCGAGAAAAGCCCGATCCAGCTGATGAAGGCGAAAAAGAACGCGGTGGAAATTCAGGGCACGATTGACGCGCATATCCGCGACGGCGTGGCGGTCACGCGTTTCCTGAGCAGCATTTGCGGTCAGGGACAGGCGGCGAAATACGACGAACTCACGGCATCCGACCTGCTGCAATCCTTCCGCGAGGAAGGCAAAAACTTCCGCGGCCTCAGCTTTGACACCATTTCCGGCGCGGGCGGCAACGGCGCGATTGTGCATTACCGTTCATCGCCCGAAACCAACAAGCCGCTGATGGCAGGGCCGATCTACTTGGTCGATTCCGGCGCGCAATACCTCGACGGCACGACCGACATCACCCGCACTGTCGCGGTCGATAACGTGACGGCGGAGATGAAAGAACACAATACCCGCGTGCTGAAGGGCCATATTCAGGTCGCGATGAGCGTCTTCCCCGAAGGCACGGTTGGAAAAGTTCTGGACGACAAGGCACGCGCGGCATTGAAGGAAGTCGGCCTCGATTACGCGCATGGCACCGGCCATGGCGTGGGCAGCTATTTGTCCGTGCATGAAGGCCCCGCCGGCATTTCGCCGCGCTCCACCACCGTGCCGTTTGAAGTCGGCATGATCGTGTCGAACGAGCCCGGATTCTACAAAGAAGGCGCTTACGGCATCCGCATCGAAAACCTTGTGACCGTGATCGACACAGGCAAGACGGATGCGGACGGCAAGAAGCTGCTCGGCTTCAAGACGCTCACCATGGCGCCCATCGACACTAACCTTGTCGAGCCTGCCCTGCTGACGCCCGAAGAGCTGAAATGGCTGAACGATTATCACGCCGAAGTCCGCAATACGCTGAAGCCGCTGCTGGACAAGGTGGACCCGAAAGCAGCCGAGTTCCTCGTGAAGGCGACCGAACCCATCAGCAAAAACAAAGGCCCCGCACCGAAGCTGGGGAATTTCTGCTTGTAAGAAGGTTACGCCGCAACCGCTGCCGACCGCGCCATGGCCGCGCGGCGGTAGAGACATAACACCACAAACGCCGTGTTAATAACGATCGACGACACCGGATAGACCAGCGTTGTCACCGTGAAATTCGTGAGTGCGACAAGTGACAGCCCGAGTTTCACATTCGCGATCATGTAGGCGATCAGGTTTTCTTCACGCGGTTTTGTCCATGATTTGCGGATGGTCGGGAAGAAGGCGACGCCGCTGATGATGGAGGCCAGCACGACGGAGAGTAACGGATCATCCGTCAGCACCCACGGCACGACCGCAACAACAGCCGCGACAAGTGACAGCTTGTCACCGCGCGTGATGTTTTTCTCGCCCCATTTCAGCGCGAGTGCGGCCTGAAACAAACAGGCCGCTGCCGTGATGCCGAGCGCCCATGCCCCCGGCCCCGCTTTGTCGGCCAGCTGCCCCAGAAAAGCGATCAGCGTGACCAGCCCCCAGACCAGATGCGTATAGACATGCGGCCGCGTTTCGCCGCGGAAGATCGACGCGATATAAACCGCTGTGCCCCACAACCCGATGGCGAACGCCGCCAGCCCGAAAATTTCCTGATATGTCGCCACTTTGCCCTGCCTGATGCTGCAGCATAGAGAGCCGCAGGATTCCTGTCACGCGCTGTGTTATTATGACAAAAATACACCGATTCCGCCTTGTCATAGTAATCCCTATTTTCTATAGTTCCCCTACTCCAAGATTCCCCAAGGAACGAAACCCGCGATGCCGCTGATGCACACCAATAACGGATTCCTGAAGGCTGCCGCGCGCGGCGATATGGAGACGTTGCAGAGCTATCTCTCCAGCAAGCATGCGCGCGAATACCTGAAGGTGACCGACCGTAACGGCGATTACGCCCTGCATATCGCCGTCAAGCACGGCAAGAACGCCGTGATCGACGCGCTGCTGGCCGCCGGCGCGGATATCGAGGGTCACAACAACCACGGCTATACCCCGCTGGCGGTCGCCGCCAGTTCGGGCGGGCGCATCGATACCCTGCGCCGCCTGATTGCCGCCAACGCGGATGTGAACGCCGAACTGCATGGCGGATCGACCGCGCTGTCGATGGCATCGGCGCGGTCCAGCGGCGTTGCGGTCGATATCCTGCTGGCCGCGAAGGCCGATCCCGACCGCGACAAGCCGCTGCTGAACGCCGTGCGCTATGGCCGCACCGACATCATCAAAAAACTGATCGAGGCCGGCGCGAAAACCGACCTGCAGGATTCCGACGGCCACGGGCTGCTGCACCTTGCCGCACAGCAGGGCGCGGAGGAAACCGCAAGGCTGCTGCTGGAAAAAGGGCTGGAGATCGACGAACGCGACCGCCAGCACGGCTATACCCCGCTGCAATGGGCGGTTTATTACAACCGCATGCAGATGGTTGAATTTCTGCTGGAACAGGGCGCGGATGCGCATATTAAAAACAACCGCGGCCAGACCGCGCTGCAGCTGGCGCGTGACCGCAACAACGACGCCATCGCGTACCTGCTGGAGCAGCGCGAAAAACCCGTGCGTCCCGGCTATGACATGCCGGAAACGGCGGAGGCCGCGACCGAAACATGGCTGCGCATGGGCGACGCGAAAGTAGCGCAGGTCGGCATCTATCCCGCATTGGAGCGCAAACTGACCGAAATTTTCAATTTCGAGAGCCGCGAGCGCATCGTGATATCCGAAAACCTGCGCACCGGCGCGGAAAACATGGCAGCCCCCCAAAGCTTCGATACCATCGAGGAAGCGGCGCTGCAAAAGGCCGCCGCTGCGTATCGCAATCTGGGCGGGACGGTCGATGACACGCAAATCACGCGCCGCAACCTGAACAAAACCGCGAGGCTGCCGTAACATGTTCGACAGCGTCAAAAAGTTCCATCAGGCGGTCAAGGACAATGACGAGAAAACCGTCACGCGGTACGTGAAGGAATACTATTACAATAGCCGCAAGGTCGATTTGAACGCGCGCGACGAAGCGGGTATGACCGCCGTCGCCCATGCCGCAAAGCTCGGCCATGACGCGATCCTCAATACTATGCTGAAATTCGGCCTCAACGCCAATACACCGGACAAGGAAGGCCACACGCCGCTGACGCTTGCCCTGATCAACAAGCAGCGCGACGCGGCGCAGGTTCTGATCAAGCGCGGCGCGGACGTAAACGCCCATGCGGCGGATTACATCACGCCGCTCCATTTCGCCGCGCATCAGGGCGATATCGACATGGTGAAAATGCTGGTCAGCTATGGCGCGAACCTTGACACCGTGATCGTCAATAACGGCTACACCCCGCTGCATTGGGCGGTCATCCAGGGCCATGCGAATGTTGTGGAGTTCCTGCTGCAATCCGGCGCGCGCACCGACATGCCCGACAAAAAGGGCCAGACACAGCTGGATATCGCAACCGCCAAGGGCGCGCATCTGCAAAAGATACTTGAAACCCCCGTCGCGAAAAACGAACCCGCCGCCGCAGAAGCAGCAGCGCCCGCCTATAGCGGCAACGACCGCTGGCTGCGCACGGGCGAGCATCAGGTGACGCATATCGGCGATATCCCCGACATCAACCGCCGCCTGACCGAGATTTTCAATTTCGAATCCCGCGAGCGCACCGTCATCAACGAAAACACGCGCAGCGGCGTGGAAACCACGATGCCGCCCGAAAGTTTCGACGCGATCACCGAAGCCGCGCTGCGCAAGGCGCTGGCCGAATTCGTGAAGCTGGGCGGCGAAGCGAATGAATCCGATGTGATCGGCAAGCGCGGCAATCCTTCGCAAAACGGTCCGTCGAAGCCGTTCCGCGTTTAATTATTTAGGTGAGCCATGAATATTGTAAATATCGCGCCTGATCAGTCGCAGACGGTTATGACGCACGAAGAACTTTTAATTTTAACCGCCGCGCTCAATGAAATTTGCAATGGAATCGATATTTTCGAGTTCCAAACAAGAATTGGGAGCGACCGCGAACGTGTCGTTCGATTACTGAAAGAAATGGGCTCGTTGCTTGAAAAAATGAGCGTGGCCAAGGTTTAAATCCAATGATTACAGTGAGGTAGCATAATACCTCTTGACCGTTTTGCACGCGGTTGGGATAATTCCCCAACACCTTCAAACAACGCGGGGAAAACGACTTACCACATGGCATTCATCAGCACGAAGAAGACCTTCTTTGCAGCCGCAACATCCGGCGATCTTGATGAGCTTAAATACGGATTGCAGACGGGAACGCCATACCCCATCGACATGAAAAACCCCGAAGGCAAAACCGCGCTGATGCTCGCATCCGAAGCGGGGCAGACCGAAGCGATCAAATACCTCCTCACCCGCAAGCCCGACCTGACGCAGACCGACCCCGACGGCAACACCGCGCTGCTGCTGGCGCTGACCAAGGATAAATCGGCGGCGGCGCTGCTGCTGATTGCGGCGGGTTCCGATGTGAACGCGCATAACAATTCATACACCTATCCCATCCATTGGGCCGCGCATAACGGTGACCTTGATGCCGCAAAGGCGCTCGTGGAAAAAGGCGTGCTGCTGGATGTGCGCAATACCAAGGATGAACGCACGGCGACATATTATGCCGTCGCCAGCGACTGCGGCGCGATGCTGGAATTCCTGATCACGGCAGGCGCGCGCACCGATATCCCGGGCAAGGATGATGTGACACCCGCAAAGCTGGCCGCTGAAAAATACCCGCGCCTGCAAAAGATCATCGAAACAACCGTGCGTGGCACGCCGGTTGCTGCCGACCTCGCCGCGCCCGCCGCCGCTGCCCCGCCCGCGAATGAAAATAAGCCCGCAGCATCGGGCGAGACATGGGCGCTGATGAACATCACCACCATCGCGAAAATCGCGGAAATGCCCGTTCTGAACCGCAAGATCACGGAGATTTTCAATTTCGAATCCCGCGAACGACTGATTATCTCGGAAAACCTGAAAACCGGGCTGGAAACGCTGGGCGCGGCCGAAAGCTTCAACACGCTCGGCGATGCCGTACTGGCGCGCGCGATTGATGAACTGAAGAAAGCGGGCGGGCAAGTGCCGGTGATGGATGACAAGCCCGTGGGGCAATCGCAAATCGCTAAATTGAAAATCTAGTGTCATCCATGTTTCGTCATCCCCGCCTGCGCGGGGATGACGCGCTTGTGACAGACAGCAAAAAGGGTCCGGCATAACGCGCGGACCCCTTTCTCAATATCTTAGCGGTGATATTATCCGATAACGATTATTCGCCGTCCCTTTCCTTGCGCTTGCGCTCAAGTTTGCGGTGGCGACGGACTGCTTCAGAACGCTCACGCGCCTTCTTCACAGAAGGCTTCTCATAGTGGCGGCGCAGTTTCATTTCGCGGAACAGTCCTTCACGCTGCATCTTTTTCTTCAATGCGCGCAGTGCCTGATCGACGTTGTTATCGCGTACGATGACCTGTACGATGGTAATCACCCCTTTCCGAATCTCTTTGTAAAAGTTGCGCCTTATTGGCGTGAGAGGTTGTAACACGGCCTTTGCGCCCGTGAAAAGCCTTATATTCCGCGCCGTTTGTGCATTGCAGCACAAAAAGTTGCGCTAGAGCCTTGATTTTTAACATTATTCTTCACTAATTTATGAAAAAAATTGTTGAAATAAAGTTGCCGGACTCGCTATACGATACTACTTTAACGCTGATACGGAATCGTTCTACAGGGGTGGGTCACAGGGCATGCGCGATGCTGTTACGCTGAATGACAAATATACCGAGAAGTCGGGCCGTATTTACCTGAACGGCCTTCAGGCCTTGGTGCGCATCCCCATGATGCAGCACGAGCTGGATAAACAGGCCGGCCTGAAAACCGCCACCTTTATTTCCGGCTATCGCGGGTCGCCTCTGGGCGGGCTCGACCAGGCCATCATGCAGGCCAAAAAATTCACCGCAGAACACGAGATCAAATTCGTTCCCGGCGTGAACGAAGATCTGGGCGCGACCGCCGTCTGGGGCAGCCAGCAATTGAACCTTGGCCCCGCCGCGCGTTACGACGGCATCGTGGGCATCTGGTACGGCAAGGGCCCGGGCGTTGACCGCTCCATCGACGTATTGAAACACGCCAACGCCGCGGGTTCGTCGAAGCACGGCGGCGTGCTGGCCCTCGCAGGCGACGACCATGCCTGCAAATCATCCACCTTTCCGCATCAATCCGAACATGCGTTTATGCATGCGATGATCCCCATGCTGCATCCGGCCGGGATCGAAGACGCGCTGGAGCTTGGCCTGCACGGCATCGCCATGAGCCGTTATTCTGGCGCTTGGGCGGGGCTGAAAATTATCTCCGACTTCGCCGACAGTTCCGCATCGGTCAATACCAATCCGTTTGCAATGCAGTTTATCCGCCCGACCGATTTCGCGATGCCGGAAGACGGGCTGAACATCCGCTGGTACGACGCACCGGTGGCGCAGGAAGAACGCCTTGTCACGCTGAAGCTGCCGGCGGCGCAGGCCTATGCCCGCGCGAACGGCCTTGACCGTATGACGCTGAACCCTGCCCGCAAACGCTTCGCCATCGTCGCGACCGGCAAGGGCTGGATGGATACCATGCAGGCGCTCGAGGACCTTGGCATCACCAAGGCACGCGCGGAAGAAATGGGATTGGCGGTTTACAAGGTCGCGCTTGTCTGGCCGCTGGAAACCTCCGGCATCATCAAGCTTGCCGAAGAAGTCGAAGAATTGTTCGTGGTGGAGGAAAAGCGCGGCTTGATCGAAGAACAGATCAAGAAGGCGCTGTTCAACATGCCCCTGCCCCGCCGCCCGCGCGTGACCGGCAAGATCGACGAACGCGGCGCGCCGCTGCTGCCCGAAACCTATGAATTGTCGCCCAGCCAGATCGCCGATGCGCTGATCAAGCGCCTGACGCCGATCATGGATACGTCGGGCTTTGCCAGCCGCATGGACATCATTCACAAGAATTTCGACCTGAAGGGTAAACCTTCCCCCGTTGTACGGATGCCGTGGTTCTGCTCCGGCTGCCCGCACAACACCTCGACCAAGGTGCCGGAAGGTTCCCGCGCACTGGCGGGGATCGGCTGCCATTACATGACGATGTGGATGGATAGATCCACCATGATGTTCACCCAGATGGGCGGTGAAGGCGTGCCGTGGATCGGGCAAGCCCCCTTCACGGATGAAAAGCATATCTTCACCAACCTTGGCGACGGCACCTATTTCCATTCCGGCCTGCTGGCGATCCGCGCGGCGCAAGCCGCGAAGGTGAACATCACCTATAAAATCCTGTACAACGACGCGGTCGCCATGACGGGCGGCCAGCCGGTCGACGGTCAGCTGACCGTGCCGATGGTGGCGAGCCAAGTGCGCGCCGAAGGCATTGAAACGATCTATGTCGTGACGGACGAGCCGTGGAAATACAAGGGTGTCATGCTGCCCAGCGGCGTGCGCATCACCCATCGCGACGACCTTGACGAAGTGCAGCGCGTGTTGCGCGAGATTCCCGGCGTGACAGTCATGATCTACGACCAGACCTGCGCCGCCGAAAAACGCCGCCGCCGCAAGCGCGGGTTGATGATCGACCCGCCCAAACGAGTAGTCATTAACGAGCGCGTCTGCGAAGGCTGCGGCGATTGCGGCAAGAAATCGAACTGCCTGTCGATTGCGCCTGTCGAAACCGAATTCGGCCGCAAGCGCCAGATCGACCAGAGCAGCTGCAATAAAGACTTCTCCTGCGTGAAGGGCTTCTGCCCCAGCTTCGTCACCGTGCATGGCGGCGGGTTGAAAAAGCCCGAAGCCGCAAAAATCGGCAATGAGGTCGAGGAATATTTCGCGGCCATGCCGATGCCCGCCATCGGCGACCTGTCGAGCCCCTGCGCGATCCTTGTCAATGGCGTGGGCGGCACGGGCATCGTGACCGTCGGCGCGATTTTGGCGATGGCGGCACACCTTGAAGACAAGGGCGCCACCACGATGGACCAGACCGGCCTTGCCCAAAAGGGCGGCGCGGTCACGAGCCATATCCGCATCGCGAAAACCCCCGACGCCATCAATACGGTGCGCATCGGCATCGCGGGCGCAAACGTCATCATCGGCGCGGATTTGCTGGTCACGGCCGACGGCGACTGCCTGTCGAAAATCCGTCAGGGCGAGACGAAAATTGTTCTGAACACCCACAAGGCGCAGACGGGCGAATTCACCCGCAAGCCGGACTGGAACATCCCGTCGAAATCCATCATATCCTCCATCGCGGAACTGACGGGCAAGGACAACCTGTTCGTCCTCGACACCTCGCAGATCGCGACCGCGCTGATGGGCGATTCGATTGCGACCAATATGTTCATGCTGGGCTATGCATGGCAAAAGGGCCTGATTCCGCTCGGCCATGACGCAATCATGAAGGCAATTGAACTGAACGGCGTGTCGATCGGCATGAACCAGCAAAGCTTCACCTGGGGCCGCCGCGCCGCATGGGATATCGCCAAGGTCGAAGAACTGGCGGCGCCCAAGAAAACCGCCGATGGATCCGACCGCCACCGCCAGATTTCGACCACCATCGAGGAAACCATCGACCGCCGCATGATGTCGCTGACCGGGTACCAGAACGCGGCCTATGCGGAAAAATACAAGGAACTGGTCGATGCCGTGCGCACCGCCGAAATCCGCGTCAAGGGCAACCCCGGCAAGCTGACCGAGGCTGTGGCGCGCTATTACTACAAACTGATGGCGTATAAGGACGAATACGAAGTCGCCCGCCTGCATACCGACGGGCAATTCCTGAGCCAGCTGAAAAACACCTTTGACGGCGACTACAAACTCCGCTTCCACCTTGCCCCGCCCCTGCTCGCGAAACGCGACGCAGTGACAGGCGAACTCCAGAAAATGGAATTCGGCGCATGGGTTCTGCCGGTGTTTGGCATCCTTGCGAAGCTCAAAGGCCTGCGCGGCACGCCGCTCGATATCTTCGGCTATACCCATGAACGCCGCACGGAACGCCAGCTGATCAAGGATTACCGCGCGACGATCGAGGGACTGCTGCAAGGCCTGACCGACCGCAATTACAACGTCGCGGTCGATATCGCCAGCATCCCGGAACACATCCGCGGCTATGGCCATGTCAAGGAAGCACACCTGAAGAAAGCGAAGGAAGCCGAAGCCGCGCTTCTGCTCAGCTTCAACAGGCCGGTCCAGCCGGAGCAGAAAAAGGCCGCCTGATCTGTTTTAGGTTTTCGACAGCAGCCGCAGGCGGATTTGCCAGCCCGGGCTGTGTTCCTGCGGCATGACGTAATTATCCGACGATACCGGTTTCCAGATGGGCATGGGCCCGCCATCCTCGCTGCCGAAGCCGTTCGACGCGAAGAAGAACAGCGGCAAAGCAAAGGCGAGAATGATAAAATACATTTTGTATTTGTTTAAAACCTTGATTGATCTTTTCATGGACACAACCCCTTTTCTTTTTACTCATGGAAGCGTCCCCCGATGTTTCCTTATCTTCAGTATATCACCGGAATTTTTAACATCGGTTTAAGTATAGATAGAATTGTTTACAAATGATGACGACGCGCCGATGCGCGTTCACGATTGTGAAATGTGGAAATGTCAGGCCGCGTGGTGCGCGACTTCGATGTTCAGCGCGGCGGCCAGCAGCGCCTTGGTGTAATCCTCGCGCGGGTGTTCGAAGACCTGCGCCGCAGGGCCGCTTTCCACCACCTTGCCGTTGCGCATCACCATCACGTCATGCGACATTGCCTTCACCACGCGCAAATCATGGCTGATGAACATATAGGCAAGGTTGTGGTCGCGCTGCAATTTGCGCAGCAGGTCGACAATCTGCGCCTGCACCGACATATCCAGCGCCGAGGTGGGCTCGTCCAATATCACGAATTTCGGGCTCAGCACCATTGCGCGCGCAATGGCGATACGCTGCCGCTGGCCGCCCGAAAATTCATGCGGATAACGGTGGCGCGTTTCGGGGTCGAGGCCGACTTCTTTCAAACCCGCCACTACTTTCGCATCACGTTCTGCCGCGTTCATCTGCGGGAAATGCACCAGCAGGCCTTCCTCGATAATCTGCGCAACCGACAGGCGCGGGCTGAGAGAACCGTAGGGGTCCTGGAACACGATCTGCATATCGCGGCGCAAGGGACGGATTTCCTTGTCGCTCATGTCGTTCAATGACTTTCCATTGAACTGCACCAGCCCCTGGCTTTGCAGCAGGCGCAGCAGCGCAAGGCCGAGCGTGGTCTTGCCCGAACCGGATTCACCCACCACGCCCACCGTCTGCCCCGGCCGGATGGCGACATTGATGCCGTCGACGGCGCGCACGTAATCGGTCGTGCGGCGGAAAATGCCGGTCTTGACCGGGAAATATACCTTCAGGTCGTCGGCCTTCAATATCGGCGCGGCGTTCATGTCAAACGCCGGCGGATTGCCGTGCGGCTGCGCGGCCAGCAGCATTTTCGTGTAATCGTGCTGCGGGTTTGCGAACAGCGATTTGGTTTCCGCCAGTTCGACGATATCGCCGTGATACATCACGGCGACGCGGTTGGCCATTTTGCGCACGATCGACAGGTCATGCGTGATCAGCATGATCGCCATGCCCAATTTCTGCTGCAGTTCCAGCAGCAGTTTCAGGATTTGCGCCTGCACGGTCACATCGACCGCCGTGGTGGGCTCGTCCGCGATCAGTAAATCAGGCTCGTTCGCCAGCGCCATCGCAATCATCACGCGCTGCCGCTGCCCGCCCGACAATTCATGCGGATACGCGCCAAGGCGCTGCGTCAGTTTCGTCAGGCCCACCAGCTCCAGCAGCTCGACCACGCGCTTGCGCGCGGCATCGGGCGTCATTTTCTTGTGCAGGAACAGCGCCTCGGCAATCTGTTTTTCAATCGTGTGCAGCGGGTTCAGCGATGTCATCGGTTCCTGGAAAATCATCGCGATCTTGTTGCCGCGGATGGTGCGCAGCACGCTGTCGCCCGCCCCCATCAATTCCTGATCCCTGAACTTGATCGAGCCCGCCGGGTGCTGCGCGACCGGATACGGCAGCAGTTGCAGCACGGACAGCGCCGTCACCGACTTGCCGGAGCCGGATTCGCCCACCACCGCCAGCGTTTCGCCCTTTTCGATGGAAAAGGATATTCCCTTTACGGCATGCGTCACCTGCTTGCCGTTCACGAAATCGACCGAAAGGTTTTTGACATCCAGCAATGCCATTACATCATCCTTTGAAAATCTTGCGCGGGTCAAACGCGTCACGCACCGCTTCGCCGATGAAGGTCAGCAGGCTGAGCATCACCGCGACCGAGAAAAACGCCGTCATGCCCAGCCACGGCGCCTGCAGGTTATTCTTGCCCTGCGACAGCAATTCGCCCAAGGACGGCGAGCCCGGCGGCATGCCAAAGCCGAGGAAATCGAGGCTGGTCAGCGTCGTGATCGACCCCGCCAGCACGAAAGGCATCATGGAGAGCGACGCAACCATCGCGTTCGGCAGCGCATGCTTGAACATGATGACGGGCGTCGATACGCCCAGCGCCTTGGCCGCGCGGATATAATCGAGGTTACGCGCCTTCAGGAATTCTGCGCGCACCACATCCACCAGCGTCATCCACGAAAACAGCAGCATCAACCCCAGCAGCGTGAAGAAACCGGGCGTGATGATGCTCGACATGATGATGAGCAGGAAAAACACCGGCATGCCAGACCAGATTTCGATGAAACGCTGGGTCAAAAGATCGAACAGCCCGCCCAGATACCCTTCCATCGCGCCCACCAGCATGCCAAAGGCAGAACCAAGCAGCGTGAGCGTGAGGCCGAAAATAATCGAGATGCGGAAACCATAAATCAACCGTGCCAGCACATCGCGCGCCTGATCATCGGTGCCGAGAAGGTTTTCGCGGGTCGGCGGCGACGGTGCGGGCACATCGAGGTTGTAATTGATCGTCTGGTAGGAATAGCGGATCGGCGGCCAGATCATCCAACCTTTCTTGTTGATGAGTTCGGCGACGGCGGGGTCGCGGTAATCAGCTTCGGTTTCGAACTCACCGCCGAATTCGGTTTCTGCATAAGACCTGAACACCGGCGCGTAATAACCGCCGTCATAGCTGATGAAAATCGGCTTGTCGTTGGCGACGAATTCGGCGAAGACGCTGAACAGGAACAGCGCGGCGAAAATCCACAGCGAGACATAGCCGCGGCGGTTACGGCGGAACTGGGCGATACGGCGCTGCGCGATTGCGGAGAATGCCATCAGCGTGCCCCCTGCGCGTTGAAATCGATGCGCGGATCGACCCATGTCATGACAAGGTCGGAGATAAGCTTGATGATAAAGCCCAGCAGCGTGAACAGGTACAGCGTGCCGAACATGACGGGATAATCGCGGTTGAGCGCCGATTCAAACCCCAGCAGACCGAGCCCGTCGAGGGAGAAAATGGTTTCGATGAGCAGCGAACCAGTCAGGAAAATGCTGACCATCGCCGCCGGTATGCCCGCAATCACGATCAGCATAGCGTTGCGGAACACATGGCCGTACAGAACCTTCAACTCCGGCAGGCCCTTGGCGCACGCGGTCAGCACGTATTGCTTGTTGATTTCCTCGAGGAAAGAATTCTTCGTCAGGATCGTCAGGCCGGCAAAACCACTGATGACGCTCGCCGTCACAGGCAGGGTGATATGCCAGAAATAATCAGCGATACGTTTCGGCCATGACATATCAGACCAACCGTCCGACACGATGCCGCGTAGGGGGAAGATATTGAAATACTTGCCGCCCGCGAAAACCACGATCAGCAGGATGGCGAACAGGAAGCCGGGAATGGCGTAGCCCGCGATGATAACGCCCGACGTCCATGTATCGAAAGCCGAACCGTCCTTCACGGCCTTGCGGATGCCGAGCGGGATGGAGATGAAATAAATGAGCAGCGTCGTCCAAAGCCCCAGCGAAATCGACACCGGCATTTTTTCCAGCATCAGGTCCATCACGCTGCGATCCTGAAAGTAACTGTTGCCGAAATCGAAGCTCAGGTAGTTTTTCAGCATCAGCCAGAAGCGTTCATGCAGCGGCTTGTCAAAGCCGAACTGTTTTTCAAGACTCTTGATGAATTCGGGGTCGAGGCCCTGCGCGCCGCGGTATTTGGATTCGCCGCCCGACATCGCCATCTGCTGTTGCTGCGACTGGATGCCGGTATCGGTCCCGCCGCCGGAAAAACGCGACGTCGCCGAGGTGTCCATGCCCTGTATCCGCGCGATCACCTGCTCCACCGGCCCGCCCGGCGCCATTTGCACAATCAGGAAATTGAGCAGCAGGATGCCGAACAGCGTCGGGATCATCAAAAGCAGGCGGCGGATCGTATAGGCGAACAAGTGATGCTGCCCCTTATTCTTTTTTCAGGGTTTTCAGGCGTTCCGCAATCGTTGCGGCTTTTTTCGCGTCGAACCACCAGTTGTCGGGAATGCCGAGGCCGTATTTGGGCGTGATGTCGGGGTGGCCGAATTTGTCCCAATAGGCGATGCGGAAATAATCGATATGCCAATGCGGGATCAGGTAATAGCTCCATAGCAGCACGCGGTCGAGCGCATGCGTGGCGGCGACCAATTCCTCGCGGTCTTTTGCCGTGATGATCATGTCGATCAGTTCATCGACCACGGGATCCTTGATGCCGATCAGGTTGCGGCTGCCTTTGACGTTCACCTTGTCGGAGCCCCAGAAATCGCGCTGTTCGTTGCCGGGCGACAGCGACTGGCCGAAGGTGCCGACCGTCATGTCGAAATCAAAGCTGTCCATGCGGTTCTGGTACTGCGTCGGGTCGATGGTGCGCACGGTCACGACCGCGCCCAGTTTTTTCAGGTTCGCGGCAAACGGCCCGACCCAGCGTTCGAACATCGGGCTGGAGAGCAGGATTTCAAATTTCATCACCTGCGCGCCGCGCTGCAGCACCTTGCCGGCCCCCATGCGCCAGCCCGCTTCGGCCAGCAGGCGTTTTGCCATCGACAGGTTGTCGCGCATATCAGCGCCGGAACCGTCGGTCACGGGGCTTTTGAATTCATCGACAAAAATCTCGTTCGGGATTTTGCCGCGGTATTTTTCAAGTATCTCCAGCTCGCGCCCTTGCGGGCGGCCGGTTGCGGCGAGTTCGGAATTGTCGAAGTAGCTGTTGGTGCGCTTGTAAGACCCGAAAGCGAACTGCTTGTTCGACCATTCGAAATCGAAGGCGTAGCCAAGCGCGCGGCGCGTGAGCGCGTCGGCAAAAATCGGCCTGCGCGTGTTAAAGATGAAACCCTGCATGCCGGATGGCAGGCTGTGGTGGATTTCGTCCTTCTTGATCCAGCCCTCTTTCACGGGGATGGTGTTGTATTCGGAATTCCACGCCTTGGCCTGGTTTTCGGCGCGGAAATCGTATTCGCCCGCGAACAGCGCCTGCAGCAGCACGGTTTCGTCGCGGTACAGGTCATAGACGATGGTGTCGAAGTTATACTGCCCCTTGTTCACGGGCAGGTTTTCCGCCCACCAGTTTTTGACGCGTTCATAGGTGATGCGCTTGCCGGCATCGACCGACTTGATTTTATAGGGGCCGGAGCCGATCGGTGCCTCCAGCGTGGTCGCGTCGAATTTTTTTCCTTCCCAATAATGCTTGGGCAGCACCTGCATTTCGCCCATGATCAGCGGCAGCTCGCGGTTGCCCGCCATGTTGAAGGTGAATTTTACGCGGGTCGGCGTTTCCGCCTTCGCCTCCTTCACATTGGAGTAATAGGCGCGATAGAACGGATGGCCGTCTTTCATCAGCGTGTTGAAGGTGAACACGACATCATCGGCGGTCAGCGGCTGGCCGTCGCTCCACTTCGCTTCCTTGCGCAGGTTGAAGACGACGAAAGATCGATCTTCGGGCATTTCGATGCTTTCGGCGATCTGGCCATATTGCGTGAAGGCCTCGTCATCGGATTTCGAGGTCAGCGGCTGGTAAATCATGCCAAGGCCGGGCGCGGGAACGCCCTTGATGATAAACGCGTTCAGGCTGTCGAACGTGCCTGCGGCGGCAAGGCGGATCTGGCCGCCCTTGGGGGCATCGGGGTTGGTGTAGTCGAAATGGGTGAAGCCGGCGGCGTATTTCGGTTCGCCATGCATGGCGACGGCGGGCACGGCGGTGACCGGCGCGGGTGTTTCCTGCGCTGTGGCGATGCCGGAAACCGTCAGCAGGCAAGCGATTGCCAAACCCTTGAACAGACCGGTGCGCGCCATTTAAATCTCCTGATAATCCAACGAGTTACTTGCGGATGCCGCAGCGCATACTATACCCCCCTGCGATACCCGATGCAAGGCACGGAAAAACAACATTTTCAGGCGTTGTTAGGGAACCGGAAACGAAAACCGCCGGGTTTTCGGCCCGGCGGTTTTTATCGTATCGCTGTATAGGCTGTCTTAAGTCTGGTAACCGCGCTTGCCGGTCAGGCCTTTTTCCCACGGCATGCGGATATATTTGGCGTTTTGCTGTTCCTGGAACTTGGCGGCCAGGAAATCGCCCTGCTTGTCGGGGTCCATCTTGTTGAAGGCAGCCTTGTCTTTCGCGCTCAGGCCGTCGATCGTGTTGCTGCGATCGACTGCCGCCTGCTTGCGTTCCTGTTCGGTCATCACCTTGTCCTTGGCGTTCGACTTCATGTTGTCGGCGCGGCTGGCGATTTCCTGACGTTCGCGCGCCAGCGCATCCGCATCCTTGATCGCCACATCGCCCTTCGGCTGCATCTGGCCGATGACGCGCGTTGCCGCGTACATGTTGCCGTCATGACCTTGGCCCAGCGACGACGAGATGCTGCGATCCGGCGAGCCGCCCATCCAGCGGATCAGGTTTTCCGGGAAGATGTCGAGCAGCTTGAACGACGTGTTCGCCGCAGTGTACAGCGTACCGAGGTAAATCACCGAATAACAGACCTTGGCAACCAGCGCCATAAAGTAGTTGTTCGACGAAATGACCGACGACGCACCCTGGCTGAAGGTCGTGTGGAAATAGACCGCGAAGGTGTTATAGATCAGCATACCGCCGACGAAGCCCATGACTGTCAGCACGGGGCGCATCAGCACGTTGAGCCACATGATCCACGCCGTGCGCAGCTGCGGCTGCCCCGCCGTCAGGCCGTCACCCGTGGAAACAAGGTGCGCCAGCGCCGCGACCGGCACCATCACCACCGCTTCGAACACCGACACCATCCAGGTCAGGACCGAGAAAGCGACGCGCAGGAACGGCAGCACGGGCAGGTAGAAGGAAATCATCAGGCCCGACACGATCATCGCCGTGCCGATGGTGGCAAAGGCGTTGAGCAGCGAGGAAACCGCCACACCGATACCGAGCGAGAAGCCGAAACCTTTCAGCGTCGACACCGCCTGCACCAGCGTCACGCCGCCCCACAGCAGCGCGCCCGTGCCCAGCACGCTATGGCCGGTATTGGCCAGCTGCGCCAGCGGATAGGTGCCGGTTGCGGCCAGATCCACCGCGCGGAAGATGAACGCGCCGCCATAGCTGGGCACGAAGAAGCGCGCCAGCGTGGCCGCAATGTTGTTGTCGCCGCCCGACAGGTTTTTAAACGCCGCCATCAGGTTTTTGAGGGAGCCGCTGGTGCCGGTATTGATGTCGCGGCCGCCCGTGGCAGCCGTGTTCAGGGTGCGGCCGGGGGTGCCGGGTGCGGTCGAGTTCGCCCACCATTTGTCGTAGCCGTCGAGCGCGCCGAGCACTTTTTCCTCGAGACCTGAGATGCGGCAGGAACGACCGATGATTTTCGATCCGATGCAGCGCAGCCAGCTTGAACCGCCGGCGCCGATCCAGACAGAACCCGGTTCAACCGTCGCGGTCGGCTGCTGCGCACCTGCCATCAGGCTGTTCATGTTGGTGATGTCCTGATACCACATGCCCATGCCGGCCCAGCCGCGTGCCTGCATCTGCGCGACCATCGGGCCGCCGATATAGGTCGTCAGCGCGGTTTTGCCGGGGCCGTCATATGCGGCCATGATATCGGTCTGCATCTGGTTCGCCATCGCCTGCTGTTCGGCCATGGTTGGGTCCGCCGCAGCCGGCGCCGTCGTTGCGGCATCGCATTGCGGGATCGCCGAAACGGGGCTGGTGCCGGTGCCGCCGTCGGGGAATTTGCGGGCGACATAGCGGCAGGCGAAACGGCGGGCCATTTCGATGACCGTACCGCCGGAACCCAGCGCGCTGGTCGCACTGTCCTGCATCGCGGGTTCAAGTGCACCGCGCATCGCGTTGCGGAAGGCGCGCGCCGCGATCGTGAAGTTGGGCGCGGCGTTGTAATCGGTGGCGCTAGCAATCGGGGTAGACGCCGACATGGGGGTCGAAGGCACCGCCGCCGACCAGTTCAGGAACTTGTCCATGTCGTCGGAAGTCGATGCGGTCGAATAGCTGATCGTGCCGCAGACGTTGGAGCCGGTGTTGTTGGTATAGCGGTTCGTGATCGTGCCGAGGTTCGGGGTCACGTCCTGCACGCGGCGGATCACCTGATCGGCGGGCAGGCCGCCCTGCGACTGCTGCAAATAGGTGTTGAACGCGACCTGGCAGACCATCACTTTGCTGATGCTGTTGACAAGCGATGTGGCGTTATTGACGGCAAAAGGCGCCAGCAGCGACTGGTCGCCCACCACGCCCGCCACATATTGCGACCAGGCGCGCGTGCCGAAGTTGGAACCCCATTCCGCAAGCTTCATCACGGCATACTGGCCGGAGGAGAAGCCGGAACCCAGCGGGAACAGCAGGCCCAGCGCGAACATCACGCGGATCGGCGCCCAGACCATGTTGTGGCGGCCGCCGCCGAACACGCCGGTTTTAGCAGTGTCGATAACGATGGAAACGATCATCCACAGCATCATGACGCAGGCGATGGTGATGACGCCTGTGTTGTAAGCGCCCATCATGCCGGCCAGCGCGTTTTGCAGCGCACCGCCGTTGGGGGTGTCGGCCGCAGCCTGGCGCAGGATCTTGTCCAGCACCATCAGGCCGTAATCGGTCGAGATGTTGTTGTTCGCCACGCGCGAGTCGAACAGCCCGCCCGCAGCCGTGATCGCGCCGACGTTGCCGATATTCGTCTGTCCGGCACCACCGCCATAGGGGTTGGCGGGGTGGGTGAAGAACAGCTGCGCCTGTGCGACTTCGCCGACACCCAGGAAGATACGGGCAAAGAACGTGCCGATGGTGGCGGTCAAGGTGACGATCATCATGACCACGACGGTGAACATGCCGTATTGGTACATGCCGGTGCGGCGCGTGGTGCGCAGATTGAACCAGACATCGCCCATCATCTTGCTGAATTTGGTGTTGGGCACGCCTTCCGCACCGTAATTGACGGCGGGATGGTCAGCGGGCAGCAGAGATGCCTGCACCAGCACCTGCGCCATGATGCGCATGAACACCGGGTAAATATGCGCAAAGCCGCGGAAGCACAGGTTGAACTGCGGCAGGAACATGAAGGCGGCGACGGCCGAACCCTTGATGCGGAACGGCTTGCGCTTGCCTTCCGCGATCTCTTTTTTCTCCAGCGCACGTTTTTCGGCATAGGGGCTGGCGGCTTTTTGAACGTCGGTCAACCGGCTGCGGACCTTCGTGCGCTCGCCGGTTGCGAATCTCTCGACGGTGGCATCGGCCTTTCTGTCCTTGCGCAGCTCCGCCAGTGCGCGAAGACCGTCCGCAATTAAACCCTTATGCTTGGAATCGCTCATGGTTTTGCCCTGCAAATAAAGACCGGAACCTAAATCAGGCTTATTCTTTCATGATACGCCTTTTTCTTAAAACCGTCAAATTTATGGACATTTATGCAAAATTTTAGCGGCCTGAATTGGCGAATAATCTCATATAGTTAACAAAAGCCTAACCGTGGCGGAGCCTCTCACCGCCCCCGAAAAAGACACCGCCGGGCATATGCCCGGCGGTGCGTTATCGTTACCCGTGGTCAGCAGTGCGTTAGATCTTGAACAGCTTGCTGGCCAGCGCTTCGTTCGCCTTGATCAGGTCGTTCAGCTTGCCTTCGCTTACCGTGCCTCTGGCGACCAGCCCGCGCAGCACGCTTTCGGCGTATTTCGCGTCCGAAAACTCCTCGCGCTTGCCGATGTCGGCGTTTTTCCAGGCCATGCGCTGTTCGGCGGTCATTTCGTTTTGCGCCATACGGTCGCGCGATTCCACCAGCTTGCCATGCGCCAGGGCAACAGCCGCTTTCTCGTCGCGGGTCATGAAGCCCCATTGCGTGTTGATGTCGGAGCCGGCGTTTTTCTCCTGCCACATCGCTTCGGTGTAGCCGATCGTCCGCTTGGGCTCGCGCGTTGCGTCGTCCAGCGCCGCGCCGTCAAGGCCCAGCTTGTTGAGCAGGTTCAACTCGTCCTGCGCCTTCATGTAGCCGAACATCGCATCGGTGCCCGACTTGCCCACGCCGGGCGCAAACAGCTCGGGGTCGGTTTCGTAATAGCGGCGGACGAAGCTGTCCTTTTCCGCCTCCGACATACCGACATAGTTCACCGCATCGGCACCCGACATCTGGCGTTCGATTTTCTGGCGCACGATTGCCATCTGTTCCGCGTTCATCAGGTCCATGCCCGAACCGCCGCCGCCCGCAAGAGCGCCGTCCAGCGCGCTGTCGGAGATGGAGGCGCCTGCCAGCTGGCCGCGGCCGACCGACGGGCCGTCCAACTCGCGGAAGCCCTGGTCATTGTCGCGGTGGCCGCGCTGGCCGTGGCCTGCAAGCTTGTCGCCCACATGGAAGCCTATGCCGCCGATCTGCTGGCCGCCCGCGTTGCGGGAGAACCAGTTGCGGGGGTTCATGCTGGCATGGAAGTTCAGGCCGGCAAGGCTGTTGGTCGACTTGAAGCCCGCCTTGCCGTCGGTGACAAGGCTGTAGCCGATGCCGCGTTCGAAGCCGAAGCGTTTATAGTTCTTGTTCTCCTGTTCAAGGAATTTGTGCTGCAGGAAGCGGTCCTGGTCGCGCGGCGACATATTAGACATGCGTTCGCGTTCTTCCGGCGTCATGCGGGAACGTGCAAGCTGCATATCGGACTGCTTGCGGGCAAGCTTGCTGTCCGTCAGCAGTTCGTTGCGCACGCCCATCGCGGCGGCGCGCGACGCGACGCTGTTCGCGTTGCGCAGGTTGGTCAGGTCGTCGTCCGACTTGATCAGGTTGCGCACGTTCCAGCCCTGCGACATCGGAATCGCCTGTTCCAGGTTCTTGATCATGGTCGCACCGGCGAAGCCGAGGCCGCCGCCGATGTTGGAACGGCCGTCCAGCAGCGCGGTATCCTGTTTCGCGCCCCATTCGCCAAGCCAGCGCATCAGGTGGTTGGGGAATACGTCCAGAAGCTTGAACGAGGTATTCGCCGCCGCATAGAGCGTGCCGAGGTAAATCACCGAATACGCGACTTTGGCAAGGATCTGCATCGGATACCAATGCGTGGACATCACCGAGGCGGCGCCCTGTTCGAAGGTCGTGTGGAAAAACACCGCGAAGGTCGAATAGCACAGCATGCCGGCGACGAAGCCGAACACGGTCAGGATCGGGCGCATGAAGACGTTGAACCAAAGCGTCCAGGCCGTCCGCCCGTGGTTGCCCATCAGCCCGGGCCCCATGGTGGACAGGTGCGTCAGCGCCGCGACCGGCACCATCACCACCGCCTCGAACACCGAGGTCAGCCAGGTGAGGACGGAGAACGCGACGCGGATGAAGGGCAGCGCCGGCAGGTAGAACGAAATCACGACACCCGCAAGGATCATCATGGAGCCGACGGAAGCAAGCGCACCCATCAACGCCGAGAAGGCAAGGCCTTTACCCAGCGAGAAGCCCGCGCCGTCGATCGTGGATACCGCCTGCAGGATGGAAACGCCCGTCCACAGCAGCGCGCCGATGCCCAGCACGCTGTGGCCGGTATCCGACAGCTGCGCCAGCGGATAGGTATTGGTGGCCGACAGGTCGACCGCCTTGAACAGGAACACGCCAGCCGCGCGCGGGAAGATAAAGCGCGTCAGCACGGTCAGGATGCCGTTGTCGCCGATCGACACGTTGCCGATCCACGACAGGATCGAGCCGATGGACGAACCCACGGCGGGGTTCAATTCCTGGTTGGCGGTGGTCGCCGCCTGACCGGTCTTGCCGGGCGCGCCGGCCAGGCCGGAAACACCCCACCAGCGGTCATATTCGTTCATGACCGAGAATACCTTGTCCTCGAGGCCGGAGATTTTGCACTGTTCGCCGGATTCGTTCGCGTCGCCCGCGCAACGCTCCCAGCCCGCGCCGCCGGAACCCGACCAGATTGAGCCGGGCTCGACCGATGCCATGGGTTCCTGCGCCGTATATTGCACGTTGTTCAGGTTCGCGATGTCCTGATACCACATCGCCATGCCCGCCCAGCCGCGCGCCGACATCTCGGTCATCAT
Source organism: Alphaproteobacteria bacterium (assembly GCA_016794125.1). Lineage (GTDB taxonomy): Bacteria > Pseudomonadota > Alphaproteobacteria > Micavibrionales > UBA2020 > JAPWJZ01. The sequence goes on along the minus strand of JAEUKT010000004.1, from coordinate 117,864 downwards.
CGGGCTGGCCGGCGTCGTGCCGATATAGTTGTTCAGCGCGCCGCGCCCGCCGCCCGTATAGGCAGCCATCATCGCGGCCTGCATCGTGTTCAGCATGTTCTGGTGCGACGAAACGTCGGGGTCGGTCGCCGCAGCCGCAGCACCCGGGCACATCGGGATATCGGCCACGGGGTTACCCGCGCCGCCGCCGTCGGAGAAGCGGCGCGCGACGAACTGGCACGCAAAGGCGCGCGCGTCGTTGATGACAGAACCCGCACCCACGCCCGTCGGCGTATCGACGAGGTCGGCGGCAAGAGCGCCGCGCATGGCATCGCGGAATCCCTTCACGGCGGTCGCCATACCGACGTTTTTGTAGTTGTTGTCGGGCATGGTCGCGGTGGAGGTGGAGGCGGTCATCGCCGTATTCGGGGTCGCCGTGCTCCAGTCGAGGAACTGGTTGCGGTCATCGGGCGTCGCGGCGGTCGCGTATTTGATCGCGCCGCAGATGTTGTTGGCCGTGTTGTTCGAATAACGGTTGGTGATAAACAGCTGGCTTTGCTGCGGCGTGCCGGGCGCGCCGCTCATCGTGTCCTGCTTCATCTCGATCACCTGATCGGGGTCGAGCGCGCCGGTGCGCTGCTGCAGGTAGGTGTTATACGCCGCCTGGCACACCATGATCTTGCTGATCGAGGTCACGACGTTGGTATTGTTGTTGACGGTATAGGGCGACAGCAGCGTCTGGTTGCCGACGACGGAGGCGACATAGGTCGCCCAGCCGCGCGTACCGAAGTTGGAGCCCCATTCGGCGAGTTTCACGACCATGTACTGGCCGCCGGAAAAACCGGCCGAGCCCAGCGGGAACATGATGCCAAGCGCGAACAGAACGCGCACCGGCACCCAGACCATGTTGTGGCGGCCGCCGCCGACGGTGCCGGTTTTCGCGGTGTCGATGATGACGGAAATGACCATCCAGCCGATCATCAGGCAGGCGACGACGAGCATGCCGGAGTTGTAAATCTGCATCAACCCGCCCAGCGCGTTTTGCAGCGCGCCGCCGGTCGGGTTGCTGGCCATGCCCTGGCGCAGCACCTTGTCGAGCGCCATCAGCGCGTAGTCGGTGGAAATGCCGTTACCCTGCACGCGCAGGTCGAACAGGCCGCTGGAGCCGGCGATCGTGCCGGCGGTGGCATCCAGTTCGGTCACGCCCTGACCCTTCAGGTACGGGTCGCCGGGGTGGCGGAAGGCTTCGAAGATCTGCGCCTGCGCAACCGCGCCGACGCCCAGGAAAATACGCGCGAAGAACGCGCCAAGCGATGCGGTGAACGCCATGATCATCATCATGACCGCGCCGAACATCGTCCATTGATAGGTGGTCGCGCGGTTGGTTTTCAGGCGGAACCACACTTCGCCCAGAAGCTTGCGGAAGCTGTAGGATTTTTTGGTGATCGCATCCGCCTCGAGCGCGGGGTGAGTCGCGGGAATCAGCGACACTTCGGCGAACATCGTCGCCATCGTGCGGATAAACGCGGGATAAAGATGCGACATGCCTTCAAAACACATGCGGAATTGCGGCAGGAACACGAAAGCGGCGGTCGATTTTGCCTTGATACGGGGGACGCGCATATTGGTCATCGCATCACGGATACGGCGTGCGAGGTAAGGGTTGACCTTGAGCTCTTCTTCGGCAGCAATGCCTTGATTAAGCTTAGGTTTGACCATGCGTTTCATGCGTGATGCCCCGAGAAAATAGTTCCACACACCTAAATCAGGCTTATTCTTTCATTCTACGCCTTTTTCTTAAAACCGTCAAATTTACGGGCATTTATGCAAAATTTTACAGGTACATAAGTCCCCCAGCCGTCACGCCCAAAAGAAAACCGCCGGACCTTGCGATCCGGCGGTGATTTCTTTGGCTGAAGCCAGTCCCTTAGGCCTTGGTGACGCCGGTATTTTTGGGCGCGCCGCCATTGCTCTTGAGGTTGAAGTTGGGCTTCATCTGGCCGAGCAGCTGGGTACCAGCCAGCATCATGCCGTCGTTATGGTCGTCCATGCTATGGTCAGGTGAGCCGCCCATCCAGCGCATCAGGGCCGAGGGGAACATGTCCATCAGCTTGAACGAGGTGTTCGCAGCCGTGTACAGCGTGCCCAGATAGATGACCGAATAAGCCACCTGCCCCAGGACCATCATGATCGGGTTGCCGTTCGAGGCCAGGACCGCAGCCGAACCCTGGCTGAAGGTCGTGTGGAAATAGACCGCGAAGGTATTAAAGATCAGCATCCCCGCGACGAAGCCGAACACGACCAGAATCGGGCGCATCAGCACGTTCAGCCACAGGATCCACGCCGTGCGCGCACCGCCCGCAAGGCCGTCGCCTTCGGAAGTCAGGTGCGCCAGCGCCGCGATCGGCACCATCACGACAGCCTCGAACACCGAGGTCATCCAGGTGAGAACCGCGAAAGCCACGCGCAGGAACGGCAGGACCGGCAGGTAGAAGGCGATCATCACGCCCGCCACCATCATGGTCATCGCAATCGTGGCAAGGCCGTTCGCCAGCGCCGACACCGCAAGACCACCACCGCCGGAGAAGGTCGCGATCTCCGCGCTCGACAGGATCTGCAGCACAGTCAGCAGGACCATGATGGTCGTGGCCGTGCCGATGATCGAGTAGCCGGTATCGGCCAGCGACGCGAGCGGATAGGTGTTGGTCGCAGCAAGGTCAACCGCCTTGAACAGGAACATGTCGTCCGCACGCGGCCAGATTTTCGAGATAATCCAGTCCGCGATGCTGAGGTCGCCCGTTGCGAGGTTTTTCAGGAACGAGATCATCGACCAGAAACCGCCGCCACCCGAAGAAGGGTTCAGGTCGGAGGTACGCTGCGCGGTGCCGTAATCGGTACGGCCAGCCGAGCCGGGGCGCGACGCATCGGCCCACCAGCGGTCATAGTCTGCCATGACGCCGACCACTTTTTCCTCGATGTCGGGGTTTTTGCAGGCGCGGCCGAACAGTTTGCGGCCCGCGCATTTCATGGTGTTCCAGACCGACGACCAGAAGCCGCCCTTACCGGCGCCTTCCCACAGCGTGCCGGGTTCGACCGTCGCGGTGGGTTCGCGCGCCGATTGCAGCAGGCCGTTCAGCGACGCGATGTCCTGATACCACATGCCCATGCCGGCCCAGCCGCGCTGTCTCATCTCGTTCATCATGTCGCCGCCGCGGATATAGGCCATCAGGTCGGCTTTCGCGGAACCGGCGGCACCATCGGGGGCCACGCCGCCGTCATAGACCTGGTTGACCGCCTGCATCAGCTGGTCCAGTTCCTGCTGGGGCTGTGCCGCGTTCGGGTCGTTTGCGGGGGTCGCCATCGCGGCGCAGTTGTTATAACCGCCCGTCATCAGGCCGACCGGGTTGTTCGGCGTGCCGGGGTTGCCGTAGCGGCGTGCCACGAAATCGCAGGCGAAGGCGCGCGCGGTCTGGATGATCGGGCCGCCCGTGCCGGTAACGCCGTTCAGCGAGGTTTCGTTCAGCTGGTTTTGCAGCGCGCCCATCATTTTGTTGCGGAAGCCCGCGACGGCGGTCGCCATCGTGGCCTTGTAGTTCGTATAGGTCGCGCGGTTCGCGTTGGCGGCCGCGGTCGAAGCTGCATCCATCGGGGTGGTGGCGGTCGTGTTCGCCAGCATCATGTCGACGTCTTCCGTACCCGCGTTCGCGCTGGTGCCGTAAGTGATCGTGCCGCAGACGTTGGGGTCGGTGTCGTTGGTGTAGCGGTTCGTGACCCAGCCGGTGCGGTTGGTCAAATCCTGTTTAATGCGGATGACCTGGCGCGGATCCATGCCGCCGGTCGATTGCTGCAGATAGGTGTTGAACGCGACCTGACAGACCATCACCTTGTTGATGCCGGCCACAAGCGAGGTTGCGTTGGATGCCGAGAAAGGCGACAGCAGCGACTGGTCGCCGACGACGCCGCCCACATAGGTCAGCCAGCCGGTGGAGCCGAAGTTGGAGCCCCATTCCGCCAGTTTCATCACGGCATACTGGCCGGAGGAGAAACCCTGGTTGCCAAGCGGGATCATGATGCCGAGCGCGAAAACGACGCGGATCGGGGTCCAGACCATGTTGTGGCGGCCGCCGCCGAAAAGACCGGTTTTCGCCGAATCGACGATGATGGACAGCACCATCCAGAACAGCATCGCGCCTGCCACCAGCAGCACGCCCGAGTTATAGACCTGCATCAGGCCGGCCAGCGCGTTTTGCAGCGCACCGCCGTTGCCGGGCACGCCGGTTGCCGCCTGGCGGAGAATTTTGTCGAGCACCATCAGCGCGTAGTCGGTCGAGATGCCCGAGCCGTTGACGCGGGAATCGAACAGGCCGGCCGCGCCGGTGATGCCGGCGGTACCGCCCGAGATATCGGTGAGACCCGTGCCGTAGGGGTCGGCGGGATGCGCGAAAATCTGCGCCTGCGCCACTTCGCCAAGGCCGAAGAAAATGCGCGCGAAGAACGTGCCGATCGCGGCGGCCAGCGTCACCATCATCATGATGATCCCGCCGAACATGCCGTACTGGAAGGTGGTGGCGCGCGTCGTGCGCAGCGTGAACCATGCTTCGCCGAACAGGTCGCGAATCTGCGTATTGGGAACGCCCTGCGCGCCGTAGTTCAGCGCGGGATGGTCATCGGGCAAAAGTTTTGCCTGCACGAACATGAGGGCAAGCACCCGCATGAATACCGGATAAATGTGGGAGAACCCTTGGAAGCACATCCGGAACTGCGGCATGAACATAAATGCCGCGACACTTGTTCCCTTGATGCGGTTCGATTCTCTGGCGTCGCTCATGGTTAAACCCCGACAAAAACAGACACACACACCTAAATCAGGCTTATTCTTTCATGATACGCCTTTTTCCTAAAACCGTCAAATTTACGTGAATTTATGCAAAATTGTATGGGTATAAAAAACCGAGCGCCGGCAAGGGGATCGGCGGAAAACGAACCGCCGGCACCCAAAGGGAACCGGCGGCGCGTAATTTATTTTCAGCAAGGACCGCGTTATGACCTGCGCAAGCCTGCGCACAGGGTCTTTTACGCGCCGCCCTTGCCCGACTGCCCGCCGGAACCGGCGCCCATGCCGAGTCCCCCGCTGCCCTTCGCCGCGGCATTGGTAACGCCGGGCGTTGCATTCGGGTCTTGGGCCTGTTTGCCGCCGTACTGGAATTTGGGGGCCATGCCCTCCATCATCTTCGCAGCCGTCAGCATGTTGCCGTCGCTATGGTCGTCCATGCTGTGGTCAGGCGAGCCGCCCATCCAGCGCATCAGCGCGTTCGGGATCACGTCCATCAGCTTGAACGACGTGTTCGCCGCCGTATAGAGCGTGCCCAGATAGATGATCGAATAAGTAACCTGCGCCACCATCGCGGTAAACATGTTGTGCGTCGAAATCAGCGTCGCGGCCCCTTGCGAGAAGGTGGTGTGGAAATAGGTCGCAAAGGCGTTAAAGATCAGCATGCCGCCCACGAAGCCGAACACGACCAGCACCGGGCGCATCAGCACGTTCAGCCACAAAATCCAGGCCGTTCGCGCGCCGCCCGCCAGCCCTTCGCCTTCGGTGCCCAGATGCGTCAGCGCCGCGATCGGCACCATCAGCACCGCTTCGAACACGGAAGTCATCCAGGTCAGCACGGCGAAAGCCACGCGCAGGAACGGCAGCACGGGCAGGTAGAAGGCGATCATCACGCCCGCCACCAGCATCGTGGTCGAAATGGTCGATAGCACGTTCGCAACCGCAGATGCCGCGAAACCGATACCGCCCGACACCGTGAACAGTTTACCTGCGGTCAGGATCTGGATGATCGACAGGCCCGACAGGATGCTGAGCGAGGTATAGATGATGCGGTGGCCAGCATCCGTCAGCGTCGCCAGCGGATAGGTGTTGGTGGCCGCCGTATCGACAGCGCTGAAGAAAAAGGCGTCGCTAGCGCGCGGCCAGATGCGTTCCGCCACCCAGTTCATCAGGCCTGCGCCGCCGCCGAAGGCAACCGATTTGATGAAGGAGATCACGGTGCGCAGACCGCCGCCCGACGATGACGGGGTGACGTCCTGCGTACGCTGTGCGCCGCCCATGGTGCCAAGCGGCGTGTTGGCAGGCGCGCCGGGGCGCGACGCCGATGCCCACCAGGCGTCATATTCGCCAAGGATGGACGCTGCTTTTTCCTCGATCTCGGGGCTCTTGCAGGGGCGGCCGACGATGCGGCGGCCCGCGCATTTCAGGTTGCTCCAGAAGCCGCCCTTGGTTGCGCCTTCCCACAGCGTGCCGGGTTCGACCGAGGCGGTAGGCTCGCGGGCACCAGCCACTTGCGCGTTCAGCGCGGCGATTTTCTGGTACCACATGCCCATACCCGCCCAGCCGCGGCGCTGCATTTCAGCGACCATGCCGTTCGGGCCGGTGATATAGGCCATCAGCGCGTCCTTGGCGAACGGGCCGCCGCCGCAGCCGGGGCTGGTAGGCGAAATGGGTGCGGAGCCGTCATAGGTGCAGCGGATCGCGTCCATCATCATGCCGACCTGGCGCTGCGGGATAGAAGCATCGGGGTCCGCCGCGGGCGCAACGATACCGCCCGGGCACGCCGCATAGGGCGCGGGAATAAGGCCGACAGGGTTGGGTGTCGTGGTTTCCCAGCGGCGCGCGACGAAGGGGCATGCCAGCTGGCGCGCCAGCGTCACAACCGTGCCGCCGCCGGTGCCGGAGCCCGTATTGGCGTTGATGTCCATGTTTTCGGACAGCAGCGGCTGCAGCGCGCCCATCATGCGCTGGCGGAAATCCGCGAGGCGGTCGGCGAATTCCTGGTCATAGTTGGTGTACATCGTGCGGTTCGCGGGGTTCGCGGCAAGCGCGGCCGATGCCGGGTCCATCGGCGTGGAAACGCCCGTGTTCGCCATCGCGGCGCCGACGTCGGAGTTTGCGCCGTTATCGACGCCATAGGTGATCGTGCCGCAGATATTCGCGTCGGTGTCGTTGGTGTAGCGGTTCGCGACCCAGCCCACGCGGTTGGTCGTGTCCTGCTTGACGCGGATCAGCTGCTGCGGGTCTGCGCCGCCGAACGATCCGTTCTGCGCCGCCGAGTTAAAGGCGATCTGGCAGACCATGACCTTGTTCACGCCCGCCGCGATAGATGTCGCGTTGTGGACGGAGAAAGGCGCAAGCAGGCTCTGGTCGCCGACCACGCCCGCGATATACTGCACCCAGCCCCGGGTGCCGAGGTTGGAGCCCCATTCTGCCAGTTTCATCACCATGTACTGGCCGGAGGAGAAACCCTGCGCGCCCAGCGGGAAAATGATGCCCAGCGCGAAAACCATGCGGATCGGGGCCCAGACCATGTTGTGGCGGCCGCCGCCCAGTTTGCCGGTACGCGCGGTGGAAATAACGATGGATGTGATCATCCACAGCGTCACCACGCCCGCGATCAGCGTCATGCCGGTGTTATAGACGCGCATCAGGTCGACCAGCGCGTTTTGCAGCACGCCGCCGTTGCCGACCGGCGCGGTCGCCGCCTGGCGCAAAATTTTGTCGAACACCATCAGCGCGTAGTCGGTCGAAACCGACGCGTCGTTCACGCGCGTGTCGAACAATCCGCCCGGCGCCGCAATCGTGCTGGTACCGCCCGTGATCGCCGTTTCGCCGGGGCCGCCCGCGCAGCCGCTATAAGGGTCGCAAGGGTGCTCGAACACGCGCGGCAGGAACAGTTGCGCCTGCACGGCGTTGCCGATACCGAACACCACGCGCAGGAAAAACGCGCCGACCGCCAGCGCCATCATCATGATCATCAGCACCACGCCCGTGAACATCGACCATTGATGCGCCGAGGATTTTGTCACGCGCAGCGTGAACCACGCCGTGCCGAACAGGTCGAACAGGTGCGTGTTGGGAACTTCTTTTGCGCCGTAATTCAGTGCGTTATGCGAGGGAGGAATCAGTTTCGCTTCGGCGAAAACCTGCGCAAGGCAGCGCATAAAGACGGGGAAAAGATGCGCAAAGCCTGTAAAACACATGCGGAACTGCGGCATGAACAGAAACCCCGCGATGGAAGTTTTCTGACGCGATCTGTAATCATCCGCATGGCTCATGGCTTTGCCCCGGCAAATATAGAATGAACCGCCTTATTCAGGCTTATTCATCCATGATACCCCTTTTTCTTAAAACCGTCAAAATTAAGGCATATTTATGCCAAATTTTAGACAGCGCAGGCGAAGGGACTGATGTTGAATCATATCATTGATAGCATTAAGGAATATTTACTATTCCCATTTCAGCGCCGACATTAGATATGTTGGCCGGTACGGGTAGGATTTGAGGAATTCCCCGGTGCCGTGAAGGCTGGGAACACCCGTTCCGGAAACCGGAAAGGCATCGCGGTGGATTCCCGAGGTAATCAGGACGGAATCGAGTCCCGCCGCATTCGCCCCCTCGATATCCGTCTGCATGCCGTCACCGATGCACAGTACATTCTGCACCCCCATCCCCTGCAGGCAGAGGCTGTAAACGCCACGATGCGGCTTGCCGAAATAAGTGACCGACCCGCCCCCCGCCGCATAGGTGTCGGCAAAGGTGCCGGGGCAGATGACCAGTTTATCGCCCACATGCACGATCCGGTCCGGATTCGCGCAGAGCATGGGGAGCCCCGCCTTTAAGCAGTCGTCCAGCACCGGCTGGTACATGTCCGCCGTGTCGTCGAAATCGTTCACGCCGCTGTTCAGCACGAAATCCGCCTGCGACGGTTTTTCGACGATCTCGATATCGAGCCCTTCATACAGGCTGCCGTCTTTTTCGGCGGGGCCCAGGTGGTAGCAGCGTTTGCCCCATTCCTTCAGGTATTTTTCCTTGAGCGCCATCCATGTCGCTTCGCCGGAGGTCATGATGCCGTCATACAATTCGGGACCGATGCCCATTTCACCCAGTTTCGCGGCCACGATATGCGCGCGGCGCGGCGCGTTCGACAGCATCCAGACGATGCGGTTGGCATCCTTCAGCGCGCGCAAGGTTTCGACCGTTTTTGCATAGGGTTTCAGCCCGTCATGCACCACGCCCCAGAGGTCGAGGATATAACCGTCGTAATTATTGCCGATTTCATACAGCCCCTTGAGCAGTTTCAGCCGGTCGTTCGCGGGCTTCACGATCATCATGCGTCTTCTCCTGCCCGTAACTGCGCGGGTTCGGGCTTGCCGAACAAATATCCCTGCCCGTAATCGATATCGAGGTCGAGGAGTTCGATCAGCTGTTTTTCCGATTCAATTTTTTCGACGATCATGTCGATGCCGTTAGTATCCAGCTCCGCCTTCATGCGTTTCAGGCGGCGCAAGCCCCCGCTATCCTTCAGCTCCTTCAGCAGCAGCCCCGCCTCCACCTTGATAAAGCGGATGCGGCGCGCCTCCAGCTGCGCATAGTCGAATGAAATGGACTTCACAAGATCCATCGAGAAACGGCAGCCCAGCCGGGAAAGCCCGCCCAGCACCGGCAGCGTATCCGCGCTGATCGACGCAAGGTCGCGCTGCCCCAGCTCGAACACAAGGCGCGGCGCAAGGTCGCGGTTCTGCGCGATAAACTCCACAAGATCGCCCATGAATTTCGGGTCGTTCAATGTCAGGCTGGTGATGTTGCAGAAATAGGCATGACCGTCATCGCCCGTGTCGCGGATCATCTGCAGGCTGCGCAGCAGCAGCAGGTTGTCGATGGAGGGGGCGAGGTCCTGCCGGATCGCGACCTCGATATACCGCTCCGCCGCAAGGTACACTTGCGGCTTGATACGGATGCGGGAAAACATTTCAAAAAACCGCATCTTGCGCTGCGGCAGGTTGACGATGGGCTGCATGAACAAATCGATGCGGTCCTGCTTCACCGCCGCACGCACCAGCGTCAGCACCTGTTCATCGGTGAGGTTTTTCACGATAGCATCCGGCGAGGCCTGCGGCAGCGATTTTTCCAGCGCGCCGATATCGAGCGGCGAGTCTTCCTTGCCGTCATCGCCGCCAAGGCGGGACAGCTGTTCGGCCAGCGATTTGATCATGCGTTGTTCGACCGCCAAACCTTCGGTCGCCTGCATGCGGCCAAGGCCGCGCGCGGCGGCACCCGCATCGGCCAGGCTTTTTTTCAGCATCACAAGGTCGTTGCGGTTGCGCGCCGTTTCGCGCACAAGACGGTCGTAATCGCCGTTCATGCGCTGCAGCTGCGCCGTCATTTCCTTTTCCCATTTGCGGCGCGACACCATTTCGACGGCCATCATCGCGGCAAGGCAGAGCAGCGCCGCGAACAAAAACGCGATGCGCGCGGATACGACCGAGCCGATAAAGATCAGGAACGTCGCAAGCCCCAGCGCGATGACGATATTGCGAAACGTCAGGTGCGGTTGCAGTGCGGCAAAGCCCCCTTGCGGACGCGGGATAGGGCGGCGCGTGCCCAGATCGACGACGTTGTCTTCCTGTTCCGACATTTCTATGCGGCCTTTGCGCGTTGCGCGTCGATGCCGACCGCCTGCGAGATATGGGTGAAGCCGTCTTTTTTCAGCAAAGTCACAAGCCCGTTCAGGATATCGGGCACCAGCTGCGGCCCTTCGTAAATCAGGCCGGTATAAACCTGCACCAGCGTCGCGCCCGCGCGGATTTTTGCATAGGCATCGGCTGCGGATGCCACGCCCCCTGCCCCGATGATCGGCAGGCGCCCGCCCGTCAGTTTATAAAAATCGGCAATGCGTTCGGTTGCAAGGTCACGGAGCAATTGGCCGCTCAACCCGCCCTTTTCTTCCTTCAGTTTCGCATCCAGTTTTTCGGGACGCGTGACGGTAGTGTTGCCAACGATCAATCCGTCGATGCTGTGACGCTGCAGCAGTTCCGCAATCGCGGTGCGCTGTTCGGGCTCAAGATCGGGCGCGACCTTCAGCACCAGCGGCGGGCGTTTTGCGCCGCTGTCGCGCACCTTGACGAGCCCTGACAGCAATTTATCCAATACCTCGCCGCCCTGCAAATCGCGCAGGCCCGCGGTGTTGGGCGACGATACGTTAATGGTGATGTAATCGGCATATTCGGCCAGCTGTTCGATACAGTGGCGGTAGTCGCTGTAGGGCGAGGCCGCTTCCTTGTTAATGCCGATATTGATGCCCAGAATACCCTGTATGCCCTTGAACTTGGCGCGGTAAAAGGCGACGTTCTGCCAGAAATTGGCAAGCCCCTTGCCGGGGAAACCCATGCGGTTGATGACGGATTTATTCGCGATATCGCGGAAAATGCGCGGCTTCGGGTTGCCGTCCTGCGCGACCGGCGTGACCGTGCCGACTTCGACAAAACCAAAACCCATGTTGAACAGCGCGGGGATCACTTCGGCATCTTTGTCAAATCCTGCCGCCAGCCCCAGCGGGTTGCGGAATTCGCGGCCCCACAGGTTCACGAACAGCGCGGGGTTATCGACCGTCTGATGCGGGCCTGCCCCGGTTTTTAGAATGCGCAAAGTCAGCTGGTGCGCCTGTTCGGGATCAAGGCGCATCAGGAAAGAGCGGAAGTGTTTATACAAGTCCATCTTATTTGCCCTTCACGCCGTCGCGCACGAATTTCTGCACCCATTCAAGATTGTTCGGCAGTGTGGCGCAGCGTTCTTCGCGCGTGAACAAATCGGCCATATGCGGCGGCAATTCCGGCGTGATGCCGATCGCTTTTTTCACCGCATCCGGGAATTTCGCGGGATGCGCGGTCGCCAGCGACACCACAACGCTGTCGGGATACGCTTCGCAGTATTTCTGCGACACGGCCAAGCCGACCGCCGTATGCGGATCGACGACATAACCGTATTTGTCGTGAATGTCGCGGATGGTTTTCAGCGTGTTGTCGTCGCTGACCGCGCCGCTGGCGAACAGCTCGCGCAGGGGGGTCATCCCCGCTTCCTGAATGACGAAGGGTGCGGGCTTGCGGAAATGTTCCATGGTCTGCGCGACCGCCTGCCCCTGCCGCCCGAAGATGTCGAACAGCAGGCGTTCGAAATTGCTGGAAACCTGAATATCCATGCTGGGGCTGAGGCTGGCGGCCGACGGCTCCATGTTCATGCGGCCGGTCGAAAAGAAACGGTGCAAAATATCGTTGCGGTTGGTGGCGGCAATCAGGCGTTCGACGGGCAGCCCCATCGACTGCGCAATATAGCCCGCATAGATATTGCCGAAATTTCCGGTCGGCACGGAAAACACAACCTTCTTTTTCGTCTGGTGGAATATGCGCGAGCCCGCATAGATGTAATAGACGACCTGCGCCAGAATGCGCGCCCAGTTGATCGAATTGACGGCCGACAGGTGCATATCGTTGCGGAAGGTCGCGTCGTTGAACATCGCCTTCACCAAGTCCTGGCAATCGTCAAAGCTGCCTTCGATGGCGATATTGTGGACGTTGCTGTCCAAAACCGTCGTCATCTGGCGGCGCTGCACTTCCGATACGCGTCCCTTGGGATGCAGGACGAAAATATCGACGTTATGCTTGCCGCGAAACGCCTCGATCGCAGCCGATCCCGTATCGCCGGATGTGGCGGCGACGATGGTGGTACGCAGTTTTTTCTGGTCAAGGATATGGCTGAACACCTGCCCCAGAAATTGCAGCGCGACATCCTTGAAGGCCAGCGTCGGGCCGTGGAACAGTTCCAGCACCTGCAAATTGTCGTCCAGCTTGCGCAGCGGCGCAATTTCCTTGTTCGAAAACGTCTTGTACGACGCGCGCAGCAGCTCGATCAGTTTTTCGGACGGAATATCGGCGGCAACAAACGGCAGCATCACGCGCCATGCAACCTCCAGATAATTCTGGCTGTTCATGTTGCCGATTTCGGCTTCCGACAGTTTCGGGCAGGATTCCGGCACGTATAATCCGCCATCTGACGCAAGCCCCGTCAGCGTTGCACCCGCGAAAGTCAGGCGCGGTGCCTTGCCGCGTGTGCTGATATAGTTCAGCATGCGCCCTCATATGCTTTTTCAAGATAGCGTTCGGTCACGTGTTTCTTGAAGAAATGCGTGGACATTTTCTGCCCGGTAACTTTCTCCACCAGCTCCTGCGGCTTATACAAGCAGCCTTTCGACTGTACGTTTTCGCGCAGCCAGCCGTTGAAGGGCTTGAAGTCGCCCTTTTTCACGCTTTGCATGACGGTCGGGATATCCTGTTTCATCTTGTGCACGAACTGCGCCGCCGTGAACGCGCCCAGCGCATAGGCGGGGAAATACCCGAACGCGCCAAAATACCAATGGATATCCTGCAGGCAGCCGTTCTTGTCGTTCGGCGGGGTCACGCCCAGCAATGCCTTGAAACCGTCATTCCATGCCTGCGGCAGGTCTTTCACCTCCAGCCTGCCTTCCACCATCGCTTTTTCAAGGCGGTAACGCATGATGACATGGGCGGGATAGGTCACTTCGTCGGCTTCGACGCGGATAAAGCCGCGCTCCACCTTGGTCGCATGGCGATAGACGTTTTCGGGCGACCATGCGGGGCCGGAACCGTTGAAGGCCTTCTGGATGATCGGCGTGAACCATTCCCAGTATTCGCGGCTGCGGGCGAGCTGCATATCGAGCGACAGGCTCTGCGATTCATGAATCGCCATGCCCATGTTCTGGCTTGCGCCCACCGGCTGGTGCTGCCATTCGCGGGGCGTGAAGCGGTCGTAGAATCCGTGGCCGGCTTCGTGCGCCACCGCCTGCAGCGCGTTGATGAAGCTGTCGGTGTTATAGCGCGTGGTGATGCGCACATCGTCGCCGATGCCTGTGCTGAACGGATGGGTCGAGGTATCAAGGCGGCCCCAGCTGGATTCAAAACCCAGCGCTTCGCAGAGCTGTTTGCCGAGTTTTTCCTGCACATCCTGCGCAAACGGGCCGGGCAGCGGCAGCGGTTCTTTTTGTTTCTCCAATACCTGATCGAGGAAGCCGGGGATGAAGGCCGCGATATCGTCGAAAATCACATCGACATCTTTTGCCGTCATATGCGGCGCATAGGGGTCCATCAGCGCGTCGTAAAGCGGCTTTTTCAGCTTCGCCGATTTCACTTCCGCCTGTTCACGCACGATATCGAGCAGCCGTGCGAGATCGTCCTGCACGATCTTGAAATCGCTTTCCGCGCGCGCCTTGCGCCAGATCACTTCGGTTTTCGTTTCCTGCCCCATCTTGCGCGACACCAGATCTGCGGGCAGCGCGGTTGCGTGGGTATATTGCCATTGCATGATGTCGAGGTTTGCGCGTTCCCAATCATTCAGGCTCTGCGTATTCACGCCCGCCATCCAGTCGCCCAGCTGCGGGTCGGTCGCCATTTCGTGGATCATGACACCGAGGGTTTCAATCTGCTTCGCACGCTGGTTGACGCCTTTTTCGGGCATCAGCACGGCCTTGTCCCAATCCAGCACAGAGTCGATCTGGCGCAGCGTCATGATTTTTTCAAAGCGTTCTTCGAGTTTTTTATACGCCTGCATTTTTTTGCTCCGTTTTTGCGGCCCGCTGGCGGCTTGCCATGAGATAGATCAGCAGCATGACACCCGCCATGCCGAACCAGAAAATCGCGTAGTTTTTGTGATCGTTCGGAATATCGAGGCGCAGCGCGCCGCCCGCAGGATAAACCCCCGCAGGTTCCGCGACGGCATCGACGATATAGGCGGGCGCGGATGCGTCCATCGCTTTCGTATCGATCCAGTACCATTGGTTTTTCGCCGCGTCATTGGCGGGCGCGAACATCGTTTTGGCGGGCAGGCGCAGGAAGCCTTCGGCCTGCACGATGCCTTCGGGCCGGTTCACGAATTTGATGTCCGGCGAAATCCAGCCGCGATTGACCAGCACGATGCCGCCCGATGCGCGGCGGAACGGCACGACCATTTCATAGCCCACCTTGCCGTCCCGCACGCGGGGGCCCAGGTGGAATTCGCGGTCATACAGGAACTGCCCCGCCAGTGTCACGCGGCGGTATTCCCATGCCTTGCCATCGACCGTTTCGGGCAACGGCACGGCAGGAGCGGACATCTGGCTGTCGAGCCTTGCCAGCAGGGCGTTTTTCCATTCCAGCCGCTCCAGCTGCCATACGCCAAGACCCAGCGCGACCGTCACAATCGCGGCGGTCAGCAGGGTCGGAATCAGGCGGAACTGGAAGGATTTGGCAGTCATGGACACCCGTTATTTTTAGGCTTGCTTATACTAATGTTGTTCTGCAAAAAGGTGGAGTCATCTTTAGGTTTACATTTTACAGAAAAGGCCGCCCCGCGCATGGTGTCCCGCCCATTGACCACAGGTGAAGTGAAGCTGGCGAAAAGCGTCTTTGGCGATTCCATCGATTATTCCACCGTCACGATCAATGACGGCAAATTCGCAGGCTTCCACCCCGAAGGCACGGCGATGGCGCCGAACGGCAACCTGTATATGTACGGCTGCTATGTCGATGATTATTCCCAGCTTGAAGTTTACGGACAGGGATTGTTCATCCACGAAATGACGCATGTCTGGCAGTACCAGAACAAGGTGCTGGCGCCGATTGCCGAAGCCGTGAAGCTGAACCTGAAGCACAAATTCAATTACCGCGCGGCCTATGATTACGAGTTGGAAGCCGGCAAAGACCTGACCGATTACAACATGGAACAGCAAGCCAGCATCGTGCAGGACCATTTCGCGCTGAAACACGAAGCGGGATCGGAATTCTGGAGCAACTGCCTGAACATCGAATACGGCGCGCAGCGCATGGCGCTTTACGAACAGGTGCTAGATAAATTTCTGAAAGACCCGTCCTACGCGAAACAGGCGCAGTTTCCGGGTGCGGGGGCGAAGAAGCCGAAGCCGCCAATTTCAAAATGAAGAAAAAAACGCATATAATAGCAACGACTTGTTTTGCTGTATTTTTTCCGCTTCTGCTTCTTGCTGTATTGGCTTTTCACGCAGGGTCGATCCCTGAACAACACTTATTATACCGATTTCAGGAATTTATATTCGGGCGTAACAACCATCACGCTTGGTTTGATTTCATCGTCATTGAGTGCCTACCTGTTGCAGGCATTCTGACGCTTCCGGTTCGCTGGATAGCTAAAATTATAGCCGCCGCAGTGTATATTCCGCTTATGATCCCCGTAATTATATTTTGGTGGTTCATCATGGCATGTCTAAATGGAAGCTGCCTCTAGTTCTTCCGGTGCCGCCATTCCAGTAAAATAATATAGGCCTTCACCACCGGCAGCAGCAGCGCGATTGCGCCCAGCATCACCGACAGCCACAGCACGGCATGCAGCCACAGCGGCGGATGCAAGGCGTTTTCGAACCCCCAGGCCAGCGGGATGATGGTGATGCCGAAAAAGAAAATCAGGAAGACGCTGGCCCCGTCGCCGATGTCATGCGCGCCAAGATTGGCATCGCATTCCACGCAGCGCGGCACAACCGTGATCGAGCGCGGCTGAAACAGCCGGCCTTTGCGGCAGACGGGGCAGCGCGGTTTCAGGCAGAAACGAAGGTCCTGAACGATGCTCAGGCGTTGCCCCACCAGTAGATCGCGACGAAGAGGAACAGCCATACAACGTCAACGAAGTGCCAGTACCATGCGGCGGCTTCGAAGCCGAAATGGCTTTTCGCGGTGAAATGCCCCTTCATGTTGCGGAACAGGCAGACCAGCAGGAAGATGGAACCCACGAGGACGTGGAAACCATGGAAACCCGTCGCCATATAGAAGGCGGAGGAATAAATGTTGCCGCCGTTTTCGATCGAGAAACGGAAGGTGGCATGCATGTATTCATAGGCCTGGAAGCAGGTGAAGAACGCGCCCAGCAGGACGGTGATCAACAATGCCTTGGTCGCTTCGGCCTGCTTGCCTTCAAGGATCGCGTGATGCGCCCAGGTGACGGTGCAGCCCGACAGCAGCAGGATCATGGTCATCAGGAAGGGGATGTCGAAGGCATCGATCGGCACGACGTTCGTCGGCGGCCAGACGAAACCGATCGCCTCGGTTGGGCGCAGCGCGCCGTTGAAGAACGCCCAGAAGAAGGCGACGAAGAACATCACCTCGGACGAAATGAACAGCGCCATGCCGTAACGGAAGCCGATTTTGGCGATGGGGCTATGCGCCTTTTCCACGACAGCTTCATGGATCACGTCTTTCCACCAGACCCAGAACAGCGCGCCCAGCAGGATAAAACCGACGATCACGCCATAGATGCCGGGCGTGATGCCGAACAGCGTCACCTTGTGCATATACATGACCGCCAGCGCCGCCAGCAGGCCCGCCGTGATAGACCCAACGAAGGGCCACGGGCTGGGATTGACGAGGTGGTAAGGATGCGGCTTGCCGCCCTTGAGGTCATATACCGGTTGATCGGACATGGGTTATTCCTTTTCGTTAGCCTTTGTCATTCACAAAATCGTCCATCGCCTTCTGCAGTTCGGAACTGTCTTTGCGGAAGAAGGTGTAGGACAGGGTAATGGTATCGATATCTTTCAGGTCTGGATCTTCGATGATGGCGGGATCGACGTAAAACACGACCGGCATGGAAACTTTTTCATGCGGCTTTAGCACCTGTTCGCCGAAGCAGAAGCATTGCGTCTTGTAGAAATATTTTCCCGCGCGGAACGGCGTGACGTTATAGACGGCGGTGCCGGTCACGGTTTCGGTCGTCGGGTTCAGGGCGGAGAAAGAGGCAAAACCGTCCGCGCCGATATTCAGCGTCACGGGCCCCTGCTCCGACTGGAAGTCCCACGGCATGCCGGGCGATGTGTCGGCGTGGAAACGGACGGTGATTTTGCGGGCAAGTTCGGGGTGTTTCTTTTTCGCGGCGTTCACTTGCTCGACCTGCGTCGTGCCGCCCCAGCCCATCAGCTTGCAGGTGAGTTCGTATAACGGCACGGAGGCGAAGGACAGCGCGACCATGAAAAACACGACACCCATCGTGATTTTCAAGACCTTCATGTTTTTCTGCTGCAGGTTCTGCGCCATCGTCAGCCGCCCTTCATGCGGATGATCGACACCGCAAAGACGGTCAAGACAAAGGCGATCACGGCCAGGAACACCGCGTAGTTTTTTGCCTTTTTGCGATTATGCAGCTCGGATTTCGGCATATTACACCTTGTCCAGCATCATGACGGTGAACAGCGCGAACAGATAGAAAATCGAATAGCCGAACATCAGGCGCGCAAAACGGTAGCCCGTTTCGCGCAAGACGCGGAAGCTGCTGACGATGAACATCAGGTGCAGCAGCGACGCGATGACAAGGTAAATCACGCCCGACATGCCCATGAAATAGGGCGCAAGGACGACGGGCGTCATAAGCAGCGTATACAGCACCATCTGGCGCTTGGTCGATGCTTCGCCCGCCACGACCGGCATCATCGGCACATTCGCCTTTTTATAGTCGTCGTTGCGATACAGCGCGAGCGCCCAGAAATGCGGCGGCGTCCACAGGAAGATCAGCGTGAACATCACGAGCGATTCCAGCGACACGTTGCCGGTGACGGCCGCCCAGCCGATCATCGGCGGGAAAGCGCCGGCCGCGCCGCCGATCACGATATTCTGCGGCGTGATGCGTTTCAGCCAGACGGTATAGATGACGACATAAAAGAACGACGCGAAGGCGAGCAGCGCCGCCGCCGCCCAGTTGACCGCCACGCCCATCAACCCGACCGACAGGAAAGTCAGCACCACGCCAAAGCCCAGCGCCTCCGCCGAATCCACGCGCCCCGTGACGATGGGGCGGTTTTTCGTGCGGTTCATGACCGCGTCGATGTCCTGTTCGTACCACATGTTGATCGCGCCCGATGCGCCCGCGCCCACCGCGATGCAGAACACCGCGACCAGTTGCAGGAACGGATGCAGGTGGCCGGGCGCAAGGACAATGCCTGCCACGCCCGAAAACACCACCAGCGTCATCACGCGCGGCTTCAGCAGTTCGATGAAATCGCGGATACGCGTTTCTTCGCGCGCGCTTGCGGGCGCGGCGTCGAAACTGTATGTCGCGAAATCGGTCATGAAACCTTTCAGCCTTTCACAACGGGCTGGATTTCAAACTGGTGGAACGGGGGCGGGGAAGACAGGTGCCATTCCAGCGTGTTCGCGCCTTCGCCCCAGTAATTCGCCTCGACCTTGCGGCCAAAGAAAACGGTGTAGAGGGCGACGATGATGAAGAACACGGTCGCGCCGCCGGCGGTGTAAGCGCCGTAGGACGAAATGGTGTTCCAGCCTTCAAACGCATCCGGATAATCCGGGATACGGCGCGGCATACCCTGCAGGCCCAGGAAGTGCTGGGGGAAGAACAGCAGGTTCACGCCGATAAAGGTCGCGTAGAAATGCAGTTGGCCCGCCCATTCCGGATACTGGCGGCCCGACATTTTGCCGATCCAGTAATACCAGCCCGCGAAAATCGCGAAGACCGCGCCCAGCGACAGGACGTAATGGAAGTGCGCCACGACGTAATAAGTGTCGTGCAGTGCAACGTCCATGCCCGCATTCGCCAGCACGACGCCGGTCACGCCGCCCACGGTGAACAGGAAGATGAAACCGATCGCCCAGAGCATCGGCGTGGTGAAGCGGATCGAACCGCCCCACATCGTCGCGATCCACGAGAAGATCTTGATGCCCGTCGGCACCGCGATCACAAGGGTCGCGGCGGTGAAATAAGCGCGGGTATCGACGCTCATGCCGACCGTGTACATATGGTGCGCCCAGACGACGAAGCCGACGAAGCCGATCGCGACCATCGCGTAAGCCATGCCCAGATAACCGAAGATGGGCTTGCGCGAGAAGGTGGAGACGATCTGGCTGATGATGCCGAAGGCGGGCAGAATCATGATGTAAACTTCGGGGTGGCCGAAGAACCAGAACAGGTGCTGGAACAGGATCGGGTCGCCGCCGCCTTCAGGCTTGAAGAACGAGGTGCCGAAATTGCGGTCGGTCAGCAGCATGGTGATCGCGCCGCCAAGGACGGGCAGCGACAGGACCAGCAGGAAGGTCGTGACCAGCATCGCCCAGACGAACAACGGCATGCGGTGCAGCGTCATGCCTGGCGCGCGCATGTTGAAGATCGTCGTGATGAAGTTGGCAGCACCCAGGATGGATGACGCACCGGCAAGGTGCAGCGCAAAGATCGCCATATCGACCGAGGCATTCGGATGGCCGACGATGGAGGACAGCGGCGGGTAAACCGTCCAGCCCGTGCCCGCGCCGCCGCCGACGAAGGCGGAACCGAGGAGAAGCAGGAAGGCCGGCACGATCAGCCAGAACGACACGTTGTTCAATCGCGGGAACGCCATATCGGGCGCGCCGATCATGAGCGGCAGGAACCAGTTGCCGAAACCGCCGATCAGGGCGGGCATCACGACAAAGAAGACCATGATCAGGCCGTGCGCGGAAATCAGCACGTTCCACATCTGCCCGTCGGTCACGAATTGCAGGCCGGGGTGTTGCAGCTCGGCGCGCATGATCATCGAGAAACCGCCGCCGATCAGGCCTGCGATTGCCGAGAAGATCAGGTACAGCGTGCCGATGTCTTTATGGTTGGTCGAGCAGAACCAGCGCTTGAAGAAACCCGGCTTGTGGTCATGATGATGGTCGTCATGACCGTGAGCCCCATGGGCATGATCGTGGCCGTGATGGTTGTCGTTATGGGTCTTGGCCATTATTATTTCGCTCCTGCTTTTTTCTTGCCGGCCGTGTCAGCGGCTTTTTCGGCTTTTGCCTCTGCGGCTTTTTTGTCTTCTGCGGCTTTCGCGGCTTCCGCCGCCTTCGCATCCGCCGCGGTTTTTTCGGTAGCCGCTTTTTCAGCAGCGATTTCTTCCGGCATTTTGCCGCCCTGCGCATGCACCCACTGGGCGAAACGCTCTTTCGATACCGCGTTCACCTCGATCGGCATAAAGCCGTGGTTCGCGCCGCACAGTTCCGAGCATTGGCCGTAATAGACGCCTTCTTTCTCGATGCGCACCCAGGTCTCGTTGGTGTGGCCGGGCACGGCATCCAGCTTCACGCCCAGCGCGGGCAGCGCGAAGGCATGGATCACGTCGGCCGCGGTCATCAGCAGGCGGATGTTCGTGTTGACGGGCAGCACGATCGGGTTGTCGGTCGCCAGCAGGCGCGGGCGCGGATCGTTGTTTTTCTTCAGGTCTTCTTCGCTGACAAGGTTAGCGAGGAAGTTGATGCCGCCGTGATCGGGGTATTCATAGCCCCAATACCACTGGTAGCCCTTGATGTTCAGCGTCATTTCCGCTTCATGCGTGCGGTCGCCGGCATAAAGCAGCTTCATCGACGGCACAACCAGCAGGACAAGGATCACGACCGGCACGACCGTCCAGACGACTTCGAGCATCGTGTTATGCGTTGTTTTCGACGGGTTCGGGTTCACATGGCGGTTGTAACGCACAACCACCCAGACGAGCAGCGCCAGAACGAACAGCGATGTTGCGGTGATGATCGGCACCAGCAGGTGGTTGTGGAATTCTTCCATCTGCGCCTTGATGGGCGACGCATGGGGCTGGAAACCGAACGCCCAGTTTTTCGGCTGGCCGATAATCTCGAGCCCTTCTGCCGCGCCCGCAAAGGCCTGTGACGCATGGAGGAAGCCGAACGCCAGAACGCCGGTTAAAATTGCCGCAAGGCTCAGTCTTTTGAATGTCATTTTTTCTAGATCCGTCATGAGGGATAGGCCGGATTCGGCCATGTGACTGTTATATACCTGTCACATATGCTTGTGAAGCACCGCGCAACAAAATTTATATTTCATAATAACGCGCGTGGCGATTGTTTTTGAAGGATTTATCGGGGACTAAGCTGGTGCGGGATTGGCGCGTACGAGCGGTTGTTCAATTTACGGGTTTTAGTTTTCATAGAACAGACGCTCCGCCCATTCCGTACCTGCCCGCCATCAATGACAGGGTTACGGCCTGGGTTGCCCCTTCGGCTTGGAACAGCGCGGCGGGATCGCCGGCGGCGACGGCAACCGCTTACGGCTGCGGCGCGGCGCGCTTTTTGCGGGGGGCCGCGTCTTCGCGCAGGCGCTCGGCCATCGCGGAAAGCACGTTTGCCTGCAGGCTTTCCGACAGCTGCGCTTCCGGCGCCGGCGCCAGCTGCTGCCGGCGCACGCGGCCGGGGAATTTGGCGATGATGCTGTCGGCCATTTTTTCCATCTGCGAGCCCGGGCGCGCCATGATGGCGAAATCGATCGTGACTTTTTTATTGGACGTCAGCAGCAACTCCAGCCTGTCCTGAGCCGGTTTCGCGTCGAAAACATCACCGTCGGAAATGATCAGGAAATGCGTGGATTTTTTCGCCAGCGTGTTGACGGCCGCGATTTTTTCCATGTCCGGCACAGCGGGCGCGAGGTCGGAGCCGGTGTTGAGCGTCTGCAACAGCTTGCTGCGCAGTGCTTGTTGCGTAACGTCGCCATCGACCCAGGCGGGATTTCTGTCGCCGAACAGGCCGAAGGCTGCGGGCGCCACGTTCGCACGTGCAGCACCTTTGCGCACGACATCGACCGCATCCAGCGCCGCCGCCATATAAGGGCCGTTCATGCTGCCGGAACCGTCGGCCAGCACCACGAATTCCGATTTCTTGCCGGCCGCCATCATCATGCCCGCCAACAGCGCCGCCTGCTGTTCGGCCGCCAGCTGCGCCGCCACTTTTTGCGCCGCCTGTTTTTCTTTTTCCGCCGCTTCCAGAAGCGTCAATGCGGCGCCGACTGTTTCCGCCATCTGTTCGTAATCGCGCGCGCTGTTGTTGAATTGCTGTTTCAACTGGCGCAGGCGCTGGATCGTGCGCTGCGGATCGGGCTGTTCGCCATTGACGCCGAGGGAAGTACCGCTGCTGAGGCCATAGTTGTTGTTATGGGGGCGATAATGGTCGTTGTTCATCCTGAAAATCCTCTGCGGTTTATTTTGTTAAATACCGCATGTTTTTATGGCTAACAACAGCAGGTGTCAACCCGCATTCTGAAAAGAGTTTTTATTATTATATGAAAAATAAATCAGGCGAGCCGCTGTTCCATCTCGATCTCGCGCAACAGGCACGCCACCTCCTCCAGCTCGCGGTCCATCGCGCGCAGGGCCTGATAATCAAGCGGGTTCTGGCGCATCAGCCGTGCCCGTTCTATTTTCGCCTCCACGCAATATAATTTGAGAAGCTGCAGGTGAAACCCTGCAAGTGTCGCCACCGTCGCGCGTTCGAACGCATGTTCGATCCCCAGCGCGGCGAGGAACTGGTTGGTCACCGTGTTCAGTGCCATTGATCCTGCCAAAATGTTTTAAACAATACGGAGATTTTAGCAGAACGGTGCGGGGTGTCAAAATACCGCGCATAAGTGGCTGAATATGCAGAAAATGTCCCTGCCCGTTTTTGCGCGGGATTCGCTTACGGCTGCGCGCTTGCCTGCAGCAGCAGGGCGCGCAGTTCGGCGATGCCCATATTTTTGTCGGCGCTGGTGGTGAAGACGACCGGATGCGCGGCCACGTGTTTCACGCGCAGTTCTTCCTCGACCGCCTTGATGGTCGCAGCAAGTTCGACCGCCTTGGGCTTGTCGGCCTTGGTCAGGATCACGATATAGCGCACGCCCGAACGGTCCAGCACTTCCATGCTTTCGCGGTCGGCCGGCATGATGCCGTGGCGTGAATCGACAAGCACGCAGACGCGGCGCAAGGAACGGCGTTCGCGTAAGTAATCGTAAATCAGCCCGTTCCACGCCGCGATTTTTTCCTTGGATTCCTTCGCATAGCCATAGCCCGGCAGATCGATCAGCCGGAACTGGCCGTCGATATCGAACATATTGATCTGCTGCGTACGGCCGGGCGTTTTGGAAGCACGCGCCAGCGCCTTGCGCCCCGTGACTGCGTTGATGAGGCTGGATTTGCCCACGTTCGACCTGCCCGCGAAGGCGATTTCGGGCATGCCGTCATCGGGCGGCATCGCGTCGTGGTTGGCGATGCCCGCCACGAATTTGCATTCGCGCTGGAACAGACGCTGCCCCGCCTTCAACGATTCAGGGTCGAAGACGAAACCGTGCGTCATTCCGGCTTCGCTTTTTTCTTGCGGCGGTCGGCATGGCCGCGGATGAGCGAGGTGTTTTCACCGCCCACTTTTTTCAAGATGTAATACTGCTGGAAGATCGACAGCACGTTCGACCATGTCCAGTAGATGATCAGGCCGACCGCGAACTGCGCCATCATCACGGTTGCGATGAAGGGGAACCAGGTTTGCAGGCGTTCCTGCGTCGCGTCCGCCATCGGGGGCGTGATGCGTTTTTGCAGGACCATGGTCAGGCAGAACAGCACCGGCCACGCGCCGATCATCAGCGCATGCGGCGGCGTCCACGGGATCAGGCCGAACAGGTTGAAGATCGATGTCGGGTCGGGCGCGGACAGGTCGTGGATCCAGCCCCAGAACGGCGCATGGCGCAGGTCGACCGAGATCAAAATCACTTTATACAGCGCGAAAATGATCGGGATCTGCACGATGATCGGCCAGCAGCCCGAAAACGGGTTGGCGTTTTCGGTGCGGTACAGTTCGTAGATTTCCGTCTGCAGCTTGGTCTTGTCGTCTTTGTATTTTTCCTGCAGTTCCTTCAGGCGCGGCGCGATGACTTTCATCTTGGCCATGGAGCGGAAGGATTTGGAAGCGAGCGGGAACACAAACAGGCGCACGATCACCGTCATCAGCAAGATGCCCAGCCCGACATTGCCCGTCACCTTGAACAGGTAATGCAGGATGTAATAGAAGGGCTTGGTGATGATGTAGTAAATGCCGAAATCGATGCCCAGCTCCAGCTTGTCGAATTTATACTTGTCCTGATAGGCGCGCATGATGTCGAGGTTTTTCACGCCCGCATAGACATAGGTGGTTTCCGATGCCGATGCGCCGGGGGCCACGGTGAATTCGTCGGTGCGGATGTCGGTCTGGAAATGCTGGGGCAGTTTTTTGTCAAGCCCGCCGGTGCAGTCGTCCTTGCCCAGCTTGCAGACCGCGCGCGCCTTGAATTCCATCGCGGGGTCGGGCAGCAGCGCGACCATCCAGTATTTTTCGGTGATGCCGATCCAGCCCTTGGCCTTGTCGACCTGCAGCCAGTCGGCGCGGCCTTCCGCGATGTCCTTGTAGCCGGGCGCGTGTTCCTTGTTGTTCAGGTAGCCGATCGGGCCTTCATGCAGCGTGTAGAATCCCGTGAAGTCGGGCGGCACGCCGCGGCGCGCAACCGCGTGATACGCGCGCAGTTTCGCTTCTGCCGTGCCGGTGTTGCGCACGGATTGCTTGATCGTGAACAGGAAGTTTTCGTCGATGCTGATCTCGCGCTCGAAATGCAGGCCTTCGCCGTTGTCCCAGAAAAGCTTCACGGGCTCCTTGCCGGTGCCAAGCTCGCCGGCGCTGCCGGGAGCGAGCGACCAGACGGTCTGTTCGTTCGGAACTTTCGCGGTACCTTCCGCCAGCCAGCCGCTGTCGATATAGGCGGGCTGCGGCGCGTCGTCCTTGGTCAGCAGCGCGACATGGTCGGCCTTCGGGTTGGTCTTGCAGGTTTCATCCACATGCACGCAATGTTCGTTCAGCGTCAGGTCGTCGATGCGGCCGCCGGTGGTGGGAAAGGAACCCGAGACGCGCGCGCCCTTGATCGGAATGCGGATGGCGTTGGCAACAGCGGCGATCGCGCCGTCGGGCGTGTCGCCGGCAGCGGCTGCCGTTACAGGCTTCGATCCTGCCGTCATCGCATCGACGTTCTTTTCCTGCTGCGCCTTGTCGCGGGCGGCGGCAGCGGCCTTTTCCTGGCGCGGCATCTCGACAAAGAAATGGAAGCCCAAAAGGATGAACAGCGAAATGACGACCGCCATCATCATATTGGCGCGGTCGCGGGCTGCGTTCGGGTCGTTGGGTTGGAAAGCCATTTATATTGTCCTTCAGTCTTTGTCGGAATCGTCAGGGGGTTTTATCACAAGTGCCCGTATGGGAACAGATTTTATCGGGAACCGGATCATGCCCGCCCGGATTGCCGGGATGGCAGCGCAAAATCCGTTTGATCCCAAGGTATCCGCCCTTCCCCGCCCCGTGTTTGCGAATGGCTTCGGCGGTGTAATTGGAACAGCTGGGATAAAACCGGCACTGTTTTCCCATAACGGTAGAGAACGTGAACTGGTACAGGCGGATCAGGCCCAGCAACGCGCGCGCCACGATAGAGGGCTGCGTCATTCCGCCACCTTCAGCGCGATCAATCCCTTTTCAAAATCGGCGGCCATCAACGCGAAGTCATGCGTGGCGGCGGCGGTCTTGCAGATGATGACAAGGTCGAAACCCGACAGCGTGCGGGATTTTAAAACAAGCCGCACCATTTCGCGGATGCGCCGCTTGGCGCGGTTGCGCACAACGGCGTTGCCCACCTTTCGGCTGGCCGTGAGGCCGAGGCGGAAGGTGGGGGAATCAGTCTTCAGTACCTGCAGGATAAAAGCGGAACCGGACCATCTTTTGCCGTTCCGCGCGATGCGCTGGAAATCGGGCGACGCCTTGATCATCGTCACGGCGGCGCACATAAGGCAAATACCGGTTAGGCGGTCAGCTTTTTACGGCCTTTGGCGCGGCGTGCAGCAACGACCTTCTGGCCGTTTTTGGTTGCCATGCGTGCGCGATAGCCATGGCGGCGCTTGCGGACCAGTTTGCTGGGTTGGTAAGTACGTTTCACGGCAGAATCTCCATCAGTCTCTACATAAATCCAGATTAGCTGTATATGCTGTGAGCAAGAGCCATGTCAACCTCTTAAATCCTTATGTGAAAGTGTTAATGCCGGTTTTTGCATTATGGAATTATAAAAAGGGCGCAAAAGTTGACAGAACTGGCGCAATACCTGATAAACAAGGGGATATGCGCCCGTAGCTCAACTGGATAGAGCGTTGCCCTCCGAAGGCGAAGGTTGGGGGTTCGAATCCCTCCGGGCGCGCCATGCGCCCTAAATTGTGTTTGGCGCGCCTGACAAGCAGATCAGAGCCAGCCCTAGCGCTTCACCGTCGCCGCCACAGGCTGCGCGCTTTGCTGTGGCACAGGTCGGCTTTGGGAGAACAGCCATTTCCAAAGGCCCGGCGTGTAGAAGTAAGGCGAGTCGCATTCATGCCCGACCTTGTCGATGCCGGTGAAATAGGCGGTGTGGCCGCCCGATGCCTGGATAACCTGCGCCAGCGTGGCGACGGCGGAGACGGGCACGACCTTGTCGGCGTTGCCGTGAATCATCAACAGCGGCGTTTTCGCCAGCACCGGCCCGTCGGCGAAGCTCCACTTGCCCGCAATCGCAACGCCGGCTGCGAATACGCCCTTATAATGCGCCAGTGCGCCGAACACGCCGCCTGCCCCTTCGTCGCAGCCGATGATATAGCGGCGCGTTTCATCGATCGGGTGCAGGTCGCTGAGCGATGCCAGCACCATGATCGCGTCGCGCAGCGACATGGCGGAAGCCCCGGGGTTCTGTAGCTCCGCCGATTTGGGGAATTCTTGCCCCGTATATCTCGCGGGCGCGTCCCAGATCTTGCCCTTGGGCGACAGCGGGATCATCAGGTATGACGGAAACGCTTTCTGCACGGCGGCCGCGCGCAGCTGGATCGCCGCCTGGCTGAGGCCGTCTTTGTCGTGCAAAATCACCACGACCGGCAGTTTCTGGTCGTTGGCATTCGGCGGCGCGTACCAGTAATAGAAAATCGCGCGCTTGATGCCGTCGTCGTCGATGACGAATTTTTTCTTCTTGAACAGCGCAGGCGTGGTGTACTGCCCCATCGGGAAATCGTTACGCGGCGCTTCGACCGATACCTGCCCGCTGATATTCGCGATCACGTTGCCGTTACCGCCGAACAGTTTGTGGCGCACCTGCGGGAACATCAGCGCCACGCCGCAGCCGAGGCCGAGGATCGTGAAGATCATCACAAGCTCGCCCTTTTTCTTGGCGGCCTGCACTTCTTCGGGCGTGACTTCGTTCTGGCCGCCGGCGCCTGCGGTGCCGGGCGCGCCCGGCTTCTTTTTATTCTTGTCGGGCTTCTTGGTGAAGTACTGGAAGGCGGATTTGATCATCTGGGCGAATGTCGCGAGGATCTCGCCCATGACGCGCATGAGCTCGATCGTCATTTCGATCATTACTTCCCAAAGCATCGCCCAGCCGTTCCTTGCCCGTGTTTGTTGCCCAACACCGATTGTGATGGAGGAACGGGGCTGCTTACAAGGGGTAGATTGAATTCCATATCAGGAAAAGAAGGCCGAAAATCAAAAGCCGGACCCGCTTTCATGCGGCATCCGGCTTTGAATTGGTATCAGATTACCGTTTTACCAATGACGGACGCGGCCCGTATCGACATGCACGAAGTTCGAGGACGGGTAGTAACCGACGCCGCCCGAATTCAGCTTGATCGCGGCCTGGCGCAGGTTTTTCAGTTGGGTGCCGGGCAGCTTGATGTCGATCGCCTGGCCCGACATATGCAGGCTGCGGGAGGCGACGCCGTGGCTGGCGACGCGCAGCCGGGCATTCGTCTTGGGCGAGCGGTAGCCCGAGAAAACGTCGATCTGGTTGGTGTTCGACAGGCGGTGCTGCAGGACATACAGGATGTCCATCAGGCGCGGGTCGATCGGGAAACGCTCGCCGGTGCGGTGATCGCGCATGACCGACTTGATTTCGCCGAAAGCGTCGGGCAGGTAGCGCCCGCCGTACCAGTATTCACCGCGAAACTTTTCGCCGGTGTGGATGTTGGTCAGGCGCATCTCGCGGCCCACGTTTTTCAGCGCGGGACCGGTGGAGGCGATGGAAAGGTCGGGCATCCAGCAGCCAAGAGCGGCGGCGGCAACAAGACCTGTTTTCAGAAAGGTGCGGCGATCGGCTTCAAATGCGTCGGCGGCGGAGCTGTTTTTGGCCATCAGCTCGGCGGGATCGATAAAGCGGTTCATGAGTTTATCCCATGTATGGTTAATACTTTGCTTCTCTGCAGTAGAGAATACCAAAATAATTGGGGTTTCAAGCAAAAATCTCAAGTTATTACATAATATTAGTACGATTAACTTAGATTATGACTGAAATACGCAAGGATATTACTGCGATGCACAAAAGTATTTGTACAGCCGTTCAGTAAAGACGGCTCCGCCATAAAACGGCCGGATCAAGGCCGCTTGAAAGGAGGATTGCCATGAAGAACACAGAACAAGTGATCCGCCATTTTTTCGACGACTACACAAAATGCTTCAACGCGTCCCTGCGCGACGGCGCGGCGGTGGACACCAAGGCCGTGCGCCGTTCCTTTGCCGACTACTTCGTTGAATCGAGCCCCACAGGCGTGCAGGGCGGAAAAAACGGTTTGCTGTTCGGCTTCGTCATTCCGCGCGGCTTCCGCCATTTCCGGCGTATCGGCGCTGCAGGCATCCGCCTTGCGGAACTGGAACTGACGCGCATCGATGATCATCATTATATGGCGCGCGCGCAGTGGGATTCCGCCTATCGCAAAAAGAACGGCGACCAGCGCGTGATCCGCTTCGATGTCGTGTACTTCCTGACGCTGCATTCGGGGTCGCCCAAGATTTTTTCCTACATCACGGCGGACGAGAAAAAACTGCTGCGCGAAAACGGTATCGCGTGACAAACCCGCCGCTGTATTCAGGGCGCGCCCAGCTTGCGGTCGAAAGCCTGCAGCGTCTGGCGCAG
This sequence comes from Alphaproteobacteria bacterium, assembly GCA_016794125.1. Taxonomy (GTDB): domain Bacteria; phylum Pseudomonadota; class Alphaproteobacteria; order Micavibrionales; family UBA2020; genus JAPWJZ01. The sequence goes on along the minus strand of JAEUKT010000004.1, from coordinate 88,271 downwards.
GCGCGCGCCCACCGCGGGGTTCGTGATTTTATCCGCCATTTCAAGATAGGTCGATTCAACGAATTCCCTTTGGGCGCGCAATTCATGGCCAACGCTGCTTTGCAGGATGACCATCTTGCCGGGCTGCTGCGATGTGGCCAGCAGGATATTGTCCAGCTTTGCGTCCTTGTAACGCTCCAGCGCCGCTTCGGCATCCCACAGCGCAACCGCGATAAAGCTGGCGCGCACGCTGTCCATGGCCGCGTCGCTTTTCAGGAAGGCCGGATTGTGGTCGTAGATGTGGCGGATTTCGCTGACATCGGCCGCCACCGCGCGGCTAAATTGTTTCGCCAGCGTTTCGACGGGCGTGCGCGGGTCGTTGTCGAACGCGACCAGATGCATCGTCACCGCTTCTTCGTCCTGCTGCATCTCGGCCATGATGCGGGCGGAACCGGTGGCGCGGTTGAACTGCTTCACAAGGTCATAGGCCTTGCGCACCATCGCCGTCTGCGGCAGGCCGGAATCTTCGAAGGCGGGCGGGATATAATTCGCATCTGCGGTCATGTCGGTTTCCTTTACGGCTTTGGCGGCAGGTAAGGCGGCTTGTCGAGTTTCGGGTTTTTGATCGCGTCCAGCTCTTCGGTCAGCGCGGCGACCTTCGCCTGCAAATCGCGGATGGCGAACATTTCTTCTTTTACTTCCTCCAGCAGGGCGCGGTTGCCGCGGAAGCCTTCTTTTTTCGCGCCCTCGATTGCGGCGTCGATATCCGCGCCGTGACGCTCCACGAGGTATCGCACGACCTGTTTCTTGTCGCGGGACGCGGCTTCGCGCAGCGCCCATTGCAGGTTTTTCGGCGGCGTGCCCAGCGATTCTATCAAAAGTGTATAGGCGCGCATCGCACCCGCCTGCAGCGCGTTATCGGCGAAGCGTTCGCGGTTCTTCACCTGATCGGTGCCCTGCTCCAGCAGACGCTCCACCAGCATCGCTTTGCGCCCGTCATCCATGCCGGACTGCAGCACGGCCGCAATCGGGTGAGACCAGCTGTCGCCCTTGTTGTAATCGATACCTGCATCGAGGAAATGCTCGATGCTCTCGTATCGTTTATCCGTGATGGCGCTGCGGAAATGCTTGTCGAGAAATTTATCGCGTCCTTCGCGGCCTTCGAAACCCCATGCCGTCCAGTCGGCATCGGTTGCCTCTTTCGCAAAAAATTTTATCGTTTCCGGCTGCATGCGCCAGCTGTCGTAGCGGTCATAATTTCGGCTGACATCTTCGATCTGCTTGGCGATGCGCTTGTCCTCATAGCCCAACCAGTCGCGCAGGCGTTCCACGTTATTGTCGCGCGCGGCACGGACGAAATCATAGCTGTCGCCCACATATCTCATGGCGCCGGATTCCGCAGCACGGGCTTGTCGAGCGTCTGCTCGCCCTGCATCTTGGCCAGCTTTTCCGTCAGTTCACGCACGGTGTCCTGCAGGCTGCCGACTTCGGCGGTCAGGCTTTCGACCGTGCGGGCGGCGGGCTTTTCGGGGAGCTGTTTTTTAAGATCGCTCAGGAATTCAAATACCGGCGCATTGCCGAGCGCCATTTCGGTCGAGATCGCAAGGTCGATATCCGCACCGTGACGCGTGACCAGGTGCAGCGCCATATCGGACGATTTGTCGCGCGCCGCGCCGCGCAGCAGCTGCTCGTTATTTTTGTGCAGGTCGAGACCGATGGCCGCGAACAAATCGACAGCTGCAGTGAATTTTTTGTCGACGGCGGCTTGCAACGATTTGTCGGGGTCGGCCATTTTGTCGTAGCCCTTCGCCAGCATCTGCTTCATCATCCGCAGCTTTACATCCTCTGCAAACGAGCTTTCGATTACCATGCGCAAGTACCAGCTGCCGTTTTTGACGTTGAAATTTGTGCCGCCCTTTTCCATCAGCAGTTCCGCGATTTCAAGCCGGTTGCGGTAGAGCGACTGTCCAAGCATTGAATCAACGACCGTCTGTTTCGATCCGTCTTTCATCTGCCAGCGCCCCAGAACCGCATCGTCCAGTTTTTCGACGAGCAGCATCGCCATGCGCGGCGTGATATCCGCAACATACTCGCCGCTCAGGATTTCAAAGAAAAAGTCATAGCTCTTTTTCTGCATCAGCTGTTCCATGCGCGGCAGGTCGTCGGTGCGCACGGCTTCGCGGAAGGCATCGGCCTTGGACTGGAACATGCGGGTAAGTTTCATGGCAAAATCCGGTTCGTTCGGGCGCGGGACGATACCCGTAACGCCTGCCAAAAACTACTCCCGATAAGTGGATTATGTCAACTTTAAAGCTGGAACGGTTTGTGCGGTTTTGCACCGTTTTTGGGGGTGTCCAGACCGGTCACTTTCAGCGCGAAATCACGCAGTAATTCCAATGCCTTGGGGCTGGTCTCATGCTTCTGGCCGGTGATGATTTCGGCTTCCGAGCGGAATTCCTGTTGTTTTAGAACAGTTTGGAACCAGACCGCATGGGGCGCGCCGGAGTAATGCTGGTTTTCCAGCTCCCCCGCCACCAGCTTGACCGGCGGCTTGGATTTGATTTCCGGCACAAGGTCGAGCGCGCCGCCCGATATCGCGAACACGCCCGCCACTTCGGTGTCGCGGGAAAGGCCGGTATAAACCGCCATCGTGCCGCCCTGCGAAAAGCCCGCGATGACCACGCGGTTTTCGGGGATGCCCGCTTCCGCTGCGACTTTTGTGATGTAATCGTTGAGTTCGCGCGCGGTTGCGGGCGCGCGTTCCTGTGCGGTGCGGCGCAGTAAACCGATATCATCCTGCCGGTCGATCACATCGCGCAATTCGAACCAGCTGTGATTATTGAAGCCCATCTGCACGGGCGCATCGGGGAAGTGCAGTTTGGCGTTCGGCAGCATCGGGCCCAGAATATCGCCGACATATTGGCGCATCAGGTCGCCCGACGAACCATAGCCGTGCATGAACACGACCAGCAGGTCGGGTTTTTGGCCGTTTTCGGGATCGCGTGAATAATCCTGAATCATGACGCCTGTTGCATAAGTTGCTGAAACTATGCGTTAGTTTATAATATTATGATAATTAAGTCAAGTGCGGCTAAATTAACCCGTATCGCTCCGCGATGTTATCCCATCGGCCGGGTGATGCCCATCTGCGCCTGCACTTTTTGCTGGATCGCCTGCGATTCCATGATGGCGCGGCGGAATTCGATGGGGGTTTCGATGGGCGGCAACACAACCTCGCCCACGCCCATGCCGCGGATGACCACGTTGCCATAGCCGCACAAGCGGCCCAGCACGCCCTGGCGCACCGACACACCCTCGATGCGGTCGATGTTGAGTTCACCGACGTTACGCGCGATCAGGCCTTTTTTATACACAAGACGCTCCGAGGTGACGGCGATTTCGGTCGTCGCCTTCACGATCATCATATGCGCAAAGAAATAAAGCCCCAGCAGGAACATGCCCAGAATGCTGAAGCGGATCAGCGGGTGCAGTTTCCACAGGATTTTCAGGTAGCCGCCCTTTTGCGTGACGATCAAATTCCAGATGTGGTCGTATTGTTCCTTGGGCAGGTCGGTGCCGTAGCCCGCGCGGATTTCGGAATTGACGATCCACCAGATCGCGATATATCCGACCGCAATGCCGAGCGCGAGGCCGAACAAAATCCAGCCGATCGCTTGCAGGGTGTACATCCAATGGAAGCGCGCCCCCATCAGGATTTCTTCTTTCGGGCCGAGTGACTGCTGGACGTAAAGCATGTAACTTCCTTAACCGTTCGACCCTATCTTACGGGAGAGCGCATCAATCGCCAAGGCAAATGCCGAGCATACGCGCCGTATGCACCAGCGGGCCGTTCACATCGACCTGCTGGTAGGACGCAATTGCTTCCTCGATCGGCACATCGATCACGCCGCGGTTCGACCAGGCGACCATTCTGTCAAATTTGCCTTCCGCGACCAGTTCGACCGCGCGCACGCCGAACGCCGCGGCCACAAGGCGGTCGGACGGGATGGGCGGTGCGCCGCGCTGCACGTGGCCGAGGACGGTGACGCGGGTTTCAAAACCCGTCAGCTCCGCGATCTGTTCGCCGATGTGGTAGCCGATGCCGCCAAAGCGTTTTTCGCCGCCTTTGTATTCCATCTGCTTGGCGCCGCCTTCGACCGTTTTCACGGCTTCGGAGACGACGACCAGCGCGAAGTTGCGCTGTTCGGTGTCGCGCACCTTGATGATCTTCTGCGCGACTTTTTTGATGTCGTAGGGAATTTCGGGGATCAGGATCACATCCGCACCGCCCGCGATACCTGTGGAAATCGCGATATTGCCGGCGTCGCGGCCCATCACCTCCAGCACCATCACGCGGTCATGGGATGCGGCCGTCGGCTGCAAACGGTCGAGCGCTTCGGTTGCGACATACAGCGCGGTTTCGAAACCGACGGAGGTTTCGGTCTTGCCCACATCGTTGTCGATCGTTTTCGGCACGCAGACCAAACCAAATTTGCCGCGCTGCGCCAGCGTGCGCAAAATCGCCATCGATCCGTCGCCGCCGATGCCGATCACGGCTTCCAAACCCAGTTGCTGGATGCCGTCGATGATTTCGCCGGTGCGGTCTTTTTCCGTGCCGTCGTTCATCGGGAATTTGAAGGGGTTGCCCTTGTTCGTGGTGCCAAGGATCGTGCCGCCCTGGCGCATCACGGTGGTATCAAACATCGCGCGGTTCAAAACGCGGTAACGCAAGGGACGGTCGAGCAGGCCGGCCGTGCCGTCTTCCAGCCCGATCACTTCCCAGTTCTTTTCGGCCGCCGCATGGACGGCCGCACGGATAACCGCGTTAAGCCCCGCGCAATCCCCGCCGGAGGTCAGGATGCCGATGCGTTTCTTTCCCATATTAAATTTCCCTTAACGATTATGCCGTATATTAAACAGAGCGCCCCGTTGAATCGAACGGCTTTTTAGCCATGAGAGTCGGGCTTGGCGCATTGCAACAAATAAAGCTTAAAAAAACAAGGGTTTCCTGATAATATATTTGTGCCTGAGACTCAGGACAGGCGAAGAAAAGGACTGTTACGGATCCGATGCTGCAAGAAGACGAAGAAGACATCCAGAAAATGATGCACGAGCTCAAGACCGAGCATCGTGACCTCGACATCATTCTCCAACAGCTCAGCAACGCCACCCCCATCGACTTCCTGCGCCTGCAGCGCCTGAAGAAGCGCAAGCTGTTCCTGAAAGACTCGATCTCGAAGCTCGAGAGCATGCTGCTGCCGGATATTATCGCTTAAATTCCATAATCCAAAACCACTGTCATGCCCGCCTTGCGAGGCCATCCAGAAGCGCGTCCGCGCGTCATATAACTCACATACGCCGCAGACGCGGCGTGCTGGCTGCCCGCGCAAGGCAGGCATGATGTAGTCTTTCTTGACATAACCACTCATTCCGCTACCCTCCCCCGGTATTCAAATCCGAGGGTTTTTTCATGCCGTCCTATCTGGGCGTTCATCAGCGGGATGTGGTTGCTTCTATCAACGATACGCTGGCGTTGCTGGAGACATATTCTATTGGTCCGGCGGCGCAGGCGCAGATCGATGCCTTGCGCGCGGTTGATCCCGCCACCGGCAAATCGAAACTGGGCGCGATTGCATCGGCGCTGGATGATATGTCGCTGATCCATGCCGTGAAGAATTCCGGCGTGACGGAATTTTTCGGCACGGTCGGCGAGGTGCTGCAGTTCCATGCGCAGCAGAATACCGACAGCAAGGGCACTGCTCTGTGGCAATCGCTGATGAGCTGGAACGGGTTCGGCGCCAGCCAGTCGCTGAGCTATACCGACACGGTTGCGGAATGCGACAGTTGGCTGGCGGCGAGCCGCGCCAAGATCATTCCGATGACTCAAAACAGCCTTGATAAAATCCACGCGCTTGCCCATGCGACATCGAAAAACCCGGATGCGATCGGCAATGCGCTGGTGGTGATGACGGCGATGGTATCCGTCAACCATGCGGGCGGCGATGTGGACGGCATGACGCATTTGTTCCTGAACCTGTCGCTGCATGAACGCCATATCGTGAACAAGACCTTCGGCGCGATCACGCAGGAAAACGCGCCGAAAATCCACGCGCCCGGCCCCTTCGCGCTGTATGGCGTTGTCATCGACGACATGACGTCGGGCAAGATCGGCTGGGACGATGAAAGCCTGCGCCCGCTGGTGGAGCGCACATCCAGCGCGCTTGCGCCGTTTTACCAAACCGGCGATGTGCAGCGTTTCATGGTCGGCCGCATCACGCCGCCGGACGCGCCAGAGCAGCTGGAGGGATTCCTGATTATTTCCACGCGCCGCGCGGCGCAGGCGGTTGCGAATGCGCTGCCCGAATTCCGCGTCATCGACCGCGATAATATCGCCCTGCCCGCGCAATCAACCCCGCAGCCGAAACCCGGCAGCCGTTTTTCGATTTAAGGAGAACAAGATGAAAAAAGACGACAAAAAAGACATCGGCGCGAAGCGCACTATTAACACGATCAAATTGAGCGACGCGTTCCGCCGCCACGCCGAATACAGTCAGCCGGAAAAGGTGAAAGAAATCGTGAAGCAGGCGCGCATCTTCGCCGCCAGCACGACATGGTATCACCCCGCCGAAACTTGGTTCCACGCCAAGGTGACCGCGAATGTAACCAGCAGCGTCACCCGCATGGCGGAAATCGCGCAGCAACTGGGCGCGAAGGAAATAATCCTGCCCGTCACGGGCGATCCGCGCAGTTCCTTCACCGCGTTTTTTGAAAACAAAATCCTGCCGACGCTGGATTTGCCCGTCAAAGTTTCGCTGCAAAAGACGGAATACAAAACCGACCTGACAAAGCTGGGCCGTATCGACCGCCGCATCAAGACCGCGATCGACGAAGGCGTGCGCGGCATGGCCGATATCGACAGCAAGCTGAAATACAAATGGGACCGCAACCCGCGCCCGTAACGGAGCAGCCGCGCGATTCTTTACCCGCGCATCGCCCCCATCCCGAGCCAGCAAAATCAAGGCTTTACGCGAAATCGGCTGCGGTATTATGAAACCGTGCTATTATGTTCATATCGAGCATAACAGAAAGGGTTTTCATGAAGGCAGGCATGTTCCGCAAGATGGGTCTGGTTCTGGCATTCGCAGCGGCCTTGGCCGGTTGCGGACAGGCGATCGGGCCCGGTGCGGATACGCCCGACCTGCAAGGCACAACCACCCTGACCCAAGTCTTCAACGGCGGCCCGCAGCAGCCCAGCACCACCATCCGCGCCGAGGCATTGAAAGCCAATGAAAGCTACACTGCCAAGGGGCAACTGACGATCGAAGGCAGCGTGCCCGCCGGCGCGCATATCAACGTGGAATCCGGCAAGCTGGTCGTGACCGGCGATATCGGCAACGGCGCGCGCATCGACGTATCGCAGCCCACCACGACGCATAGCGAAACCTATACCGGTTATTGCTACGCCTATAGTTTCCGCGGCAAGTTCGAATACGGTTTCAGCGCGTTCTGTTCGCGCACCATCGTCGATGGCCTGACTTATAACGACAGCGCGCCCGCCGTGACGGTCAAGGGCACGCTCGGCACCGATGTCCGCATCGCAACCCCCGGCAGCATCACCGTCAACGGCCGCGAGATTGCCAACCCCGGCCGGATTATGCCGGTCGCGATGAAGCCGGGGGCGTAAGGACATTCCCGCGTTGGCTGCGCCAACAAAATATAAATCGATTTTATAAACCGCTTTTGCGTCAGCAAAAGTCCTCAGTCCCCTCTCCTTTGGGAGAGGGTTAGGGTGAGGGTACTTCGCCGCGCGTGGCATTGAAGGCCGCAATCATGTCTTTGTATTTTTCACCGAATTTGATGCCGTCTTTTTTGGCGCGTATCGTCTCGTTCAGTTTTTTGCCGTCCAGCTGCGGCACGCCGTCTTTTTCCTGCTTGAGCGTAGGGTCAAGCCAAAGACCGTAGTAGCATTCAAGACTAAGCAGCACATCGCGCCAGTCGGAGCGTTTTCCACTACAAGTCAATCCAAGCATTTCGGTCGCGCGCATGAATGCCAGAACTCTGTCTCCGTTCCTGCTGTAACGGATATTTCCCAACAAATTCCAGCCCGCATTCGGATACTCATCCGCCGTGTCGGAAAGCCAGAACTGGAAAGCAAGACCTAATGGATCATAGCCAATTTCTTCGATATCACCCCAGTGAACAAAACCGAATTCACGCAAGGTAATACCGGTTTCATGAATAGAAAGGTACAGCGGCTTTCTAAATACCTTCGCCCAAGTATAAATCATGAACATATTCATTGCGCATATAGAGAGGAACACACAAGAATATAAAATCAAAACGGGTTTGGACTCGTTAATGCCATCACCAACCATCAATAATCCGATAGGCAGCAGAACGATAAGAATTAAAAGCCCACATATAATGGAAATTACTTGTTTCGCACGGCTAAACAAGAAAGTCGGAAAAACTCCCTGAACATGATTATCGCTCAAATCAAAACACCCTGCGCCTGCAAAATCTCGCGCGCCAGCGGCACGGTGACGGGGCGTTTTTGGGAGAGGGACTGCTTGTCGATTTCGGTCGCGATATGGCGGAGTGCGGCAAAGCTGCGCTCGATGCGTTTCACCACGAATTCGATCACATCGGCGGGCACGGAAAGCTGGCGGTCGGAGAATAATTTCGCCAGCACGATCGACATCAATTGTTCGTCCGGTTCGGAAATGGCGACTGCGGGTGCGGCCATGATGCGCGATTTCAAATCGGGCAGCGTGAAGTTCCATTGCGCGGGCGCGCGTTCTGCCGTCAGCAGCAGATGCGCCCCCTCTTCCTTGGCGCGATTATAGGTGTGGAACAGCGCGGTTTCGCCGTCGTCATCGCCGATGAATTTTTCAACGTCGTCGATAATGGTCGCCTGCGGGAAATCATTAATACCCCGAAGATCATTGATGTTCTGCGGCGTCACATCCAGCGCGTCGGTCTGCTTCTGCCACACACGCGCCAGATGCGTCTTGCCCGATGCGGGCGGGCCGTAGATGACAAGCGCGGGCGCGTTCCAGCCGGGATATTTATCCAGCCACGCGACGGCATCGGCGTTCGATTGCGACACCCACAGGTCGTCGCGGGCGAAGGCTTCGCGGTGGCCGAGATCGAAGGGAAGCTGCTGCGGCTTCATTCTTACCGCGTCAGCGGCGCAAGGCGCAGGTCGTAAATCGTGCGCCCGCCCATCGTCATCGACGGCGGATGCAGTTCGACGCCGCGCGAATACAGCGACTGTTTCACGGCCGCAAGCGGCGCGGAGGACGACAGCGTAAAGGCGACGCTGTTCGCGCTGAGTGATGAAATATCGATCTGCACAGGCGGGTTCATGCCGGCCAGCCGTTTTTGCATGTCCATCCAGCTGCGGCTGTCGCTGAACTGCATCGTGGCTTCAAGGCGTGTCGCGCCCCCCGATGTCAGCGGGTTGCCGGCACTGGGGCTCCATGCTTCGCCCGGGACATAACCGCCCTGCTGCGTCACCAGCGACGGACGGCTGCCGCCGGACACAGGCACTTCGCCGCGGCTGTCGATGATGACCGTATCGTTCGGGCTGCGCGTCTGCGTGGTCAGTTCGCGGCTGATCGTTTCGGTCACCAGACCCGCGCGGCGCGGCACATAAGGTGCCTGCAGGTAGCTGATCGTTTCGGTGATGCCCTTGCGATAGGCTTCGGTCGCGGTCAGGTCGGCGGCATAGGGTTTCAGCGTGTCGCGGCGGCGCAGCTTGCCGTTGGTATAGGTATAGATTTCAACCGACAGTTCCGGGCCGGAGCGGTTGGCGACGGCCAGCACCGCCTGTTCGGCATGGTAATTCGCCAGCAGCTTATCGACCGCGCGGTAATCGCCGTCCCACACGCCGTTGCCGGGGCCGGCCGCGATGTCGCTGATATCGCCGAGCGGCACAAAGAACTGGCGGCCGTTCGCCGAGGATTTCGGCAGCGCGCCCTGCCACATCAGCAGCCACGGGTTCTGTTCTTCCCACAGCAGCGTCTGGCCGGCGACGTTTTCGAAATAGGGCAGGATCAGCACGGTTTTCGCGATCGGTTCGAATTCCTGCGGCGGGGCGGCGTCGCTGCGCACCAGGCCCGGGCGGGCCTTCTGGCCGTAAATGTTTTCTTTCCAGTCGCCGCCGCGGTTCTGCATCGCGGTCTGCGGGTCGGCGTCGATGCTTTCTTCGGCGACCGGCGGCAGGTTTTTCACGGCCGCACCCGCCTCGACGTAATTCTCAGTCGTGTCGGATGCGCTGCTGTCGGGATTATCGCTCGCATATTCTTCGGGCGCGGGCGCTTCGGCATGGACGTTGATGTAATTGCGCACCGCGTCGCGGAAACGCACGGTAAAGGTGCCCACATAACGGGTCGAGGACATCTGTTCGTCCTGTATTTCAAAATCCTGCACCAGCATCGCGATGTCGGAATCCTTGGGCATTTTCAGCGCCTTGAATTCGGCGGGGCTCATGTTGCGCTCGGCCAGTTTTTTGAAGGCCTCGCGGCGGGAATCGTTGATGGCTTTTTCGCGGGCGACGACCGAATTTTCGGCTTCCTTATCGACCACCACATCGGCCACCACCAGCGGGTTTGCGACCGCAGGGGCGGGCCCGGGCAGGTTCGGCGTCCAGGTGTCGCCGTTTTTCGGGCCTATTTGCGCAAAAACCGGCGCGTTTATGACCAATAAACCAAGGATTATCGAAAATGAAGCGGGTAAAATGAGTTTGGACATAGGGTGACCACGGCTTTGACAGATTCCATTGACTGACACTATCTCCAGATGTGGCTAAAATCCAGATATTCCAGTCATATTTTGTTAAAATTCTCATGCTATTGTTGAGTAAGCGCAAGAAGGCCGTTATTCTTGCGCCAGAGGCCGCTGTTCTGGCGTCCTTTTTCTCAAATGGATGAGTGACTTCGATGGATATGGATATGGACAAAGAGACGGAAAAGGCATGGCATAACTGGGTGGTCTTCACCAAGGGCGCAACCATTTCCGTCGTCATCGTGGCGGCGATCCTGTCGCTGATGGCGCTGTTTCTGACGCACTGAGGTTTCCGTTTCAGGAAGCTTCGGACTCCGGGGGGATTTTTGCGGATTACGTGGCGCGGGCTGCTGCTGGTTTTGATGCTCCTTGCATTCGCAGGGGGCGCTGCCTTTGCGCAAACGGGCACCGCCGGCATGTCGGGCACGCTGGGCGATAATATGCCGCCGGTACAGCCGCCACCCAAGCCGGTTGTACCCGTCACGCCCGTTACGAAGCCCGTCACGCCTGTTACAAAACCCGTTACGCCTGTTGCGCGCCCCGTAACACCGGTCGTGCCGCAACAGCAGGTTCAGCAAACCACGACGCTGACGCCGGTCAATATCGCGCCGCCGCCCGCGTTCCGCCCGATTTTCCTGTCGTCGAAATCGTCCAGCTATGACATCGCCCCCTCGGCCAAGATTTTCGAGGACGCGTCGAAGCAGATGTCCTTCGCACAAGTCATCGCCCAGTTCCGCGCAGGACAGGGCGCACCCGCCAGCGGCAACCCCGTTTACCTGGGTTATACGCAGCACGGTTACTGGATCGTGTTCGGCGTTTTCAACCGCAACCAGGCGAAAACGCAGTGGACGATCAATTTCGGCACGCGCATAACGGGCACGATCGGTGTCGCCGACCGCATCGCCGTGTTCAGCGATGCCAGCCCCGACCACCCGCTGATGCTCGACGGCCGCCTTGCGCCTTACAAACAGCAGGTCAAGGGACAGGAACGCAACGCCGTCCCCTTTAATTTCGAACCCAATCAGGGCCGCATCGTGGGCGTGTATGTGGAACCCGCCGCCGGCGTGCCGCTAGCGATCGACATGCACCTCGAAGAACCTGCCGTCTTCACCGTTGCGCATGACCAGTACAGCCTGCAGGCGAACGTCGTGCGCGCGGGCGCCGCCGGCATCTGCATCCTGTTCCTTGTGTTCTGGTTCAAATACAGGCAGGCCGCGCCCGTCTGCCTGCTGGCCTATGCCGTGGCGCAGTATTTCATTTTCATGACCTCGGACGAAATCGTGCCGCGCGGTAATAACACGGCGGCGCAATACATGGAGCTGCTGCACGCGGTCGCCGCCGTTTCGTCGCTGCTGCTCAGCCGCCTTGTGCTGTTCGGCCGCGAAAAGAAAAACAAGCAGCGCAGCATCCTGACCGGCACCGCCGCCGCGATCGCCGTGCTGGCCGTTGCCGGCAGCCTGATCGACGCGCTGTCGGGCCCCATCAACACCGTGCTGATCCGCCTGCTGCCGGTCGCGGTGCCGGCGCTGATCACCGCGCTTGGCATTTTCACCGTCATCAAGGCTGAACGCGCGCAGGGCATCGCCTATACCTTTGCCTGGGCGGTGCTGCTGGGCGGCGCCGCTATGACCGAAGCGGCGTCGAGCGGCATATCCGCCTACAGCACCAGCGGCATCAATTTCTACTGGATGTGCTTTGTTCTGCACCTCAGCCTGCTTTCCTTCTCCGCCCTGCGCAACCTGACCGTCACCGAAGCCATGCACCTGCATGACGTGACCGAGGCAAAACGCCGCCGCGAGGAAGAAATGGAAATGCGCAAGACCAAGGAACTTGCCGACCAGACCCGCATGCTGGGCGTTTTGCAGCGCGAAAAGGAACTGATGGCGGACCTGCGCAACCGCGAACAGGAACGCATCCAGGCGATGCGCCGCGCCAAGGAAGCGGCGGATAGCGCGAACAAGGCGAAATCCGACTTCCTCGCCGTTATCTCGCACGAGATCCGCACGCCGATGACGGGCGTGATGGGCATGATCCGCCTGCTGCTGGACACGCCGCTCAACGACAAGCAAAAAGAATACGCCAAGACCATCCAGTATTCCGGCGACGCGCTTTTGACGCTTTTGAACGACATCCTTGACCTGTCCAAGGTCGAGGAAGGCAAGATGACGATCGAGAATATCGATTTCGACCTGAACAAGCTCGCTGAATCGGTCGTGCTGCTGATGTCGGGCCGCGCGGAGGAAAAGAAGATCTACCTGAAGGCGGAACTGGACCCCGAATGCCCGACCGCGCTGAAGGGCGACCCCACGCGCCTGCGCCAGATCATGCTGAACCTGATTTCCAACGCCATCAAGTTCACCGACAAGGGCGGCGTGACGCTGATCATCAAGGCGCACGACAAAACCGCGAAAAAACCCCGCATCTATTTCGGCGTGAAGGACAGCGGCATCGGTATCACCGAAGACGTCCAGAAAAAACTGTTCCAGCCCTACCAGCAGGCCGACAGCAGCACCGCCCGCAAATTCGGCGGCACGGGCCTTGGCCTGTCCATCTGCAAGCGCCTGGTGGAGGCGATGGGATCCAGCATCCAGATCGCGTCGAAGATGGGCGAAGGCACGATTTTCTATTTCATCCTGTCGATGGAATACGGCGTGGGCGAAGCGCAGTTGGCGGCCGAAGCGGCCGCGCAGGGCGTGATCCCGCTCAAACTGCTGGTCGTCGATGACAACATCATCAACCAGCGCGTGGTGGCGGGCCTGCTGGAAAAAGACGGCCACAAGATCGTGACCGTCGGCGGCGCGGAGGCCGCGATGGCGGAGCTGAAGAATATCGCCTTCGACGTGATCCTGATGGACATGGAAATGCCGCAGATCGACGGCGTGATGGCGACGCAGATGATCCGCCGCCTGCCCGACCCCGCGAAATCGAAAACCACGATCATCGCCATGACCGGCAACGTGGGCAAGGAAGACATCCAGCGCTGCCGCGACGCGGGCATGGACGATTACATCAGCAAGCCCGTGAACCCCGAAGCGCTGCGCAAATTGCTGGTGCAGTTCGCCAAGAAAAAATACCCCGACCAGCAGCCCGTGATGCCCAAACCGGCCGCCGTTTCCGCCGTCATGTCCACGCCCCCTGCCGCGCCCGCAGCGCCTGCCGCAACGCCGCCCGCCGCTGCCCCCGTCAATGCTGTTCCCGAAACACCGGCAGCGCCCCCTGCCCCCGCCGCGCCCGCCGTTAACATGGCGATTTTCGAGCAGCAGAAACTGTTCTCGACCGATGTGCTGGGCGGGCTGAAGGGCAGCCTTGGCAAGGACCAGATGGACGAAATGATGCTGGGCCTTTACGAGAAAACCGAAGAACTGATCGGCACCGCCGAAAAAGCGATCGAGGCGAAAGACCTGAAGGCGCTGCAAGGCGCGGGGCATGACATCAAGGGCATGACATCGAATTTCGGCCTCACCGCCATTTCCGACCTCGGCGCGCGGCTGGAGCGTCAGGCGAAGGAAAACTTCGCGATCGACATCCTGGCCGACATCGTCAAAAAAATGCGCCCCACTTATTACGACACGCGATCCATCGTCGAAAAGTGGATGAAGGTTTAATCAAGCTATTCGGGCACACAGAAAAACCCGCCACAGGGGCAGCCGTGGCGGGTTTTCCTTTAGCAAACGTCGTTATGCGCTGACGGCGACCGAAGACGCGCCCGCGTTTTTCGCCGTCAGGCTGGCATAGAGATCGCTGGCCTGTTTCAGCAGGTTGAGCAGCTGCGCATCGTCGTCATTCGACGCGGATGCGGCATTCGATTTATCCGCAATCGCCGCGAATTCATCCTCGCTTAAACTGCCGTCGCCATTCGTATCCAGCTCGTCAAAGATGTCGGATGCCGAAGCGCTGTCACCGGAAGGCGGCGGGCCGGAAGGCGGCGGGCCGGGAGGCGGACCGCCCGGGGGCGGGCCCTTGGGCGCGGATGCCGCGAATTCGTCTTGGCTTAAAGACCCGTCGCCGTTAGCATCGGCATTGGCGAACAGTTCCTGCGCGTCCAGCAGCGCGGATTTCGCTTCGCTGCCGAATTTGGAAAAGGCGGTGGTGAATTCGTCTTTCGACACCGCCCCGTCGCCGTCGCTGTCGAGCTTGGCGAAAATCTGCGACGGATCGGGGCCTTTCGCTCCGCCGCCTTGCGCCCCCTGCGGGCCTGCCGCCGTGAATTCATCGAGGCTCAGCTTGTCGTCGCCGTCGCTGTCCGCCTCCTTGAACCGCTGCTGCAGCATCTGGATGAGGGAGGACGCGCTGGCGCCTGTCCCTGAAATACTTGTCATGGTTTTCTCCTGATAAAGTTAACGATGTATTACCAGGGCCCGACAACCCTTCAGGACTGTAACGGGGCATAACGGCGTTCACTTACGCATGACGCGCAAGAAAAAACCCGCCGGCTTTCGCGCGGCGGGTTTTTATCTTTATGACTTCTAGAGGCTTAGACCAGTTCGGTTTCGGCGAAGAAGAAGTTGATTTCGCGTTTCGCGTTATCAAGGCTGTCGGAGCCATGCACCGAGTTCGCTTCGATCGATTCAGCAAATTCCTTGCGGATCGTGCCGGCATCGGCGTTCGCGGGGTTGGTCGCACCCATGATTTTGCGGTTCAGCGCAACAGCGTCGGGGCCTTCCAGCACTTGCACCACAACAGGACCGGACACCATGAATTTCACGAGGTCGGCGAAGAAGGGGCGTTCCTTGTGCACTTCATAGAATTTTTCCGCTTGCGCTTGCGTCAGCTGCAGGCGTTTCTGGCCGACGATTTTCAGGCCGCCGTCTTCGAATTTCGCGTTGATTTTGCCGGTCAGGTTACGGCGCGTTGCGTCCGGTTTGATGATCGACAGTGTACGTTCCTTGGCTGCGCCCATTTTAAAATTCCCTCTTGTGAAGCGTTTGGCGGTTAACAGGGCTTCTATATATGGGTTTTTGAACAGAAATGCAATCACTCGTAAATGATTGATATTTAAAGAATTTATATTGTCATCCTGAGCGTAGCGAAGGATCTCCCTTGCTTGTGGCAAGAAAGGGGGATGCTTCACTGCGCTCAGGATGGCAGGAAAAATTAGCTCGCCAGCGCCGCTTCGATCGCGCCGACGGCGTCATTCGCAAGCTTGCCTTCGGGCCCGCCCGCCTGTGCCATGTCGGGGCGGCCGCCGCCGCCTTTGCCGCCCATTTTCTCGGCGCCGATTTTCACGAGTTTCACGGCATCGTGTTTCGCGGTGAGGTCTTTGGTGACCGCAACCACCAGCGATGCCTTGCCCGTCGCATCGACAGACACAAGCGCAACAACGCCCGAGCCCAGTTTCGCGGTCAGTTCATCGGCGAGCGGTTTCAATTCATTCGCGGGCACCCCCTCCAGCACGCGGCTGGTGAAGTTCACGCCCGCGATCACCTTCGCTTCGGGCGCGGAGGATCCGCCGCCGCCAGCGGCCAGTTTACGGCGCAGGTCGGAGATTTCTTTTTCCAACTTCTTCTTGTCGTTCGCGAGCGATTCAACGCGCGCCACCACATCGGCGGGTGAGGTTTTCAGCAGGTTCGCGACCTGATACAAACGGTTTTCCTGTTCGGACAGGTATTTCAAAGCCCCTTCGCCCGTGACACCTTCCACGCGGCGCACGCCGGATGCGAGTGCGCTTTCGCCCACGATCTTGAACAAGCCGATATCACCCGTGCGGCGCACATGCGTGCCGCCGCAAAGTTCCATCGAATAGGTGCGTTTGGGATCGTCAATATCCGCGCCGCCCATCGCGAGCACGCGCACTTCGTCGTCGTATTTTTCGCCGAACATCGCCATCGCGCCGAGTGCGCGGGCATCATCGACCGGCATCAGGCGGGTGGTGACATCGCTGTTCATGCGGATGCGGTCGTTTACTTCACGCTCGACCGTCGCAATTTGTTCTTCGGTCAGCGCGGTCGGCTGGCTGACGTCGAAACGCAACCGGTTATCATCGACCAGCGAACCCTTTTGCGACACATGCTTGCCGATATTACGGCGCAGCGCCGCATGCAGCAGGTGGGTCGCGGAATGGTTGGCGCGGATCGCATTGCGGCGGCGCGCATCGATCGACAGTTCAACGGCATCGAGCGTATTCACGCTGCCCTTCACGACCTTGCCATGATGGACGAACACGCCGCCCGCTTTTTTCACGGTGTCGGTCACTTCAATTTCGCCGCCTTTTGCGGTGACGATGCGGCCGCGGTCGCCGACCTGACCGCCGCTTTCGCCGTAGAACGGCGTCTGGTTGACGACGATCGACACATCATCGCCCTGTTTGGCGGATTGCACGATCTTGCCGCCCGATACCAGCGCGACAACCTGCGCTTCGGCTTTTTCAAGGTCATAGCCGAGGAATTCGGTGGTGCCGGATTTTTCCTTGATTTCGAACCAGACTTTTTCATCGGCGGCTTCGCCGGAACCCTGCCACGATTTGCGTGCGGCTTCTTTTTGCTTGTCCATCGCGGTCGTAAAACCGGCGGTATCGACTTCGCGGCCGTTTTCGCGCTTGAGGACGTCCTGCGTGAGGTCGAGCGGGAAGCCGTAGGTGTCGTACAGCTTGAACGCCACGTCGCCCGGCAGCTTGTCGGCTTTGCCCAGCTTCGCCGTTTCCTTGCCCAGCAAATCAAGGCCATTGGCAAGCGTCTTTTTGAAGCGCGTTTCTTCGAGTTTCAGCGTTTCCGAGATCAGCGTCTCCGCTTCCTTGAGTTCCGGATACGCATCGCCCATTTTCGCGATCAGCGTGGGCAGCAGGCGGTACATCAACGGTTCTTCCGCGCCCAGAATATGCGCGTAACGCATGCCACGGCGCATGATACGGCGCAGCACGTAGCCGCGGCCTTCATTACCCGGCAATACGCCGTCGGCGATCAGGAAGGCGGATGCGCGCAGATGGTCGGCCAGCACGCGGTGGGCGGCCTTGTTCTCGCCATCGGGGTTGGTGTTGGTCAGGTGCGCGACCTGTTCGATGATCGAGCGCAAAAGATCAATGCTGAAAACGTCATGCTTGCCCTGCAAAACGGTCGCCATACGCTCCAGCCCCATGCCGGTATCGATGGAAGGCTTGGGCAGTTTCGTGCGCGTGCCGTCGGGCAGCGATTCAAACTGCATGAAGACGTTGTTCCAGATCTCCACGAAACGGTCGCCGTCCTGGTCGGGCGAGCCGGGAGGGCCGCCCGCGACTTTGTCGCCGTGGTCAAAGAAGATTTCCGAGCAAGGGCCGCAGGGGCCGGTGTCGCCCATCATCCAGAAGTTATCCATCGTCGGGATGCGGATGATTTTATCGTCCGAAAAACCGGTGACTTTCTTCCAGATCGCGGCGGCTTCGTCGTCGTCGTGATAGACAGTGACGCACAGGCGTTTGGGGTCGAGCGCGAAATCCTTGGTCAGCAAATTCCACGCGAACGGAATGGCATCCGACTTGAAATAATCGCCGAAGGAAAAGTTGCCGAGCATTTCAAAGAAGGTCAGGTGGCGCGCGGTATAGCCGACGTTTTCAAGGTCGTTATGCTTGCCGCCCGCGCGCACGCATTTCTGCGCGGTGGTGGCGCGGGTATAGCTGCGTTTTTCTTGGCCCGTGAAGACGTTCTTGAACTGCACCATGCCCGAATTGGCGAACATCAGCGTGGGGTCGTTCTGCGGCACCAGCGGCGACGAGCGCACGATCTCGTGCCCGTTCTTCTTGAAGAACTCAAGGAATGTCTTGCGGATTTCGGCGACGCTTGTCATGGTACCCTCTGTAAAGCCGTTCAAATCAAACACATAGTTATACAATGGCAAATGTTAAAAATACAATTGAGTCTGAAAATATCAATGTTTCCGAGGATTTAATCGCCCTCGCCCACCGACTCGCCGATGCCAGCGGCGAGGTTATCCGCAAATACTTCCGCACCGGTTTTCATATCGAAGGGAAACAGGACCAGAGCCCCGTCACGATTGCCGACAAGGAAGCCGAACAGGTCATCCGCGCCATTTTGGCGAAAGAACGCCCCGGCGACGGCATCCACGGCGAAGAATTCGGATCGGATGCGGGCACGACCGGTTACATGTGGGTGCTGGACCCCATCGACGGCACCAAGGCCTTCGCAACCGGCCGCCCGCTGTTCGGCACGCTGATCGGGTTGGTGCATAACGGCCGCGCGGTGTTGGGCGTGATCGACCAGCCAATATCGGGCGAACGGTGGATTGGCGCTGCCGGCCATCCGACATTGTTCAACGGGAAACCGGCAACCGTGCGCCCCTGCCCCGATATTTCAAACGCGAATATCGCGACCACGGGGCCGGACATGTTCGACCTCGAAGAATACCTGCGGCTTTACACGTATCTGAAGGAAGAAACATCCTTCACCATTTACGGCGGCGATTGCTATTCCTACGGCACGCTGGCATCCGGCTGGCTGGACGGGATTGTGGAAGGACACATGAAGCTGCACGATTACGTCGCACTTATTCCGGTTGTGGAGGGTGCTGGCGGCATCATCACCGACTGGCAGGGCAACCCGCTGCCGCTGAAGCCCAGCTTTGATGCGTTCGAAGTGCTGGCGGCGGGCGATAAACCGCTGCATGAGCGATTGGTACAGCTGCTGTCGGCTTAAAAAAAACCCGGCTTTCGCCGGGTTTTCTTTTCCGTGATGTAAAACTTTTATGCGGCCGGTGCTGCGGGTGCGGGCTTTGCTTCCGGTTTCGGCAGTTTCGCGACCAGCGCGGCGTAATTCGCTTCTTTCTTCGGGCTGCGTTTCGCGCCGAGTTCGAAGGCGGTTTTCAGCACGCCCTTATCCACCAGCGCCTGCTGGAAAGACGGCGACGCGAAAACGGCGGCGCGGTTTTCACCCGATGCCATGCCGATCACTTCGTTGTCGATCTTGGCCGAGAATTTTTCAACGGCGCCCGCGGCGCGGAAACCGTTGGTGAAGAATTTCGCAACGGCGGTGAAACCCGTAGCAGCAACGGCGACGACCGGCACGATGACGGACAGCGTCGGCGCGAGGGCAAGGGATGCGACGGCGGTCAGCGCGACCGCGCCCATCGTCCACAATCCCGCGCGCGAGCCTTTTTCCCACTGGTTTTCAGCGACAGGGCCGAGCGTATCGACGGCGGACTGTTTCAGCGCCAGCAGGGATTCCGTTTTTTCCGTGGTAGCATCCTGCTTCAGCAGGGATTCCAGCTGCGCGCCCGTTTCGGATGCGGCGGGGTAAAGCTTGCGGCTGCGGAAGGCAAACAGCTCGTCGCGCGTGTCGTTGTAGAATTCGACAATCGCGGCCTTGTAGGCCGGCCAGCCGGTTTTGGTTTTCGGGAAGTTGACCGCATCGCTTGCGACGCCGGAGACAAATTCGCGCGTTTCCTTGAAAAAATCGACCATGTTTGAATACTCCCTCTGCTTGCCGTGTTTGGAACGCCCATTTTTGTGGAATCAGGGCTTGGCGGGAAATATACCTATGGTGCGGTATTATGTCAACTAAATTTACTTAGGGGGCGATAAAGGCATCGGCCGAAGCATATACCGGGAAACGGCGGTTATCCTGCGCCACATAGACCGGCCAGTCGCCTTCCGCAACGCGGTCGAGGGATTCGATGTCCTGCCTGTGCTTGATGCGGTAGATCCAGAAATTGGTCATCACGCGTTCCACGAAAATCCGCGTTTCGGCGACGGGGATCGATTCAATGAACAGCAACGGGTCGCCCGTGTAGCGCGTGTTCTGGTCCCAGCGCGCCAGTTTGCCGGGGCCCGCGTTATAGGCGACCGCCAGCTTGAACAAATTATTATCGACGTATTCGGTCGCCAGCAGTTCCTTCAGGTATTTCTGGCCGAGGTCGATGTTGAGCGTCGGGTCCTGCAGTTTTTCGCCGTCGATATTGTCGCCGTGCTTGCGCGCGACATGCTTCGCCGTCAGCGGCATCAGCTGCATGAGGCCGACCGCGCCCGATGATTTGTTGGATGCCGCCCAGTCGAATTTCGATTCCTGCCGGATAAAGGCATAAACAAGCGCGCTATCGACCGTGAAGCCTTTCGCGGGCTTCCACGGCACATCGGGATAAAGCGCGGAGTCATACAGCTTGCCGTTCTTGCCGCGGAAGGATGATCCCATGCGCATCGCCAGCGCCGGCATGCCGTTATCGGTCGCCATCGCGATCATCGCTTCTTGCAGCACGATATTGTCGCCGGGGTTCATCTGGCGCAGTTCAAGCTCGGCAAGGTCGGGACGCTCCGCCTTCACAAGCGCAAGCGCGCGGCGGCCGGCGGGCAGCTGCATCAGCGCCTTCACGTGTTTTTCCGTCAGCTCGGGCGTTTTCCAGTTGAATTTCGCCTGTTCCATGCCCAGCGCCTTCATCGCGATCAGGCCGTAGAATGTGCGCGGGAATTCGGCCGCGCGCTTCAGCCATATATTCACGTTCTGCGGCTGGCGCGCGCGCAAATATGAACGCGCCGTCCAGTACGCGCCCGCTGCCGACATCCATGCCGATGTGCGGTTGGAGCGCGCGGTGAGTTCGAACAGTTTTGCAGCTTCCGGATATTTGCCCAGCTGCCATGCCGACAAGCCGCCGATCCAGCCCGCCAGCGGCACATCGGTGCCGGAGCGATGGGCGGAGGCGCTGGCAAGTTCATACGCCTTATCGATCTTGCCGTTGTAGAAATAGGACGCGGCGACATCGCCCTGCAATGCGTCGTAATCGGTCACGGGCAGCAGGTCTTTTTTCTTTTCCAGCCGCGCGAAGGACGATGTCGGCGCTTCGCCGATATTTTGGCCGACCGCCTTGATCAGGTCCCGCTGGGCGGGCGCGTGGCTGCGGCTGCGGATATAGGGCTGCGCCAGCTGGCCGACATCGAAATCATGCATGCCATACACGCCGCGCCCGATGCGGGGCGACGCGAGGCGTTCGGTGTCTTTTGCGGTTTTCTTTTTCTGCGCAAGATCGTAAATGCGCTGCGCGCCCGGATGGTCGGCGAAGCGTTTCATCCAGTCGGCCAGTTCCTTGTAGGTCGTTTTGTAATCCGGGCTGGTATAGCGCTGGTACAGCACATGCCCCATCAGGCGTAAATCCTGGAGCTTTTCAATCTCGGTGTTTGCATGGGCGAAGCTGCCGACATCCTGAAAGGCGAAGATATGGGCATAGCGCGCCGCGTCTTCATCGGTCAGGCGGCGGTTCGACCCGCCCCCCAGGCTGCTGAACATGCGGTCGATCAGCGACGGTTCGCGCGCGAAGACGCTGGGCGACAGGCGCGCATCTTCGGGATTGCCGGCAGCGGGACGGATGGCGGCAAGCGCCGCCACATCGACGCCGCTCAGGTCATTTGCCGCCTGGCCCGGCTTGCGTGGCGGGCGGATCGAAGTGGCAAAGGACAATTTGGGCTGTGCGGGAGCAGCGGCTTCCTGACCGGGTTTGCGCTTGGGCAGCGGAATATCAACCGCAATCGCGGTCCCCGCGCAACCAAGCACGAGGGCGAAACCGATCGATCCTAAAACATATCTGCGTTTTTCAATTTCCAAAATCTTCTGCCTGGCTGTTGACCGGGAGCCCGAGATTCGTAGCCCAATTCCCAAATCTTTGCAAATTTTTACATAATTAGCCAAATTGAACGGCGGTTTCAGAAGCTTATCCACAGTCCGGTTTTAGTAATTATGTAAATAAGCATCAAAACACAGTTTCCCCCCTGTCCGAGATTCGGATGATGGCGATGCAGAACGGATTCATGCGCCGGAACAGAGTGTTGCGACTTACGCAATTTTTTGTTGACATTTAATGCGAGTTATGAAACACTAGGGGAGAGTAAAGGAGGCAGGAATGAACGGGAACACCAGAGAAAGAGCCAAAAAATCGATTAAAAGTTTTCTTCAGCGTTTCGTCCTGTTTCTCCGCAATCTTGTAATCCCTGCGAAAGCAGGAAGCGTGCTTAGCCCCCTGCTTTCGCAAGGGGTACGGTCAGGGGGCAATCCCCAATTCCTTCAGCTTCGCTTTCAGTTTCAGCAGATCCGCCCAGGCGTGGCGTTTTTCGGCGGGGGAGCGCAGCAGGTAGGCGGGGTGGAACATGGGCAGCGCGGGAATGGGCGCTTTCAACCCATCCGACATATGTTCCAGCCACTTGCCCCGCAACCTTGTGATGCCGCTGGCCGAACCGGTCAGCGCCTTGGCCGAGACACCGCCCAGAAACACCACCACGGCTGGGTTCACCAGTTCGATATGGCGCAGGATGAAGGGCAGGCTGAGAGCGACTTCGGAATCCGTCGGCGCGCGGTTGCCGGGCGGGCGCCAGTTGATGATGTTACTTATATATACGCTTTCCTCGCGGCTGAGGCCGATCGCCCCCAGCATTTTATCCAGCAACTGCCCGCTGACACCGACAAAGGGCTTGCCCATGCGGTCCTCGTCCGCGCCCGGGGCTTCGCCGACCAGCATGACGCGGGCGGCGGGGTTGCCATCGCAGAAAACCATTTGCGTCGCCGTGCGCTGGAGCGCCAGCCCCTTGAACCCCTGCAAAGCGGCCTGCAATTCATCGAGGCTTTTCGCACCCGCCGCCAGCAATTTCGCATCGCCCATCGCCTCGACCGCGCCGATATCGAGGGGCGGCGGCGCTTTTGGTACGGCCAGACCGGACGGCATGGCGGGCAGCGGGCGGTTGCCGGGGGTATAGGCTTCGCCCCCCTCCTCCGCCGTTGGTTGCGGGAAGGCCATGACCTTGTCGGCCAGCAGGGTACGATCCAGCGCTTCGTCGCCGATCGCTTCATCCGCGCCGGAGTCTATATATAACTGCAGCAGCTCGGCCAGATTTGGGTTTTCTGTATCAAGGGTCATGCCGGAACTTTAGCAAAACCGCGCCTGTTTTTCGCTATCGCTTTACCCACCCGAGTGTAATATTTTTGCTGGTAAACAGAGGGATTTGATTATGGATACTCCGCGCGAAGTCATGAGCTATGATGTGGTGATCGTCGGTGCCGGTCCTTCCGGACTGTCCGCGGCCATCCGACTGAAACAGCTGAAGCCTGACCTGACCGTCTGCGTGCTGGAGAAAGGCAGCGAGGTCGGCGCGCATCTGATGTCAGGCGGCGTGCTGGAGCCGCGATCCCTGAACGAGCTGATCCCGAACTGGAAAGAAAAGGGCGCGCCTATCACCTGCGCCGTCACCGAAGACCGTTTTTATTTCCTGACCAAATCATCCGCCATCCGCCTGCCCACCCCGCCGCCGATGAACAACCACGGCAATTACGTCTTCAGCCTTGGTGCGTTTGGCAAATGGCTGGCGGAACAGGCGCAGGAACTGGGCGTGGAGATTTATCCGGGCTTCCCTGCCGCCGAAGTTTTGTACAACGAAGACAATTCGGTGAAGGGCGTTGCGACCGGCGATATGGGCATCGGCAAAAACGGCGAGCCCACAGCCGCCTTCCAGCGCGGGATGGAATTGCATGCGAAACAGACATTGTTCGCCGAAGGCTGCCGCGGATCGCTGACGCAGTTACTGTTCAAGAAGTTTGACCTGCGGAAAGAATGCGACCCGCAAACCTATGGCATCGGCATTAAAGAACTGTGGGAAGTACCCGCCGAAAACCACAAGCAGGGTTTGACCGTGCATAGCGCGGGCTGGCCGATGGACAGCAAGACCTATGGCGGCTCGTGGATGTATCACGCCGAAAATAATATCATTTCTATCGGTTTCGTGATCGGCCTCGATTACACCAACCCGTATCTGTCGCCCTATCACGAATTCCAGCGCTTCAAGACGCATCCGGCGATTGCCAAGTATCTGAAAGGCGGCAAGCGCATTTCCTACGGTGCGCGTGCGCTGTCGGAAGGCGGGCTGCAATCGCTGCCGAAACTCACCTTCCCCGGCGGCGCGCTGGTGGGCGATACGGCGGGCTTCCTCAACGTGCCCAAAATCAAGGGCACGCATGCCGCGATGAAATCGGGGATGCTGGCGGCGGAGTCACTCGCCGAAATGTTTGCGGCGGGCGACCCGACGGGAAAAGAGCCGGTGGGATACACGCATAAATTCAAGACCAGCTGGCTGCACGAGGAACTGCACCGCGTACGCAATATCCGCCCCAGTTTCGTAAAGGGCTTTATCCTCGGCTTCCTTTATTCAGCGATCGACACCGTATTGCTGCGCGGCAAAGCGCCGTGGACGTTCCGCAACCATGCGGATCATCTGTCCCTGAAAAAAGCGAAGGACAGCACACCGATCGATTATCCGAAGCCGGATGGCGTGCTGATGTTCGACAAAATGTCGTCGGTTTTTATTTCGAACACCAATCACGAGGAAGACCAGCCCAGCCACCTGAAGCTGAAAGACCCGTCGGTACCGATCAACTACAACCTGCCCGAATACGCCGAACCCGCGCAGCGCTACTGCCCCGCCGGCGTGTACGAGGTTGTGAACGACGAAGCCGGCAAACCCAAATTCGTCATCAACGCGCAGAACTGCGTACACTGCAAAACCTGCGACATCAAGGACCCCACGCAAAACATCGTCTGGACCACGCCGCAGGGCGGCGGCGGGCCGAATTATTCGGGGATGTAAAAAGGGAAGTGCCCTTAAGCCTTCGGCGCTTTCGGCGGTGCGGTTTTTTTCTTCACGGGCGGGTTGTCGAACAGCGAGCGTTTCGTTTTGTCCATCTTGAAGCCCGGATTGGCGGGCAGGTCGGATGCATCCGCGCCTTTCGGGAAAGGCAGCACGGAATATTTCGACGCATCGAAGGGTTTCCAGTCGCCTTCTTTCTGCGCCAGCCGGTCGATGACGGCGGCGATGGTGAGCGCGTTGGCGGTCATGCCGATATGGCTGCCATAGACTTCGATGTTTTCGGTGAGCGGCGTGGCGGGGTTCAGCGATGCCTTCCAGTCCACAACGCCGTCATTGCGGGAGAACAGTGAAGTAGTGGGCACGGGCGGCGGCGTGAGGCCGCGCGCGCCAATGTCTTCGATTTCGTCATGGACGGAATTGGGGTTGAAGAAGCTGTAGAGTTTCTTCAGGTGTTCGGATGTGGCTTTCGCGGTATCGTCCAGCGACCCGAACGGCGTGCCGAGCGTAATCACGTCGCGCACCATGTCGGGGAATTCGCGGGCCAGTTCGCGGGCGTAAACGCCGCCCAGGCTGTGGCCGACCAGCGTGACCTTCTGCCCGCCATTCGCGTCGAACACATCCTTCAGGCGTTTTTTCAGGTGCTGCGCGGTTTTTTCGTCAAAGCCCAGATTGAATCCGTTATCCCAGCCATAGACCTTGTATCCACGTTCCTCCACCCGCGACTGTAGCGGCAGGGTGAAAATGTCGCTGGTCAGAAAACCCGGGAAGAAAATCACCGGATGGCCGTCGCCCTTGGGCAGGCTGTCCTTGATCAGCGGCCAGGTGGTGGCGAGTGCGGCATATTCCAGCCCCGCGCGATGCATTTCAGTCGCGGAGTTAAATGCAGCCTTGAGGCGTTTGAGCATGGCAGCTTCGCTTTCGTAACGATTCTTAACAGGGATGTGTGTTGGTGATGTTGCTCCATAACTATGGCAGCGACAAGACACAATCGCCCGTATGCCACAGAAACTGCGAAAATTATGGGCAAATCCGTAATTTTCTAAGTTTCAGCCGCAATTTAAATTCGCTGCGGAATAACAAAATGTCGCGCCGGATACGCGTGTCGTACACGATGCGTACTCACGAGATATTAACCTTTGTTGTGTAAAAAGGTACTTAGGGGAAAAGCCCCGAAACGCCACCTATATGATGAAGTGTCTATGTAAACTACAGCAAAAGGGGATGAGGTTCGTGAAAGTTTTCCAGGTTGCCGGTGCCCTCGTCCTCGCTGCTACGGTTTCATTCACGCTCAATGCCTGCGCCGCTTCCGATCAGGCGAAAATTCCTTCCGCCCCCAATTTCGCAACCGCCGAGCCCGCTCCCGCCGGTAACACCCTGTCGGGCAGTTATCTGGCCGGCCGTTTCGCGCAGCGCCAGCAGGACTGGGATGCCGCGCAGAATTACATGAACGAAGTGACGAAATTCGACAAGGGCAACGAACTTCTGGAACAGCGCGCCTTCCTGCTGTCGATGGGCGCGATGCAGTATGCCCGCGCGCGCGAACTGGCGCAGAAGATTGCGCAGGATCCTGAAAATATCGAGCTTGCATCGATCTACCTCGCCTCCGACGCGCTGGCGCGCGAAGATTACAAATCGGCGCTGGCATACATCGAAAAACTGCCCGAAGACGGTTTCGGCCAATACACAAAACCGCTGATGACCGCCTGGGCAATGGTTGGCGCGGGCGATTCCAAGGGCGCGATCGCGCTGCTGGGCGACAAGGCCGATGCCGAAGACCCTACATTCAACATCCACGCCGCGCTGATCGCGGAACTGGCGGGCGACAAAAAAACCGCCGGCAAGCATTACCGCGAGGCGATGGCGAACGGCCTGACGCTGCATACCGCCGTGCTGGCCGCGAATTTCTTCCAGCGCGACAACCAGCCGGAAATCTCCAAGGCGATCTACGACAACCTCGGCAAACTATATCCGTTCAGCCCCTTCATCAACGCGGTGAAATCGCCGGCCGACACGCCGCGCAACATCACGCGCGCGGCGGATGGGGCTGCGGTTGCGCTGTTCGACCTTGCCACGCTGCTCTATGAACGCCGCGCATATGACAGCGCGCAGATTTACGGCGCGATGGTGCTGCTGCTGGCGCCCAAGGCTCCGTTTGCGATGATGATGATGGGTGATATCGCGGCGCTGCACGGCAATTACCGCAAGGCCGTCGACGATTACGACACCATCGCCAAAAACCAGCCGCTGTACTGGCTGTCGCGTGTGCGCGTGTCGGAGGTGATGGAGATCAGCCATAACCTGCCGCAGGCGATTACCATGCTGGAAGACCTGTCGAAGAACAAGGAAACGAAACTGGAAGCCCTCGTCTCGCTGGGCGACCTGCACCGCCGCCACGAAGATTTCGCGAATGCGCTGAAGGCCTATGACGCGGCGCTTGCCACCATCGACAAACCGTCCGAAGAGCATTGGCCGCTGATTTACGCCCGCGGCATGTCGCGCGAACGCATGAACGACTGGGACGGCGCGGAAAAGGATTTGCTGCAGGCGCTGGCCTTCCAGCCCGACAACCCCATGATCCTGAACTTCATCGGCTATAGCTGGGCCGACAAGGGCATCAACATGGACAAGGCGCTGGATTACATCCGCCGCGCCGTCGCGCAGCGCCCCGATGACGGATACATCGTCGACAGCCTCGGCTGGGCATTGTACCGCGCGGGCAATTACAAGGAATCCATCGAATGGCTGGAACGTGCCGTTTCCATCGTGCCGGATGATTCAACCATCCTCGACCATCTGGGCGATGCTTACTGGCAGTCGGGCCGCAAAAACGAGGCGAAATTCAAATGGCAGCGCGCGCATGAACTGTCGCGCGACACCGCCTTCCGCGCCGGCGTGGAAAACAAGATCTCGCGCGGCATCGACGCCAAGCCCGCGATGGTCGCCCATTCGGACAGCAAGCTTTAACCGCCATGATTTTTGGGCTATGATAACGCCCAAAGGGATTGCCGCATGAAAAAGCTTTTCGCAATTTTGTCATTCGTCCTGATGCTGCCCGCCGTTGCTCAGGCGGAACGCCCCGCCGCGATGTATTCCACCCCCGACCTGTCGGACAAAAAATATTACACCTGCGAAGTCGATACCGACTGCCGCGCCGCCAGCCTGCCCTGCGGCCGCGTTGTCGTGGTGAACAAGCGCAATTTCGAACAGGTACAGGGCTGGTACAAATTCGCGGAATCGAAATATAAATGCATGGCCGCCGCGCCGCGCCAGGAAGCGAACAACATCGCCTGCAAGCAGAACATGTGCACCGCCGACATACAGGAAGTGTCGAAAGTGCTGCCCGACAGCCCCGTGACCCGCAACCCGCAATACTGCGAAACGATCGAGGACTGCGCCTATGTGAACGGCCCCTGCAACAAAAAGATCATCATCAATAAAATCTACCGCGACAACCTGCAGAAGGATTACGACCGCATCCGTGACCTGCGCAAGGAAAACTGCTTCTGGCCCGACGGCCGCACCGTGCGCCAGTTCACCTGCGAAAAAAACACCTGCGGCGCGATACTGGAAATCCCGAACGAGGCCGGCTGGCGCAAGCCGACCAACATGAAGGAACTGGAAAAGCAAAAAGCGCTGGAAAAATAGACCGAATAAGCGTATTTAGCGGATATCATGCCGTATAACAATTTCCAGCTGCAAGCCCCCGCGAAAATCAACCTGTTCCTGCACATCACGGGCAAACGCGACGACGGCTATCACCTTGTCCAGAGCGTGATGGTGTTCGTGGATGTGGGGGACAAGATCGATTTCGCGCCGCATGACACGCTGTTTTTAGATGTCGAAGGGCCGTTCGCGGGCGAAATGCCGCAGGCGCATGACAACCTGATCTACAAGGCCGCGCAGTTATTGGCGAAGGATTACGGCACGCATGTACGCGGGCGCGTGAACCTGAACAAGCTGCTGC
The DNA here is from genome assembly GCA_016794125.1 of Alphaproteobacteria bacterium. Classification (GTDB taxonomy): domain Bacteria; phylum Pseudomonadota; class Alphaproteobacteria; order Micavibrionales; family UBA2020; genus JAPWJZ01. Next base: position 59,004 of record JAEUKT010000004.1, on the reverse strand, counting down.
CGGTGGCATCGGGCATCGCGGGCGGATCGTCCGATTCCGCCGCCGCGCTGAAGGGTTTTGCGCGGCTGTGGGGATTGCCGGACGAACAGGACCGGATGATGAAGCTGGCGCAGAAACTGGGCGCGGACGTTCCCGCCTGTTTCATCGGCAAGCCCGTCTGGGCGGAGGGCATCGGGGAAAAAATGATGCGCCTGCCGGAAATGCCCGCCATGCATTTCGTGCTGGTCAACCCGCTGGTGCCCACCCCCACGCCGGAAGTGTTCGCGCGCTTTCGCAACCGTTACAGCCCGCCCATCCAGTTCAGCGGGCGGCGCAAGACGATGCATGAATGGATCGCGGATTTGAAAAACTACCGCAACGACCTGACCGACGCCGCGATGGAGGTAACGCCCCAGATCCGCGACGTGCTGGAGGCGCTGAACAGCACGCCCAATTGCCGCCTGGCACGCCTTTCCGGCAGCGGCGCGACATGTTTTGGCATGTATGACACGGCGGAGGCCGCCATTGCCGCCGTGAACAAGCTGAAGCAGACGCAGCCCCGCTGGTGGATCGCGCCCGCGAACCTTGTGAGATAGCGATGTGAGGTAGCGGCGCGGCGCGCCGTTATTCCGATTAGTTTTTGCCTTCGATTTTTTCCAGCAATTCGCGCGACGGCAGACCGTCATCGTTCCAGCCGAGGCTTTTCTGCCAGCTGCGGATGGCGGCTTCGGTCTGCACATTCATTTCGCCCGGCACGGTGGTGTGGGGAATTTCACCGCGCTGAAGCAGCGCTTCCTGTATGCGCTTCACAAGGTCGTCGCCCTGTTCCGCCGTGGGGGCGAGGGATTTTTTAGCAGGCACCGCCGCCACTTCCTCGTCCGGCGTGGTTTCGTCGCCCTGCCCGTATTCGGTTTCGTCATGCTTGGCCAGCACATCGTCCATGTCGCCCAGATAAGGCTGGGCGGCAGGGCCCGACAGGCGCGCGAGGGCTTTTTTCGCCTCAGCATGGCCTTCGTTCGCCGCGGTCTGGTACCATTCGGCCGCTTTCGTCAGGTCGGCGGGGCCGATGAAATTGCTTTCGTACAGCACACCCAGGTTATAGGCCGCCTGCGACACGCCCGCATTCGCCGCCTGCTTGAAGAACGCAACGCCGCGCGCGATGTTGCGGTCTGCGCCGATGCCTTCGATATTCGCGATACCAAGGTTATACATGGCTTCGGGATGGCCCAGCTGCGCCGCGCGTTCATACCAGCTCAGCGCCGCCGCCGCGTCCTGCGGCACGCCCAGCCCCTGCTGGTACATCACGCCCAGATTGTAATGCGCGTTTGCCATGCCTTTTTCGGCGGATTTGGTGAACCAGAAAACGGCGCGGCCGTAATCGCGCGGCACGCCGCCCGTGCCCGCCACATACAGCGCGGCAAGGTCGTGCTGCGCCGCCGCCACGCCCGCAAACGCGCGGGTTTCAAGCGTCTGGTAGCTTTTCGGCAGCAGCTGGTCGCGGTCGATACCGGCGACGGCTTCGTTCTTCGCGGTTTCGCCTGCGGCAATCGCTTTTTGCTCCACGGTCGGCGCGGCAGCAAGAGGAATAGGCGCAGAGTCGTTCGCGGGCTGCGCAAGCGGTTTATCAGCCGCAACCGTTTCAACCGGCGTTTCCACTTTCGCTTCGGCGACGGCGGGCTTTTCATCAACAGGTTTCTCATCGGCCAGAATTTCGCCTGCGGGTTTTTCCGCGTCGCCCGCAGCAGGCTCGATGGCGGAGAGTTCTTCGGGCGTCAATTGCTGTTCGATCTGCGCGATTTCGACTTTCGTTTCTTCGGACGCATCTTCGGCGGGCGGCGTTGCGGTCTGCGTGAAGCGCGAAATATCGATGTTATTGGCGGGATCGACCGACGGGCCGTTCATGCGCGCGAATTGCGTTTCGGTCAGGCTGTCGAGCGCCGCCAGTTGCGCGGTGGTCAGCTGCGGCGCGGATGCAGGTTCGCGGTACAGCACAAGCCCGACCGCCAGCAGCGCAATTACGCTGCTCGCAACCGACAGCGCCGATTGCCAGCGCGACGACGCAGCCACGGGCGCGCGGTCCGCCTGCACCAGCATGGGCAGGTAAATCTTGCCGGTCGCTTCGTCACGCTCTGCCGCGCTTTCGATCTGGGCGAGTACTTGGGAGAAACTGGCGCGTTCGGTTTCCGCGCGTTCCAGCTTGCGGCCAAGGCGCTCGATGGCGCGGAACATTTCCTGGTTGATGCGTTCCTGCTGCGAAGCGGGGGCGGCGGTGTCGGAAACGGGCACAAGACGGGGCTGGACAGTCATGACATTTACCTGAAATTCCGCGCTTCCGGCGGAAGAGCGGCAATGGGTGGCCAAATTTTTCGTATCTGACGGGCAGATTAGCAGATTCTCCAACCCGATCACAGCCTTAAACCATCCGCAGGCCGGGCGCGCGGCAGGCGCTTGAACAGCCCTCTGTAACACCTTGATTTTTCATAGCGATTAATGGCTGCATATGAAACTTGCGGAATCGAATCTTTTTATATATTGTCCTGACACTTCCGTATATTGGGGTGTAGCCAAGCGGTAAGGCAGCGGTTTTTGGTACCGCCATTCCTAGGTTCGATCCCTAGCACCCCAACCACCTTCCTTATAATCATGCACTTTCAGAAATAACGCGCAGCGCACCGGTTTTTCGGCGCGGTCATTTATTGTGCGGATAGCAATGATGAAGACCGGCGGCAGCCTAGCCTTCGGATGGAGGGTCGTCGAACAGGATGCGGTTGGCGGCACCTTCGGGGTCGTCGAATTGGCCGTCTTTTAGCGCCCACATGAATCCGCCAAGCCAGAGCGCGCCCAGAAGGATCGCAAGCGGGATGAGGATCAGCAGGATGTCCATGCCGCCCCTCCCCTATTTCAGCCGGCTGAAGCGCAGCGCGTTGAACGTGACGGCCAGCGACGAGCACGACATCGCAACCGCCGCCACCAGCGGCGTTACATAGCCCGCAACCGCCAGCGGCACGGCAAACACGTTATACAGTATCGCCAGCGCGAAATTCTGCCGCACCAGTTTCTGGCAGAACACGGCGGCGCGGTATGCGGTGGGTATCGCGTTCAGCGACGCGCCCTGAAACACGATATCGGCGGCGTTCTGCGCCACCTGCATCGCGCTAGAGGGGGAGATTGAACAATCCGCCTGCAGCAGCGCCGGCGCATCGTTGATGCCGTCGCCCGCCATCAGCACATGGCGGCCGTTTTGGGACAGCTGCGCAATAAATTCCACTTTTTGCCTGGGGTCCATGCCGGCGTGATATTCGGCGATGCCGGCCGCTTGCGCGACGCCCGCCGCCACCTGTTCGCGGTCACCCGACAGCATCAGCACGCGCAGGCCGCTTTTTTGCAGGGCGGCGACAGCCGCGGCGGCATCGGGACGCAGCACGTCGCCGAACACAAGGCGAATCCGGCGCTGCGGTGTTAACAGCCATGTTTCCAGCCGGCCGTCCTCTGCCTCGCCGCAAACGCCGCAGAAGGCACGGGAACCCAGCCTGATGGACAGGCCGTTGTAAAAGGCTTCAATGCCTGCGCCGCGTTCTTCGGTGACGCTGTCAAAGGCCAGCAGGGGCCCGTTCCAGCTGCGCAGAACGGCGCGGCTGAGCGGATGGCCGCTATGCGCCGCCAGGGACGCGGCCAGCTGCAAGATATCCGCATCGGGCGGATTTTCCAGCGTCACTTCGCCCATGGTCAGGGTTCCGGTCTTGTCGAAAACGACCGTGTCGATTTTGGCCAGACGTTCGAAAGCATCCGCCGCCTTCACCAGCATGCCGCGGCGGAACAGCCACTGGCTGGCCAGCACCTGCACGACCGGCACCGCAAGGCCCAGCGCGCAGGGGCAGGTGATGATCAGCACGGTCGCCGCGATCAGCAATGCCGGCTGCCACGCCATGCCAAGCGCACCCCACCACAACAGGAAGGCGCCCAGCGCCAGTACGTGGACAACAGGCGTATAATAGCCCGCGATGCGGTCGGCGATGCGCACATAGCGGGCATTGCCCTGTTCGGCCTTTTCCATCAGGCGCAGGATATCGGCCTGCAGGCTGTCGCCGGCGGCTTTTTCGACGCGCAGCTGCGCGGGTTGGCCCGCATTGACCATGCCGGCCAGCGCCATGCCGCCAACCGGCAACGGGCGCGGGACCGTTTCACCGGTAATCGCAGCCGTGTCCATCAGCGCGGGCGCGTCCAGCAGCACGCTGTCGGCAAAGACGCGTTCGCCCGCCGCCAGCATCACGGTCATGCCGGGGCGCAGGTCGTCGGCAGGGATGCGGCGCGCCTGCCCGTTTTCCAGCACGGTCGCGGTGCCGCTGTTCAGGGACAGGATATTTTCCGCCGCCGCCCGCGCATGGCCGCGCGCGCGCCGGTCGAGGTAACGCCCCGCCAGCAGCAGGAACAGCAGCATGGTGACGGAATCGAAATACGCATGCGCGCCGTGATTGACCGTTTCATAAATGCTCATGCCGCTTGCCAGCAACACGCCGACCGAAATCGGCACATCCATATTTGTCGTGCGGTGGCGCAGCGCCTTCCAGGCGGAGCGGAAAAACGGCCGGCCCGCATAAACGACCGTCGGCAGCGCGATCAGCGCGCAGAACCAATGGAAAAGGTCGCGCGTACCGCCCCCCATGATGCCGGGGTTCGAAAACCACAGCGCCAACGAAAATATCATGATGTTGCCGGAACCAAATCCCGCAACCGCCATGCAGCGCAGCAGGAATTTTTCGTCCTCCGCATCGGTGCCGCGCAGTTTTTCGGTCACGGGCGAAAAACGGAAGCCCAGTTTCTGCGCCTCCGCCACCAGTTCGTTGCCGCGCATACGGGCGCCGTCCCAGACCAGCACCAGCTGCCGGCGCGTCACGTTTACGCGCGCCTCGACACCGTCCTTGGCGTTCAGCGCCTTTTCGATCTTCATGGCGCAGCCCGCGCAATGCATGCCTTCCACGGCCAGATGCAGGCGGTTGCGCCCGTGATCGGACGCCATGAAGCTGCTGAAATCGGTGGCGAGTTCACTCATCCTTCAATTCCATGCGTTTTTCGGACTGGTAAAGCTCCTGCCCGCGCGATACGCCGATCTGCGCCTCCCACAGCCCGATGGCGGGATCGCCGAGCGCGGCCGTATATATCCCGGGCGCTGTTTCGGTCATGGCCATGCTGAAATCCATCGACGCGTTCGACGGGCGCATCATTCTGACACTGGCCTTTGCGCCCGTCACGGGCGCGCCCGATTTATCCTTCAGCGTAAACGACAGGGTGAAGGCTTTCCCGCCGTCGCGGCGGACATCCGTCGCCGAGGTCCAGCCCAGTTTTTTCTGCGCATCCGCGCGGGATATCTGGATGTTGTATTTCAGGCCTTTCTCATAGGCGTCATCCGTCACAACGCCGGGATGCGTCGTATGCGCAAGATAGACAAACCACGTGAACAGCGCCGCCAGCATCGAAAAGAACAGCACGAAATACCAGGGGATAAAACGGTCTGAAGGCCTTGCGCTCATGGTTCGTCTCCGCTCACAAAAATTGTTGTCGCTTCGTCATGCAGCTTGCCGCCTATTTCCTTTGCCGTGATGCTGATGGTATGGCGCGGGTCGGGCAGCTTGTCGGCCACGACCATCAGGCGGTATTGCGCCACCAGCCCGCCCACAACCTCGAGATCGGAAGGGTCCAGCGGCGTCGCCGATTGCAGCGTCATTTGTTTCGGCGTCATGCCTTCGATACCCAGCGAGAAATGGCGCGTTTCATGCGTCTTGTTGAGTATCTTGACGACATAGGTGTTGCGGATGCTGCCGTCGCTCAGCTTCACGAAAAGCGGGTTGCGGTTCTGGATGGCGTGCAGCTCCATGCGCGGACGCGCGATCAGCCCGTACAGCATCAGCCCCGCCACCAGCGATATCACGCCCGCATAGTAAAACGTGCGGGGGCGCAGGATGCGCAGGCGGCTTTTTGCGGTGCTGCCGGCACGCCGCGCCTCGTAATTACGCTGGGTGTCGTAGCGGATCAGCCCGCGCGGCAGGTCGATTTTGTCCATCACGCCGTTACAGGCATCCACGCACAACCCGCAGGCGATGCATTCCATCTGCAGGCCGTTGCGGATGTCGATGCCGACCGGGCAGACCACCACGCATTGCATGCAGTCGATGCAATGCCCGTGCCCTTCCCAGGATGTGCCCTTCTTGTGCTTGCCGCGCGGTTCGCCGCGCCCGGCATCATAACCGATGATCAACGTATCCTTGTCGAACATCGCCGACTGGAAACGGGCATAGGGGCACATGTATTTGCAAACCTGCTCGCGCGCATAACCCGCCATCAGGTACGTCGATCCGGTCAGGCCCAGTATCCAGCTGCCGACGCTCCAGGGCATGTCGAAATGGCGCAGATTGTCAAACAGCGTGGGCGCATCGTTGAAATACATCACCCAGGCCCCGCCGGTGCAGAGCGCGATAACAATCCAGAGCATGTGCGTGACGGCTTTTTTCCAGACATAGGCGAAAGTCCAGCCGCCGGCGTCCAGCTTCATGCGCGCGTTGCGGTCGCCCTGTATCTTTTCCTCGACCCAGACGAACAGGTCGGTCCAGACCGTTTGCGGGCAGGCATAGCCGCACCAGACGCGGCCGAGCAGCGACGTCGCAAAGAACAGGCCGATCGCCGCCAGCACAAGAATGCCGGTGATAAAATAAACCTCGTCCGGCCAGATTTCGATGCCGAAGAAATAGGCGCGCCGCGCCGGCATGTCGATCAGCACGGCCTGATCCGGCAGGTTTTCGCCGCGGTGCCAGCGCAGCCAAGGCGTTGCGTAATAGATGCCCAGCAAAACGGCAATCGCCGCCCATTTCAGGCGGCGATAGCGTCCCTTGACAGAACGCGGATATACCCGCGCCTGCTTTTCGAAATATGTTATGTTTTCATCGAGCATCGCATGTTTCTTTCAGCCTCTACTTGCCGCCACCCAGCGAATGCACGTAAATCGCCAGCATCTTGACGGTATCATCGTCAAGCCGGTTTTCCCATGTCGGCATCACGCCCAGATGCGCGTTGGTGACGGTATTGTGGATCGATTTTTCGTCGCCGCCCCACAGCCAGATTTCGTCGTTCAGGCGCGGCGCGCCCATTTCGACGCTGCCTTCGCCGCCAGCGCCGTGGCAGGCCGCGCAGTTTTCGGCGAACACCGTGGCGCCGCGCGTGCGGGCTTCCGTCACAGGGGCGGCATCGCCCTTGTGCAGTTCGGCGACGTATTTGGAAACATCGTCGATCTGCGCCGCAGTCAGCAATCCGTCGCGGCCAAAGGACGGCATTTGCGTGCCGCGCTGATCGGCATGGCCCGAATTGACGCCGACGCGGATCGTTTTATAAATGGATTCAAGGTCGCCGCCCCACAGCCAGTCGTCGTCGTTCAGGTTCGGGTATCCCCGCACGGCGTTGCCCTGCGCGCCGGTGCCATGGCAGGCCGCGCAGTTTTCCTTGAACGCGACACCGCCGCCCGCACGGGCGAATTCGTACAGTTCCGGCGATTTTTTGATATCGGCCAGCGACATGCCCTTCATCTTGTCGATATAAACGGCGCGGCGCGCGGTAATTTCCGCCTGAGAGGCTTTCAACTGCTTGTGCTGGGTCCAGCCAAACTTGCCCTCGGTATGACCGCTGAGCGTCGGCCAGGCGGGATACACGACCCAGTAACCGATCGCCCAGATGACAGTGATGATGAACACCCAAAGCCACCAGCGGGGCGCGGGGTTGTTCAGTTCCTTCAGGCCGTCCCATTCGTGCCCGGTCGTTTCGACGCCGGTGACGCGGTCAATTTCTTTTTGCTTGTCTGTGTCGGCCACTATTCATCTCCCCGAAGAGGCATCAGCGCGTGTTTTTGCAGTTCGGCCTTGCGCGACGGGCGCATGACCGTCACGACGATATAGGCAAATCCCGTAAAGAACCCCAGCAAAGCGATGCTGGATGCATGCGTGACGATGAAATCAATCATGTTTCTTCTCCACCAGCGGTTCAGGCGAAATATCGGGGTTGTAATTGCGGATATCGGCCAGCGTGCCCAGCACCTGCAGATAGGCGACCAGCGCGTCCATTTCGCTCGTTTCCTTGATGTTGCCGTCGAAATCGCGCACCTGCACCTTGTTGCCGTAACGGCCGACAAGGCCGGCCGAATCCGTTTCCGGATGCGCCTGGGCCATCGCGTCATTATACGCGTTCTCGATCATGTCGTCGGTATAGGGCACGCCGACCATGCGCAGGGCGGAAAGCTTTTCCTTGATCTGCGTCAGGTCGACAGCTTCGTGGTTGAGAAAGCCATAGGACGGCATGATCGACGCCGGCACCATCTGGCGCGGCGCGGTCAGGTGCGCCACATGCCAGTCGTCGGAATATTTGCCGCCGACGCGCGCAAGATCGGGGCCGGTGCGTTTCGATCCCCAGAGGAAGGGATGGTCATACATGCTTTCCGCCGCCAGAGAATAATGGCCGTAGCGCTCTACTTCGTCACGCAGCGGGCGGATCTGCTGGCTGTGGCAGACCGAGCAGTTTTCGCGCACGTAAATATCCTGGCCCGCCAGTTCCAGCGGCGTGTAGGGGCGCATGCCCTGCACCTTTTCGATGGTTGTCTGCACGCGGAACAGAGGCACAGCCTCGACGATGCCGCCCACGGCGACCACGACGACGATCAGTACCAGCAGCAGGATCGAGTTCTTTTCGACCTTCTTGTGTTTATCCAGCATCTTCGTTGCCCCCTTTACGCGGCCTGCAGGACGGGCAGGGTCGCTTCTTCGCCCTTGATCGTCTTGCGGATGTTATAGACCATGATCAGCGCGGCGCTCAGGAACAGCAGGCCGCCCAGCGCGCGGATGACGTAGTAGATATGCGTCGCCTCCACCGTTTCGGCGAAGGAATACTGCAGGAAGCCCAGCGCGTCGTAGGTGCGCCACATCAGGCCCTGCATGATGCCGGCGACCCACATGGACGTGATGTACAGCACGACGCCCAGCGTCGAAAGCCACAGATGCACGCTGATCAGCTTGGTCGAATACATGGCTTTCTTGTTCCACAGCACAGGCACGAGGTAATAGATCGCGCCGAAGCTGATGAATGCGTTCCAGCCGAGCGCGCCGGAATGCACATGCCCGATCGTCCAGTCGGTGAAATGGCTGAGCGAGTTGACTTCCTTGATCGACATCATCGGGCCTTCAAACGTGCTCATGCCATAGAAGGCGAGCGAGACGATCATGAACTGCAGGATCGGGTCTTCGCGCAGCTTGTGCCACGCGCCCGAAAGCGTCATAAGTCCGTTGATCATCCCGCCCCAGCTGGGCATCCACAGCATGATCGAGAACGTCATGCCGAGCGTTTGCGCCCAGTCGGGCAGCGCGGAGTACAGCAGATGGTGCGGCCCCGCCCAGATATAGATGAAGATCAGCGACCAGAAATGCAGGATCGACAGGCGGTAGGAATAAACCGGCCGCTGCGCCTGTTTGGGCACGAAGTAATACATGATGCCAAGGAACCCTGCGGTCAGGAAGAAGCCGACGGCGTTATGGCCGTACCACCACTGGATCATCGCGCTTTGCACCCCGCTCCAGACCGAATAGCTTTTCGCGCCGGTAATGACGACGGGCACCGAGGGGTTGTTGAACAGGTGCAGGATCGCAACCGTCACGATATAGGCGAGATAGAACCAGTTCGCGACATAGATATGCGGCTCCCGCCGGCCTTTCAGCGTCATCAGGAAAACCAGCAGATACGCGACCCAGACGACCGTCAGCCACAGGTCGGCATACCATTCGGGTTCCGCGTATTCCTTGCTCTGGTTGATGCCCAGCACATACCCCACCGCCGCGATGACGATGAACAGCTGGTATCCCCAGAAGGTGAAGAAGGCAAGCCCGTCATTCCACAGCCGCACCTGGCAGGTGCGCTGCACGACGAAGTAGCTGGTCGCGAACAGCACGTTGCCGCCGAAGGCAAAAATCACCGCCGAAGTATGCACGGGGCGCAGCCGGCCGAAGCTGAGATAGGGTTCGAAGTTCAGCTCGGGAAACGCCATCTGCAGCGCGATGAACAGCCCCGCCGCAAAGCCGACGATGCCCCAGAAGATGGCGGCGAGCGTGAACAGGCGCACGATGTGGTCGTTGAAAACCGGTTTGGTTGCGGTGGTGGGTGCCGTCATGACTTATATCCTGCAAAGGTTGCTGCGCTGCAGCGCGCCGCGTGCATTGAACTTACATATGCGGGGTAACATGCATCTTGATTTTAGTCAAAGCCTGAAAAATTGTTCTTTATGAAGCGCTTATAACAGAGACAACGAGGTATACCATAATAATATACGACGGTTGAAATCAGCGCCGTAAAGGCTTATATTTCCAAGTATAAACAAGGTATTTAATAAATTATGGCCGTTGCTGACGAAACAGATAAATTCCTTCGCGGACTTCCGTTCTTTGCGGAGCTGCCGGAAAGCATGATCCAGCGCTTCGTCAAGGCCGCGCGGATTGCGAAATATGCAAAAAAACAGAACATCTTCCTGAAGGGGGACAAGGCCGACCGCCTTTTCGTCGTTCTCAGCGGCTGGGTGAAGCTTTACAGCGAAACCAATGAGGGCGAAGAAGCGGTGATCGCCCTTTTCAAACGCGGCGATGTATTTGGCGAAGCCGCCATTTTTGGAAATACCGGCTACCCTTTCGCGGCCGAAGCGGCGGAAGAAGCGAGAATCATAGAAATATCCGGCGACGACCTGCGCGCGCAGGCACGCGAAAACCATGAAATCATGGTGCGCATCATGGATTCGATGTCGCGGGAAATGCGCAACCTGCAGATGGAAAACGAGCATCTGGCGCTGATGAGCGCGCCGCAGCGCGTGGGCTGCCTGCTGCTGCAGCTGTCGTCCGGCATGATCGGCAAGGGCGGCACATTCTCGTTTCCCTACGACAAGTCACTGGCCGCCGCGCGCCTTGGCATGAAGCCGGAAACGTTTTCACGCGCGCTGGCGCAGCTGAAGCCGGTCGGCATATCCGTGAACGGGCCCGAGGTCGAGGTCGAGAGTTTTTCCAGACTGGTCGATTACTGCTGCAGCCATTGTTCGGCGCTGCCCGGCGAATGTGCCGGCACACGCGGCGCAGGCTGCGACCGCGCCGACACCTGCCCCGGCAAGAAGTTGATCCAGATCAATCGCAGCGAACAAAACTGATACGCCCCTCCCCTTTCCCGAAAACGCCCGTAATTGACTTTGATCAATGCGGATTCTGCCGCCATCGTGCCTAATAGTTGATGGAGGGCAGCCATGAAAGACAAAATCCTGAAATACAACGCGCAGATACCGCGCTACACCAGCTATCCCACCGCGCCCCATTTTACGTCCAAAAGCGCAGCTGATTACCAACAGGCGCTGGCGGCGCTGCCCGCGGGCGCCACGGTATCGGCTTATGTGCACATCCCGTTCTGCCGCGAAATGTGCTGGTATTGCGGCTGCCATACGACCGCCACGCGCAAATATGCGCCGGTCGAGGATTACCTGACGCTGCTGCACCGCGAAATGCGCATGACTGCCGAAAAAGCCGGCGGGCGGCTGCCGCTGTCGCATCTCCATTTCGGCGGCGGATCGCCCACCATGCTGCAACCCGATGATTTTCGCCGCACCATGGATGTGCTGCGCGAATGCTTCAGCTTCCTGCCGGATGCCGAGATTGCGATCGAAGCCGACCCGCGCGGCGTGTCGCACGACAAGGCAGAAGCCTATGGCGATTGCGGCGTCAACCGCGCCAGTTTCGGCATACAGGATTTTTCCCCCGCCGTGCAGGCCGCCATCAACCGCCGCCAGAGCTTCGGCACGGTCGAAAAATCGGTCGAACTGCTGCGCCGCTTCGGCGTGACGGGCATCAATTTCGACCTGATGTACGGCCTGCCCTTGCAGACGGTGAACGATATCGCCGAAACCGTCGCGCAGTCTCTGTCGCTTTATCCGGGCCGCATCGCCATGTTTGGTTACGCGCATGTGCCGTGGATGAAAAAACACATGCGCCTTATCCGCGACGAAGACCTGCCGGATGCGGCGGCGCGGATCGACCAGTTTTCATTTGCCGAAACACTACTGTGCGACGCAGGCATGGAGCCGATCGGCCTTGATCACTTCGCCAGGCCGGGAGACAGCATGCTGGACGCGCTGCACCGTAAAACGCTGGCGCGCAACTTCCAGGGCTATACCACAGACACCGCCGCCGCTCTGTTGGGTTTCGGCGTTTCCGCGATCAGCCGGCTGCCGGACGGTTTCTACCAGAACACGCCACATATGTCAGAATACAGCACCGCAATACTTGAGAAAAACCTGCCAGTCGCCCGCGGGCGGACGCTGGACGACGAGGACAGGCTGCGCGCCGACATCATCGGCCAGCTGATGTGTTATTTCGAGGCAGATATACCCGCAATCCTGAAACAGCACGGTCGCGATGCCGGTGAGTTTTCCGGCGTGATCGACAGCCTCGCCGACATGGCGGCGGACGGGCTTGTCACCCGCGACGGCGGGCGCATCCGCGTCACGCCGGATGCGCGGCAGGCGGTGCGCGTCGTCGCGTCGCGCTTCGATGCCTATTTCACGCCGCAACAGAAGAAACATGCGCAGACGGCGTAGCGATTACGATATCGCCGTGATCGGCGGCGGTCCCGCCGGATTAAGCTTCGTACGCCAGTTGGACGGAACGGATTTGCGGCTGCTGGTCGTCGAGAAAAAAACCGCCGCCACCCTGAAAAATCCCGCCTATGACGGTCGCGAAATCGCGCTGACGCACCCGTCGCACCGGATCATGCAAAAAATGGGGCTGTGGGATGAAATTCCGCGCGATGCCGTGTCCCGCATCATCGGCGCGGCGGTTTTCAACGGCGACCTGACCCAGCCTTTGTCCTTTGATGCCGCGCGCGCGGGAAAAGAAAACCTTGGCTATATGGTCTCGAACCAGAACATCCAGAAAGCCGTCTTCGCCGCCGTCAGCCGGCAGGAAAACGTGACGCTGGCGGCGGGGACTTCGGTGACCCGCATATCAACTGACGACAAAGCCGCGACGCTGCTGCTTAACAGCGGGCAGCGCGTGACGGCACGCCTTGCGATTGCCGCCGACAGCCGCTTTTCGGCAGCGCGCGATATGATGGGCATAGCGGCCTCAAGGCGCGATTTCGGCCGCAGCGCGATTGTCTGCCGCATGTCGCTGGAACATGACCATGACGGGATCGCCCGCGAATGTTTTTTCTACGACCGGACGCTGGCCGTGCTGCCGCTGGGGCCTAAATCCTGCTCCGTCGTGCTGACCGTTACGCAGCGCGAAGCCGCTGCTGTATTGGCGCAACCGCCAAAGGCGTTCGGCGCTGATGTGGCACAAAGAATAAGCAATGCATTCGGCAGGATGAAGCTTGACGGCGCGCTTTTCAGTTACCCGCTTGTCGGAATCCACGCAGATATTTTCCATGCGCGGCGTTTCTGCCTGATCGGCGACGCAGGTGTTGGCATGCACCCCGTCACGGCCCACGGCTTCAACCTTGGCCTGCAGGGAGCTGTGACGCTGGCGCATGAAATAAAGCAGGCGCAGCGCTGCGGCATCGATTTTTCCGGCGAAGAAACGCTGGCACGCTATAGCCGCCGCCACCGCGCCGCGACGCTGCCGATGTATTACGGTACAAACCTGCTTGTCGGCGTTTTCACGGATGCGACAAGCCGCGGGAAAATGGCGCGCAAGCTCTTCATGGGACTGGGGCGCGGGCTGCCTTTTGTGCGGCAGATCATTGCCGGAAAGCTCACGGGCGATTGAATCGGCGTTTATTGACAAAAATCAATTCATGCGCGGCGGGCATCCGCTAAAAGCTCCTTAAAAGGAGCTTTAAAAATGAAAAAAACATTCGCCGCCCTCGCACTTTGCGCCTGCTGTTCCCTGACTGCGCCCGCTGCGCAAGCCGGATTTGATCCCCATGACTGGCAGCTTCGCCTGCGCGCGATCGACGTAAACCCGTCCGAATCCAGCAACGGCACGATTGCCGGCAAGGCGACAGTCGATGCAGCCGTCATGCCGGAACTGGATATCAGCTATTTCTTCACCGACCAGTTTTCGCTGGAACTGATTCTTGCGACTTCGAAACATAGTGTCGGCTGGCTGCCCGGCGGCCTGAACCTCGGCGATGTCTGGGTGCTTCCCCCCACGCTGACCGCTCAATACCATTTCCTGAACGACCAGAAATTCAGCCCCTATCTGGGTGCCGGCATCAACTACACCATTTTCTACAACGGTGACCCTGGCGCGTTCAATTCCGTCGAATATAAAAACGGCTTCGGTTATGCCCTGCAGGCCGGCGCGGATTACAAGCTGGACGACCACTGGATGCTGAACGCGGATGTGAAGAAAATCTTCCTGAATACCGATGTCAGCGTTAACAACGGTGCCGTGCGCGCCGATGTCGATCTGGACCCCTGGGTGTTCGGATTGGGCGTAGGCTACCGCTTCTGAGCCTTTCCGGCGGCGTTATCGCCCCGGTATGACTACACATATCATGGCTTGTTCGATATACTCGGCCGCGAATCTATAACCTTTCGCAGCCGAGTTTTTTTTCATGCCCTCCGACATTGAAATTGCCCAGAACGCCAGAATGCAGCGCATATCGAGCCTTGCAGCCGACAAACTGGGTATCTCCGAGGAACATCTGGAACCCTACGGCCATTACAAGGCCAAGGTGTCGCTGGACTATATCGACACCCTGAAAGACAAACCCGACGGAAAGCTTATTCTGGTGACCGCCATCAGCCCCACACCGCCCGGCGAAGGCAAGACGACCACCACCGTCGGACTTGGCGATGCGCTCAGCCATATCGGCAAAAAGGCTATGATCTGCCTGCGCGAACCGTCGCTGGGCCCCGTCTTCGGGCTGAAGGGCGGCGCGGCTGGCGGCGGGCATGCGCAAGTCGTGCCGATGGAAGACATCAACCTGCATTTCACCGGCGATTTTTCGGCGATCGCGCTTGCCAACAACCTGCTGGCGGCGCTGATCGACAACCATATCCATCACGGCAACGCGCTGGATATCGATGTGCGCCGCATCGTCTGGAAGCGCGTGATGGACATGAACGACCGCGCCCTGCGCGATATCGTCGTGTCGCTGGGCGGCACGGGCAACGGTTATCCACGGCAAGACGGTTTCGACATCGTTGTCGCATCCGAAGTGATGGCGATTTTCTGCCTTGCGACGTCCATCGACGACCTAAAAAAACGCCTTGGCAATATCGTGATCGGTTATACACGGGCGAACAAGCCTGTGCTGGCGCGCGATTTGCAGGCGGACGGGGCGATGACTGTGCTGCTGCGCGCGGCACTGGCACCCAACCTTGTGCAGACGCTGGAAAACTGTCCGGCATTTGTGCATGGCGGGCCGTTTGCGAATATCGCGCATGGCTGCAATTCGGTCATTTCGACCAAGGCCGCGCTGAAGCTTGCCGATTATGTGGTGACGGAGGCCGGTTTCGGCGCGGATCTGGGCGCGGAAAAATTCATCGACATCAAATGCCGCAAAAGCGGGCTGCGCCCGTCGGCCGCCGTGATCGTCGCGACCGTCCGCGCGTTGAAATACCATGGCGGCGCTGATTTAAAGACGATTACGCAGGAAAACCTGCCCGCGCTCGATGCCGGGATGGTCAATCTGGAGCGCCATGTCGATAACGTACAGCGCGTCTATGGCGTGCCCTGCGTCGTCGCCATCAACCATTTCACCAGCGACACCGATGCCGAAGTCGCCATGATCAAGGAACGCATGGCGAAACTGGGGGTCGAAACCGTGCTGGCGACGCATTGGGCGGATGGCGGCAAGGGCGCGGCGGATCTTGCCAGGTCGGTCGTCGCGCTGTGCGAAAAAGGCGCGAAACCGCATTTCGTCTATGAAGACAACGACAATTTATGGGTCAAGGTCGGCAAGATCGCGCAGCGCGTCTATCGCGCAGCGTCAGTCGATGCGAATGCCAAGGTGCGCGCGCAGATCGACAGGCTGCAGGAAAGCGGCTACGGCCATTACCACGTTTGCATCGCCAAGACGCAATATTCCTTTTCGACCGATGTGCAACTGCGCGGCGCGCCGGAGGGGCATGTGCTGGATATCCGCGAAGTGCGGCTGGCGGCGGGCGCGGAATTCATTGTGATGGTCTGCGGCGACATCATGACCATGCCGGGACTGCCCAAAACACCCGCCGCGAACCAGATTGACCTGGTTGACGGCAAGGTGCAGGGCCTGTTTTAAGGCAATCGCCATTAATCCCTCAATTGCTGCACTGCGGGACGCGTAAAAGACGCGCCTTGCGCCCGGCACGTTCGCGCTGTACCCTTCAAGGGTCATAAACATATAGCGAGTGAACTGTGTCAAACGTCATTCAGCTGCAAGACAACGGGAAAAATCTGAGCGCACGGCTGAAGGCCGTCCTCGACGGCGATTTCGCCGACAGCCGCGATGCAGCGCGCGCCTTCATTTCCCGCCCCGATATGGCCGTCGTGCCGCCCGACACACCGAAAGAAGAATACAGGGAAAAAACCCTTGGCTGGATCCGCGACATGGTCGCAGCCGGGTTCACGACGCTGCCCTATGACCCCGCCTTCGGCGGCGGCGGCGAACGCCAGAAATACATGAACATCGTCGAGATTATCGCGCATCACGACATGAGCCTTGCGGTCAAGCAGGGCGTTCAGTTCGGCCTGTTCGGGATGAGCATCGAAAGCCTGGGCACGGAACGCCATCACGCGAAATACCTGCCCGATGTGATGTCCGGCAGATTGCTGGGCGGTTTTGCCATGACAGAAATGGCGGGCGGATCGGATGTGCAGGGCATATCGACGGAAGCCATTTACGACCACGCCACGCGCAGCTTCGTGCTTTCGACGCCCAGCGAAGGGGCGCGCAAGGCCTATATCGGCAACGCCGCGAAACACGGCGAAATGATGGTCGTTTTCGCGCAGCTGAAAATGTCGCCGGAAGCGGAATCCATGGGCGTGCATGCCTTTATGGTGCCGATCCGCGACAAGGCCGGCAACACGATGCCGGGCGTCACGATCGACGATTGCGGGCATAAGATCGGGCTGAACGGCATCGACAACGGCTACCTGTCCTTCGATAAGGTGCGCGTGCCGCATGACGACATGCTCGACCGTTTTGCCCAAATCGACCAGGACGGCCATTACCAAAGCGAGATCAAAAAAAAATCGCAGCGTTTCTTCAAGATGATCGGCACACTGGTCACGGGCCGCATTTTCGTGTCGATGGTGTCGCTGAGCGGCGCGAAGAACGCATTGACCGCCGCCGTCACCCATGCGGAGGAACGCAAGGTTTTCGGCGAAACGCTGCTGGATAAACAGGCGACGCAGGCGCGGCTGCTGCCGCATCTGGCCGATGCCTATGCGATGCATTTCATGACGCGCCATTTGATGGACGAATACCAGAAAGGCAACGAATATCTGGAAACCATGGCGGCCGCGATCAAGGCGAAATCATCCGACGCCGCCATGAAAACGGCCGACGAGGCGCGCAAGCTGGGCGGCGGCGCCGGGTATATGTCGGAACAGCGCCACGGCGCGCTGCGCAACGATATCGACATCTTCCGCACCTTCGAGGGCGACAATACCGTGCTGCGCCTGCTGGTTGCGAAAAACCAGCTGTCGCGTCTGTCGAAAAAATTCATGCAAGTAAACGCGTTCCAGAAAGTGACCAAGATCGCGGCGCTGCAGCTGAAACGCCTGTTCGCCAAATTCAACGCCGAAAGCGGCAAGACGGAGCGCGACCATTTCCTCGACCCGTCCTTCCAGAACAAGATTTTCGCGTCACGCGAACGCACGATGATGTACATGCTGAGCGACAAGATCCAGAAAATAGCCAAAGCCGAAAACGCCGCCGTCGCCGCCAACAAGACGCAGGTCGATATGCTCGCCTATGCCGATGCCTATGCGGAGCGGCTGATGCTGCAAAAATTCACCAAGGCGGTCGCCGCGCAGAAAGACCCGGAAGTGAAGGCCATCCTGAAGGATGTCTGCGACCTGTATGCCGTCCATACGATGCGCGAAAACGGCCTTTGGTATGTCGAAAACGGGCTGATGAAACCCCAAACAACGGCAGCGCTGCGCCGGCTGGAGCGTGAACTGACCGAAAAAATCCGGCCGCACGCGCAAATGCTGGTGGATGCCTTTGGCATTCCGCCCAACGTCCTGGCCTGCGCCCCCACACCGCCCGCCCCGCCGCCCGCCGCCCCGCCGGCAGCGCCGAAACGGCCTTAAAAACAGGCTTGAGCGCCTGCAGTTTAAGTGTTTTGATAGCCTTTCAAAGGGGGCTTGATGAAAAAACTCGTGATGGGGATCGCATTGTTTCTGGCCTGCGTTGCGCCTGCCCGCGCGGATGAGCCACAACCCGAAGATGCCGCGTTGCGCACCGGCACGTTTACTCTCGGCCCCTTGCATGTTGACCGCAAATACCCGTCAATGACAGGCCCGTCGAAAACCGGGCGAGTGACAATCGGATCGGATGAAAAATCGCAAAACATCTGGATCAAAAGCTTCCGCGTCGATGTATCGGACGATGCAGGCGCCCCCGTCTCTTCGGAATACCTTTGCCATTCCTGGGTCGTGCTGGGCAAGCCGCAGCTAGGCGACCAGCGGCTGATGACGGTATCGCAGGGACTGGAAGAAATGAAATTCCCGCAGGGCTTTGCGATCAAGGCGGAGAACGCGGCCAACAATGCATCGATCCTGGCGCAGGCGCTGAACAACAACGATGACATCGACAAAAAACTGTCCTACACGCTGACCGTACATTATGTTGACGACGCGGACGCGGAAAAATACGCGCTGAAACCGCTGCGCACCGTGACGGTCGCGGTGATGGCCAAGGATACCAATACCGCGCCGTCATCTTCCGGCGATATTTGCACCACGCAGGACGGGATGCTGGAACCGATGCCTGCGGGCATGTCGTCGCTCGTGCATTTCAACGTGCCGCCCGGCCGTCACGAATACAAAAGCCCCATCGACCGCACGAACCCCATTTATATGGGCGGCAACATCCATTACATCAAGCTTCACCTGCACCCCTATGGCGAATCCGTGACGCTAACCGATAAAACCAATGGCAAAACCGTATGGCACGGCAAGACGATAAAGGACAAAAAAAAGGCCGCGCTGACGGATGCCGATTTTTACTCAAGCGTCGAGGGGATCAGGATCGAGCCCGCACATGAATACGAAATCACGACAGTGTATAACAACACGAGCAATTCCGTGACGGATGCCATGGCCGTGCTGCGCCTCTACGTCGCCGGCGACGCAAAAGCATTTTAAGGGAGCCTGCCATGCAGCGCATAATCAGAAATACGGCGACCATTTTTTTCGGCATGCTGCTGGTATTTATCGCGCCCAAAACGGCAATCCCCGAAGAAACTGCCGACACAATGAACGGTTACAGCCTGTCACAATTCGGCAGTTTTGAAAAAGAATGGCACCTTGTCACTTCGCGCTACCGCAAGGACACGGGCGAAATGCGCCTGACCTGGGCGAATGACATCGCTTGGAAAGCGTTGCAGCAAAAATCGACCGATTACCCGGATGGCGCGGTTTTCGCAAAAATCGGCATGATGACGGAGGACGACCCCGATTTCACCAGCTCGGCCGTGCCGTCAGGCGTCAAGCGTTACCAGTTCATGGTGCGCGACCGCAAAAAATTCCCGGATACGCAGGGCTGGGGATATGCCATTTTCAACGGGTCGGGCAAAAATACGTCAAAGCCCGAAGACCATGCCATCGATTCACGCGCCTGCAGCGCCTGCCATGAAATGGTGCCGCAGCGCGGTTATGTGTTTTCACAGCCCATGGCGCTGGCGCTGAACACGGCTGCGCCCGTTTTGTCCGAAGCGACCGGCAACATTACCTTCACCACGCTTGATGCCGCAAAGTTGAGGGCGGATGTGCAAAAACACCTCCCAGCCGGCACGAAACAGGTGCGCCGTGTGCACGGCCCGTTTGAAAAGCATGTTTTTGTCGGAACGATGGGAGAGATACGCCCCGTGCTGATCCGGGAGGCGATCCGCACGCGCCATCCGGCCCTGCTGATCAGCGACGACTCGCC
The DNA here is from genome assembly GCA_016794125.1 of Alphaproteobacteria bacterium. Taxonomy (GTDB): domain Bacteria; phylum Pseudomonadota; class Alphaproteobacteria; order Micavibrionales; family UBA2020; genus JAPWJZ01. The sequence continues at coordinate 38,889 of JAEUKT010000004.1, read as the reverse complement.
GCTGTTTTCACTCAGTTACATCAACCCCGACAAACCCGCTTGCGAAGACCACGGAAAAACAGGCGTATCGGTCGTCAGCCTGTTCACAACAGGCCGACCGGACGGACAGTTGCCGCCCGTTGCGCGCAATGAGTATTGCGAAACCGCACAATAACTGCCGCCGCTGCTACTCCCGCACAAGACGCAGGTTGCGCACCAACACGCTGCCCTTGCCATCGACGACCAGACTTATTTTGATTTGATCCGCAACGTCATCCGGCTTGAGCATGAAGCTTCCCGTGACCGTTTTCCAGCCATCGGCAGGTGTCACCGCCGTATCCTGCGTATCGCGGCCGAATACATATCCCTTTTTCCCGCCGGAAAGCAGGACATGGACTTCAAGATGTGCCGCGCCGTCCAGTGCTTGGGCGCTCAGCTCCGCCGTGTAGCGCAGCGGCGTGTTTTGCAGTCTTGCCGTTTCAGCATTTGCCGCTGCCAGCGGAACGATGGCTGGCTGGCCTGTCGTGACCCGCAGCGTATCTGCCGCTTCTTCGGCGACAAGCCCGTCTTTGCCGGCCGCCGCCCGCACTAGCGCGATTTCAGCCTGCGCATCCGCCCTGACGGATTGCTTCGCCTTGGCTGCCGGCGCACCCGCTGCGGGTACGCTGTCGGCGGCCCTGCTGCGCGCGGGCATTCCGTTGCCTTGCGCGGCACCGCCGGCTGTCGGCGCGGCAGGGGAAGCAGGCGCAGACAGCGCAGGCATATTTTCCGCTTGCAACTGTTCCTGCGCCATGTTTTTGGATGACATGTTCGATGCCATGGCAGGCGTTTCGTGCGCGCCCGCGTCATCGACAAACCGCTGCAGCCACGCCACTTCCTCAGCGCCCCAGAGATAGGCAGGCGCCGGGGCATCGGCCTTGCTGCGGATGCGCGTGCCGTAGCCGGGCGTAATGTCGGTCTTGCCGCCCGCATTTTCGAATATCGCGCCGCCTTCGGACAGATAGACCCATGTGATGCCGTTGCGGCGCGCGCCGATCAGTTTCGTGCCGCGAATGCCGATCGTGCCGTAATCGAGGTTTAATTTAACCTCGGGCTTGGCGGCCTTGTCCATTGCCCCGCCGGTGTAGGAAAAAGCGGCATCCAGCACATCCAGCACGGCCTTGTTACCCGCCGTCTTCGCGGTATCGTACACATATTCGTCAATCACCAGCTTGCCCTTGCCGGTCATGACTAATTCTGCGCCGTCGGCAAAGCTGAAAACGGCGCGCGAACCGGCCTCTGTTTCAACCACGTCGTCCATGCCGACCGTATCGCCCTCTTTCATGGCCTGTGCAGCCCCGGCATGCGTCAGGTGCGCCGTTCCTGCCAGCGTTTTCAGTGTACCAACAGCGGTTTCCGCCATCGCCTGCAACGGCAAAACCGCAGACAAGACGACAGCAACGGCAAATGAACGGATGCAAAGCATGGCTGAAAAACTCCCCGAACGTCAAAAAATACCCGTCAATGTCATCATAGCGCGGCGCACACCGCAACCAGATTCGCGGCGTTTTTATAGCCTGAACAGACAAAACGCGGCCGGCAAGGCGGTAAGGCCCCATTTAAAACACCCCGAAAATACCGTAAATAACGGCTTTTGGCGGCATCCTGAAGAGCACCGCCGACATCCGAATGGTGCGCGCTGCAGGGCAGTCCGGAGGTACAATCACGGCCGCCAACATCCGCGTAAATGCGTGCGCACGCTTGTAACAGCAGCGCCGCAGCAGCTCGGATCACCTGTGGATATGTTGAAAAATACGCTGTTAGTTCAATCCGATGCACTACAGATTTAAGAATATAAATACGCGCAAAACCCTGCAAATAACGTATCCAAACACATATATGCCGCGATCGGCAGCGCAGGGTGCGTGGGTATTTTTATTGCACTGCCATGCGCCGTGCGCCTTGCCGCGTCTGCGCGAATTGAGTCAAAAACCCCGTCATTTACAGCTCCGGCGCATATTGGACATAATGAGAAATGCGAAAAACCCTTGGTAAAATGCACGTTATCGTGAGATAAGATTCTCACGCATGTAGTGACGAGTTTTTACAAAGAGGCTGGCCACGCTGCGTGAAACAGCATAGAATCACACTTAATACCCCTACAAACCCAACAGAAGAGAGACATACAATCATGGCTAAGAAAAAAGCATCTGCGAAAAAAGCAGCTCCCGCAGCACTCACCCCCGTCAAGCAAACGCTGACGAAATCGGGCCTCGTGACCCTGCTCGCTGAACAGAACGAACTGAGCCGCAAACAAGCTGCCGGCGTTCTCGCGACCCTCGAAAACACCCTGCTGGGTTCCGTTCATCCCAAAGGCGCTGGCACGTTCATCCTGCCCGGCCTGATGAAAGTCACCCTGCGCAAAGTTCCCGCTCGCAAAGCAGGCACCCTGATCCGTAACCCCGCCACGGGCGAAATGATGAAAGCAGCTGCGAAGCCCGCTTCCGTCCGCGTGAAAATCCGCCCCCTGAAAAAACTGAAGTCGGCGGCTATCGGCTAATTATTCAAGATTGCCTTTGGGCAGTCGCGAAAAAGAAAAACCCCGCAGAAATGCGGGGTTTTTTTTGCCCCGTTTCAAGCTCAGATCGCATTGCCCACCTTGCGCACACGTTCCGGCTTGTCGATATCGATGCCGCAGGCCATGCCAACGGAAACAAGGATATTCCAGCCCGCCAACAGCTGGAAATAGGCATCGAACCCGTCAAGCGCGGGGATGCGGATGGTATCAAAGGGCGTGTCCTGCGCCGAAATGGCGATGATCCTGATGCCGGTCCCCTGCTCCAGCACCTTCTGGTATTTTTCGATTTCGGCGGTGAAGGGATCGATCAGAATGACGACTTCATCCTGCCGCATCACTTCCTCGATACCGTGCAGGGCATAGGTCCCCTCCAGATAGTCGCTCTTACGGCGTGCAATCTCGTTCGCCTTTAGCGTCAATTCCTCGGCGACACCATTGTTGCGGCCGGAGAAATAAATGACGGGTGCAGCTGCAATAGGATCCAGCACGCCGGGCGCGAGAGTTTGCGCCAATACCATGCCGCAATATTCCGCCGCCTGCGCCTGATGCCGCCATTCATTTCCGCCCAGCAGCGACTGGTAGACCAGCGCATGTTCGACGACGCTTTTGGACGCGGCAACGGCTTTTTCCGCTCCGCAGGTCAGGATGCGGCTGTCGGTCGCAACCGTGGTCAGCGGGCTGCCGCCGTTTGCCGTCACCGCGTAACAATCGATTTTATCGGCCTGCAGTTTTTCGCACAGGGCGATTAATTCCCGCGTACGCCCGCTATTGCTGCCCGCCAGCACGTTAAATCCGCGCAGGTCATATTCTGCCGCCTGCCGGGCGCCTTCGGTTACGATACTCAGCTTATGGCCGGTTTTCAGGGCGCGGGCGATCAGGTTTTTGGCGGGGAAAATACGGCTCGACCCCTCCCCCGTCACCAGCAGGCGTTTGCCGGACATGGCATCCGCCCAGCCCGCTATTTGCGTCGAATCAAAACGGCGCAAGATGGCAGGCGTTTCCAGCATTTCGCGGATCAGGGCGTGGGGGCTGTCGGCCTGCATAAAAGGCTCTCCATCAGGGAAAAGGCTTGGTATATAATAGCCGATATTACCGGAAGGAACAGCCCCGCCATGAAAATCTGCATCGTATCGCCCCATATCGACGACGCTGTGCTGTCCTGCGGCATTTTCATGCAACGGCGCGTGGCGGCGGGCGACGAAATCCTTGTGGTCGATATCTTCACCAAGGGAAAGAACGACACTCGCCGCGCAGCGGAAGAAAAAGAAGCCATGGCACGCATCGGCGCGGCCGGCTATATCCTCGACGAGTTCGACGCACCTGACCGCGACGCGCGCTATAAATCGACAAAAGAACTGTTCCTGGGCGATATGAAGGACGTGCCGGAAACCTTCCTTGCCCATGTGACGCAGCGGCTGGAAGGTTTTTTCAAGGAACACGGCATCGAACTCGCAGTCTTTCCGCTCGCCGCCGGTACGCACATCGATCACCGTATCGCACATGAGGCGGGGCGGCGCATCAAATCCGTGCCTGTGAAATATTACGAAGACCGTCCCTATATCCTCTGGCCGGGCATTTTGCAGGGGCGCATGAACGAGATTGGCAGCGACGCTGTCCTGCCCCGCGTCAGCCGCGAGCAGATGGAAGGGGCATTGGGCGATTATTACTACCTGACCCATTTCGTGCCCGCCGACCGCCGCCATGAAACGCTGCCCATGTATCTGGCGGCGCTGGATGTGGCATCAACCGGCAAATTAAAGGCGACGAGCGAAACGCTGGTAGCGACCGAGAACGAACTGAAGGCCATGTATCACAGCCTTGCCGCCTATGAAAGCCAGATGGTATCCATCTATCCGGATTACGACACCTTTATCCGCGACAGCTTTTCGTATGAAAAAGTTGCCGGACATGATGCCTATACCGAAAGATCTTGGACCTTCGCATGACCACGGCGCGGCAAAAGGCGGATGAATTTTTGGCGGTGGCGGCCAAGTTCCAGCTGGGGTCGCTGCCGACCGAACAACGGCATCCGCTGACCTATGAACTGGCCGACCTGTCGCGCAACAATATTCCCGAAGCCCTGCGCATCATGACAGACATTGATGTCGGGGTGATAAAGGATGTATTGGCGAAAGTGCCGGAGCTGACAAAACTCGAAGCGTCGATCCGCGATACCTTTGCCGCCGGGAACCGCGTCTTTTTCTATGGCTGCGGCGCGACAGGGCGGCTGTCGCTGTCAATTGAATATATCTGGCGCTTTATCCATCGCGGGCGGCCGGAAGCAAATAATGTCATGGGCTTCATGAGCGGCGGCGATCTTGCGCTTGTCCACTCCATTGAAAATTTCGAGGATCACCCCGAATTCGGCGCGCGTCAGCTGCGCGAGATCGGTTTCGGGCCGCATGACCTGCTGGTCAGCTGCACCGAAGGCGGGGAAACGCCGTCTGTGATCGGCGCGACGGAGGAAGCTGCGCGGATATCTTCTCGCAAGCCGTTTTTCCTGTATTGCAACCCGGATCATGCGCTGCATGAACAGGTGGAACGCTCCCGCCTGGTGCTGGAGAATGACCGCATCGAGAAAATATGCCTGTTTGTCGGCCCCATGGCGTTGTCCGGCAGCACGCGGATGCAGGCCAGCACGGCATTAATGCTGGGCGCAGGCGCGGCGCTGCTGCAGGCGGATATCGCCGAATTCCTGTCCTTTGTGCAGGAAACCGACCTCTCTTTCCTGCAGGATTTTATTGCCGAGGAATCGCGCATTTACGCGGCGGGGGAGTACCTGCTGTATGAAACCAATGATTACGGCATGACGATCGTGACCGATACGACCGAGCGTTCGCCCACTTTCTCGCTGCTTGCCTTTGAAAACGCCAACGATCCCGCACGCGCCCCCGCGCTGTCGTATTTTACGCTGCCGCACACCGGGAATTCCGAAGCCGCGTGGCAGGCATTACTGCTGCGTGACCCGATTGCGATTGAATGGGATGAATTGCGGGCGGTAGCGGGGCGCAGCCGGTTGATCGGTTTCGATTTCTCCGCGCAAGCGCGGCGGCAGCGTGAGAAACGCACCGCTTCCGCGAAACTGCATACCTTCCGCATCGAACGGCAAGGGAATGAGATGCAATTCAGCCTTGGCAACCTCCGCCACAACGTAGATGTGACTAGCCTGCACCCGTTGTTCGAGCATCTGTTCCTGAAAATCGCGCTGAACATGCATTCCACGCTGGTCATGGGGCGGCACGGGCGGTTTGAAAGCAATGTGATGACATGGGTGAAACCCAGCAATAAAAAACTGATCGACCGTTCCATTCGCTATGTCGAATATCTACTGCATCACCAGAACATCATGCAGTTTTCCTACGCCGATATCTGTCATCAGCTGTTCGAGGAAGCGGAGCGCATGACACCGGCGGAATCCGTTGTTTTGATGACGGTGGAAAGCCTGAAGAAACGCCGCTGTTAAACGCTGGGCGGGTTATCCCTGCTCTTGCGCGGCGCTGCGGGCGCAGGCATTGCCGCAAGCCGCGTATCAATCGTTTCCAGCGAAAAATCGATGATGCGCGTCATTGCCGCCAGGGCAGTGTCATCCTTCATGCGCGGGGTTTCCGCATCGAAATGCCGGTCGGCATTTTGTGATGCCAGTAGCGGCACATGCACGAAACCGGCGATTTTTCCTTCGCGCAAGCTCCAGTCCAGCAACTGGTACATAAGCGTGTTGCACACGTAAGTGCCCGCCGAATAGGATTTTTGCCAGTCCGGTGAATCGCCCAGTTTCTGCCAGGGAAAGGTCGTTGACAGCGCGTCCGGTCCGCCTGCGATGACACGCTTGTTGCGGGGCTGCGCGCCGGTGTTGTCGGGAATACTGGCATTTTTCCAGTTGAGCGCGACACGCTCGAGACTGATATTCTTGCGTCCTTCCGCCTGCCCTAATGCCAGCACACCTTCGATATCCGGGTGGTTCGCCATTTCTTGCCGGATCAGCGGCCATGCCTCGTCGAACGACACCGGCACAGGGCCGAAAAAGACCACACGCCCCTGCCAGTCTTGCTGTTTCAGTTTTTCCAGCAGGATCAGCGACGCATTCGTGGCCGCGCCGTCGAAAGGCTCGAAGGCGGTAATCAGCAGCACGGCGTTTTTATCGGGTTTGGACATGCGCCACTTTATCAATTCGCGGCGGCGCTTGAAACCTTGCAAATGACGCTGACTTCTGCTCATATTGATTATAAGGTTTGACTTTGCCATAACAATGCTATAGAGTCGCCGGAATCACCTACTAAACAACTGATTAAATTAAAGAAAATGGCTGGTGCGAGATGGGTTTTATCGCCGATACATATGATGTCGATCAAACGACACCGCTGCTGACTGATAAATACCACTTCACCACAGCATACGGCTATTGGCTGGAGGGCCGTGCGGACAACCCATCCACCTTCTATATGTTCGGCCGCAAGGAAGCGGCGGGCGCGGGGTATAGTATTGCGGGCGGGCTGGAAGGCCTGATCGACATCGTGCAGCGCTGGCAGACCTTTGGCTTCACCGAAGACGACCTGAATTTCCTGCGCAGCCAGAAACGCCCGAGCGGCAAGCCGGTATTCCCCGAAGCGTTTATCCAGTACTTAAGCGAAATGGAATTCAGGCTGAAGATCGAGGCGCTGCCCGAAGGTGAGGTTTTCTTCCCGCAGGAGCCCGTGTTGCGCGTGTCTGGCCCGATCGCGCAGGTGAAGATGCTGGAATCCGTCGCGCTTGGCATTATCAACGGTCATAGCGGCTATATGACACAGGGCGCGCATCAGGCAAGCGTGGTCGAAGAAGAACTGGAAAACGGATCACCGCGCGGCCAGGCCAGCGCGCAGGGCATGCGACGCGGCCCCGGTTTGGGCGCAATGCTGGAATCCTCGCGCAGCCTTGGCGCCGGCGGCTATAAATCATCGTCCACCGGCACAGCAGCAAAAATGTTCGCCCAGCCCTTTGCCGGCACAATGGACCATGCCTGGGTGATGACCCATGGTGCGGAAATCGGCAAAGCGCCGATGGCCGACCTGTTCCGCCTGAGCGACGAAGGCAAGGTGCGCGAATTGCGCTGGGCGCTGAAGGAAGACGCTTTCCGCAGCTTCGCCTTCGCCCACCCCGAAAGCGGCATTCTGCTGGTCGATACTTACGATCCCGTTCAGGGGATGGAAAACGCCATTCAGGTGATCAAGGAACTGCATGCGCTGGGGCTGGGGGCCAATTACGGCATCCGCTTTGATTCCGGCGATATCGTCGAATATTCTAAAATCGCGCTGCGTCGTTTTGCCGAAGAAGGTTTTATCGACGGCCTCGACCCCGCTAAGGTCAGCGGCATGAGCCATGAAGAACTGCTCAAGCACGCAGAGAAGTCGAAAGTTTTTGTTTCCGCCGCCGACGGCATCGACGAATATTCAGCTCAGGAAATGCGCGCGGCAGGCGCGTTCTTCAAATCATGGGGCATCGGCACCGCCGGATCGCATGTACCCCCGCTCGGCCTCGTCTATAAGGCCTCGTCCGTCTATATGGATGTGCTGGATGGTGAAGACATCCCTGCCGACATCCAGAAAACCCCGGTGATGAAGGTCGCCTCGAACGCGCCTGTCAAATCATCCAACCCCGGTGTCATCAATTCACGCCGTTTTTACAGCACCGATGGCAAGCTGTCGCATGTGGTTGTGTATGACCAGACTCTAGGCCTTGATCCCGCCGGTGAAATGATCAACCTGCGCGATTTCAAGGATGTGAAAACGTCACCTGCTAACCTGATCTCGCGTGACTCGCTGGTTGCAGTGTTTGATGAAAACGGCCAGCTGGTGATGCCTGCGCCCGCACAGAAAGAAACGCATCCCGGCAGCGGCAAGTTTACGACCGACCTTGCGGCGCTCGAAAAACGCATCAAGACGCAACTGGACACGTTGCCTGACAATGTGCGGCAGGTGCGCCGCCCGCGTGCGGAGGTTCTCAAGGAAAAATTGGTCGCCGCCTTCAACGCGGCCAAAAAAGCTGGCCAGTCGCTGCTGAACCTCGATATCGCGGCGATTGAAAAATCGCTGCCGCCCGAACCCGGACGCATACCGGTTTATCTGGACCGCAAGCTGTTCGACCAGCGCGCCGCCGTGGAACAGCGGCATCTGGGCCACGCATCAGGCGGTGCTGGCGTTGGCGAATACAAGGAACGCTTTGACGGTGGCAACAACACGGCAGCAGGATTGAAAAAATGAAAATCATCAACGGCAAGAAAACCGCGGCCATCAACGTGTTCATCGACCCGGAGCGCGGTTTTTTAGACCTGTCGCTGACGGACGCCACCGGCGGCGTGCTGTATGTACCAAAGGGCGAGGAAGTCACCGCGCTGATGGGCGACATTATCGCACAGAGCCGCGACAGCGTGTTCATTCTGGGGCAGGATTATCACCCGGCAAACCATATCAGCTTCATGGTGAACCACCCTGGCGTGATGGAATACCGCATCGCCAAATTCCGCGAATTTCTGACCGAAAACGGCCAGCCGGTACCCGATGCTGCGACGCTGAAGCTTCAGGCGCAACAGCCCGTGCACTTCTTCAACGGTTTTGAAAACCCGCCCGTCCCCTTCCCTTTCGCTGAAATCGTGTTCGATGAAAACCGCGACATCATCGGGCTGAAAGAACAAGACGGGCGCATCCGCAAGGTGGCGGTCGAAACATCTTCCGGGCTTGCGCCTTCGGAAAAAGACCGCGGCCGCGTCACGAAAGTGCTCGATGAATATATGGACAATAGCTTTGACGGATACCGCGCCGCTGGCCGCTTGCTTTCGACCCAGACGCTGTGGACGAAACATGGCGTACAGGGCACCGACAGCAGCCTGTACCCCGCCGATATGCAACTGCCCAAGGAACTGCAGGACAAGCTGAACGGCGACCTGATGAGCCGTACGATCTATCATCGCGATGCCACGACTGGCAACGAATTCTATGTCGTGCGCAAGGGTGCCGACAGCGAAGTGGACAGTTACGGCATCGGCGTCGAAAACGATGGCGAGACGATGACAGGCGCATGGGATGTCTTCAAGTCCGTCGCTCAAAAATTCAAGCAGCAGGGCATTGAAGATGTCGTCATCAATGTCGGCGGCCTTGCGTCCAATTTCTGCGTCGAGTTTTCGATCAACAATATCGTCGATTTCCTGGCCGGCCACTTCAAGATGCGCCAGATGGGGGTCGAGGTAAACTTCGTGCCCGAGATATCGCGCGGCATCCCCATCCCGGGCGGCGCGGCAGTGCCCTTTAGCCTCGACGGGGTGGAAGAACGCGTGCGCACGACGCGGAATGTCGGCACCACCACCATCGACAAAATGCTGGAGCTGACACTGCCGGGAAAGAACCAGCCCGGCGTCTCGCGTAAATTTCCGGGTTTTGCGGGATAACCGGCGCTAAAAACAGCAACGCCGCCATCGGTCATAAGACGGATGGCGGCGTTGCTGTTTAATAGTCAATCCAGAACGTGCTTAGACGACCTTCAGCTTGGGCGGCAGGTCCTTGAAGCGGATCAGCTTGCGGCTGTCTTCGTCCCACAGGGCAAGGTTCGCGCATTTCAAGCTCTGGCGGATGTTCAGCGTGTTGACCTTCTCGAAATCCGCATAGGCATTGTGGCAATCCTCGAGCTTGTAGTTCGGGATCGACGCGTTCAGGTGGTGGATGTGGTGGAAACCGATATTGCCGGTGAACCATTGCAGTATCTTCGGCAGTTTGTAATACGAGCTGCCCATGACGGCGGCTTCGGCATAGCTCCATTTGGGCCCGTATTCCCAATGGGTGTCTTCGAACTGGTGCTGCATGAAGAACAGCCATTGGCCCGGCCAGTACGCCATCACCAGCGTCGCGGGATAAATGATGGCAACTTGCGCATAGCCAAGGAAATAACCCGCAACGCCATAACAGGCGAGCATCGCCAGGTTGAGACCGAGCACGCTGGGCAGCGTCTGGCTGGTGGGCGGCGTGTGATATTTCGGCATGGACAGGAAATTCTTCGCCGGCGGGAAACGCTGGAAGAACAACACATACAGGGGCGGCCCGAAAACCAGCAGCGTCAGCGGGTGGCGATAAAAGCGGTAGAAGCGCTGGCGTCCCGGCGACATCGCCTGATATTCCTTGACGGTCAGGGTATCGACGCTGCCGCTGCCACGGCGGTCAAGGTTGCCCGAACCAGCATGGTGCAGGTTGTGCGTGCGGCGCCACAGGTCGTAAGGCGTGAAGGTCAGCACGCTGATCGCGCGCCCGACAAGGTCGTTCGCCCATTTCTGGTTGAAGAAAGAACCATGTCCGCAGTCATGCTGGATGATGAACATGCGGATCAAAAGCAGGCCCGCCGGTATCATCAGCAGGAATGTCAGGAAATAATGGCCGTAATGCGCTGCCGCGAAAATAGCCGCCATGTTGCTGAAAAAGATCGCGCTCGTGCTGAACAGCTGCCAAAGGCTCTTCTTCAGGTCGGCGCCCTTGTAGTTGTTGCAATGTTCGGTCATTTGCTTGAAATCGAGAGTTGCGCCCGAAGGTGCCGCAACCGGTGCTTCGTCAGGCATCGCCTGAGCCCTGATAGAGTTGTCCATGTGTTCTTTTTCGCCCTGACCGACCATGCCGATCGCCTGTGCCCGTAATATTCGGCTATTCCTTAAGTTTACTACAGCCCCCTGTCATAAGCTATAGCCGGTTGGGCATTTAGCAAACCGTTGAGCCTATTGAGGGTTTCAGTATCGAGGGGAATTCCGTTTTCAAATGTTCGGGAAAATAATATGTGCCATAAAATAGCAGCTGAACCGAAGGTACAAGCGCCCTATCCACTAATAAATTGTATTAGTGAACTTTTGCGCCGCCGTGCAGGGGAACGTCGTGCAGGTGGACGTCATACGCAGAATGCTTACGCAATACTTCCAGCGCGATTTCCTGCATGCTGGCTGCGCGAACCGCCACCCACAGCACGATACCGCCGCGCTGCATTTGCGCATCGATAGCGCGGTCGTATTTGCGGCGTATCCATGCAGCGGCAAAATAGCCAAGCACGCCCCCGGCCAGCCCCAAGACGATTGCAGACACGACCACGACGGCAATCGCAAATCCCGCGGCGGCCGCCGAAATAGCGCCCGCAACCGCACCGATATACATTGGCGCGCCGATCAGCGCACCCTCGACTTCGCCCATGATCTCGATGGGAATGAACACTTGGCGAGGAACCGAAGGATCGTCCTTTACCGCATCCGCATGACGCGGCGTGATGTCATCGGCGGGCACGGGCGCCAGATCGTTGGCGAAAATGCTGATTTCCTGCCGCATGAATCCCTGTTCTTCCAACGCGTCAAGCGCATGCTGCAGGTTGGCAGCGTCGTTGAAAATGCCAACCGCTTCACGGACGACCGGGTTATTTTTTTCGATCATTGTAACCTCCTTCTCGTAAATCCGATTTGATGGTTTCAACGTCCTTCCTGGCAGCGGCAACGCCGTAATCAATATGGTCCTTGGTGTCGCGGACACCTTCACGCACGCTCTGGCGGATTTCCTCGGTTGTCTCGCGGGCTGCGCCCGGTTCGACGAAGGAATACAAAATCACCGCAACCACGAGGAGAAGAGCGATGATGCCGGGAAATCCTGTACGCATGACATGCTCCTTTGTCGATCTTGTTAATGCTTTTCACTCGACTGCACGACGTATAATCGGGGATCCAGCTCTTTGTCCTGGGGTTCGACCGAATTTTCTGCCGCCCACCACATCAGCAGCAGCTTTTTCTGCGCGACAAGTTCTTCGTAGCGACGCATGTGTAGGGCGTTCTGTTCGATATAGCGCCAGATGCGCTTCTCTTCCTCTGGTTCAAGCTGGCCATCGACCAGTGACTGAATATCGTAATCCGTTACGTCGTCGCTCATTTGCCTTGCTACCGTCACCGTACGGCTCCTCCTGCTTGAATGGCGAACGACGTGCGATAATAATAAGTTCCCCTAAATCCCTCATGGAACCAGTTGAAACCGTGAATAGTTGGAATGGCTGGAAAGAGGGTGCCAAAAGCGGCTATCTCTTTGTCAATTAACAACAAAATAAGAGGAGGCGATCATGTTGCAGTGGGCATTTTCATTCCTGATACTCGCACTTATTGCTGCATTTCTGGGATTTGGTGGTTTGGCCATCCTTTCAGTTGAAATCGCACGCATCCTGTTTATTGCTTTCCTGGTGCTGTTTATTGTTGCGTATGCCGTTCACGCGCTGCGCGGCAAGGCACCGCCGGTATAAGCGATATGTACAATATGGAATAAAGAAGAAAATGATGCTCTGCGGAGCATCATTTTTTTTATATATTTAGTGCATCGAAATTCTTTAACGAAAAAAGACAGATGACAATCAACAGCCTGATACCGCTGATCAACAAATACCGGAATTACGGGCTATTCCTGCTGCTTATTCTGGGCAGTTTCGGTGTCATTGCTGGCCTGCTGCTGCTCGGCGCGCGTACAGTCGATAACCAGGTCACCTGGATCGAGCATACAGAAAGCATCGTGCGCAAGAACCAGGACATCACGCCCCGCATTGAACGCATGCTGGCGAGCGTACGCGGCTATGCGCTCTCTGGCGACCGCAAATTCGTGACAGACTATACCATCGCAAAGGCGGAGGTATCCGACATCCTCGCCGACATGAACAAGCTGATGCAGGTCATGCCCGAGCAGTCCGCCAAACTGGATGAACTGCAATCCTATTTCCTGGAGTATTCAAAACGCCTTGACGCGCAGGAAAGCCTGCCAGCTGTGCCGGTACGTAAACAAAGCCCGGTCCTGAGCGCTGAAACCATTCGCGATAATATGATCCGGGTAAATAAGGACATGCTTCTGGATGCGCAGAAGACCTTGGGAGACATGCGCATGGGCATGGCGCAGCAGCGCTTGCACAACCGTCAACGGCTGCTGATCGCCTGCATGGTGACGGCCATATTGTTCATGATCATCAATGCTTGGTATTTAGCCGCACGCATCGGGCGCGACCGGGCGGAGCGCAATCTTGTTGAATCCGAAGATGCGTTCCGTCTTGCTATCGAAGGGGCAAGCGACGGTTTTTTTGAATGGAATTTCGCCCGCGACAAGGCATTCTATTCCAAGCAATACCTTGCCATGCTGGGCTATGACGACCTTCCCGTAAATGGCATGCAGGCGATGCATGAGCTGCTGCATCCGGACGACAAGGAACGTGTGCTGGGGCAGATAGAACAATACCGCAGCGGCGAAATCGGCGAATACCTGAGCGTCTTCCGCATGCGTCACAAAACCGGACGTTGGGTCTGGATCAACGCCAGGGGCCGCGCGCTTTACGACGACGCGGGACAAGCTTACAGGCTGGTTGGCGCTCATACCGATATCACGCACATAAAGGCGTACGAAGAAAAGCTCGAGAAGGCCAAGGAGCGCGCGGAAAAAGCCAACCGCGCCAAGACCGACTTCCTTGCCCATATGAGCCACGAGATCCGCACGCCCCTTACCGCCATTTCCGGCATCGCCGAAATTTTCGAAGGCACGCAGGCGGGGCTCGACGCAAGGCAGCGGCAACTGGTACGTACGCTCAGTTCCAGCACCGCTTCGCTGAAGGACCTGATCAACGACATTCTAGATTTCTCCAAAATAGAAAGCGGAGAACTGGATCTCTACGAAAAAGCGTTCGACCTTCAGGACCTGTTTGACCAGGTCGTCAGCATTTTTTCGGTCAAGGCATCGGAAAAAGGCGTGCGGTTCACCTTCGATTACAGCGCCGTGCGGGGGCTGCAGGTCGTCGGGGATCCCGTGCGCCTGCGCCAGATCTTGATCAACCTGATCGGCAACGCGTTGAAGTTCACGCCACAGGGCAGCGTGACCGTGGTCGCCCGCAGCACAGGCGAGGGGGAAACGGCGCAACTGCGGATCGATGTACAGGATAGCGGTATCGGTATCGCGCCCGAAAACTTTGCGCTGATTTTCGAGCGCTTCAAGCAAGCAGACAGCTCGGTTTCCCGCAAATACGGAGGCACGGGCCTGGGCCTGCCCATATCGCTGCGCCTGGCACGACTGATGGGGGGAAATATCCTTGTGGAAAGCAAACCGGCAGAAGGGTCACTTTTCACGCTGATCCTGCCGCTTCACCTGGCTGAGCCGGCACCGGTCATCGTTGACGAACCAGACATCGATGCCGAGGCTGGACGTCCGCATGACATCCGCCAGAAACGCGTGCTCGTCGTCGATGACTACGAGGGCAACATCGTCATTCTGAGCTATCTGCTGGATGCGATGAAATGCCCCTACGACATTAGCCGTACAGGTAAAGAGGGCCTCGATAAGTGGCTGGCAACCCGGTATGACTTGGTCCTTATGGATGTGCAGATGCCGGAAATGGACGGTTTCACAGCCACCCGCGAAATCCGCCGTACCGAAAAAGAACGCGGCAGCCCCCGTACACCGATTATCGGCATGACGGCGCATGCTCTTGTCGGTGACCGCGAGCAATGCATCGATGCCGGTATGGATGCCTATTTACCGAAACCGATTGTCGAGGCAGAATTGAGGGCGAAAATTTACGCGCTGCTGAGTACCCCGCAGCAGGTTTAAATCTATATTTCTCAGTTAGCTGTAAGCTTGGGAAAATACCTGTATCATTTTCAGGCCTAAGACTTTATAAACAAACATTATTAGCGTTGATTCAGCATAGGCACAGGGTAATCAGGCTTTGCATAAAGCGACCGTCTTAACAGTCGATGATGACCAGGATCTGCAGATCGTGATGCGCACGTATCTGGAGAATCAGGGTTATCAGCTCATGACAGCTTTTAGCGGTGCTGAGACACTGGCAAAGCTGGATACGGCGCAACCCGATATCATCCTTCTCGACCTGATGCTGCCCGACAACGACGGTCTGTCGCTCCTGACCGCAATCCGCGCCAAGACGCGCGCTCCAGTTATCGTGGTCAGCGGCAAGAACGAGACAGCCGATAAGATCGTCGGCCTTGAAATGGGCGCAGACGACTACCTGACCAAGCCTTTTGAAATGCGGGAGCTTTCCGCACGCATCAAGGCGGTCCTGCGCCGCGCCGGCGAGAACGATAAGCCTGCAAGCAACGACAAGGATGCTCCGCTCGCAAAAGCAAAGAAAGTGGGCTTTAACGGCTGGACTCTCGACCGCCAGCAATACCAGCTTTTCGACAATACAAATACGCCCTCCGAACTTACCACAGGCGAGTTCAAGCTGCTGGAGGCCCTGGTGATGGCGCCGAACCGCGTGCTGTCCCGTGAACAGCTTTTCGAACTGACCCGTGCCGGTGGAAAATTCGATGCTTACGACCGCGTCATCGACACGCAAGTGGCCCGCATCCGCAAGAAGCTGGGCGACGACCCCGCAACCCCTGCGCTGATCAAGACAGTACGTGGCGTTGGATATATGTTCTGCGGCGAGGCAAAACCACTTGATTAACTATTCGTATCCTTGAAATGAAAAAAGCCGCCCCCGGAAGGGCGGCTTTTTTGTGCGCGCGGATATCTTGCGGCCTAGTGCAGCCTGTCGCCAGCCAAGTATCCCGCGAGCGATGCCAGCAGCACCGAAGTGCGCGGGTTTTCACTAATCGGTTTCTCCAGCCCTTGCGTTGCATGGCCAAGCGCGGCCAGCAGAGCCTCGCCGGTATCCTCGATGCTATGCTCGGGCTTCATGGCCTTCCGTGCGGTTTCCATGTTACCCGCCGCAACGGCGCAGCACAGGCCGACGATTAGCGCCGCGCTGCCTGTGATTGTCGCCGCCACCCATGGCACGTAATAAACAAGCGCGAAAGCGTGAAGGGCGACAAAGAGGAACACGGAACCGATCACCGAAAATATCCCGCAAGCCGCCAGCAGGCATATTTCTGCCTTGCGCATGGCAGGGGTTTTCGACGTACGCGTCAACAGGCTGTTAAGCAACATCTGCGTGATCATGGGTTGGACGACGGCCATGGCGGGTTACCGGCGCAGGAGGAAGTTGGCGAGGATGCCGGCTGCAAACGCGACAGCCACAGCGCTGCGAGGGTTCGCACGGACTTCATCATCAATGAATTTAAGGCTTTCGTCGCCGCGTTTCATCACACTTTCCAGTTTTTCGGAAGCGAGGTCTTTCAACTCGCTTGTTTTCGCGCAGGCTTCTTCCTTCAGGGAGTGGCCCAGCGCGCTCACGTTTTCCTTCAGCGATTTCACATCGTCACGGACGTCGTTGACATCTGCGGAAAGCTGTTCGCCAAGACCTGCGATAGCGCCATCGACGCGTTTAAGGCCTTTATCGGTCTGAATGTTTTGCATGATCTGTCTCCTCGGTTAAAATTGAATCTGTTGCGTCGCCAACAGTCCTGAAGCCATAAAGTTCACTTTTTTAGCAGGTTGCAGGTAAAAGAGATGGAGGCCATCGGTGAACCGACGACCCCCATCCGGGGAAGGTTGGAGCTTGAGGAGACTTAGACCCTGTGCTCGTCTTCCCATTCCTTCAGCTGCTTTTCAGCTTCGTCGCGCGCGATCCCGTAATTTTTCTGAATCGTGCCCGCAAGCTTGATGCGGTCGCCGTTGATGCGCGTCATGTCATCATCGGTCAGCTTGCCCCATTTTTCCTGGATGGAGCCTTTGAGTTCGTTCCATTTGCCTTGAAGGATGTCTTCGTTCATGTGATATCTCCTTAGTCAGAGGTTGAGGGTGGATAAGCGCCGGCCCGCCCCTTTCGGGACAGGCCGGAAACTTATTACGTCACGCTTAGTTGTGCGTGTCTTTGAAGGTGTTGAACTTCGCCGTCTGGTTCTGGCTCAGTTTCAGGTTCACATTATCACCGTCGCGGACCAGGCGGCCCGTGTCGAAGTCAACCGCAACCTTGTCGCCGCCCATGGCGAGGACTTTGCCGTAGCCTGCGATGATCAGGTCAGCCTTGCCGCCCTTCAGCGACAAGTTGTCGATCGATGCCAGTTTGTTGCCGGCAGGATCAACGATGTTGCCGTCCAGCAGGCCTTTCACGGAGTAGCCATTCGCCGGGATCACGCGGACATTTTCTTTGTCCGTTTTTTCGTAGGAGAATTCGGCGACTTTATCGATGGTCTGTTCGGTGATCGGCATAACAATATCGCCATCCGATTTGCGCGAGATGATCGAGTCATAGTCGAAAGCGGCCAGTTTGCCCCCCATACCGGCGAAATCACCATCTTTCACGACAACCAGTTTTGCATCTCCGTTTGCGTCGAGGATCACGTCTTCAACAGTCGCGACGCGGTCGTTCGACTGGTTCACGACTGGCTTGCCGATGATACCGTCAGCGGTCGTACGTTTACTGAAGGTCACGTGCGACGCTTTGACTTTCACATCTTCGTCGATAAACGCAGCCTTGATCTCGTCAGCGGTTTCTTTCAGCGAAGCCGAAGCGTCTTTCGTCGCTTTTGCGAAGTCTTCTTTTGCTTCCGAATTGTTCTGCTGGCGATCTACGGCCGATCCGGTGTCTTTCGCACGGCTGCCGTAAGATTCATTCTGGTTGTACTCTTTGTTCATTTCTTTGGCTGTTTCAGCCATTGCTGGCGCGGCAAACAGCAGGGCAATTGCGGATACTGCGCCGATCAGGTTATAGGTTTTCATGATAAATCTCCTTTTGAGTTTTGTAGGGGGTCGCCATTCAAACGCATCTTGTTGCATATGGTTCCCCGAGACCCTTTGGCGCGCATAATTTATATCGAATAAAAACAAGCCTATACCATAATCCATGGAACCGTTTTCTTTTGCCCGCGTTTGCACACGAGACTTGAACCCTAAAGGAGAATACGCATGATGAAGACCGGAACATTTATGATCACCTGCGCGGCTGTCGCCCTGCTCAGCCTACAGGCTACTGCGGAAACCACTATCGTCCGCGAACGCACTGTCGAAGTGCCCGTCGTTGAATCGACCACAACCACAACGACCACCGGCGCGCCCGTTGCCGTTGAAACCACCACCACGACCACATCGTCCAAGACGTTGACTGAAACGACTGTGGCACCGTCGCCACTTCCGCCGACAACGCGCGCAATCCACTTCGAGGATTTCGACGCGAACCGCAACGGCATCCTGTCGCTAGCGGAGGTCGGAGATATGCTGTTCGGTCTCTATGATACCGACGGCAACATGGTAATCGACAATAACGAATACGAGCGCCCCGCCGTCCTGACCGTCGCTCCGATGGAGAAAATGACGAAGATCACCTATGACTTCGACAATGACGGTATTGCCGACAAGCAGGAAGTCACCTATGAAAAATTCCTGGAATACACGCAGCTGTCGCGTTTCGACAAAAACAACAACGGCCTGTCACCGCGCGAGTTCACCGACAAGCATTTCAACATCGTCGATGTCGATAACAGCAAGGTGATCGAGAAAAAAGAATGGGAAGGCGTGTATAACGCCAGCATCGACGCTAAAAACCGCGCTGAAGCCGCCCTGAACAAGTAGTAACCACTAAAAGCCAGCCGGAGCACCCTCCACACACGTAAACCCGTGTTTCGGCCCATACACCGCCCGGCTTGCCCTAGCCGGGCGGTTTCTTTTCGGGGAACAAACAAAGGCTTGGGGCGTTGGATATTCGAACATTTTTTAAAGGAGATCCCTATGAAAGACCGCACCATAATGAGCAAACTGCGCGCCCCCATCCTCGGTATCGCGCTTCTGTCACTCACCGCATGTAGTGGCATGAATTCAACCCAGCAACGCACGCTTTCCGGAGCCGGCATCGGTGCGGGTGTCGGTGCCGTTGGCACAGCCATGACCGGCGGATGTGTCGGCTGCGGCGCTGCAATCGGGGCAGGTGCAGGCGCAATCGGCGGCTATATCTACGACCAAAGCCAGAAAAATCGCGAATAACCTCCTCTCCCTACAGAGGCTGGACGGGCAACAGGCCCACGGGTTTCCCCGCGGGCCTGTTGCTTATCATGATCGATATTATGCGCCGTTAGCGGCCGGGCGCGCGCGTCTGCGACGGCGCGGGGCGCTGCGCGGGCGCAACCTGCATGACACCCTTTACCAGCGGAATCGTTGATGCGTCGATATTGACGCCTGTACGCTGCGTCTCCTCCAGATAGTTCGGATGGAACAGGAAAACGCTGTCAACGGTGTATTGGCCGGTGGCGAAATTGATGGTGTAGGTGTCGCCATTCCAGATTTTGACCGAAAACACACCATCTTCAACATTGCCCTTGACCGTGAAGGCACGAACGGTTTCACCGTTTTCACGCACATTCTTGTCGAATTCCCATGCCTGGTCGGGCATCGCAACGCCACTGCCTGCAATCGCAGGCGTTTTCATGGGTACGGTCTGTTCGGTGCGCTGCGCTTGCGGCAACATCTGGAAGCGCGGGCCGTCGGGTGTTGCTATTTCTTGTCCGACGCGGCTGTAGGTGATGCGGGGCGTGCTGCGCACGCCGACAGGCATAAACTCCACGCGTGAACCTGCATGCGGGCCGGATGCCACAAGGAGGCTGATACCGCCTTTTTCGAACAGCGATACATGCACCGCGAAATCGGAACCGAATGGCACGGCCTGACCGTTCGCGCTGATATAGGCTTCGCCCGTGCCAACCATGCGGCCGGAACGGTCGGTTTCCTTGTAAATCTGGATCTGGTCGCGATAAATCGCGCTTTGCTTGGCAGCATAGCTTTGTGCCAGCGAAACGCCTGATTGTTCGCTGGGCGGATTCTGCGCCTGCACGGGCGGCTGGTAAGTCTGCGTCTGTTCGGTGCGCTGCGGCTGTGGAGCTGCAGGCTTGTCACTCGAGCTGTTGAAAACAGCCGTCAGGCCAAGCGTCACAACCAGCGCGCCGGTTGCGATACCGCCGCCGATGAGCCATTTTTTGCGGGTCGCGGTTTTGGCGACTGCTTCTTTCTGCTCGGCTGCAGTTTCATCGCCAAGGCGGATTTTGCCGATACCCTTGTCGTCTTTTTTCTTGGGGTTGAAATCGAAATCACCCATGTCACACACTCCTCGGAATTATTATTAATTATAGCGTCGGCTGTTTCGGGTTTTGCGCTGGCGGGGGCTGCACGGGTTTCGGCAGCACGCGATCGCGGATATATTGTTCGGCCTTGGCGATCTTGCCGGGCAGCGCTTCGATGCGGTCCAGCAGGTAGATCGGCGTGCTGGAGCGGATGAAGGCATCAATCTGTTTTTCCATCGCCGCCGAATAATCCTGGCTTTCCTTCAGGTTTTCCTTGAAACCCTGCACGCGCAGGATGAAGGCCTGTTTCTTTTCTTCCAGTTCCTTGTCGCGTTTCGTGCCGGGCAGCGACACGGCCGCTTCGGCCAGCGCCTTGTACTGGTATTTGATGTCAAGGAGGTCTAGGTAATTCAGCAGATCGTCGATATCGCCCTGCTTATAAATCCCTTTGCGCTCCAGCGCGTCTTTCTGCGGGCTGTCCTTCAGCATTTCGCGGAAATAGACCAGCGAACGGGCGGATACAAAAAGCATCGCGTTCACGTCATCGGACGTCAGCGGATGGCCGATCTGGCGATCGAAATAGTTATAAGTCTGCGCGGCATCGGGATTAATCAACAGGCCCTTGCGCAGCTCCTTGCTTTTTAGGTCCAGTTCCTTGTCCCAGTCGGCTTCATCGACATGGAAGAAACGGAACACGCCGCCGAACAACTCAGCCTTCACTTCGTTGAACCTCGCGACTTTCTCTTCTGTAAAGAACCCGCTTTTCGCGAGCGCTGCGGCCAGGTCCTCCCCCGCCTTCGCGGTGGGGTCGGCATAGAAATTCTGCACTTCCGCCAGTTTCACACCGGCATATTTAACCAGCGTCTCCGCAAACAGCTGCATCTTGTTGAACAGCGCGATCTCGCCGAAACTTTGCAGATCTTCCTCCAGCGTCGTTTCCGAGATAAAGATCGGGTCGTGCGACGAAATCAGTTCGTTCAGGATATTTTCACCGCGCAACCCGTCCTGAAAACGCTCCAGCGCCTCGAGGTCGGATTTGAGGAACTTGCCTGTCTGTGCGGGGTAAATATCCGCGATTGCCGCCAGCGTTCCGGTCGTATCCACCAGATACCCACGCTTCAGCAGCAGGTTTTTATAGTAATGCTTGCCAAGATCGTCGCGATCCTGCTTTTCATGCGGCACCCCGCCCTTGGCCATGCGGGAATATTCCCATACAGCAAGGTATTCGACCGCTTTCTCAAACGTCATCGGGCCGTCTTCGCCCTTGCCCAGCACCTTAACCACTTCGACAAGGCGTTCGTCCTTGTTGACCTGCACGAGGTATTTATTGGGCTCTTCCTCCACCAGCATGACATACCAGCCGTCGCCCTTGCCGGGCGCGGGCGACATACCCATCCAGGTGATTTTCTGGTCATCACCATCAGCAGGATAGCCGACCGTCCGGACATCGATCCGCGCGCGCTTCGCATCCGGCGCTGCAGCGCCGGAGAATTTGTTGCTCACGAGCTTCGGGGACGATTCTAATGCCATGACGGCCGGCTCCTGTTGACTGAACGATTAGGGTTTCGGCTGTTGCGGCTGTTTCATCGCTGCGGTCGCGGCCTGTTCAGCTGCTTCCTGCACCGCGCGGGGAGCGGTCACTTTGCTCGCCGCTTCGCGGAACTTCTGGCCGGCTTCGTCAAGCGCCGTGCGCTGCGCTTCCATCTTCGCGTTGAACTCGGTCATGAACACGAGGTCGTCCTTGATGTCCTGCGTGCGCTTTTCCAGGTGCTGGATCACTTTCACGGGATCGAGCGTGCCATGGCCGAATGCCGCGCGCGACATTGCCTTGGTCATGTCGGACAGTTTTTGCGACTGTTCGAAAATCTTGTCGCCGAAATCATCTGCCGTTTTCACGGTTTCAGCGATTTCGCTGACTTGCGCTGCGGTCGCAGCTTCAGCCAGGATCGCGGTCCATTGGCCTTGCGAAATCGTCAGGTGGCTGTCGATTTTCAGCTGGCTCATCGCGAGCGCTTCCTGCAGGTCGTCAATAGTTTTCAGTTGCACAAGGCTCGACTTGTGGAACGTGTCCATGTCGGTCACTTTTGCGTTAAGGACGGTCGCGGCAAGGCGGATGTTGCGCAGTTCGACCTGTTTCAGGGGGCTGGTCGATGCTTCTTCTTCCAGTTTCGGCAGCACTTCTTCCTTCACCTGGCGGTATTTTTCCAGCGCCGCGCCGACATAGATGCCGTAGTCGGAATATGCGGTCAGGCGTGCGTCTTCGAGGATGTTGAGGTCCTTGATTACGCCGGGGATTTTTGCTTTCGATTCCTCGAGGTCAGCAACGACATCGGCCAGCTGCAGCAGGCTCTTGTCGATTTCGTGGCGAATGTTGTCCATCGAGGTTTCTTTGCCGCCGCGGAGGCCGGTGAAGAAATAACCGACTTTTTTCACGACGTACATGAAGGGGCTTTTCTTGAACGACAGCGCCGCCATTTTCAGCTTGCGCTCGACTTTCGCCGAATAATCAGCCGCCAGCTTGCCCACGGTGTTGAAATCGAAATTTTCAAGCTTTTCCTTGATCTGGGCAAAGCCGCCCAGGAAGGTGGTCGCGTTCTGCGCGCGCTTCACGATGGCTTCGGAAGACTCACGCAGCACATCGGTCGGCTCTTTGCCGAAAACGGTGATGGTGTTGAGGTCTTTCAGGTCGATGGTGGCGATCAGCTTGTCCATCTTCGCTTTCGTTTCGGGATCCGCCTTGCGGTAGTCAACGATATCTTCGTTGAAGGGCTTGCCGGCGGCGCCGCCAAAAGTGTTCGCGATGTTTTTGTTGTCGAGAAGTTCGTTAGACATGTCGTGTGCTTCCTTTTTAGGTTTCGGTTTTATTCGGTTAATTGGTTGGTAAATGGTTATCTGCCCGTAATGCCACGGCTGCCCATGCCGATGCTGGAGGAACCACCGCGCTGGGTGATGCCGCCGGAACCGATGCCGATGGAGGTCGAGGGAGTATCGGAGATCGAGGGGCCGGAGCCGCTCTTCGTGGACCGCCGCGCGACGCTTTCGAATTCGCGCTGCAGGCGCTGGCGTTCGCGCTCGGCCTCTGCCTCGCGGCGCTGGCGTTCGATTTCGGCCAGCCTGCGCTGTTCGGCGCGGTATTCTTCCAGCTTGTTCGCAACTTTGCTTTCCAACCCGCTCAGGTCGGCGATCAGCTGCACTTCGGCGGGGCGGATGGCGGTGATTTTATCGACGCTGCCCTTAATATCGTCATATGCGGCGTTGGGGGCGGACTGGAAGGTTTCGATGGAGTCGCTCGCGCCGTTAATGGCGGCGGCGGCGGTGCGGCCGCTGCGGGCTGCCTTGTCGATGCCATTTTTCAGCGTGTCGAAATCATAGGAAATGTGCTCGGAGCCCACTTCGTCGATCGCATCACGTAATGTATCCAACGGCGATTGCAGGCTGCTCAGCGTTGCTTTCGCATTCCTGTGATGCACGGCCACGATGGTTTCGAGCGGCGCAAGGCTGGCGAGTTTCAGCGAATTCAGCGCGATCTGGTCCGCCTCCGCGCCCGGCACTTCGGACAGCAGGTTGCGCACAAAACGCGTGCTTTTCGACACGAGGTCAAGGACAAGACCGCCGATATCGCGCGCGATGCCCTGCGATCCGCGATAGGTGCGGTCCAGCGTGGACATGCGGTTGCCGATGGCGTTCAGGTTATCATATTCGGCCTGCTTCAACGCCTGTTCGCCCTGCAGTTTCTTTTCGTTCTTGCGGCGTTCGGTGATTTCCAGCGCGTCGTCGTAATAATTGCCGAACTTCTTGTTGTATTCGCTCACAACCTTGTATGCGCGGTGCGGGCCGCGATAGCCGACGAGCCAGAGCAGGAAACGGCCAACGCCCTTCCAGCCGAATTTGGAATAGTTGTCGTAGCTGTCCTGAGTGATCTGCAGCTTGGGCTTGTCTTTATATTGTTCGTTGTGTTTTTTGATTTTGCCCGAGGTGACATCGAACTGGGCGATTTCGGGAGAGATTTCGGCGAGTGCGGAAGCGATAAGGTCGATACCTTCCTTCACTTCGGCGGCCTTGTGCGCCACTTCCTGGCGCGTGCCCCATTTTTCTTCAAGGCCGACGCGTTCCTTGCGGTTGTCAATATCCTTCTGCACCCAGTCGGCGACGACGGCGGTAAAGTTATAGCTTGCGCCGTCATCCTTGGCTGCGCGCGACAGAGCAGCATAACGATCGACATCATCTACACGCACGATGGCACGGACAGCCGCCGTCAAGCCTTCCGATGCTTTTTGCTTGTCGCTCGCGACGTTCTTGGCGGCGGCGGCCAGCGTATCGACCACCGCATCCTGCGTGCGGATCAGCACCTGTAGTTCGACATTCGCTTCGTTGATGGAAAGGCGGTTATCAAAGCTGTTATACATCGGGGTAACCTGCAAAATGGCTTTCGGGAGTTGTCATATATTTAAAACCGAGCCCGACTTCTAGGCAGAATCTCCCTTTATGTCAATAAGCCATTCCAGTCACATCAAGTTCAAGAATTAAGGCGCTGATTATCAATGCTATTATTTTATAAATTTGAAAGGATTGGCTGGTATAAAATGGGGATGTCTCGGGATTCGCATAACAGTCATGAAAATCGTCATTAAAATCGGAACACAGGCCATTCTGGCCAGCGACGGCACGCTTCTGAAAAGCGCGATGCCCGCGTTGGTAAGACAGGTTATCGTATTGCAGCAGGCCGGGCATCAGGTCGTGCTGGTCAGTTCGGGCGCGGTTGCGTCGGGCAGGCGCGTGGCGCACGAAAGCCTGAACCGCGATTACGGCAGTACGCTGGGCGAAAAACAGGTGCTGGCAAGCCTTGGCCAGCCGGAATTGATGCAGGCCTATGCCAAACTGTTCCGCCCACATGGCGTGGCAGTTGCGCAGCTGCTGCTGACCAAGCAGGATTTCCTGACGCGCAAGCATTACCTGAACATCGCGCGCCTGCTGCGCGAAACGCTGGCGGCAGGAAATATCCTGCCAATCATCAACGAAAACGACAGCGTCGCGGTGGAGGAATTGATGTTCACCGATAACGACGAGTTGGCGGGGCTGATCGCCGCACAGCTGAACGCCGATAAACTGCTGATTTTGACCAGCGTCGAAGGCGTTTATGACCGCAACCCCGATGAAGCAGGCGCGCAGATCATTTCCGTGATCGATCCGGAAAAACACGGCTGGCCGAAAGTATCCGCCGCAAAATCTGCATTGGGTCGCGGCGGCATGGCCAGCAAGCTGGGTACGGCGCGCAAGATGTCGGATGTCGGCGTTACAACGCATATCGCGGCGATGAAGGTCAAAGACGTTATTTTGCGCATCGTGGACGGCGAACAGATCGGCACGGCCATTCTGCCGCGCAAGAAAAAATCAAACCTGAAAAAATGGATCGCGTTTGATTCAGGCCGTAAAAGCGGCGTGATCCGCGTCAATGCGCAGCTTTATGCCCTGCTGAAAGACAGCGGGCGCGTGATGAGCCTGCTGCCCGTGGGCATCAAATCATTTACCGGCACGTTTGAAAAAGGCGACATGATCGAAATCGCCGACCCCGACGGGCATAAAATTGGCGTTGGCATCGCACGCTACAGCGCTGAAAAACTGCGCGAGCATCTGGGCCAGAAAAACCGTCCGGAATTCATCCATTACGATCATCTGCATATCAACACGGCGGAACTTGGCCATGACTGACGTTACCGCACAATTACAGGCCGCACGCAGCGCGACCTATGCGCTCGCCGTGCTGGATGATGCGAAGCGCAACAGCCTGCTGCAAACGCTTGCTGAAACCCTGCTGGCCGACCAAGCGCAGATACTGGCGGAAAACGAAAAAGACCTTGCCCTGATGCCGAAAGACGATCCGCGCTATGACCGCCTGCAATTGACACCGCAGCGTCTGGCGGGTATCGCCGCTGATATTAAAACCGTTGCCGCCCTGCCCTGCCCGCTCGGCCAGGTACAGCTCAAGCGCGATATGCCGAACGGGCTGCACATCGAACGTATCGCCGTACCGTTGGGCGTGGTCGGCGTAATTTATGAATCCCGCCCAAATGTGACCGTTGATGTTTTTGCACTTTGCTTTAAAGCCGGAAATGCTTGCGCCCTAAAAGGCGGCAAGGAAGCGCATAACAGCAACGCCGCGCTAATGGGCTGCATTACCAAAGCGCTGGCGAAGCATGGTATCGAAGCGGGGGCTGCCTGCCTGTTGCCGCCGGAACGTGCCGCCGCAGAAACATTGATGAACGCGACCGGATTAGTGGATGTGCTGATCCCGCGCGGCAGTCAGGGGTTGATCGATGCTGTGCGCAAAAATTCGCGCGTGCCCGTGATCGAAACAGGTGCAGGCATCGTGCATACCTATTTCGACGCGACGGGCGACCTTAAAAAAGGCCAGAAAATCATTCACAATGCCAAGACCCGCCGCGTCAGCGTCTGCAACGCGCTGGATACGCTGGTCGTGCATGAAAGCCGGATTGTCGATATTTATGACCTTGTTTCGCCGATGGCGACCAAGGACGTGGAGATATTTGCGGATGCCGAAGCTTATAAATCATTGAACGGCAAATATCCCGCGCAACTGCTGCATCCCGCGACAGAAGAAAGTTTTGGCTGCGAATTCCTGTCGTATAAGATGTCGATCAAAACCGTATCCTCGCTCGATGCCGCGCTTTCGCATATCCGCGATCATTCGTCACGCCACAGCGAAGCGATTGTTTCGGAACATAAACCATCCATCGACCGTTTTCTGGCCGAAGTCGATGCGGCTGCCGTCTATGCCAATGCCTCGACCGCCTTTACCGATGGCGGGCAGTTCGGCATGGGGGCGGAAATCGGCATCAGTACGCAAAAACTCCATGCGCGCGGCCCGATGGGGCTGGAGGCGCTGACGAGTTACAAATGGGTGGTGCGGGGCGATGGCCAGACACGGGAATAAACAGCGCGTAAATGACCAGATAGACACGCTAGCCCCGCTTTCCGCCAATATCCGCCTGCTGGGCGGCATATTAGGCGAAACGATTACATTATTCGAAGGAAAAAAGATTTTCGACAAGGTCGAAACCCTGCGACGGCTGTCGCAGAAAAGCAGGCTGGGCGATAAAAACGCCGCAAAAGCCATCGAGAAAGAATTGCACGGCCTGCCCCATGCGGAGAAGTACAAGGTTGCCAAAGCCTTTACCGAGTTCCTGCGCCTTGCCAACCTGTGCGAACAGGTTCACCGCATCCGCCGCCGCAACGATTACCGCCGGGCAGGCAAAGATGCGCAACGCGCATCGCCCTATGAAACATTCGAACGTCTGCGCAAGCGCGGCATATCGGAAAAGACGATTCATGATGCGATGCGCGACGTTCAGATCGACCTTGTGCTGACCGCACACCCGACCGAAGCCATGCGTCCACAGGCCGTACGCGCCTATCGCGACCTGTCCATTTCCCTGCTAAAGCTCGACACCGGCGAACTTGCGCCGTATGCGCAGGAAGTGGAGATGCGCAACATCACATCGATCATCACGCAAATGTGGCTGTCCGGTGCGGTGCGCGACCGCAAGCCGACACCTGTGGATGAGGCGCGATACGGGTTAGAAGTTGCGGAGCGCATCCTGTGGCGTGCCATTCCGGATTTTCATCACCTGATGAGCGCCGCATACAAGGAATGCGTCGGCGATATGTCGCAACTTTACCCGCGCCCGATCCGCTTCGGTACATGGATGGGCGGCGATCGTGACGGGCATCCCGGCGTAACAGCGAAAATTACGCGAAAAGTGCTGCGCGAAGCATCTAACGCAGCCACGAAACGGTATCTTGTCGCGCTTGAAAGCCTGCGTGACACCTTCGCCTTTGACAAAGACAAGGGTAGCGCCGATATCCAGAAATTCTGCCTTGCTAGGATACATGAAGCCGAAACGCGCCTGCGCGCCTTCCGCCGCGACCTGTCCGGCCTAACGCGCAACGAATTGCTGGCGATTTTTTACGAGATGCAGGCCTATCTGGCAAAACACAAGGCCGATGCACTAGGCCGCGTACCGTTGCAGGAGCTGATCTGGCGTGTGCGCGTCTTCGGGCTTTGCTTCCTGAAAATGGATATCCGCCAAAGCTCCGACCGACATACCTCGGCAGTCGAGGAAATTTTAGGCGAAGCTTATGCGCAGGCAACAGACGGACAGAAAATAAAACTGCTGGAAAAAGCGCTGCACGGCAAAAAGCCGCCCCTGCCAAAAAAACTATCGTCCGCAACCGCCGAGGTGCTGGACACCTTGCGCGTCTATAATGAATTTCCGGACGAATTCTTTGGCCCCTATATCATTTCAATGGCTGAAAGCGCGGCAGATATCCTGTGCGTGCAATTCCTGATGAAGGCTGCAGACATCACACAAAGAGTGCCGATCAGTCCGCTGTTTGAAACCCCCGCATCCCTGAAAAATGCATGCAACGCGATGGAGGCACTATATAAATTGCCCGTCTATCGCAAGCATGCGGGCGCAGAGCAGCAAATCATGGTCGGTTATTCCGATTCATCGAAACGCGGCGGATATCTGGCGGCCGCTTGGGAAATTTACGGGCTGCAATCGTCGCTGCTGGCGATTGGCAAAAAACATAAGCTGCACACGACATTCTTCCACGGGCGCGGCGGCAGCGTTGCGCGCGGCGGCGGGCCGATTGAAACGGCGCTGCTGGCGCTGCCCCGCCCGCTAGAAACGAAAAGCATCCGCGTGACCGAACAGGGAGAAGCGATCGATTCAAAATTCGGCCTGCCTGCCGTGGCAGAGCGCACGATGGAGCTTTACCTGTCCGGCTTTCTGGAGGCGGTATTATCCAAGCCGCAGAAGCGTAACCCTGCATGGGATAAAACCATGCAGCGCATGGCCGACATATCGGAAAAGGCGTTCCGCAAGACAGTCTATGAAACGCCCGATTTCATGGCGCATTTTTCGCAACTGACCCCCGCCCCCGAACTAGGCTTGCTGAAAATCGGCAGCCGCCCCGGCCGCCGCAAAAAAGGCGGCGGGCTGGAAAGCATGCGGGCGATCCCGTGGGTTTTTGGCTGGACGCAATCCCGCACCATGCTGCCGGCATGGCTGGGTGTCGGCGATGCGCTGGCGGCGGAAATCGACAACGGCAACCTGAAAATGCTGCGCGATATGTATCACAACTGGCCATTTTTTCAGGCGGTCACGGATCTTGTTGAAATGGTGGTCGCAAAGGCAGATGAACAGATTACGCGTTATTATTCCGGCCTACTGGTCGAACCGTCGCTACAATACCTGACCGAAGAATACCTGCAACACCTGCAAACGACGGCTGATATGCTGCGCAAGGTGACAGGGCGCGGCGAGTTGCTGGAAAAAACGCCCGTGCTATCGCGCTCCATCCGCATCCGCACACCCTATGTCGATGTGTTGAACATTCTGCAGGCGCATTTGCTGAAGGAATATCGCGCGCTGGCGCATCCGCCCAAAGACCTTAAAAAAACGCTGGCGCTCACCATCGGCGGCATTTCAGCAGGGATGCGGAATACCGGATAGTTATTTCAACCTGTCACGGCAGATTTCATACAGCATAATGCCCGTCGATACCGCAAGATTGAGCGATTCCGCGCCGCCCGTCATCGGGATTTTCACAAGCGTCGAACAAGCCGCCGCCGCTTCCTTCGACAATCCGTTTGATTCACTGCCCATCAGCAGCAAGAGCGGCGACGCGTAATCGGCCGCGCGGTAATCCGTCGTTGTTTGCAGATGCGTACCGACAACGCGGCCTTTCCAGTTTTTTCGCCATGTCAGGAATTCCGGCAGCGTGCCTTGCGCAACAGGCACACGGGCAAACGACCCCATCGTGGCACGCACGGCCTCGGGTGACCATGGATCGCAGGTATCCCCCAGCAGCAGCACGCCATCGGCCTTCACCGCGTCGGCGGTGCGGATGATGGTGCCAAGGTTGCCGGGGTCGCGTATCCCCTCCAGCCCCACCCAGAAACCGGATGTGACCGATGAAATGGCGGCGGTCTTTAGCCTGAACGCACCGATCACCGCCTGCGCATTATCACGCTGCGTAATGCGGCTGAGCAGGCCATCGTTTAATTCCAATGTTTCTTTGGCCCTGCCTGCCAGCCCTGCTACATCCCGCGCGCCACGGGCGGAATAAGCAAGGGTATCAAGGATAAAGCCACCCGCCAGCGCGTCCTGCACATGCCGCAGGCCTTCGACGAGGAATACCCCCTCTTCATCCCTATACTTCTTGGCCGATAGCGACCGCAGCCGCTTGACGGCGGGGTTGGCGGCGCTGGTGATTGTTTTTCCGGTTTCGGCCATGTTTTCTCTAATCTTTCAACCTATTACACCATGCGCTGCGGCTTCGCGCAACGCTTGGCAAGCGCTTAAATCCTTCCCCTTTGGCCTTGTTTATGTCATAACCATCAGCCTGAAGGATAAGGGATTCATGCTCACCATCAACAACCTGACATATAAAGTAGGATCGCGCACGCTGATCGAGGATTCCAGCGTAAACGTCATGGACGGCTGGAAGGTCGGTCTGGTCGGGCAAAACGGTACGGGCAAATCCACCCTTTTCAAGCTGATCGCAGGCGAGTTGCATGCCGATTCCGGCACCATCAGCCTGTCCCAGCGCCAGCGTTTCGGCATGGTGCGGCAGGATATCGAGGACACAGATACCCCGCTGATCGACATGGTCGTGAACGCGCACGAGGAAATGTCGTCGCTGATGAAGGCGACCGAGACGGAAGAAGACCCCAACAAACTGGGCGATATTTATGCTCGCCTGATCGAACTGGATGCCTATGCCGCGCCGTCGAAGGCAGCCATCCTGCTCACCGGCCTCGGGTTCAAGGACCACCAGTTATACGAGCCGTTCTCGTCCTTCTCCGGCGGGTGGCGCATGCGCGTGGCGCTGGCGGCGGCGTTGTTCGTCGAGCCTGATTTCCTGCTGCTGGACGAGCCGACCAACCACCTGGACCTTGAAGCCATTATGTGGCTGGAAACCTATCTGGCTAACTATCCGCATACGCTGATGGTCATCTCGCACGACCGCGAATTGCTGAACAAGTGCATCGATCATGTCATCCATATCGACAAGCAGAAACTGGTCGCCTATACCGGCAATTACGACACATTCGAGCGTGAACGCGCCGCCAAGATCGGCGTGCAGCAAAAGATGTTCGAAAAGCAGCAGGCGCAGCGCGCGCATATGCAGGCCTTTGTCGACCGTTTCCGTGCTTCTGCCGCAAAGGCCGCGCAGGCGCAGAGCCGCATCAAGGCGTTGGAACGCATGGATCTGGTCGATGAGGTGATGATGGAGCGCGCGGTGCGTTTCACCTTCCCGTCCCCCGAAAAACTGTCGCCGCCGCTGATTGCGATCCGCCATGTAGATGTGGGCTATACCGAGGGCAAGCCGATCGTCCGCAAGATCCACGAAAACATCGACACCGACGACCGCATCGCGCTGCTGGGCGCGAACGGCAACGGCAAATCGACCATGATGAAGCTGATCGCCGGAAAACTCAGCCCGATGCAGGGCGAGATGGTACGGTCGGGCAAGCTGCGCATCGGTTATTTCTCCCAGCACCAGACCGAAGAACTGGACGTCAAATCGACGCCGTTCCAGGAAATGGCGCGCCTGACAAAACAGAAAACCGGCGACTACAAGGAACACATCGTTCGTGCCGTGCTGGGTGCTTTCGGGTTCTCGAAAAACCTTGCCGACAACCCGATCAGCTCGCTCAGCGGCGGTGAAAAAGCCCGCCTGCTGTTCGCCTTCATGAGCTTTGACAAGCCGCACTTGCTGCTGCTTGACGAACCGACCAACCATTTGGACATGGAAGCCCGCGAGGCGCTGGTGCAGGCGCTGAACAATTACGACGGGGCGATCGTCATCGTCAGCCACGACCCGATCATGGTGGAGCGTGTGGCAGACCGTTTGTGGCTGGTGAAAGACGGCGCGTGCCAGAACTTCAACGGCGACCTTGATGATTACCGCGACTTCATCCTGAAATCCCGCCGCGAAGAGCGCAAGGAAGAAAAAGAAAAGCGCGCCAAGGAAGCCAAAGAAACAAAAACCGTTTCCGCGCCTGCGCCAAAGAACGACAAGAAAATCGCCGAGGCTGAAAAGGCCGTCGCAAAACTGTCGAAAGAAAAAGAACGCCTTGAAGGCCTGATGGCACTGCCGGAATATTACAATAATCCGCAAAAAATCAAGGAAACCAAGGCGGCCTACGCCACCGTCCTGAAAGACCTCGAAAAACAGGAAGCCATCTGGCTGGAGGCGCAGGAAGCGCAGGAACAGGCAGCCGGCTAATGGCATCCGTTGCCGTCATCGGCGGCGGCCCCGCCGGATTGATCGCCGCCGAAAAGCTGGCCGAAGCCGGCATCCGCGTCAGCGTCTATGACCGCAAACCATCGCTTGCCCGCAAATTCCTGATGGCGGGGCGCGGCGGCCTTAACCTGACCCATTCAGAAGACCTGTCGACATTCCTGCTGCGCTACGGCGCAGCCGAAAAACATCTTGCGCCTTACATCAACGCCTTCACCCCCGCAGCGTTGCGCGACTGGTGCGAAGGCTTGGGCGAGCCGGTTTTCGTGGGCTCCAGCGGGCGGGTATTCCCGAAAAGCATGAAAGCATCGCCCCTGCTGCGCGCGTGGCAGCAGCGGCTTGCCAAGCTTGGCGTCGAATTCCGCCTGCAGCGCGACTGGCGCGGCTGGAACGATCAGGGCGCGCTGGTTTTTATGAATGCCGAAGGCGCAGAAGAAACAGCAACCCCCGATGCAACCTTGCTTGCGCTCGGCGGCGCATCATGGCCGCGCCTTGGATCGGACGGCGGCTGGACAAAATACCTTGCCGACAAAAAAATCACCGTCAGCCCGCTCCGCCCGTCGAACTGCGGCTTCACCGTGCAATGGTCGGATGTTTTCCGCGCGAAATATGCGGGTCAGCCCGTCAAGCCAGTCTCCCTGTCGTTCGGCGGCCAGCGCGTAGCCGGTGAAGCGATGCTCACCGATAAAGGCATCGAAGGCGGCGCGGTTTATGCACTGTCGGCCGCCCTGCGCGAAGCAATCGCTAAAAATGGCAGCGCACAGCTGCAAATTGACCTGAAGCCCGGCCTTGAACAAGCTGATCTGGCGAGCCGCCTGACGGAATCGCGGCGCGGGCGCAGCCTGTCTAACTTCCTTCGGCAGGAAGCCGCGCTGTCGCCTGCCGCCATCGGATTGCTGCAAGAAAACCAGTCGGCCAAAACCCTACCGCCCGACGCTCTTGCTGCGCTTATCAAATCATTCCCCATCACCCTGACCGGCACTTTCGATATCGACCGTGCGATTTCAAGCGCGGGCGGCATCACATGGGACGAGGTCGATGACAACCTGATGCTGCGCCGCCTGCCTGCTGTGTTTGCCGCAGGCGAAATGCTGGACTGGGAAGCCCCCACCGGCGGATATTTGCTGCAGGCCTGCTTCAGCACCGGTATTGCCGCCGCACAGGGTATCTTGCTGTTTTTAAAAGATAAATAGCCAAGCATAAGCTAACTTATTGGTACGTAAGCACTTATTTACCCTTTTAAGGGAGAATAGGAATACGCGGTGAATCGGAATTCCGCGAAAACAATGATTTAGCCCTGAAGAGTAAAATGCCCCATCCGCCAACCAATCCCGTCTCAAAATGCATGACTATCCTGCACTCCGTCTGTCTGGCGATGGTGATTTTGTGCGTGCAGGGCTGCGCCGGCAGCGCGCCCGTGCCCGGCGGAACGACGGCGGTCAACCAGCCGTATTTTACTTCCGGCAACGATCTTAAAACCCGCGTCGATAAGCTCGCGCCCGGTATGAGCGAGGAAGAAGCGTTGAAAACCCTCGGTATCAAGAAAGCCCAGATGACGCTGCTCGACCGCATCGGCATCCGCAAGGCGCTTTTTGGCGGTGAAAACTCGCCCCTGCCCGGCACGCCGGAGGAACAGATGGAAATCTATACGATCATCCAGGAAAGCATAGGCTATAAGCTCGATTATAAAGACACCTACCGCAA
The DNA here is from genome assembly GCA_016794125.1 of Alphaproteobacteria bacterium. Taxonomy (GTDB): domain Bacteria; phylum Pseudomonadota; class Alphaproteobacteria; order Micavibrionales; family UBA2020; genus JAPWJZ01. The sequence continues at coordinate 4,372 of JAEUKT010000004.1, read as the reverse complement.
ACACGGGTTGTCATCCCCCATCCGTCTCCAAACCGACGAAAAGGGCGTCAGCTACAGCGTCACGATGGTGTTTCATGATGGCGCATTGCTGGAAAAGCCCGTCCTGTCGGGCGGGCCGATCAACGATACGGACAGTACGACCATCTTCGACTTCCTGAACCCCGGCACGGCGGTCGGCCTCATCAATTAACCTGAAAATGGTGTTTTAACGCCACAACCTGCGCGATCCGCTGCCTTGCAGCCATAATGCAGTTGTCTTTCTTTCGGGGAACGGCAAAAATTCAGGCATTAGGAACGATTCTTGCCCGGGTTTCCGCTCATGTCCACTACCTCCCCCTCTGCCGCCGCCCATAAGCGCGTTCCCCGCACGCCTGACAAGCCGTGGCCGTTTATCCGGTATGTGCTAAAGCATTGCTCGACTGCAATGAAATGGCGCGCTGTCGCTGCGGTTGCCTGCGAAGTCATCGCCACCGTCTGCGATACGCTCGTCACCTGGGTGCTGGGGCGCATCGTGGGCGTCACATCGAATGGCGGCCCCGATATTTGGAAAAATATCGCGTTCGAACTCGGCCTGCTCGCGACACTTTGGACGATCCGCAACGCCGCCTATCGCGGACGCGAATGGATGGAGCGCATTTACGTCCCGGAACTTCTGAACACAACACGCGCGCTGCTGTTCGCCCGCCTGATCCAGCAAAGCCAGTCTTTCCTTCACGCGAATTTCGCGGGCGTTCTGGCGAACCATGTACGCCGCGCGGGCGATGTCATTAGCTCGCTGCGCGACAAGGTGCAGTACAACATCATGTCGCTGCTGGTGCGCTTCATCACCGGCGGCGCGCTGCTGTGGAGTATTACCCCCCTTTTCGCCCTTTTCGTACCCGCATTTATCGTTGTCGGCATGATCTGCGCCGTGCTGACCGCGCCGAAATGGACAATGCTGTCGGCAAACCACGCGGAAAAGTCATCGCGTTTAACAGGCTATATCGTGGACAGCACGACTAACCTGTCGATCGTGCAGCAAAACGTCGGCTGGCGCGAAGAACTCTCGCGCCTCGACATCGCACAGGAAGAAATGACGGAGACCTTCCGCGCGCGTTACCGTTATGTCAGCATTTTCTGGGGAACCTTCGACCTTATCATGACTTTCTTCCTGTGCGGCTTCATGGCGCTTGTCGTCTATGGCTGGCAGCAGGGCCAGGTCAGCACAGCACAGCTGGCGATGACGGTCGGCCTTGCCATGAACATGTTCGGCGCATTGGCCGGCACGGTCAGCCTGCTAAGCCAGAAATTCGACGATATCGGCATATTGCAGGAATCGCTGCAGAAAATCTCCACCCCGCTCAGCGTCATCGACAAACCGCAGGCGCCCGACCTCGATGTCGCGCAGGGCGAGATTGAATTCCGCAACGTCGATTTCAGCTATGTGCCTGGCCAGCCCGTTTTTACCGGCCTGAACCTGAAGATCAAGGCAGGGCAGAAAGTGGGCTTCGTCGGTGTGAGCGGCGCAGGCAAGACGACGATCTGCCAGATCCTTTTGCGCGCCTATGACGTGCAGGGCGGCGGCATCTACATCGACGGCCAGAACATTGCCGAAGTGACCCAAGACAGCCTGCATGCCGCCATTTCCGTGATCCCGCAGGAACCCGTCCTGTTCCACCGCACGCTGGGCGAAAACATCCGTTATGGCCGCGCCGATGCAACACCCGACGATATCGAGAAAGCTGCCGACGCCGCTGAAGCTACCGGCTTTATCGCCACGCTAGCCAAAGGCTTCGACACGCTGGTCGGGGAACGTGGCGTGAAACTGTCGGGCGGCCAGCGCCAGCGCATCGCCATTGCGCGCGCCATCATCAAGGACGCGCCCATTCTGGTGCTCGACGAGGCAACATCCGCTCTCGACAGCGAAACCGAGATGGCGATCCAGACCGCGATGACCGAAGCCATGAAGGGCCGCACGACCGTCGTGATCGCCCACCGCCTCTCCACGCTCAGCCATATGGACCGCATCGTCGTTATGGAACGCGGGCGCGTGATCGAGGACGGCTCGTTCAGGGAACTGCTGGATAAAGACGGCATCTTCGCGCGTCTGTGGAACATGCAGGCCGGTGGATTCCTGCCCGACCAGATGCCGGCATCGGCATAACGATCAGGTTTTCGGGGTTTCGTCCGTCAGGGCGCGCACCAGCTGGTCATGCTTGCTTTGGTAATAACGCGCAGCATCGTCCAGCTGCTGCGATGTCGATTTGCGGTACATATCTTTTTCAGTCGCCGTCAGCTTCTCTGCGATATCCGACGCCGGTTTCTGGGCGTGGCGCATCAGCGCCTTGAACAGCGGGTTCTGGTCGTACATTTCCGTCGCCGCACCATGTTCTTTCTGATCGTTATGCATCCGCGCGCGCTCTTCGGTGGTCAGTGTCGCAATGCCTTGCGCAAACAGGCCGTCGAAACCGTGATCGCGCTCGACAGCGCTATCGCTGCCAAACACATCATCGGCTTCCTGCTGCTGCAGATCGCTGCCGGTGAAATCGATGCCGCGCACAGTCGTCAGGATATAGTTATCCAGCAGTCCGAGCTCGCCCAGTCCGCGCGGCCCGCCATTGCTGGACGTCGGCGCTTTGGCGATATCATCCGGCTGCACAAACTCGTTGGTGTCCAGCAGATCGAAAGTGAAAGTTTCCTGATAGGTATATTCGCCGTCAAACGCCTGAATAGTGACCGTATAGGATTTGACCGGCGTCGTTTCGTAATCCAGCGTCGCATTCACAACAAGGTCATTCCCGTTGATAGCGAAGATCGAGGGCGAACCCACGAAACTCCAGGTAAAGGTCGTATTATCCGGATCGACCGCGTTCAGGAAGCTCAAATGCCAGCCGAGAGGCGCATTTTCGGGGAACCATGTGCGGGTTACATAAATATCCGAAATAGGATCATTAACCGGCGTCACGGTGATGGCAAAGGTTTGCGCAGGCAGCACGGTCGTACCATCACGCAGCGCGAAGCGGAAGCTGTCTGCAATAGTCTCGCCGCCGTCATGCTCGTACCGGATCAGCCCCGCCGCCAGTTCTGCTTGCGTAAACGAAGTGATCGCAACACCGGGGTTGGTTGAAAGTTCCAGACGGCCATGCAGCGGCTGCTGCGTTACCGCATAAATGATATCCGTATCCGTCGTGTCCACATCTGTCGCATTCAGCTGTGCGGTCGTAATCGTGACAGTACCGCCTTCCAGCAGCGTGATGCCGGTATTCACGGCCAGCACGGGCGGGTCATCGACCGCAGTCACATCGATAGTGATCGTGTTCGGCGTCGCATCGGTATCCACGCCGCCATTCGCCGTGCCGCCGTTATCTTGCACCTGGAAATCAAACGAAGCGTAATTCGCGCCGTTTTCGTTCAAGGCCGACAGGAACGAAAGACGGCCCGCTGCGATATCCACGGCGCTGATCACCTGGCCCGCCGTCACGGCGACGCCGTTCAAGATCAGGATGCCGTTCAGGGGCAGCGTGTTAATCGTCACAGACAGCAGGGTATTGGCAGGGCTGTCCAGAACATCGGTCAGGCCGAAATCGCCAGCCGAGAACACATGCGGAATATCTTCCAGCGTCGTCACAGTGCGGTCGGTACCGGAAGGCGCATCGTTGACGCGCGTCACATCAATCTGGATACGGTTCGGTGTCTGGTCGAGGTCGAAGCCGCCATTCGCCGTGCCGCCGTCATCCTGCAGCTGGAACGTAAAGCCCGAATAATTCGTCCCAGCGCCGTTCGCAGCCGGCGTGAAGACCAGCAGGCCAGCCGTAATGTCGGCAGGATCGATAAACTGGCCAGCCGTCACAGCAATTCCATTCAACGTCAGCGCACCGCCCGCAGGCAGAGTGGCGATGCGGATCGCGAGCAGGTTATTGGCAGGCGTGTCATTCGCGTCGCTATAGGCGAAATCCGACATCGTGAAGGCGTAGGATGAATCTTCAAGCAGCGTCACCGTCGCATTGCTGCCAATCGGCGCATCATTAACCGCAGTAACATCGAATGTGATGGTATTGGGGGTTTGGTCGGTGTCCTGTCCTGCGTTTGCGGTACCGCCGTTGTCGCGGACCTGGAAGGAGAAGGCGGCGTTGGCGGCGCCGTTGGCATTGGCGGCCGGGGTAAATACCAGCAGGCCGCTGTTGATGTTGGCGACGGAGATCACCTGGCCGACCGTGACCGCCACGCCGTTCAGGCGCAGGCTGCCGGATGCTGGCAGCGCGCTGATGACGACGGCGGACAGGCTGTTCGCGGGGCTGTCGTTCGGGTCAGTGAAGCCGAACTCGGCTGCGGTCATCACATGCGGGGTGTCTTCCAGCGTCGTGATGGTGGTGTCGGTACCGGCAGGCGCGTC